>CAYLXB010000045.1:0-28943 GCA_964387495.1 uncultured Anaerolineaceae bacterium
GGCCTGCCTTTTAAGCAGGGGGATTATACCAAAGCCCTGAAATGAGGGCAAGGTTATGGAAAAACATTCCTTTGTGCATTTCTCCACACAAAGCAATCGGCGTCGAAGTTTATCAGGATTCCAAACGAGCGTCAAGGACTTTGACAACTAAAAATTTCTCACTCGCACATCTTGACATGCCGGGCAGGTTTGTGCTATTATTAGAACAAATATTCTATTATTGACATATCCTGACAGGTGACCCATGAGCACAAGTAGTGACCTCCGCGAACTGGCTTTGCAAGCCTACCAAGAGCTGATCGGCGCATCGAGCCCTGATCTGCTTCCCCACGGGGCGGTTATTCAGCAGCCATCCCTGGAAAATGTCCTGGCAGATGCCGCACCGCTTCCTCAGGATGCCCTTTTTCTGGGCATTGCAGTGGATGGGCTGCCGGTACTGCTGGATCTGCGCGATGCAGCGCCTGGACCGCTGTTGGTTACTGCGGATTCCGGTGCCGGAAAAACAGCTTTCTTGAAAATGGTGGCGCGTGCTGCCAGCATCTTATATGAACCGAATGAAATCGAGTTCGCTGTACTCACCCATCGCCCGGAGGAATGGCAGTCCCTGGCCGGCTTGCCGCAGTGTGTTGGGGTTTACGCCATTCAAGATGTTGCCGCGCATGAGTTTCTCTCCAGCCTGAACACCTGGGCACGCCATAAGCGCAACACGGATGCATCCATCCTGGTTCTGTTGGATGACCTTGCCCGGGTGGAAACTCTGCCCTTGGAATCCCGCCAGACACTGCGGTGGTTGTTGGTGCGCGGACCGAATCACGGCATTTGGACCCTGGCAACTTTGCAGCCGGATCAGGCAGAGCAGGTACTTCCCTGGCTGGATGCTTTTCGAACCCGCATACTGGGAAACATCGAGGACGAGGAAGAAGTCGAACTCCTCGCCGGCGTCGCAGGGAACATCTCCCTGGAAGAAGGCCAGTTCGCCCTGCGCGAGGGCCGTGGTTGGCTCAAGTTCTGGATCCCGAATTTGGACGAATAGGAGGCTGATATGCAGACTGGAATGCTCTGGTTCGACAATGACCCCAAGACAGCATTGATGGTCAAGATCGAACGGGCGGCAGATTATTACCGCCAGAAATACGGGCGCACACCCGACTTGTGCCTGGTGCACCCCAGCATGCTGGGGCAGGAAGGGTTGCAGGGCAAGATCGTTGTGCGACCCTACCGGCCCGTCTTGCCCGGCCATCTATGGTTGGGCGTGGATGACAGCCGCTTCAAAAAGAGCGAAACATAACCCTTCAAACAGCACTATACTGCTTGCAGGGGAGGGAAATAGTCATGACCACTCTTGAAAGCACACGACAAGGCTCTCGCAAACTCGAGAACCTTCTAAATCTCATCAAACTATCGAAATCCGCAGGCCAGAAAACAGCATCGCTGGCCCAGGATACAGAGCCTGAAACCGGCCAATTCGTCCTGGACCTCGAACAGGAACAGGCCATCGCTTCTGTGCAGGTGCTGACGGCCAATTTAAGCCGCATAAAATAACAGCCGGTTTTTGAAATAAAAAGGGAGAGCCCGGGTGCTCTCCCTTTTTATGTTTTCAGGACAGGAAACCTACCCCGCCGCCACGGCCAGCGCCACTGCATGACTCTGGCTGTGGCTCAGGCTGACTGACCAGACTGCCAGCCCCAGTTCGGCAGCCTTCCGCATCGCGGCGCCGTGCAGGTGCAGCACAGGGGCATGCTGTTCATCTCCCAGGATCTCGATTTCCCGCCAGGAGACATCGCCGATTCCGCATCCCAGGGCCTTGGACACTGCCTCCTTGGCTGCAAAACGCGCCGCCAGGGATTCAGCACGGTTCCCGCACAGGGCAATTTCATCCGGCGTATAGATGCGTTCCAGATAGCGCTTGCCATGCCGGGCAAGTGCAGTCTGGATACGTTCGATTTCGATCAGGTCGACACCGCTTCGCAGGATCATATGGATTATGGCCCGGCAGTCGCGATTCCCAGGCGTTCAGGATTGATGAATTTTCGCGCTGCCGCCAGCACATCTTCCGGGGTGACAGACCTTACCAGGTTAGGATACTCGCGATAGTAATCCAGCCCCAGGCCATAACGTTCGATGTTGAGCAGGGCACCGGCCACTCCGGCATTGGACTCAAGAGAAAGCGGCAGCCGGCCGATAAAGTTGGCTTGGCTGTCAGCTAGCTCTTCCGGACTGACGCCTTTGTCAACGAAGCGGGCCAATTCCTGGCGGATCAGGTCGATCGCTTTGTCGATATTCGCCGGGTTGACACCTGCGTTGACCTCCCACGAACCGGGCCCCAGCCCGGCATTCAAACTGGAGTAGGCATAATAAGCCAGGCCCGAGCGTTCGCGCACCACATCGCCGATGCGCCCCATTAGACCGAATTGTCCCAGCACGGAATTTCCCAGCGAGGCAGCCATGAACTCCGGATCACGGCGCATGGGGCCGGGACCGCCCATATCGATATCAGCCTGGGATTTTCCAGGAATGGTGTAGTGCCGCCGGGCAGCTTGTGCCGGTGGGGTGTACGGCGGCAGGGTGGGTCTCTCTGCCTGGCGTGGGTTTTGCCAGCCGCCCAGCGCCTGCTGTACCTGCTCGACAGCCGCCTGTGGCTTGACTGCACCGACGATGGCAATGACCATCTCGCGAGGGCCGTAATGAACAGCGTGGAAAGCAGCCAGGTCACCACGCGTGATTGCCTGGATCGTCTCAGGATAACCCTCATCCGGACGGCCGTATGGATGGCCGGCAAAGAGCATCGCGTCGAAGGTCAGGCTGGCCATGTCAGCGGTATCCTGGGCGCGGATGGCCAGCCCGGTCAATATCTGGGCCCGCAGCCGTTCGACTTGCTCCTCCGGGAAAACCGGTGCACGCAGAACCTCGGAAAGCAGTTCCAGCATAAGCGGCAAATCTTCAGTAAGCGAACGGGCGGAGAAACTGCTGGTATGCGTGCCCGTGGAAAAGCCCAGGCTGGCCCCCACCGATTCGAGGGCATCATAGATCTGCTGGAAGTCGCGCTTTTGGGTACCGCGCATCAGCGCAGAGGAAACAAAGTCTGCCAGGCCAAGCTTTTCATCGCTGTCGAACAAACTGCCGGCCGTAAAATAACCACCGATATAAACCGACGGACTGTTGAAATTTGGCCGCGTCAATACCACGATGCCGTTGTCCAGGACCACACGCTGGATGTCGTTGCTGCCGGGCAGGGAATGGGGAGCGGAAATCCGGGATGTCATGCGCCAGCCTCCTCGTTCCTGGTCGGAAGGTAAATACCCAGCACACGGCTTTGAGGCCGTAGATAGGCCTGTGCCACGCGTTGCACCTCTTGTGGCGTAACCGCCGCCAGGCGCTCCAGGTAGTTCAAGAACCAGTCATAAGAATCGAACATTTCTGCGTGCCCCAGCCAGAATGCCTGGTTGGTGATGTTTTCGCTTCCGTAAGCAAACAGCGCTCGTGCTTGCTTGATCGCGCGTGCCACCTCGGCCTCCGTGACGGGTTCCTGCTGGATGCGCTCGATCTCGGCATCCAGTCCAGCCAGCGTTTCTTCGGGTTTCCGGTCGGGATGGACGGTGATCGTGATTCCATAAAGATATGGATCGATCGTTGCCGCCCCCCCGCCGGATACACTCACAGCCAGGTCCTTTTCGACCAGGGCACGGTACAGGCGTGAGGTCCGGTTGGATGTACCCCCGCCCCCAAACATGTTCAGGCTCGAGGGCCCGGCCAGCAGGCTGTCGAGTACGGTCAATGGAAAGAAGTTGGGGTCTGACGCCTCCGGAAAGCGGTATACGGCTTGAACATAGGTGGTCTCGCCCGGACCTTCCACCGCCAGGCGAATCTCGCCGCGTTGGGGCGGCTCCTGGCGCAAGAGCCGTGGCGGTTCCTCTCCGGCTGGGATTGGCTCATAGAGCTCGCGGATTCGGGCCAGCAAGGGTTCGGTTTCGAAGTCACCGGCCACTGCCATGACCGCGTTATTGGGCACATAAAAAGTTCGGTAATGCTGGTACAGGTCATCACGCCTCATGCGCTGCAGGTCGGCCATGTCGCCGATCACCTCATGGTGATAGGAATGGACCCGGAAGGCCGCGTTCTGCACGGCTTCCCCGAGCAGGAAGAGCGGTTCATTCTCATTTCCTTCGCGTTCCGAGATGACCACGGTGCGCTCGGATGCCACCTCTTCGGGCTTGAAAAGGCTGTTGGCCATCCGGTCGGCCTCTAGGCGCAGGGCCAGGTCGATTTTGTCAGCCGGCATGGTCTCGAAGTACGTGGTCCAATCCATGTAGGTAAAAGCGTTCCACACACCGCCCTCTCGCGAAATGGCTTTATCCAGCACATTGGCCGGGAATTGAGGGGTACCCTTGAACTGCATGTGCTCGACCCAGTGTGAGATACCGGTGCGGCCATTGACTTCGTCGCGCGAGCCAACCCGGTACCATAGCCAGGATGAGATCAAGGGAGCAGTGTGGATTTCCTTCATCAGTACCTGCAAGCCGTTCGCAAGGGTAATTTTTGTAATTTCGGTCATGAGACTCCAGTTTGGTTCTTGATCTGCCAAAGAATGGCTCTTACTTGCAAACCGCCAGGCCGTCCACCGAAAGGGCATCCGGTTGGACCAGGCAGTAGAAAGGTTTGACGATCTGGCGCAGGCCGGCAAACGGCTTGTGCAGGTCCGTGTCAGCCAGCGCAATATCCACCGGCACATCCAGGTGGATGGGGATTGATGTCTCCACAGGCACCGTCATCTGCAGCCGGATGGGCAGGCTCGTACCGGCCGGCAGGGTCACATTGGCCGGGGCATTGATATCGATCAGCGGCGTATTGATGACCACATACGCCCCTCTGACCGTTACATCGTCACTGAGTACCACAGCCGTTTGGTTGTTGAGTTCCAGGTTGAAACTGACCGGCACCTGGGCATCCACAGGGATGGTCGTTTGGATGTGGGCGCGGTCCATCATCTCGAAGTTGTTATACAACCCGCCCAGCAGGCCGCTGCCTGCATTGAGCGCGGTTGCCCTGATCTGGGAGAGTGCTCCCAGCAGGACCAGGATTACCACCAACATGACGACATTCACCGCCAGGGAGATGGCGCTCGCAATGGTCCAAAAAGCCGGCAGGAGTTTGTCTTTTCGGAAGGAAAGCAGGGATGCTGTGCCTGATGCCGGTGTCTCAGGTCTCTCAGGGGTACGTCGCGGTTTGGATTTTGGTTCCTTCCGCGCCGGCTGGTCCGTTTGGCTGGGTAAGGCCGCTCTTTCTTTTTCTGCTGATAAGATATTCCGCATCCGCTCGGCCGGATCATCCTGTTTCTTGGGCAGGCGTGAAAGGGGGGTATCGGGCTGGGTCATAAGCGCTCCTCATCAGGTTGATGGTTAATATTAGCATAGAAGCATGAATTCAGTGAATTATAATTGGGGAGAGCAGTGGCCGATCAAGTGGCGTAGCGCCGCTCCCACGTTTTCTTAAACTCCCTCATGTCATGCTGAGGCGGTGTTCTTCCGCCGAAGCATCTCCAGTGCCAATCCAGAGGCCCTCCGATCGTAAAATCGCTTCCTCAGAGTGACATGGCAATTGATTTGGAGAAGGATTGCTGACTTTAAGAAGCCTGGCGCTGCTACTGATCAGGTGTGATTAGCAAAAATGCAGGAAGAAAGACACAAAAGGAGATTCTGATGGATATATTATCACCCGGCCTGAGCGGTGAACTCGAGATCACCGCCAGCGAAGCAGATACCGCCGCCAGATGGGGCAGCGGCTTGATCCCCGTCTACAGCACCCCTTCCATGGTAGGTCTGATGGAGTCCGCCGCTGTTAAAGCACTGGAAGGCCGCCTGCCGGAGGGGCAGACGACCGTCGGCGGGCACATCGACGTTCACCATCTGGCCGCCACACCGGTTGGCATGCGCGTCCGCGCCCGGGCTGAACTGGTGGCGGTGGAAGGACGGAAGCTGACCTTCAACATCGAAGTCTGGGATGAAGTCGAGAAAGTGGGCCAGGCTCTGCATGAACGGTTCATGATTGATACGCAGAAGTTCATGGCCAGGACTCAGGCCAAAAGCGTCGGCCGTTGAAATCGCCGCCCCGGTTCGGTTGAACCGGGGCGGTGTGTAATCATCAGATATGGAAAACCCAGGCGGGGTTAAGGTAGCCAGCCAAAAGTGTTCATGATTTGCGTGAAAACGGCCGTCTCGGCTTCCCGGTTGAACGCCGGCGGTGGGGTGGCATAGTTGCCCAGGTTTAAGGAATGCAGCATGAAGCGCAGTGTGATGCAGGCATTTCCCTTCTGGGTGGAATACGAGGTCCACTCGTGGAGATGTCCCACGCCGCCTTCCGACCCGGTTTGTTCGAGGAATTCAATGCCGTTGAAGGTCACATTTTGAACACTTCCCCAGGGGGGGGCGCTGGTATCGCTGCACGGGCTGAGACTTTCGGCCACCAGCACTTCCAGGTATTTCTCGCTCAGATTCGTTCCAGCCTCGAACGGCAGGTTGATCCGCGCCTGCGTGTTGCTCATGCTGGCGAAGACCGAGCCGGGCGGGACCAGGAATTGGAATTTGTATCCCGGGTTCTGGTAACTGATCCAACCCGTGACAGTGGCGGTGGGAGGCACCGGGGTGAAAGTGGCTGTTGGAGCACCGCCGGTCGCGGTCGGTGGGATGGGAGTTGCCGGCGGCGACACAGGTGTGGCGGTTGGGATGGCCGCCGGGACGACGCGCGGCGCCACCCACACGGCACGGTCCCCTGCCGGCGAGCCATTGGATAGTACCGTCAAGATGAACTTTACCTGCTTTCCGGCTAGTGTGGTCAAATCCACATCGAGTGCATGGGACTGGCCCTCGTAAGCCTCATTATAGGCCGCCAGCGTTTGGACAGGGTTGGCGTCGATCTGATAGTCAAGCCGGAAGAAAACATTACAGTCGGCAGCCTGGTATTCACAGTTGATGATGGACTGGAAGTGGTCACCGGCAGATACGGCGTAAGGCGGATAAATGCCCTGCACCCACCCAAAACTGACATTCTGTGGGAACGTCAGCAGGCTTGGCCGCGGGTCTGTCGCGCCGTTTTCCAAGATGCTGGTATTTTTCTTGATCACGAATCCCCGGTTGTCCCCCTCCGTACCCGCGCAGGAAATGACCCCTGCCCCGCTCATCCAGCTCGCCGAACACACATCGGCAGCAAAATCATAGCCGTTGGAGATTGTCCCCTGCGGCACCACGATCTCCACCCAGAACGGTTTGTTCGCCGTTGAGCCAATGCCGAAGAACCCCCCTGCCGGGTTGCGCAGCATCCAGTAACCCCGGTAAGTGCCCGCGGTTGTCGGCGCCGTCATGCTGGCCGATAGGTCCGTACTTTGGTTCGGTGCCACGCTGTTGGGGAAGGGAATGGATGCCGGCGCACCCATCTGCTGGCCGCTGACAAAGACCAGGCTGTACGCGGGCGTCCAGGTGCAGGTGCCTGCATTCTTGAGCCGCCAGGTCTTGGTGAAGGTCTGCCCCCCGCTCATGCTCGTACCATCCGGGATGGTGACGTCGGCCACGAAGGTGGCCTTGTCACAGCCCGAGGCAGGCGGCAGGGTGGCGGTTGGAGTGCCGCTTTGCGGGGTGGGTGTCAGGGTGGCGGTGCCTGTCGGCGGCGGGACAGCCGTCGTGGGCAGGACGACCGAATAGGCGCGCATGATGCTGGGCGCCACCCACAGGGCCCGGTCTCCGGCTGCTGATCCGGCCGCCGAGACGGTCAGGATCAATTGGAGATTCTTCTTTCCGGCCAGGGGGGTCAGATCCACATCCGCGCGGTAGAAACGCCCATCGTACCGCTCCGCGAATTTCCAGAAGGTGCCGCCGCCCCCGCTGTATTTCGTCTCCAGGATAAAATTCACGTAACAACTGGTCGCGCCGTACTCACAGCCGATCATAGCTTGGAAGCGGTCACCGGCCTGCACGTCGAAGACCGGGTAAATGCCCTTGATGACACCGTTGTTTTTCTGCTGTGGCACGGTCAGCAGGCCGGGCATGCCGGCCGCTGTGCCGTTCTCCAGGGTAGGATTGTCCACTCGAACAACATAACCCAGTTCTTCCTTTTCGGGCTTTTTGGGACAGGGAATCGGCCCGCCGTCGTAATACCACTCTGCCGCACACACATTTGCAGCGAAGTCGAAGGCTGCGATCCGCGTTGCCGCCACTTTGATCTCCACCCAGAATGCGCTGCTGGCACTCGATCCGATCCCAAAAAGCCCGCCGGATGCATTCCGGAACATCCAGTTGCCGCGGTACAGACCGGCGTTGGAGGGGGCGGTCATCTGCACCGAAAGGTCGATCACCTGGCCCGGCGGCACATCCATCGGCAGGTTCAGCACCGTTGGAGCGCCCATCTGCTCTCCGCTCGAAAAGACCAACGCATACGATTTCGTCCACGTGCAGGTGCCCGCGTTCCTCAGCCGCCAGGTCTTGATGAAGGGCGTGCCTGCCGCAAACGACGTCCCATCCGGGACGGTCACATCCATGATAAAAGCAGCCGCATCACAAAAGGACGCAGCCGACGCTTTCGGGGTGAAGGTGAAATGGGATAGCAGGACCAGGATGAAGACAGCAGGTACAAGCAATCGTCGCGGCATTGGATACGCTCCTTTGGAAACAACTTTTTTTCCGGCGCCGGTGGCCGGCTGGTGGTCTTATCCCATCATACTGCAAATGCAGGCTCGAATCAACCACGCCCTTTAAAAACTTTTCTCCCCTTTCAGGGAGGAAAGTCCAGGCTCACTTTTGCCATGCCGGCATTACCTGGCGTACATCCAGCCGCAGGCCGGGCGCCCCCAGCAGGCGGGACTCGAGTGTCTCCAGGTCCACGACAAAGAGTTGGTCCCCCTGTGCAGTGGAGTCTTCCACCAGCAGGAAGCGCCCATCCGGTGAAAAGGCCAGCCTGCTGGCCTGTGCACCGCGGTACACCTGGCGCAGGTTCGTGCCCTCCCGGCTGATGACATATACGTCCGCCACATTGGCATCGGCATCGATCTGGGTAAAAGCCAGCGCTGTCCCATCCGGCGACCAGAGGATCGGGTAAATGGAACCACCCTGGAAAGTTGCCAGGTCGCGCGCCTCCTTGCCGTCCGGGCTGATGGCCTTCAGTACATGCTTCCGGCTGGTGTAATCATACGCATCGTAAGCCAGCAGGGAACCATCCGGGGCCGGGGTGAAAGCAGCCTTGGTCAGCAGCGTATCGAACAGGGGCCGTCTGGAACCGTCTTCGGCGTTCACAAGATGGACCGTCCCCTCGGCGCCGGGCTTGCCCGATCGTACGATCACGTTTTCGCCAATCCACCCGTCCAGCACATACGGGCGGCCTTCGGCGGGCAGCCCTGCGGTCAGGTCTCGCAGGCTGGTCACATCGCTCCGGACGGCGTACAGACCTTCATTGCCATACCCATCCTGCGTCCGGAAGGCCAGCCAGTTGCCATCCGGCGACCAGAAGGGCGGGTCGATGTAGGGGTACTCCGCCAGTGGTGTCCAGGTCATCGTCGCCGGGTCGAACAGGAATAGTTGCGCAAGGTTGCCGCTCTCGTTCACCGGGTAACTGAAGGCCGCCAGGTCGCCGGACGGTGACCACACCAGGGGGGAGGCGGAGAACTTCAGCGGGTAGAGCGTCGGGATGGTTTCCGGTTCAGGGCAGGAGCCGGCGCTGGCCAGGCACGCCCCGGGCAGCCGCACCAGCCGGAACTGGCTGCCGCCTGCCTGGTCAAGCACGAAGAAATAGACGAATCCCAGGCTGTCATCCTGGCTCGCGACGAGGTTCCCGCTGCCCGGGATTACCTGTGGCGTTCCCAGGGCGTCACTGAATCCGGGGACCGTCGCCGGATTCAGGCTGAACAGGTCGTTCGGCAGCTGTGGGTTGTAAACGATCTGGTTGACGGTAAATTCCGATTGGACCGTTTCGCTGCCGCCTTTGCCGTATTCCTCGGCCTTGAGAATAAGCCCGGTCTGGGTGTCGATCCAGTAGCGGCTGGGGCGGATTCCATCTTCGCGGAACCAGTCGGCCACCAGCGCTTCCCGCTCGAGGTATTGTTCCACGTCCAATGGGACGAACTTTCCGCCGCGCTGTGCCAGTCCCGCCGGCAGAAGCAGGCCGGTGAACGGCGTACCGACCAGTCCATCCAGCGGGTGCGTCTCGATGCTGTCGTCCACGCCCGGCGAGGGCCGGAAATAAGCCGGGTCGTAGGCCATGGCGTAATTCTGCGCCGCTCCGGTCCTCAGGTCCATTTCCAGGACGGTCTGCCCGTCCGCCGCGTGGAAGGATTCTGCCGCCCTGTTTTCCGGGCCGCTCACCAGGCGGAAACGGCCGGTCGCCTGGTCGATCCAGATTTGCTGGTGCGCAGCCTGCGTTCCTCCGGGCACATCCGGGCGGTAGGTGCCATCCACGAAGAGCGTCTGCCAGGTGGTATGGCTGTACAGCATCCGCAGGCGGATGGTTTCCGAATCCGAGTCTAGGTTCAGGGCAGGCCCTTCCTGCTCCGCTGCAGGTGAGACTGCCGGAGTTTGCCAGGATCCCACGCCGCCTGCACCGCAGGCCGCGACAAAGGTGGCGATAACCGCCAGTAAGGTTGAAAAAACGAGTCTTGGTTTCATGGTCTTTCTCCTTGTTACTTCAGCTATGCGAAACCATTGTGGGTAACGCTTTCCAATAGACGGCTGCAGGCGCTATAATGTTCCTATGGCCCGCACCATCCTGCACCTCGACCTGGATGCCTTTTTCTGCGCCGTGGAGGAACTGGATAACCCTTCCCTGCGCGGCAAGCCCTTCGCGGTTGGCGGGCGCCCGGAGCAGCGCGGCGTGGTTTCTTCATGTTCCTACGCCGCCCGCAAGTTCGGCGTGCACTCGGCCATGCCGATGGCGCGTGCCTTGCGCCTGTGCGGCACGCTTATCGTTGTCCCCGGCCGTCACCGCCGATACAGCGAAATGTCGCGCCAGGTGATGGAGCGCCTCTGCCGGGTCACCCCGCTGGTGGAGCAGATTTCCATTGACGAGGCCTTCCTGGACATCAGTGACATGCAGGAGCCGCCGGAGCTGATTGCCCGCCGTCTGCAGGTCCAGATCCGCGCTGAACTTGGCCTCCCGAACTCGGTCGGGGTGGCCGCCAACAAACTGGTCGCCAAGATCGCCACCGAGGTGGGGAAGAAATCTGCCCAAAAAGGGGAACCGCCCAACGCCCTCACCCTCGTCCCCCCGGGGCAGGAAGCGTCCTTCCTGGACCCGCTCCCGGCTTCCATGCTCTGGGGTGTCGGTCCCAAGACCGAGGCCCGCCTGGCGGAACTGGGCATCCACACCATCGGCGATCTCGCCCGCTGGCCCGAGGCCGACCTGACCCGCCGCTTTGGGGAGAACGGCCGTGACCTGGCGCGTCATGCGCGCGGCATGGATGAACGCCCCGTGGTCACCGAGCATGAACTCAAGTCCATCAGCCAGGAGGTCACCTTTGCCCGCGATCTGCGTGACGACGCCGCACTGGAAGCCACCCTGCGCGACCTTTCCGCCCAGGTCGGCCGCCGCCTGCGCCGGGAAAACCTGGCCGGCACGACCGTCAAACTGAAACTGCGCTGGCCGGATTTCACCACCCTCACTCGCCAGGTCACCCTGCCTACGCCTGCCGACCAGGACGAAGAGATCTATGCTGCCGCCCGCAGCCTGCTGGATAAGGTCCGCCCCAAGGGCCAGCCGGTGCGCCTGATCGGGGTGGGCGTCAGCGGGCTGAGCGAACCGGTGCGCCAGTTGGGGCTGTGGGAAGCTGGCACTGAAAAACAACGCAAACTGCAGGAAGTGGTCGACACCCTCCAGGAGAAATTCGGCCGGCAGTCCATCCGCCGCGGCCCGAAAAGCGGTTGAATCACAGCCCACAGGGCAACCAAGGACAACCAGCCCGTCTCCCCTCTCCTCCAATCCCCCCCAAAAAAATCCGTGAAACCCCGTGTAATCCGTGCCACATCGTCCCCTTTGGGGATCCGTGTACCCATCCCCCTACCACCCTCCTCCGCCTCTAATCTCCTCCAATCCCCCCAAAAAAAAATCCGTGAAACTCCGTGCAATCCGTGCTATCCGTGTACCAATCCCCCCAAAAAAATCCGGGGACCACCTTATTCTGCTGCTTTCAGCACCGTCCGCAGCAGCACATTCGCCCCCGCCTCCAGGTCCTCAGGGCTGGAATATTCCGCCGGGCTGTGGCTGATTCCGCCCCGGCTCGGGACGAAGATCATCGCCGCCGCGTACTTGCGCGCCATGATTTGCGCGTCGTGCCCCGCGCCTGAGATCATCCGCCGGTGCGAGTAGCCCAGTTCCCGGGCGGATTGCTCGATCACATCCACCAGGCTCGGCTCGAACCGGGCCGGCGGGACGTACACCAGCGGCCGCATGTCGATCTCCAGGTCATCCCGCCCCGCCAGTTCAGCCGCGAAGGCCCGTAAGCGCCGCTCTGCTTCCCGGAGTACCTCTGCATCGGTGTTGCGCAGGTCTATAGTAAAGGCGGCCTTTCCGGGGATGACGTTGATGACATCCGGCTCGAAGTGCAGGCTGCCGCAGGTGGCGCGCTGGTTTCCGCCCAGCTCGAGCGCCGCTTGCCGCAGGTACTGGATGATCTGCGCCGCCGCCAGGCCGGCATCCCGGCGCAGTTCGATTGGTGTGGTCCCGGCGTGGTTGGCCGCCCCGTTGACGGTCACTTCCAGCCAGGTGATTCCGGTCACATGCTCCACCACCCCGATGGTCAGGCCCTCTCGTTCCAGCACCGGTCCCTGCTCAATGTGTAGTTCCAGGTAAGCCTTCGGCCGGATCGCTCCCGGCTGCACCTCCCCCGCATAACCGATGCGTTCGAGTTCCTCGCCAAACAGGCTGCCATCGAAGCCCTTTACCGCCCATGCCTCCTCCACCGTCAGGTCGCCCACATACGCCAGGCTGCCCAGCATATCCGGCACATAGCGCGCCCCCTCCTCATTCGTAAAAGCGATCACCGCCAGCGGGTGCCGGGTCTCGATCTGCCGCTCACACAGGGTATTCAGGACTTCCAGCGCGCCCAGCACGCCGTAAGCCCCGTCCAGCTGCCCGCCGTTGCGCACCGAATCGAGGTGCGAACCGAACATCACCGGCGGCAGGTCCTCCCGCCCCGGGCGCAAACCGAGGATATTGCCGACCTTGTCCACCTGCACCTGCAGGTCCAGTTCCTTCAGCCAGGTGACGAACAGGTCCCGCCCCTCTTTGTCTGCTTCCGAAAGCGCCAGCCGGGAGACACCCCCGTTTTCCTGCGCGCCCTTCCGGGCCAGCTGTTCCAGACGCTGCATCAAGCGCGCCGGATTGATGCCAAATTGCTCGGCCATAAGTCCTCCAAAGAATAAAATCTGCCGCGCACCTTCTCGATGCGCGGCAGATTGTAACCCAAAATTTGCACTGCAGTTCTTCAGCTGTCCTGCCACTCCTTCACCCACGCAGCCGACTGGTCACACGCCGGCGAGAGCACGGACGAGTAGAGCGCATTCGGCCCGGCCTCGTACCCGCCCACGAAAGCCCGCACGGCCCCCAGGCGTTGGACGCGCTGCAGCCCTTCCGTGATGACAGCCCGTGCCAATCCCTTGCGCTGGTGTTCGGGGACGGTCGCCACCGGCTCGATGTAGACCGTGCGCGTGACATCATCGAACCAGAACGTGGCAAAGGCGGCGATGATGTCTCCGGTCGCAGCCACCAGGTCCAGGTCACGCCTGTAGAGCGGGCAGCGCTGGATATCGTGATACCATTCCCAACCCTGGTAATTCTCGTCCGGTTCGTCCGGGTGGAAGCCGCGCCAGGATGCCCAGGACCGCGCTGGCAGTTCGCTTTCTTCACCCAGTGCGCGGATGGTGTAGCCTTCGGCCGCCGCCACATCCGGGATGGGCCCGTCCAGGTCGCGCCGCCACTGGTTTTCCTGGTAATCCTGCCTGCTGAAACCGTGCCTTGCCAGCAGTTCCTGGCGCTGGGCATCCTGCGAGTCGGCCCACAGGGAAAGGCTGTGCCTGCCGCCGCGGTTTACAGACAGGTGCTCCACCGCCGCGCTGATCATCTCCTCTTCCAGTTCTTTCGTCTTGAAGGCGGGATGTACCTGCATGAAGCAGTCCCCCTGGTCCTCCGGGTTCAGGACAGCCGCGATCTCCCCGTTCGGCGTCTCCCACAGGAAGACGATATTGGGCAGGACGTCGAAGGGATTGATATCCTTCATCCCAAAGAAACGCCAGTAATCCAGGCGCGCCACAGACCAGCTCAACTCCCGCAGGTCGTTGAGGATCATGACCTCCCGCAGGAACTGGCGGATCCGCCAGTAGTCATCTTCATCACGGTAATTGCGCATGTTCAGTTTCATGATTGATAATCCTTGATCCAGGTTTCGGAAGTATATTTTTCGGCCATGACAGAGCCGTACAGCCTCCGCGGCCGCGTCGGTCGCCTTGGCAAAGACCCGCGTGCACCCCAGCCGCTCGAGCCGCCGCATGGCCTCGCATAGGACTGCCTTGCCCAGGCCGCGCCGCCAGTGCGGGGCGGCAGTCGCAACCAGCACAGTGACCGCGCTGCGGGTCGCATCGTCGTAATAACTGGTACAGAAAGATGCCACCTGCCCCTCGCCGGTTACGGCAACCACGTCCAGGTCACGGCGGTAGAGCGGAGCAGATTGGATCTTGGCATACCACTCCCAGCCTTCATAATCCTCGTCTGGCTCGTCCGGGTGGAAGGCCTGCCACGAAGCCCAGCTGCGCGCCGGGTGTTCATCCTCTCCGCCCATCGAACGGATCATGTAACCGGCAGGGGTTGGTGCGCTGGGCAGCGTGCCGCCCAGGTCGTGCGTGTGTTCGTAACCCGGCTCGCCAATTCCTGCATACCCCAGCCCGCGCAGGATATCCTTGCGGAAGGCATCATCCTCATCCACTGGAACGTAGATCCGGCGTGTCCCATTCTCGTGAGCATTGGCAAAACTCCGCTCGGCATGCAGGATCATCTCCTGTTCCAGTTCTGGCGTGCGGAAGGCGGGGTGGATATGCAGGAAGGCTTCCTCTGGGTCGATCGGGTGCATGACGGCGGCAATCTGCCCCTCGGAGGTCTCCCAGATCGAGACGTTCTCTTCCGGCGGGTCGCACAATCCGCAGTTCCTGTAGAGATGCCAGTACAGGTAATCCCAGCGGGCGGCGTGCCAGGAATGCTCCCGCCGGCCGTTGAGTACAAAGACTTCCCGCAAAAATTGGCGGATCCGCCAGAAATCGTTTTCGTCGCGGTAATTGCGTAAGGTTGGTTTCATGTTTTCTCCTTGTCCTTGGTTGCGCAAGCGTGTTCCAGCGTATGGCGGACGAAATCCAGGGTCCCTTCCAAATCATCCGCTCCGGTCTTCGCTCCCGGGTCGTGCCGTCCGGCCCAGGCGTTTTCGATCAGGGCGGCCCACGGCTCCCCCAGCCTCTCCTGCGCCCAGCGGGCGGCAGCTGGCTTCGATGCGATCTTCCCATATTCCAGCGTGTATTGGATACGGCATAGCGTCAGCACAAAATAGGATTGATAGCCGCGCTTCCCGATCTGGTCCGGGTCTTTGAGTAACGGCTCCACCCATCCCTCCAGTGTGGCCAGCATGGCCTGTCTTAATTCGTCCGGGGTGACCGGGGCAATGAGCGTTGCAGGCTCAGGGCCGGCCAGTGTGATCCCGTTCTCCCTCAAAACCGCCCGCAGCAGCACCCAGCCGCCCCACCATGCCCGGCTGATCTGCGGATCATCGATCTGCATCCGTTGCAGGCATTCCCCCTGCCCCCGGTCGATATGCAGGTGCAGGGCGCGCCGCGGGTCATAAATTTGCAGGGCATGCTTCGGAATGTAAGAGCCTTCCAACTGGGTGGCGCACCAGGAGTCAAGCCTGGCGATTCGGGTGTGCATTTCCCGTAATGCCGAAAAGCAAGTCTCCGGGAGCTCACTCTCCGTGACAACCACAAAGTCCACGTCGCTGTCCCGGTCGAAACCGCCGCAGGCCAGTGAGCCGTACAGATACATACCAATGAACTGTTCGCCCAGGATGGCCTGCACTTCCGGCAGGAGCGCGTCCAGGACGAGGTTGGCTTCGGGATAGGCTGTGGGAAAGGTTGGCATCTAAATATTCCGGATATGCCCGGCCTCCAGGATCCATAGTTCGGTGGCAAACTGCTCGATGAAATAACGGTCATGCACCACGCCCAGCACCGTGCCGGTGTACTTCGCCAGTGCCTGCTCGAAGCGCGCCCGCGACGGGATGTCGAGGTGGTTGATGGGTTCATCCAGCAGCAGGAATGTACACCCCTGCGCCACCAGCAGGGCCAGTTCCAGGCGGGTGCGTTCCCCGTAACTCATCTCCCCGCACGGCCGCAGCGGGTCGTCCCCGGCAAAGAGGAAAAAGTGCAGGAAATGGCGCGCTTCGGTCTCAGTAAAGGTCCCCGCCGACTGGACGCTCTCCAGCGGCGATTTCGCCAGGTCCAGGTGTTCCTGCTCTTGGGTCATGTAGCCCAATTTTGCGGATGAACCCAGCCGCACGGAACCGCAGACCGGCTCCAGTTTCCCCGCCAGGGTCCGCAGCAGGGTCGTCTTCCCGCAGCCGTTCGCCCCCGTCAATGCCACGCGTTCCCCCGCCCGGATCTGCAGGTTCAGGCCCGTGAGCAGAGGGGCCGCCCCCGGGTAGCCGATGGACAGGTCTTCGGTGATCAGGATATCCCGGCTCTGGTGTTCGGGGGCCTTGAATTCGAGTTTGATCTGCCAGGAGGGCTTGGGACGCTCGACACGCTCCTCCGAATCCAGGTAAC
Source organism: uncultured Anaerolineaceae bacterium (assembly GCA_964387495.1). Taxonomy (GTDB): domain Bacteria; phylum Chloroflexota; class Anaerolineae; order Anaerolineales; family Villigracilaceae; genus DSXF01. Next base: position 16,827 of record CAYLXB010000045.1, read on the forward strand.
GTTCCAGTTTCTTCTCCCGCGAGGCCGCCTTTTGGGCCACCTTCTTGGCGATCCGGCGCACCCCCGGCTGGCGCGGCGTGGTCGAGAGCTCCACTTGCAGGGACTGCTGTTTGGTGCGCGCAATATCCTGCCGGATGCGCCGCACCTCCGCCACCTGGTCGCGGTAGATATCCCATTGTTTCTGGCGTTCCGCCAGGAACTGCTCCAGGTAGGCGCTGTAGTTGCCCGTGTATTCCCGCCCGGTGTGCGTCTCCGGGTCGAGCTCCAGGATGCGGCTGACGGTGTTGTCCAGGAAAGTCCGGTCGTGCGAGACGATCAACGCCGCGCCGGGAAAGTCCTCCAGCCACCCCTCCAGCCATTCCAGCATCCCGATGTCCAGGTGGTTGGTCGGCTCATCCAGCAGCAGCAGGTTCGGCTGTGCCAGCAGCAGACGCGCCAGCATCAGCCGGGTCTTCTGCCCCCCGCTCAGCCTCCCGACCCGCGTTCCCGGCTCGATCCCATCCAGCCCCAGCGAGGCCAGCACGCCCGCAGGCTGTTGGTTGTCATTCTCCAGCGCCTGCAGCGCCTCGTCATACGCCAGTTGCAGGCCGGCGTCAGCCGGGCTTTCTGCCAGGCAGGCAGCCAGCTCGACCACCCGCTCTTCCATCTGCACCGCAGGCCGGAGTGCCTCCTCCAGCCTCAGGTTGGGGTCGAGTTCGAAACCCTGGGAAAGATAACCCGTCCGTAACCCGGCGCGCGTCTGCACCACCCTCCCCGAATCGGGCAGCTCCTCCCCCGCCAGGATGCGCAGCAGAGTCGTCTTCCCGCAGCCGTTCGGCCCGATCAACCCCAGCCGCTCCCCCGCATTGATGGTGAACGAAATATCTTGAAGCACGGTCTGGATGCCGTAGGATTTGGTGATGTGGTGGGCAGTCAGCATACGGAACCTCCATCGGTAATTTTACATTGCCTGCAGCCTTCGGATGCTTCCATCCTCCACCGACCATACTTCCGTGGCAAACTGCTCGATGAAGTATCGGTCGTGGACGACGGCCAGCACTGTGCCCTCATAGGTTTTCAGGGCCTGCTCAAAGCGTGCCCGCGATGGGATGTCGAGATGGTTGATGGGCTCATCCAGCAGCAGGAAGGTGCAGCCCCGGGCGATCAGCAGGGCCAATTCGAGTCGGGCACGTTCGCCGTAACTCATCTCGCCGCACGGGCGCAGCGGGGCGTCGCCGCCGAACAGGAAGGCATGCAGGAAAGTCCGCGCCCGCGTCGGGTTGGAAACGCCGGCCTCCTGGAGGATCTCCAGCGGGGATTTTGCCGGGTCGAGCAGTTCCTGTTCCTGGGCCATGTAACCCAATTTGACCGACCCGCCCAGCCGCACACGCCCGCCCAGCGGCTCCAGTTTCCCGGCGATGGTCCGCAGCAGGGTCGTCTTCCCGCAGCCGTTCGGCCCGCTGAACGCCACCCGCTGCCCGCCCTGTACCTGCAGGTTCAGCCCGCTCAGCAGCGGCGGGTATCCGGGGTAGCCGGCCGAAAGTTCCTCCGTGATCAGCACGTCCCGGCTGATGTGTTTCGGCGCAGCAAAATCCAGTTTGATCTGCCAGGTCGCGTGCGGCCGCTCGACCATCTCGTCCGACTCGAGGTAGCGCTCCAGCCGCTTCTCGCGTGACTTGGCCTTCTTGGCCACCTTCTTGGCGATGCCCTGCTGGTAGGATTTATACCCCTTCTGTTTGTACTCCCCCCCGCCGATGCGGATCGAACTGGCTTGGCGTTCGGTGTGCGCCGCCTGGGCCTTGGTGCGCACGATATCGGCCCGCATGCGCTGGATCTCGGCCTGCTGGTCATGGTAGGTATCCCACTGTCTCTGGCGCTCCGCCAGGAACTGCTCCAGGTAGGCCCTGTAATTGCCCGTGTATTCCCGCCCGGTGTGCGTCTCCGGGTCGAGCTCCAGGATGCGGCTGACGGTGTTGTCCAGGAAAGTCCGGTCGTGCGAGACGATCAACGCCGCGCCGGGAAAGTCCTCCAGCCACCCCTCCAGCCATTCCAGCATCCCGATGTCCAGGTGGTTGGTCGGCTCATCCAGCAGCAGCAGGTTCGGCTGTGCCAGCAGCAGACGCGCCAGCATCAGCCGGGTCTTCTGCCCCCCGCTCAGCCTCCCGACCCGCGTTCCCGGCTCGATCCCATCCAGCCCCAGCGAGGCCAGCACGCCCGCAGGCTGTTGGTTGTCATTCTCCAGCGCCTGCAGCGCCTCGTCATACGCCAGTTGCAGGCCGGCGTCAGCCGGGCTTTCTGCCAGGCAGGCAGCCAGCTCGACCACCCGCTCTTCCATCTGCACCGCAGGCCGGAGTGCCTCCTCCAGCCTCAGGTTGGGGTCGAGTTCGAAACCCTGGGAAAGATAACCCGTCCGTAACCCGGCGCGCGTCTGCACCACCCTCCCCGAATCGGGCAGCTCCTCCCCCGCCAGGATGCGCAGCAGAGTCGTCTTCCCGCAGCCGTTCGGCCCGATCAACCCCAATCGTTCCCCGGCGGAAAGGCTGAAAGTGATATCTTGAAGTACGGTTTGGATGCCGTAAGACTTGGTAATATGGTGAGCAGAAAGCATGGACGATCCTGTAGAGAAAACAAAACCGGGGGCATACGCCCCCGGCCGGAATCAAAAACCAGCGGGTTGTGTTGCCCGAAAAAGCATTGGTTTTCTACAGGCTGTCTACCATTCCTACTACTCCTGAACCTTTACGACAGCGGGATTATATCATGGTTCTACAATGGGTTTTACTGATGTAATGTAAATATTACTGGCGTTTTCTCATCACAAGAATCGAAATGAATCAAGTGTAGAGGTAAATCTGCTGCCCACACATTCGTTCCCCAAGCCACATCATCCGCTGCTTTCTGTAACTTCTTAAAGTTTTGAATGGCAGCGACATAAATTTTGTCCACCGAGCAATGCACAAATACATTCTCAAGGTCTACAAATCTTTTTGGAGAAATTGGATTATCGAAATCGATCAAAAAAAGACGACTGCGAATCTGGTCATGCAATATGATGTCAGGAAGTTTCTCATTTGAGGAAATAGAACCCCCCAGACCTTGAAGCACTTCAGACTCGCAGGACACTCCACCGCCGCATAAAAGCTTTGCACTCGGCGCAAAGTGGTAGCGAAATTCGGAGATCACTGCTGCTGACAACTTTCTATGGTCTTCAGATAATAATTGTCTCATAACGGATATCGCTTCAAACAGCCATATCGAAGGGTAAATCGCTAATGTCGCGTAACCTGCGTCCAATCATCAAAGTCTCAAGCATATCAAGTTGGTCCTCATTGCCTGCCTCAACAATGGACTCCTTCATCTCGTATAACGCAAAATGATAGACACAATCTAAATCGCCGGTGCCCAACGCAAGTGATGCGATCCGTGTCGGCAACGGCTCAGCAGTCACAGCAACGATATGAGGAAGGTGACCCTTACGGTGACGAATAAGATTCAATGCTTCAGTACGAGCGTTCTGTCCCCGATCACTACGTAGAGTCCATTTACATGAGATGCTGGCATGCAAAAAAGGCTGAGGGTTCGCAGAATTACTCTTCCGGAGTGGAGTAAATACCGCAATGTTATCTGAAACGATCTCCTGTGTAGCGTTGATCTCTTCATCAGTAACAGGTGAGCGCCCAATAACAATATCCGGAGCAATAATGTATTCCCTACCCAGGGTCGTAGCAAGTTCACTATTTTGCATTACCACTCTCTCTAATTCGGCCAGGTGCTGATATTGATCAAATTCGGATATTACTGCCCGAGTGGAATACTTCCAGTGCCCTGGTCGTAAGTGCTGTAATAGTTCAAAGGCATCACGCAAAAAATCTCGCGTGAGCCTCTCAAAAAGGTCTCCCGCTGTTTGTCCTTTCAAGCTTCCCTTTACAACTGGATACCTCATTCGGTTTACAACCCCCCAAGCAATTTGCCGGCTTGCCTTATTTGTCTTATCGGCAAAATTTGGGTAATCTGGATTGCCTGTTTGGATTCGGATGATTTCTTTACAAATTTCCTCATGATATCTTTCGCGAAGGTCTGACAACCTCATATGTCCTCCTCGTCAAATAGCGGGCTTATAAAATCCTATTACATATTCCACGTGCATTCTTTGTTGAATTTGCGAGTCCAAATCTAAGGTCATACCCGCAGGCAACATACGACGATTACGGTCGATATTTCTTACACCGATCATTGGCACTTCAAATCCAATTTGCTGGCCAATGGCAGCCAAACAATCCTGGGTTTGGGTATCCACACCGCGAATAATGGAACTTCCTACTACAACAATTGCGGCTTTACCTGGTTTGATAACCCGATACATTTCTTTGATGACACGAGTCATTTCAGAATAATAACGATGCAAAGCCAGGCTTTTTTTCTTATCCAAATTCGAGATTCTCTGAACAATATCTGTTACTTCCGGGGGCAACTCAACTAAATCGATCCCTGACGTTGCTTCCCCGCCGATATAATCCTGTCGAGTTTTACTTAGCTCATCTACAGGATATCCGAACCATATCAATGAAAACTTATGTGCCCGCATATAGTCAATTGCATTAGTCGCATAGGGCGGGGATGTCACAATTAGGTCGGCAGAGGAGTTTGTTGTTGACAAGGCTTGTGCATCTCCCCAAGAAATGATGGGGGGGAAGGAATGAGGAAACGCGACGCTTACTCCACGTAAATTGTTTTTATATCGTTTTTCAAATTCTACAAACGGCGAGCGGAGCGTTTTTGTTAGGATATCCAAATGCTTTATTGGTTTATCCCCCACATCACGAAGAATTTCCTCTCTATTCTGGTTGAGAACAATTTTTGCTCGGTGAGGTCGAGTATGTGCAAGGTCCAAAGCTAATGACACGCCGCCTGATTTCGTTATGATTGCAGAAGATAAAGCGACCTTTAGAAATGAACATATATCCGAATCTGGAATTTTTTCGATCTCTGCTAGTAAGGCTAATAACTCAATTTGAGTTTCCTGGGCAAACCAGTAATCTACAAATTCCTTCGTCTTGTCATCCCATTTCTTGGATAGCTCGGCCACTAAGGTTGACCGATGGTTATCTACTCGGTCCTTAGCTTTAGAAACGACTTGCCGAAAATATTGGTCGGTCTTCTCAAGGTTAAGAGAAGTAACTTTTACTCTTGTTATCATTAGTGCCAATGGATCAATATCAAATCCCATTGCCTGGCGGTCTGAAAGAAACGCTTCCAAGATAGTTGTTCCTGACCCCATCATCGGATCAAGAACAACATCTTCTGGCTGAGTTAAGCCATCAATAAATTTCCTGGGCAGTTGAGGCGGAAACTTAGCAGGAAACGAGTGAAAGTTGTGAGACGCGTAATTACTTTCCCGGTCATGAAAATCTAAATCACCTTGTAAAAGGCTCACTAATCGGCCACGATAAGGGCGACGTAATAGTGACTCATTTACAATCACATTGATTGGCAAGGCAAGTTGCTCAGAAGTCTTTTTCATCAGGTTTGACTTTTAGGAGAATGATAAGCTTGATTGTAGGTTAACATTCCAAAACTGTCCACCCATAACAAGCAAAATGGGCTGCCTTATGGGCAGCCCCACAAACATTTATTCAACCCTACTTCTTCCCCTGCATCACCCTCTGCCTTGTATACGGGATCAGCCCGCCCGCGTCGATGATCGCCTGGCGCGCCTTCGGCAGCGGCACAATCGCGAAACTCTTTCCCTTCGTCTTGTTGACCACCTTGTCGCCCTTCACTTCCAGCTCGTCGCCCTCATCCGCCTCGATCTCCGGGCAGATGATCGTGTTCAGGCCCAGGTTGATCGAGTTCTGCAGGAAGATGCGCGCGAAGTGCTTCGCCACGATCACCAGCTCCGGCCCCTTCAGGCACGAGGCGGCCTGCTCGCGTGACGAACCGCAGCCGAAGTTCTTGCCCGCCACGATCACGCTGCCGGGCTTGAACTCGCCCTTCTTCAGGCGCCCGTTGAACTCGGTCAGGTCCGCAAAGGCGAACTGCGGCGTCTCCGACGGCAGCACGGTGGCCATGAAGCGGCCGGGATAGATGATATCGGTCGAGACATCATCCGCAAGTTTCAAAACGACTTTAGCCATTTTTGCCTCCCTTCCGGGGGTCGGTGATCACGCCGGTCAGCGCGCTGGCCGCGGCCACCGCCGGGGAACACAGGTACACTTCTGAATTCGGATTGCCCATCCGGCCCTTGAAGTTGCGGTTGGTGGTCGCCAGGCCCACGTCCCCGTCCGCCAGCGCGCCCTGGTGCACGCCCAGGCACGGCCCGCAGCCGGAGTTCATCACCACCGCACCCGCCGCCATTAGCGTGGAGAGATACCCCAGCTCCATCGCCTCGCTGTAGATCCGTGATGAAGCCGGGAAGACCAGCATGCGCACGCCCTTCGCAACCTTCTTGCCCTTCAGCATCTTGGCCGCGATCTCGATATCGTCCAGGCGCCCGTTGGTGCACGAACCGATCACGACCTGCTGCACGGGCTTGCCCGCCACCTCACCCACCGGCTTCACGTTGTCCACCGTGTGCGGGCAGGCGATCTGCGGCTCCAGTTTGGAGGCGTCGATCTCGATCACCTGGTCATAGGCCGCATCTGGGTCCGGGCCGAAGACCGGCACCTTGCCCTTGACGTGCGCTTCTTCCTTCAAGTAACGCAGCGTCTCCTCATCCGGCGGCACGATCCCGGAGGTCGCCCCGGCTTCCACCGACATGTTGCAGATCGTCAGGCGTCCCGAGGTCGACATGCCCTGGATGGCCGGGCCGTGGAACTCGATCACCTTGAAGTTCGCGCCTTCCGCCGAAATTTTGCCGATCAGGTGCAGGATCAGGTCCTTGGGCAGCACGTGCTTGGGGAATTTGCCCTTCACCACCACCTTGATCGTGCCCGGCACTTCCACGTTCAGCACCGAGCCCAGCGCCCACACCGAGGCCATCTCGGTCGCGCCGATCCCGAACGAGAATGCCCCCAGCGCCCCGTGGCTCGTGGTGTGGCTGTCTGTGCCCACCACCACCGACCCCGGCCGGACGTAGCCGTTCTCCGGCAGGATCTGGTGGCAGATGCCGCCTTCGTCCCCGCGGATGTCATGGAACTTGCTGATGCCCTGCTTGCCCACGAAGTCGCGCAGTTTCTTCTGGTTGGTGGCCGTCTTCGAACTCTCGGCCGGCACGCGGTGATCGAAGATGATCGCGATCTTCGACGGGTCCCAGACCTTGGCTTCCAGTCCGGTGCCCTTGTAGATTTCGAGGAACTGGTTCAGCACCAGCGCCCCGTTCTCGTGCGACATGGCCAGGTCCACTTTCGGCTCGACCACGTCTCCCGCCTTGACGGCGGCCTGGCCGGTCGCCCGTGCCAGGATTTTTTCGACCATTGTCATACCCATGGAATTTGCTCCTTGTCTGTCATTGCGGGGCGGCGTTCTTCCGCCGAAGCATTCTCCATCTTTCCGCCATTGCTGGCCGTCTGGAATTGCTTCGGCGTTTCGCCCTTCGCCATGAACTGCTCTAAATGACCATCTTCTCTTTCAACGCCTTCATCTCATCGGCCGTGTAGCCCAGTTCGCCGAGGATCGCCTCGGTGTGCTGCGAGAGCTGCGGTGGGGGCGTTTCGATCTTGGCCGGGGTCTTCGAGAACTTGGCCGTCATGTTGAAGATCTTGATCGGGCCGATTCCCGGTGTCTCGATTTCCTCGAGCACCTGCCGGTGCTTGGCCTGCTCCGAGGTCAGCGCGGCTTCCAGGCTGACCACGTCGCCCGAGGGGATGCCCTTGGCGTTCAGCACCTCCACCCAGTGGGCGGTGGTGTTCTGCGTCAGTTTGGCTTCCAGCAGGGGGGTCAGTACGAACCGGTTCGCCTTGCGGGTATCGCGTTCCTGGAAACGGGGATCCGTCTTCAGTTCGGGTACGCCCAGTTCATCCGCCAGGTTTTCCCATTGCTCCTGCTGGTTGGCCGCGATGTTGATGTAGCCGTCCTTCGTCTTGAACATCCCGGAGGGTGCCGCGGTGAAGTTGTCGTTGCCCAGCAGCACCGGCTGCTGCCCGCCGATCAGCAGGTTGGCCGCCACCCAGCCCATCAGCGGCATGATCGCATCGAGCAGGGCGATATCAATGAACTGGCCTTCGCCGGTGTGCTCGCGGTAATACAGGGCCGCCATCACGGCAAAGGCCGCATTCATCCCGCCCACCGTATCGCATACCGGGAAACCCGCGCGCAGCGGGTTCAGGCGTTCGTCGCCGTTGACCGCCATCACGCCCGACAGGCCCTGGATGATCTGGTCATAGGCCGGCTTGAAGGCATCCGGCCCGGTCTGGCCGAAGCCGGAAATGGCGCAGTAGATGATCTTGGGATTGATCTTGCACAGTTCTTCGTATGAAAAACCCAGCCGTGCCATCACCCCCGGCCGGAAGTTTTCCACCAGCACATCCGCCGTCTTCACCAGTTTGCGGAAGACTTCCTTGCCTTCCTCGGCCTTCAGGTTGAGGGTCAGTGATTTCTTGTTGGCATTCTGCGCCAGGAAACTGGTGCCCATCAGCGCCTTGTTGTATTTGGGCACGTTGCCCAGTTTGCGGGCCAGGTCGCCTGCATCCGGATTCTCGATCTTGATCACCTCTGCGCCCAATTGCGCCAGGTGCAGGGTGGCAAACGGCCCGGAGAGGACATTGGTCATGTCCAGTACACGGATTCCTTCCAGTAAATTCATAAACATGCTCCTTTCACAAAGGGCCCGAAGGAAAGATTCGCCATTCGTGCCCTTTGTGTGACTCGTGGAGAAATATTTTCTAAACCGCCTTGCCCTGGAAATCCACGATCGAGCCGGATTTCAGGATGAAACCGGGCAGTTCACGCTCGAAGAACGTGCTCACCTGGCGCGCCACGTTCAGCAGCGCATCCAGTTTCACATCCTTGCGCAGGCCCATCCGCTGCAGGGTATGCACCAGGTCTTCGGTGCTCACGTTGCCCGCCGGCAGTTTGGTGAACGGGCAGCCGCCCAGTCCGCCGAATGCCGACTCGAAATAGGTCGCGCCGCTCTTCAAGGCCGCGTAGCAGTTCGCCAGCCCCAGCCCGTAGGTATTATGGAAGTGGCAGGCCATTTCCACCTTCGGATCCAGTTGGCGGACCGCACCGTACAGCGCTTCCACTTGCGCCGGCTGGGCATGCCCGGCTGTATCCGCCAGGCTGATGTTGCGGATGCCCGCTTCCAGGTACGCCTTGACGATATTCAGTACTTTTTCCTGGGGGATTGGGCCTTCGAAGCCGCAGCCAAAGGCCGATTGCACCGAAGCCTGCACCTTCTTCCCCGCGGCCAGGGCTTGCTTGGCCATCGGGAGGATGCGCGCCTGGGCTTCCGCTGGCGTCATACCCGTGTTCTTCTGGCTGTGGGTTTCGCTCGCGGAGACGCCCATGCAGAACATTTCCACCCCGCAGGCCAGGCCGCGCTCCAGGCCTTTTTCGTTCAGCACCAGTCCGGAGAGGGTCACGTTCTTGGGCTTTTTCCCGCTCTCGGAAAAATATTTGAACAGCGCGTCGGTGTCCGCCATCTGCGGAACTTTTTCCGGGTTCACGAACGACCCGAGCTGGATGATGTCGATACCTGAAGCGAACAGTCCCTCGATCCAGCGCACTTTCTCTTCCATCGGCACGGCAGTCTTTTCCACCTGCAGGCCGTCGCGCGGGCCGACTTCGTGGATAAAGATTTTATCCATAATGGTTATCCTGATCTTCTTGATGGTTCAGCAGTTGGGCTGCTGTTGGGCGGCGGGGTAACCGCCGCCCATCCATCGCTGCCTATAGTTTCGCCGCAATCGCCTCGCCCATTTCCAGGGTCGAGTTCGAGCCGCCCATATCATAGGTGCGGACTTTGCCTTCCTTGATGACCTCTGCCGTCGCCTTCTCGATGGCCGCGCCCTTCTCGGTCTCGCCCAGCCAGTCGAGCATCATCTTGGCCGAGAGCACGGTCGCGATCGGGTTGACCTTGTACTGGCCGGCATACTTGGGCGCCGAGCCGTGGCTGGGTTCGAACACGCCCAGTTTCAGGCCGATGTTGCCCGAGCAGCCGAATCCCAGTCCGCCCACCATCTGGGCCGCCAGGTCCGAGATGATGTCGCCGAACATGTTGGTGGCGACCATCACATCGTAGTTCTTCGGGTTCTTCAGCAGCCACATGCAGATGGCATCCACGTTGGCATCGTCCATCTCGATCTCCGGGTAATCCTTGTGGATTTCCTTGGCGATATCCAGGAACATGCCCTCCGTGGCGCGTACCACGTTGGCCTTGTGGATGATGGTTACCTTCTTGCGCTTGTTCTTGCGGGCAAAATCGAAAGCGGCGCGGATGATGCGCTCCGAGCCTTTGCGGGTGATGACTTTGTTGGAGATGGCCAGTTCGTTCAGCGGTACGTCCTTGAACGCCGCGAACGGCTTCGAGAGTTTGGTCAGCACATCCGCCAGTTCCTGCGGGACGGGGGTGAACTCGACGCCGGAGTACAGGTCTTCAGTGTTCTCGCGAAAGACGACCAGATCGATGTCTTCTTTATAGTTCAATGGGTTGCCGGCATAAGCCTTGCACGGGCGCAGGCAGATGTACAGGTCGAACATCTGGCGCATGCGCACGATCGGCGAGCGGTAGATCAGGCCCTTGCCCTTCAGTTCGGGCACCAGTTCCTGCTCGGCGGCCTTGACCGGTTTGGATGTGATGGCGCCAAACATGGCCGCGTCCACGTTCTTCAGCAGTTCGATCGTACGTGCCGGGAAGGCATCCCCTTCCTTGCACCAGAACTCCCAGCCGATGTCGCCGTGGATATACTCGGCATTCAGTTTCAGTTTGTCGAGCACGATCTTGGTGGCATCCAGGACATCCACACCGATGCCATCGCCAGGCAGCCAGGCGATCTTGTACTTCTTGTCAGCCATAAGTTTCTCCTCAATTGTAGAATACGAATCGTTTCACTTCGTCTAGCGACCACTCTCATTGTAACCAAGACTCAAAGGTCAGACAATGAATGGAATCCACAAATCTTACAGGATGATAATCACTTGGCGTGCAGAATCACGCCAGTTCCCGGAACAGGAACCACTCCCCCTTGGTCTCTCCGGCCGATTTTATCGCCCGGTCGAAATAGATATCGAACACCCGCCCGTCGGCCACGCGCACACGGAAGAAAAAACGTCCCACGTTGCGCGAGCCGCGTGCCTCTGCAACCGCCGCGTGTGCCGGGCGCATGTTGCGCGCCATCCGGCCGCGCCGCCCGAAATCCACCCACTCGCTCAGGGTTTCGGTCACCCGCAGCCTCTCCCCGCCCCACACCAGCAGATTCGGGGCAGCCGGCTTTTTCTCCAGCACTGGCGGTGTGTCGTAACCGGCCTCGATCTGCTCATCGATAAAGCGCACAGGTTTCAAGTCCATTCTTCCTCCGAATTTGCAACCAGGACGTGGCCGTTGCGTATGTATTGTCAGACAACACAAGGAGTTTTCGATGAACACAAATTACAAACAATTGTACCGCAGTGCCTCCAATCATATGCTCTTCGGCGTCTGCGCTGGCTTGGGTGAATATACCCAGATTGACCCGACCGTGGTGCGCCTGATTGCCCTGCTGCTGTTTTTCTTTACGGGCGGCAGTGCCCTGCTGGCCTACCTGGTCATGGCACTCGTCATCCCCCAGGAACCGGCTTCCCAAGTCATCGAACAGAACCGGTAGTCATTCGCCTCCCCATTGGATCCAAGAGAACGGCCCGCCCCCTCGGGGTGCGCGGGTCGTTTTTATTCCCGCGCCAGGGAGATGAACACATCTTCCAGCGTTGGTTCGCCGCGCTCCACGGCAGAGATGTGAATCCCCTCCACCCTGGCAAGCGGCTGGCGCAGTCCGCTTTCTGCCAGTCCGGGCCGCACAATGACGCGCAGATGGTCGCCGGTCAGCCCGATCCGCAGGATCCCCTCCGCCGCCGAAAGGGCCTCCATCGCCCGCTGCAGGGGTTCTGCATGCACCTCCCACACATCCCCCGGGACGACCTGCTGTTTCAGGCAGGCCGGCTGGTCCATCGCCAGTAGTTTGCCGTTGCGCATGATGCCCACCCGCTCGCAGTACTCCGCTTCATCCA
>CAYLXB010000046.1:0-27648 GCA_964387495.1 uncultured Anaerolineaceae bacterium
GGCTGGCTGTTTCCGGAAGGGGCAGGCCGCTGGCCAGGAATTCACTTTCAATGTGGACATCCTCCGCTCTATGGCCGCAGCGGCTGCAACGAGTCTTATCCATGATATTCACCACATCGTGGCAGTTCAGGCAGTATCCGCGCACGTGCACTGCATAACTTGCCTGGCAGGCCGGGCAGAGAGCTGCTTCGATGGGAATGCTTTGTTTGCACTGGTCGCACATCTTTGTTTCCCCCGGATGGCGTTTTGATCCTGGGACTCCAGGAACCTCTTGCGTCTTGTTCTTCGGAGACATAGGCCTTCCTTTGTTGGATGGCTTCAAATGCCTTTACTATTATCGCGCAAATTCCAATGAAAGAATCAATAACTTCGCTCTGCTCTTCTCCTTATTCTGTGCTGTGAGCAGATTCGGGCACCCCGAATCTAGAACTCCCCGCCACAGGCGGGGAGTTCTGGTCAATCGAATTATTTGCCCGGTTCTGTTGCGGTCGCAGCCCGGTTCTTTCCGTCCCCCAAGAAGCGGGGAATAAATGCCAGTCCTGCACTGCTCAGTAACATTGCCCCGCCCAGTACGGACAGCGACAGGTGCCAGACATCCGCATAGTTGACCCCGCCGATCGTGTGTGTGGGTGCCATCAGGAACTGGATGGTCAAGACCAGCAACCCGCCGGCCCCCAGGGCAATGGCTGCCGCATTCCCGCCCGCGCCGCCTTGCCTGCCGGCCTTTTCGAAGTTGACCCCCGCCCATATCCCCGGCAGGCGCAGTAACAGGAAGACGATCAGGGTCAGCAGTGTGGTGTACACCACCATATCCACCGGCATCGAGCCGCCGCGCAGGCTGCGCGAGGCTGCCATGTGGATGCCTCCCACTACCACACCTGCGATCAGCACACCCAGTGCTGTGCCGTATGCCCCCCGGAGGCCTCTCACCAGCAGCACAGTTGCCCGGATGCCCAACACCCCGATCGCCACGGTCAGTATCACGAACAGCAGATACAGCCATTGGAAGGGCGCGATCCCTGCAAACTTGCCCTCATACCCCGTCGGGTTGAGCGCCACGCAGGTTGTCCCCGCTCCCCCCAGCACGGTAAACGCCGCTGTCAGTCCCATCAGGACGATGGCGGCGAACCGCAGGGCGGTGCTCCACCATGAATTGCGCATCGTGAACCTCCTATCCATCATTTTTCCTGATTATACACGCTGGCTATTTATTTCCCAAAACCGGGTTTTGATGTAAACTCTTTATTGTCCACACCTTGGAATGAAAATTCTGCACCGCCACTCTCACGCTGATTTGCCCGCTCCGGAGTCTCCACCATGACCAATCTTCCTTCAGGCACCGTGACTTTTCTCTTTACCGACATCGAGGGCAGTACCAGGCTCGCCCAGCAGTATCCCGGCAACTGGGAATCCATGCGCAGCCGGCACCATGAGATCCTGCGTACTGCCATTGAAGCCAATAATGGTGTCGTCTTCCAGATTGTAGGTGATGAGTTCTGTGCTGCCTTCCATACCGCTCCCGAAGCCCTCCGTGCCGCTCTCGATGCCCAGCGCATGCTCCAGGACGAAGACTGGCAGCCGGCTCCCATCAAGGTCCGCATGGGCATCAGCACCGGGGCAGCCCGCGTTGGCGATGTAAACGACCCTTTGGGCGGCTACACCGGCTACACCACCCTGGCGCGCGTCCAGCGGGTCATGTCCGCCGGGCATGGCGGCCAGGTTTTGCTTTCCGACACCAGTGCCAGCCTGACCCGCGGTGAACTTCCCCAAGGCGTCAGCCTGCGTGACCTGGGCGAACAGCGCCTGAAAGGGTTGCTCAACCCAGAGCACATCTGGCAAGCCGAGGCCCCCGGCCTGCCCCATGACTTTCCCCCGCTGAACACCCTGAACGCCATCCCCAACAACCTGCCCGCCCAGTTGACCAGTTTCGTTGGTCGGGAAAAGGAGATTGCTGAGGTGAAGCAGGAACTCGATGCACATCGCCTCGTCACGCTTGTCGGTCCAGGCGGAACGGGCAAATCGCGCCTCTCCCTGCAGGTTGCTGCACACGTGCTCGACGCCTACCCGCACGGGGTCTGGTTCATCGATCTCTCCCCCCTTTCCGACCCCGAACTGGTCCCGCAGACCATCCTTTCTACCCTGGGTGTCGGCGAGCAGAAGGGGCAGACTGTCCTCGAGACCCTGGCAGAATTCCTGCACGATAAGACCCTCCTGCTCCTTCTGGATAATTGCGAGCATCTCATCGAGGCCTGCGCGCGCCTGGCCCAGGCGGTTTTGAAAACCTCGCCCAACCTCAGAATCCTCGCCACCAGCCGCGAATCGCTTGGCGTGAGCGGCGAGGTCGCCTGGCATGTGCCCTCGCTCACCCTGCCCAACCCGCGTGACCTGCCCGAGGCAAACCAGTTGACCCAGTACGAATCCGTGCAGTTATTCATCGACCGCGTCCAGCTGGTCTCATCGCATTTCGCTGTCAACCAGGACAACGCCCCCGCGGTAGCCCAGATTTGCTACCGTCTCGACGGCATCCCCCTCGCCCTGGAACTTGCTGCCGCTCGTGCCCGCAGCATGTCGGTCGAACAGATCATGTCCCGCTTGGATGACCGCTTCCGCCTCCTGACCGGTGGCTCGCGCACTGCCCTGCCCCGCCAGCAGACCCTGCGCGCCATGATCGACTGGTCCTATGATTTACTCTCCGAGCCGGAGAGGCTGCTGCTGCGCCGCCTGTCCGTTTTTGCCGGCGGCTGCACTCTCGAGATGGCTGAACGGGTTTGTGCCGATGAGAAATTGGACACCCTGGATATCCTCGACCTGCTTGGTCATCTTGTGGATAAATCCCTGCTTGCCCTGGAGTCTCAGTCGGACGAGTCCCGTTACCGCATTCTCGAAACCATCCGCCAGTATGCTCGTGAGAAACTGTTCGAGTCAGGCGAAGGCGCTGTCCTGCGCGATCGTCACTGCGCTGCACTGATTGACCTGGTTGAGATGGCCGAGCCTGAACTGCAGAGAAGCACCTCCAAAAAATGGCTCCGCACCCTGGATGCCGAACAGGAGAATGTCCGTTCCGCCATCTGGTGGGCACTGGAGAATCGGGATGCCCGCAGAGCGGCGCGCCTGTGCACTGCCATGGACCTCTACTGGAACATGCGCTGGCTGAACCGCGAGGGTGCTGTTTTCTGCCGGGAGGCCTTAACCCTGGTTGAGAAGGACGAGGTTCTGTGCAACACTCCAGCCTATCCGCTTTTGCTGGCCGAGACGATCAATAACGAAATCGAGATCTCTCTCAACCTTCTGACTGCTCCCGCTACGCTTGCCGCCCTGCAGAAGGCTGTCTCGCTGCTTGAACAACTTGGTTTTCCCCGCAAATCCTTCCGGGCCTTCTGGCAGTTATCTCAATTGTATTTGGTCCGCAACGACTTCAAACGTGCCGAAGAGGTCATGGAAAGATTGCTGGATGGAGCGCGCCAGGCCGGCGATGAAGAGGGGATTGCTTGGGCGTTGGACTCGCTTGGCGGCATCTGTGCCCGCATGGGCGATATCCCCCGCCAATATGCCCTCTATACCCAGTCTCGTGATCTTTTCCAGAAACTTGGTTATCACCTGCATGCACTGGATACTGCCGATAGCCTCCTGGAAATCGAATTCTGCCGCGGCAACGTGGAAACTGCCCGCAGGCAGCTTCAGACCAGCCTGCGTACGGCGCAGGAGATGGAGTTCGATCTCAAGGCCAACAATATCCTATTGGTGCTGGCCATGATCGCATATCTGCAGGGCAATTATGAACAGGCCAAAGCGTACTATCAGGAGGCTGAAGCCAGATCCCGGAAATCCGCGGAGCAGATCTGGGAAAACATCTTTCTTCAGATCGAAGAAGGTCATTTCTTGTATGTGATCGGAGATTTGGAAAATGCCTCCCGGTGTTACGAATCAGCCCTGGATGGCATCCATGCCAATCAATCCGGTGACTTTGCCGGGAACACCTTGAAGAAATATGGACTAATTCTGCTGCGCCAGGGCAGGTTGGAAGAGGCGCGCCGTTGTTTCGAACAGAGCATTTCCCAATTGGAACGCGTGGGCTGGGGTGGGAATTCAGAGCTTGCCTGGTATGGTCTGGGAGAGTTGGAGCGCCTTGCCGGGAACCTGCCTGCTGCCACGGGACACTACCAGCGTGCCCTGTTCCTTCGAAATAAGTTTCAAATTTACGTATACACCCCCCAATTGTTCGATGCCTTTGCCAAGCTGGCCCTCCAGGCCGGAGACCTGCCTGCCTCTGCCCGCTGGTTTGGGTTCGCCGAAGCCCTGCGTACCAGGTTCGGTATTATGGTCGATCCTGTTGACTGCCCGGACAATGACAAACATATGGGTCTGCTCAAGAGCCGTATGTCTCCTGAAGACCTCTCTGCTGCCTGGGCTCACGGCGCTGCCATCTCCTTCGATGCAGCCGTAGCCCTCGCCCTTGACGGTTATACCCCATAAACCTCTCGTAACGCCCTCCCACCTCCCATCTTTCCTTTTTCCTTCCCCCTGAAAAAGGGTACAATCAACCTCAGGAGAAGGCATTATGAACACTTTATCCATCCCCGTCCTCATAATTGCCAGCATCTCGTTTTACGTCGGATGTTACCACTTGTTGATTTACTTCCGCCGCCGGCAATACCGGGAAAACCTCGCTTTTGCGTTCCTCTGTTTTTCGGCGGTTTTCTATGATGCCTTCTGTATTGGCCTGTATAACGCCGCTTCGGTTGCGGAGGGGGTGCAGTGGCAGCGGGCACAGTTCATCTCACTTGCAGTTTTTGTTCCAGTATTCCTGTGTTTTGTTGCCGATTACTTTCATCAAAAGCCAGGCTGGGTGATATATGCTTTTTCGATCTATTATGTACTGGTTATCGTCGTTCAGTTGCTGGATCGCAGCGGCCTGACCTTCCTGGTGGACCAGCCATCCATTAAGCAGATCACATTATCGAATGTCTTCAAGATCACCTACTTTGAAGTAACCCCTGGTCCATTTTCGGTTGTTCAGGGCCTGGTGGGAGTGGTCGCCAGTACCTACATCCTCGTCAGAGCTATTCGTTATGCCCGGCGCGGCCATAAAAAAGAGGCAATGCCGCTGATCCTGGCAATCGGATTCATGTATGCCGCCGGCCTTCACGACACGTTGGTCAGCAACGGCGTTTATCATTTCGTTTATGCAATCGAATATGCGTATCTGACGCTCATCCTTTTCATGGCATATTCACTCTCGAGCACCGTCGTGGAAGCAGCCATTGCCCGGGAAGCCCTGCGCAAGAGCGAAGAGCGCTTCCGTTCGTTGGTTGAAACCACCAGCGACTGGGTCTGGGAAGTGGACCAGGACAGCCGTTACACATATTCCAGTCCAAAGGTGCGCGACCTGCTGGGCTATGAGCCGGAAGAAATCCTCGGCAAAAGGCCTTTTGACCTGATGCCTCCTGAAGAGGCGGAGCGCATCGGCGCATTATTTCGGGATCGTGCAAAACGCGAGCA
Source organism: uncultured Anaerolineaceae bacterium (assembly GCA_964387495.1). GTDB lineage: Bacteria > Chloroflexota > Anaerolineae > Anaerolineales > Villigracilaceae > DSXF01. Next base: position 5,500 of record CAYLXB010000046.1, read on the forward strand.
GCCCATGGACAGGTTGGAAAATCACACCTTTCACAAAGACGGGCGGCTTGTTGTCATGGAGACGAATGGGATGCCACTCTTCGATACGGGCGGTAAGCTGCTGGGATATCGGGGGATCGACCGTGATATCACGGAGCGAAAACTGGCCGAGGATCTTCTGCGCGAGAGTGAATACCGCTTTCGGATGCTTGCCGAGGCCTCCTTTGAAGGCATTGCCTTGACAAAGCAGGGTATCATCCTGGACTTGAACGAACAGCTTGCCCAAATGCTTGGCTTTCCCCGCGATGAACTCCTGGGCATACCGGTAACGAATTGCGTTGCTCCCGAACATCGTGAGTTGGTTGCCGGGTTCATCCGCAGCGGCCGGCTGGAGCCCTATGAACATCTGGCGTTGCGTAAAGACGGCACCGTTTTCCCGGTGGAAATCAGTGTCCGCACCACATCCCTTGATAACAGGGGCGTCCGCATTACGGTCATTCGGGATGTCACCACGCGCAAGCAGGTCGAGGCGGCATTGCGGGAAAGCGTTGAGAAATACCGCAGCCTGTTTGAGTCATCGCCTGAAGCGGTCATCCTGCTTGACCTGGACGGCACAATTTTGGACTGTAACGAGGCTGCCATCCAGCTTGCTGGCCGTCCAAAGAGCGAAATCAATGGTAAAAAATTCCAGGAAATTGGCGTCTTGAGTGAAACAGAATTACCTCGTTGCTTAAGTCTTTTTGGGCAACTCATTGCCGGACAGGATGTCGCGCCTCTTCAACTCCAGGCGGTTCGATTCGATAAAGAATCTCGCTGGCTTGAAATTTTTTCCGCCTTGTTGAAAAAAGATGGTGCAGTTCATGCGATCCAGATCATTGCCCGTGACATTACTGAACGCAAGCAAGCGGAAGATGCGCTCCTGCAGTTAAGCCGCAAGGATGAGCAGGCTTTGGCCATTGCACAAATGGGACATTGGGAGTTTGATATTCCCAGCGGCCTCTTTACCTTCAATGATCAGTATTACACCCTGCATGGTACTACTGCCCGGGAGATGGGAGGCTATCAGATGACCGCCGAGGAGTTTGCCCGCCGGCTGGTTTATCCGGAAGATGCCTACACAGTGGGAGAAAGCATTCAACGCGCTGTTGTCTCTCCGGACCCCGGATATCAGGCCCGTTTTGAGGGCAGGATTGTGAGAACAGACGGCGAACCGCGCTGGGTGACGGTCTGGTTCCGCGTTTCGAAAGATGCACAGGGCAATACGGTCAAGTTGTATGGGGTCAACCAGGACATTACGGAACGGAAATTGGTTGAGCAGGCCTTACGGCAGGCCAAGGTGATGGTCGAAAACAGCCCGGCGGTTCTATTTCGCTGGAAGGCCGCCGAAGGCTGGCCCGTGGAGTTCGTCTCTCAGAATGTGACCCAGTTTGGCTATGAGCCGCAGCAGTTGCTCTCCGGGGCAGTCACGTACGCCTCCATGATCCACCCGGACGATCTGGAACGCGTGGCTCACGAGGTGCGGATGTATTCTGACAGCGGTGTGGATCGCTTTCAACAGGAATATCGTCTCGTGGCAGCTGATGGCCGCGTTTGTTGGGCCGATGACCGGTCGGTGATCATGCGGGATGCTGCCGGGAACATTACGCACTTTGAGGGCATTATCATGGATATCTCCGCCCGCAAGCGGGCGGAGGAAGCTCTTCAGCAGCGTGCTGGGCAGCTGGCAACCATGAATATTATTGGACGCGCTGTTTCCACCCTTCAGGATCTGGATAGTGTCCTCGAGCTTATTTTTCGCCAGGTTCAACGCGTCATACTTGTGGATGTATTCTATGTTGGGCTCTACGACTCTGAAAATGGGCGGGTGATTTTCCCAATTATTTATGATTCGGAAGTCCGCTATGCTGAGCAAGCCGCCCCGCTCGCCGAATTGCCCTGGCAGGCGGGTGTCATCCGAACGGGCAAACCCTTCATTCTCCATCGCACGGCGGAAGAATTGGGCTCGCCTCCTGGGAGGGGCTTGGGGGATGTCAATCGAAAATCCGCTTCGATCCTCATCGTACCCCTCTGGCGGGGGGAGCGCGTAACCGGTATCCTTTCCACGCAAAGTTACATCTTGAACGCCTACACGGACGAGGACGCTGACATTCTCACCGGCGTTGGATACCAGGCGGCGATTGCGATCGAGAATGCTCAACTATATGAGCGGGCCCAGCAGGAGATCGAGGAACGCCGCCGCGTACAGGCTGAGCGTGAGCAGTTGATTGCCGAGTTGGAGGCCAAGAACGCCGAGTTGGAACGTTTTACTTACACGGTCTCTCACGACCTGAAAGCGCCGCTCATCACCATTCGGGGTTTCCTCGGTTTCGTCGAGGAGGACGCCAGCTCAGGCAACCTGGATCGCCTCAAAAGCGATATCCAGCGCATTAACGACGCCACCGACAGGATGCAGCTTTTATTGAACGAATTGCTCGAACTGTCGCGGGTGGGTTACATGCTGAATCCTCCCGAAGAGGTGGCCTTTGGTGACCTGGTGCAGTCTGCCCTGTCCAACGTCCAGGGCGGCCTGGATGCAGCCAGGGCCAGCGTGGCGGTTCAGCCGGATCTCCCCCGTGTTTTTGGGGACCGCCAGCGCCTGCTCGAAGTTCTGCAAAACCTGCTCGACAACGCCGCCAAGTTCATGGGTGACCAGCCCTCGCCGCTCATTGAGGTTGGGACGAACGGGAACGATTCCGCCGGATGGCCGGTTTTCTTCGTCCGCGACAACGGCATTGGCATTGCTCCGATATATCACGAGCGCATCTTTGGCCTCTTCAACAAACTGGACGCCCGCAGCAGCGGCACCGGCGTGGGGCTGACCCTGGTCAAGCGCATCATCGACGTGCACGGCGGCAGGATCTGGATCGAGAGTGAACCCGGCAAGGGCACCACATTCTACTTCACCCTCCCGCCTGCCGGACAGGATACCCCGGCCTCCTGAAATTTTATCCATTCTCCCCGCCCCGTCTCTGTTTCCCTCATTCAACATACCCTGACCCTGGGGGTCTTCCTCTCCAGGGTCAGGGTTTGCATCTTGATCGTCCTGTTTCTCTTTCGCCTAGTAACTCGTAACTGGTAATTCATCCCCCTGCTTAATTCTACCTTCATCTTTCATTTTTCTCATGTCTCGCTCTCCTCCCCCTTCCCGGCCACATTCATTTCGGGGATGAGGATGTATGGCGCCTGGAAGGTGCTGTACACCCACTGCGCTTCCTGGCTGACCGCCGCCACGTTCTTGAGCAGGTCGTAGACGTTTCCCGCGATCGACAGGTCCTTGACCCGCCCGACGATTTCGCCCTTTTCGATCTTGAAGGCCAGCGCCAGCGGGTTGGAGAATGCTCCGGAGATGATATTGCCCTGTCCCAATCCGAGCACATCCTCCACCAGGATGCCTTCCTTGATCCCACCCAACATCTCTTTCAGCGGCGTTGGGCCTGGCTGGAGGATGAAGTTGGTCAGTGCAGGCTCAGGCGGGTTGAACAGGTCCCGGGCGGCGTTGCCGGTCGATTCCACCCCCGCTTGGGCAGCCGTTTTCAGGTCGTAGATGAAGCCCTTTAGCACGCCCTTCTCGACCAGCGTATTGCGCCGGCGCGGCGTGCCCTCGTCATCGTAGGCTGCGCTGGCGAACATCCCGTCGATCGTCCCGTCGTCCAGGACGCTGATCTTTTCGTCGAACAGCCTTTCGCCGGTTTTTCCGGCAATCGGGGATGTGCCTTTGTAGACTTCCTTGCCGTTCAGTCCCTGGCTGAGCGGCAGGCCCAGCGCAAGTGTGCCCGTGGGGGCGAACAGCACCGGCATCCTGCCGGGCTTGATGCTGGTGATGGTGCGCGCCAGTTTCAGCTTTTCTACCAGCCGGCGGGTGAAATCCAGGTAGTTGTCGTCCCACAGGGTCGTGCCCAGCTGGTCGTACAGGATGAGCACATCATCCCCCTCGATCCGGTCGATTTCGATGCCGAGCGAGAGCGGGGAGGTCTGGAAGGAAACATCCAGGCCTCGCTGGTTGCGGATGTTGGCTGAAACGAGGCTGCGCTCCAGACTGATGTTACAGCGGGCGTTCGGCTCGACCGGCAGGACCAGGTCGAGCATCTCCTTGCCGATCTCCACCAGCCGCGCGATCGGCAGGTCTGCGACTTTCTGGTCGAAGGTGCGCACTGCCGGAGCCGCCTGTGACTTTGCGAACTCGAAGGCGGCCTTATCGCCGTAGGCTGCCGACTCGAGTGCGTTGGCAGCCAGTTTGTCCAGCATGGTGTTGTCGGTGGAAGCGGCAAACCCGAGCCTCCCCTTGCGGACCACGCGCAGCGCCCAGCCCCGGGTCTCGGCCACGGTGCAGGTCTTCAACTGGTTGGCTTCGTACTCGACGGTGGTCTTTTCGGTTTGCAGGTTCAGGATCTCGACCTGTTCGGCCTGCTTTTTGAGTTGGGTCAGGATGTCCATTGCTTTATTCTCCACCGATGACGACATTCTGGATGCGGATGTGCGGCGAACCCATGCCGACCGGCAGGGGATACTGGTTGGCTTTGCCGCAGCCGCCGCCGGTGTTCAGCCATTTGAAATCGTCCCCGATAGCGTCGATGTTTTCGAGCGTGGTGAAAAGGTTGCCAGAAAGGATCACATCCTTCACCATCTCGGCCAGCTTGCCGTTGCGGATCATATAGGCGTATCCGGAACTGAACGAGAAATTTTCGAGCTGGGTCTGGCCGCCGTAAGCGTCGCAGGCGTAAATGCCCAATTCGATATCCTGGATCATCTCTTCGAAGGGCGTGCTGCCGTTGTCGATGGCCGTGTTGGTCATGCGTACGATGGGGGCAAAGCGGTAATTCATGGCCCGCGCGTTGCCGGAAGCGCTTTCGCCCATTTTGGCTGCCGTCTGGCGCGAGTGCAGGCGTCCCACCAGTTCGCCGTCCCGGATCAGCCAGTTGCGTCGGGCAGGGGTGCCCTCATCATCATACAGGGTGGTGCCGCGCAGGTTCGGCAGCGAGCCGTCGTCGAAGACATTCAGGATGCCTTTGCCAAAGCGGCGGCCCAGGGTCATCATCTCGCGTGCCTTCGGGTTTTCGTACACAAAATCGGCCTCGGAAAGGTGGCCGAAGGCTTCGTGGATGAAGACCCCTGCCAGCATCTGGTCGACCACCACCGGATACTGCCCGGCCTTGACCGTCCTGGCGCTCAACAGCTCGACAGCCTTTTGGGCCGTCTTGCGGGCCAGTTCATCCTTGTCCAGCACGTATTCGTACCCCTGGGTGCTGGAAAGGGTCTCGTGCGCCTGCTGGACGTTATCGCCATCCCGGGCGATGGCAAACGCACCGATTACCACCGAAGGCTTTTCCTGTTCGATGTAGGCGCCCTCCGAGTTGGCCAGGATGATGTGGGAAAAGGTATCCTGGTAAACAGCCTGGGTGTCGATGATCCTGTCGCTGTGCCCCAGCATGACTTGGTTGTACCGTTCGGCCAGGGCCTTCTTCTCCGCCAGCGGGATGTCGCGAAAATCCCGCCCCATCTGCACGTTCAGCACCTGCTCGACCGGTTCGACCGGCGCCAGTTCGACCGGTTCGGCCACCGAACCAACCTGGGCGCACTGGTATGCCTGGTCGACCTTGGTCAGAAGGTCGTCCAGGTTGTTGAAGGTGGTCACCCCCCAGCCTTTGTTCCGGATCAGGCAGCGCACGATGCCGCCCTTGTCGAGGTTCGCATTGGCGACTTCCAGGTCCTTGCCGCGGAAGACCACCCGCGTACTCTCTTTCTCCTCGATGCGGATCTCGGTATAGTCGGCTTTGCTGTGTTTGAGGGCTTCCTGGATTCGATCTCGCATAAAAATCTCCTTTTATTACGGCGATGGAGTGATTACAGTTGCTGGCACTTAATTCCCGTCGCCAGCCGCTGCAATTTTACACCCTTGCAGTGAAATTGGATGTAAACTATTCGAAACCAACCGGCCCCGGAATTCGCCTCCGGGACCGGCTTTTTCTCGCCTCTGGTTTTGTGACCTTCGACTTTCTACCTCAGGCTTTCATCCTTTACTCCACCACCACCCAGTCGCTCCCGCTCCTCCCGAACACCTCCGGCGAATACATCTCCTCTGCCTTGGCCGGCGGCACCACGAATGTGCCGGGTGTGGTCGCGCGTGCAATGTAGGTGTAGGTGTACACACCCTCCCACAGCAGGGGGGTGAAGGCTTCGGCGCGTTCGTCGCGCATGTTCTGGTGCTCATACCAGGGGCCCCACCACCACCAGCCGTAGCGGGACTGTGACTCCTCTGGGTCCTGCGGGATGCTGCCCGAGACGGCCAGCGCCGGGTTGACGATCTCCAGTCCGGCCGGCAGCGGATCCACCAGCGCCACGTGGTAGCGGCGGTTGTCGGACACCATGCTCAGGCGCACGCGTACGCGCGCCCCGGCCTTGATGTGCCACACGCCGTCCTTGTCCTGCGTTACGTCTCCCGGGTCGTCCACGGCTTCATAGCGCCGCTGCACCACAAAGCCCATTTCCAGCGGCTTCAGGTTCAGGTCGCTGGGCGCATAGCGCAGGCCCAGGCGGTAGTACAGCCGCCCTGTCCCTTCTTTGCTCAGGATCAGGTTGGACGTGCCGCCTGCCGCCGTCTCCTCCAGCACGTAGGCCATCGGGATCACCGTCTCGTGGATTTCGGTCGTGCGCCCGCGGAACTCGCTGCTGCCGGCGTAGGTGTCCCCCAGCCACAGGCGGGCAGCGAAGTCGGGCGTCTGTGCCTCGTAGGTGTTGAAGTAGCGGTCCATGGCCAGCAGGACGAAGACGTTCTCCTGCGTGTTGCCCCAGCGGCCTTTGGTGCGGTGCGCCAGCAGCCCGGTGACCACCTTCGGGATCAGGTCACTTTGCGGATTGTCTTCCATCAAAGCATCCAGGAGGATGGCGTCCGTGCGCCGGTCGGAACTCAACAGCAGGTAGGTCTGGTCGCTGTAGGCCGTGGTGAAGTTGGCCGCTCCGGCCGTCTCGACTACGTGGTTGTCCACGTGGCGCCGGATTTCAATCAATTGCTCGCTGTCATCGATCACCGGCCACAGCCAGCCGGTGGCCTCCATCGGCAGGTTCTCCAGCCCCGCCTCTCGCACCAGGGCAGATGCTTTCTCTGCATCACGTTCCCCGGCCGCGTTGCGGACGTACAGGGCATAGGCGCTCAGCGTCCAGCGCGTCTCCTGGCTGTACCAGGCCGGGTAATAGTCCTCGATGTTGCGCAGGTACATCAGGGCGTTCTGTTTCACATCCTCTGGCACGGCGAAACCCTTCGCCTGGGCGCGCAGCAGGGCATGCGTCACGTGGATGGTGTTGAACGGCACCGATTCGAAGCCGCGCCGCCAGTAAGGGAAGCCGCCGTCGTAATTCTGCATCCTTTGCAGGCGCTCGAGGTCACGCGTGACGGCCGCCTCCATGGCCTCCGGCGCGGGCAGGCCCTCCGTCTGGAAGGCCGTCAGTACATCCCGCAGCGAGGCAATGGCCAGGACGCGCGAGGCCAGCTGCTCGGAACATTCGAAAGGATAAGAATTCAAGTACAGCACCGCGTCGGTCAGCGCCTGCAGGGCGGTGGAGGAGGTGCTCACCTCCAGCCCGCCGTACTGCGGGAAGACCCCGCTTGGTTTTAGCACCGGCTGGGCGATGGCGCCCTCGTCGATCACGCCGTAGGTGGCAAAGGCTTCCGTGGTGGCCGGGGTGTAGACCGGCAGTTCCACGCTGGCCGCGTCTGCATACGAGCCGGAGGCGGCCGCCACCTGCAGGCGCACTGTGCCGGCCTGCTGTGTATCCGCCGGGAAGCGCACCTCCACCCGGTCATTCGCCGGCACGCTCACGCGCAGCCCGGCGTCCCCCAAGTTCAGGTTGCTGGCCCGGGCCGCCACCTGCACCTCCAGCGGCTCATCGGTCTGGTTCTGCAGCACCACCGGCAGTTCGAAGCGGTCGCCGAAGTTCAGGAAGCGCGGCGCCGAGGGGCGCACCATCAGCGGCAGGCGGGCGGTCAGGTTGGCCTCCCCGGTACCGAACTTGTTCCCGCCGCTGTCCACCGCCACCACCATGATCCGGTAGCGGGTCAGGTTGTCCGGCAGTTGGATGGGCACGCGTGCCTGCCCGCTCAGGTCTGTGCGCACCGAGGGCGCAAAGGTCGCCAGCGGATTGAAATCCGAGCGCACTGTGATCGGCTTTTGAGCCTCCCCGCCTCCGCCGGTGCCCGGCAGGGCTGCCGGGAGTGCTTCTGCCTCCGCTGCAAACTCCATCGTTGCCGAGGGGGCCAGCATCAGGGCCATGCCGCCGCTGTCCTGGGCCTTTGCCCTGGCTGTTTCACTGGCCTGCCGCGCCAGCGCCTTGGGGTCGCTCAGCACCAGGCTTTCGCGCCCGTAGGTGCTCTCCAGCAGGGCCGGCCGCTCGCTGTAGAAGACGGACATTGGATCGGTGATCTCGTAATTTGTCAGCGCCAGGATGGCCTCGTCCACCACCACCACGGCCAGTTCGGCCTCCGGCACGGCCTTTCCGGCTGCGTCTTTCAGCCTCACCGTCAGGGTCGTTTCACCGCCGGGTTCCAGTTTGCTGTCATCCGGGGTCACTTCGAGCGCCAGGGTGCGCTCCAGCGGCGGGATATCCAGCATCAACTCGCCGCGTGCGTAGGCCGGGCGGTCGGGCACGCCTTCCATCTTCTCCCCTTTGTCATCCGTGCGCTGCGCCGCCCCGGCCAGGTCCACCTGGATGTTCAGGTTGGGGACGTGTTCGGACTGGATCGGGATGCTCAGGGTGGTCGTGCCCTCCTCGATCCGGAAGCGCTGTGTGTACAGGATTCCGCTGCGCGTCACCGTCAGCAGGCCCTCCGCCGGGCTGAACGGCGACTGCACCAAGATGTGCGCCTCGTCGCCCGGCTGGTAGGTTTCCTTGTCGGGGATCAGGGTGGCTTGTTCCTGCTCCACTTTGCGCGCCGGCGGGCGCTGGCCGCCGCTCACCCAGCGGGTCAGGCGTGTCTCGTTCTTGCGGTCCTTGTCGTCGCTCACCAGGGCGCTGATGCGGTAACTGCCGCCGATGGGTGTCTCGAAGGTGCAGGTGCCGGGTTCTTCCGTGGAAACGACTGTGCACTTCTGCACATCCACTTCCACTTCTTTCCAATCCCCCTTCTGGTATTTCCAGTCCAGGCGCGCCGCCCGCATTTCGACCGTCTTCCCGGCCATGGCCTTGCCGTCCAGGTCGGTCACGATGAAGTCCACCTTGAGCGGGGTGCCGCGTTCGACGAAGAAGGAGCCGCTGCGCAGGCCGACGTACAGGTCGGCCGGGTGCACCAGCAGGTTGGTGCTGCTGGCCCAGGTCTGCCGGTTCACGTCCATCACATCTGCTTCGGCATTGATGTTGAACGGCCGCGGCTGGATGCTGATGTCGCCCAGCGTTTCGAAGTCCAGGCGCAGGTAGTGCGTCCCGGAGGCGTCGGTCTTCCCATTGAAGGTGCCCATGACTTTGGACTCTTGCCCCGGACCGAGATCGTAATACCACCACGGCCGCCAGATGCCAAAGGTGAAGTCCGGCCAGTTGGGTGGGTTGTAGTTGGTCGGGGTGCCGCTGATGATCCAGTTCGTTTCCGCGTTGGGCAGGACGCCGCCGGCGTAATATTTGGCCTCCACCGCCACGATGGCGCTCTCCCCGGCGAAATACGGCCCGGGGGTCTCGTTGCGCGCCGTCACCTCGAACTCCGGCGTACGGAATTCCTGGATCTGGAATTCATGGGTCGTTTCCGCCCCCTCCATGTCACCCGCCCCTCTCGCCGTCAGTACGACGGATGCCGGGCCCAGGTTGACCCGTTCCGGCAGGCTCAGGGCGAAATCGAAGCCGCCCAGGGCGCTGACCCGCGCTTCTCCGTTGGCGATGGCGTTGCCCTGCGAGTCATATACCTGGTAATTGACCGCCTGGACGACGGCCAGTTCCACGTCGCCGTCCTGCCTGCCTCCGATGCGCCGCAGCCAGCCCTTGAGATGTACTTCCTCTCCGGGGCGGTACATGGCGCGGTCGTCGAAGGTATACCAGCGCAGGCTGTCAACCGGCGGCATGGCCTGCCAGGCTTCATCCCCCCAGTAATATTTGGAGCGCGGCAGCATGGCCGTGTCTGCCCCCAGGCTGGCGGTCAGGTAGGTTGCGCCGGAGGGGATGGCAAAGCGCGCCGTGCCGTCCGCCTCGGTTTTTACGCTGCTGCCCCCGCTCTCGCGCAGGACTACGCCCGCCAGCGGCGCGCCGGTCTTCAGATCGGTCGCCCAGGCCAGCATGTTGGAATGGTCGTTATAGGCATCCAGCCCGATCTGCGTCACCTGCACCCAGGCGTGGATGGTTTGCGCGTAGCGCCGCCATTTGGCTTCCTGGCTTTCGAACAGGCTGCGCGGCGGCTCGACCACCACCACGAACTGCCCGAATCCGTCTTGCGTGTAGGGACTCAGGTCGATCGCCACCTCTGTCAGCGTGTCATCCGGCAGGTTCAGGCGCAGGCTTTTATCATATACCAGCCGCCCCGGCATCTGCCCGGGCTTATCGGTTTCCTGCCACGTACGCATGTAGGCTTTGAAGTCCCCCCAGTCGGAGGGCTGCACGGCGTAGATTTTGACCGGCAGTTCGCTGTAGTTGATCACGAAGACCGAAAGCGCCGGTTTGCTGGAGGATGGGTCGAGCGTGATGAAGTTCTCCCCCGGCCCGGACAGCACCGATTCGGCCTTGCCCACCTTGAAGGTCAGGCGTTCATCCCGGCCCAGTTTCTGCCCGAAGATATCCTGGATCTCCCCCGATACCGTGAGGGTGTACGTGGTGCGCCCCTTGGTATCGCCGCTGATATTCATGGTATTGCCATAGATGTCCACCGACAGACCGGGGATCTCTGGCTCCGCCTTTAGCAGATCATCCCGGAAGGTATCCATGTCCAGCGGGTTGTTGAAGCGGATGAAAAACGGAGAGAGCGGCGGACACTTCTCCTCGCCGTACCAGGCGCAGCCGTTTTCCTCGATCTTGAGCGGTGCATAGGTGCGGAAGGAGTAGTACTGTTCCTGGGTGGTCGTCAGCGGCCCCTCGGCCGAAGGCGTCCCCGGCCCGATTCCGACCGTGACCCCCGAGTCGGCGGGCAGCGGCTCTGTAGCCCGGAAGGCCAGCCAGCGTCCCTCCGGGGCATTCCTGGCCAGTGCCGCAGCCGTCTCATCCTTCTTCAAATCGTCTTCATTTGCCAGCACAATGGAGATTGCCTGTCCCTCCGACCGCACCCGGATTGTCTCCAGCACAGCTGCCGGCTCGATGCGCTGGTCGAACTGGATGAAGAAGACCGGTTCCAGCGGCTGGGGTACATCATAGGGGTAGGTGGTGGTTGCCACCGGGGGCGGGGTGCGGAAAGTCCAGCTGACCGCCTCGGCCAGCGCTGCGCCTGTGGCCGACTTCACCCCGGCCGGCACCGTCACCCGGTACTCGGTCGCCTTGGGTAGCCGGTCGATCTGCTCCGAATCATATTCGAAAGTCAGTGTTTTTGTCCCCAGCCAGCGCCAGGTGCCCGGCAGGGACGGCTCGATCTGGACGGGCACTTCCTGCGCCGCCAGATCGGCCAGGGTCCCCAGCGGCACCATCGCCTGGTTGAACGTCACGTTCACGAACGGCGCAATCGGGATCTCGCCCTCCGGTGCGTAGCGCAGCACCTGCAGCGGCCCGCTTTCGACCACCGGCGCCCCTGCCCCGGTTTCGGTGGGTGGGAAGACCTCCGGCACCGTCACCCCCGGCCGCGGCGGTGGCAGCACATCCTCCGGCAGTTTGAATTCCACCTGCTCCCCGGCCAATTTCGGCAGGGCAGGCAGGCGGGAAAGCAGAAGCGCCGTTTCCTCGGCGGACAGCGGTACTCCCGTTGCCGCGGCCGGCGGCACCTGTGCGGCCTGCTCCCCGGCTTTGCCTTCACTCAGACGGATGTTCATTCCGTACGGCTCTCCTTCCTGGGTGGGCGTAGCCCCGGGTACCGGCGTTGCCCCTGCCTCCCCGGCCTTGGGTGTGGGCGTCGCCAGGATCGTCGTCCCGCCCGGCGAACGCCAGCGCAGGAACAAAAAAACGCTGGCCAGCGCCAGCAGGATAATGCCGGCGAGCGCAGCGATCCATTTGCGTTCGAATGCGGGTCTCTTCTCGGTTTGCTCGGTTTGCATGGCGGCACACTCCTTCCCACATCATGACGTTCCGGCGGGGCAATCGGTTCCCATTTTCCATCAACGTACTTTGATTATATACCGGGAGCCGGGATTGATGCAGCCGATTCCAATAAAACGGAGGCTTTTGCCTCCGCTCTTCCCTGGTCATAGAACCCCATTATTAGATAACAAACGGCACCATATTGAATTCACCGCCCCGATGTGCTACACTCATCTCGAGAGATTTACCCCTTTCCCGCCCCGTCTCAATTCACAAAGGAGAATGCCATGCATAAGACTGTTGCCCTGCTTGCGACCGCTGTCCTCCTGCTTGCCCTCCTGCCGCTCCCCGCCGGCAGCGTCCAGGCTGCACCCCCTGCCCGTGCCGCCTGGACGGTCATGGTCTATATCTCCGGCGATAACAACCTGGAAGACTACGTTGTCCTGGATATCGAACAGGAACTGGCCCCCACTGGCTCCACTGCGCAGGTGCAGGTCCTCGCTCTGGCCGACCGCGGCCCCGGCTATGACACCAGTTACGGCGACTGGCAGACCACCAAGCTCTTCCACGTCACCCCAGGCATGACCGCCGACCCCGGGAACGCCGTCGCCGATTGGGGCGAACGCAACATGGGCGACCCGCAGACCCTGTTGGATTTCGTCACCTGGTCCAAGGCCAACTACCCCGCCGATCATTACGCCCTCTACTTCTGGGGCCACGGCTGGAACTGGCACCCCGGCTACGTGATGGGCGATGACACCGACGCCGATTCCCTGGATATGCACGAGGTCAAGTCGGTGCTTCCCTCCCTCGGCTTTATCGACGTGGTTGCCTACGACGGCTGCAACATGGCCTCCATCGAAGTCCAGCTGCTCTGGCATGGTTATGCCACCGCTGTTGCCCACTCCCAGGAATACGTCAACTGGGACGGCGTGGAATACGATGTCGTCCTGGCCCAGCTGTCTGCCAACCCGGCCATGACTGCCGACCAGGTTGCCATCGCTACCAGCCAGAGTGCCATGTACGACCGCACCTGGTCCGCCGTTGCCGTGGATGCCCGCTTCGATGCCCTCCTCGGCGCGGTGAACAACTGGTCCCTGACCCTCAACACTGGCCTGGCCGCCAACCGCAAGAAATACGACCGTGCCTTCGGCGCCACCCAGACCTTCTGGCAGGCTCCCATGGACAAGGACCTGTATGACATGGCCTACGAGATCAACCGCCTGGTCGGGGATGCCAACATCAAGGCCAAAAGCCAGGCCGTCATGAGTGCCGTCGATGCTGTGATCCTGGACGAACACCACACCAACGCCTACCCGGACGCGCATGGCATCACCATCTACCATATCTCCAAGGCCAGCGAAAAGGATGCCAATTTCACCTATTACCGCAGCCTCGATTTCGCCCTCCAAACCGGCTGGGACGAATTCCTGGATGCCTATGCCCGCTGACCTGATCTAACCCGCAGCCGGGTATTCGAAGACGGCGCGGCGGCCTCGGCCGCCGCGCCGTCTTTGCGCGCCAATCCATCCCTTCTTAATTCCCGCACGGATAGAAGGTGATATCGCTGTATGCCGGACTGCGGAACGTTCCATCATCGCTGATGATCTGGTAAATAAAATACGACTCTCCCATGTGCGGCGGGAATTGCAGGTTCTGCTCGCTGCTGCCCCCGCCGATGATCGTCGCATCGCGTGCGCTGGTGCCTTTGCGGTGCAGGTCGATCACCTGCCCGTCCGAAACCACCCCCGTGCTCTTATCCTGGATGTGATAATACACCGCCATGCCGCGCTCGATATCGCTGACCCGCACGGTGATTGTCAACCGGTACGGCGCCTGGTAGCAGTAGAATGTATCCGTTGACTTCAGGATCTCCAGCACCAGCGGCTGTGGTACCTCTTCTGTCCGGGTTGGCTCCGGCGGTGGCGGGGGAACATTCTGTGTGGGCGGCGGGGGCACCTGCGTTGGCGCCAGGGACTGCGTCGGCGGCATGTTCGCCTGCATCGTCAACTGGTACTGCATCGCCTGCAGCGTCATCTGCTGGTTGGCCACATTCGTCGCCATGATTCCCATCGCGATCCCCGTCTCCACCGCCGACTGGTCCGACCCTCCGCCTGCCGGCGGTGTGCTTACCGTTGCACAGGCCAGGATCAACACCACCCCCAGCACGAGCACAGCTGTTTTTAAAACTTTTTCATTCTTGGCTGCCATAAGAACCTCCGGGTTTCACATTAAAGAACTTAAATTGCGTTTTCTGGTTCCGAAAATGATTATGTTAGACCTGTCCGTTCTCCGCGAGCCTGTCGAGCAGAAAAGCAATCCGCTCGTGTGGCGGCAAGACCGGCACTCTGGTCACTTTATAGCCTAAGGCATTATAGTCGCGAACCAGCCACTCATCGAGAAAGTCTGAAACTGTGTCACCTTCCGGCCCCAGGACCCTGCTGCGGTGGAAGGGCAGACGCTCAAGAATGAACACGCTCACATAGCGGTGATGGAAGCATTCCGGCAGGACCTCATTTGGATCCATCCCAAAGACCCGGTAGAAAGTGAGCGAATCTGGGACAGCCCGGTCAAGAAAGGCGATCTTTCCCGTTTGAAACCCGCGCTCGAATTTCAATTGCAGGGCGGCGATCCCGCGTTGCAGAGCAGTACTATTCCTGCGGATCTCGGCAGCCGTCCGTCCTTTGGCCATCTCTGTTTGAAAATATTCTCGTGCGCTCTCCGGAATAATCTCGAATCCGTTCCCGGCCAGCCCTTCGATCAGGGTCGTTTTCCCGGAGCAGGCCGCCCCCGTCAGCACGTGCCAGTTTGTCTGGACCTCGAAGGGCCTCGACAGAAGATTCCGGTCCAGTGCCGTAGTGATGGGATTGTAGCGGGTCATTTCACCACCATCGCCTTCACAGTTGAGACAAAACCGTCGGTCTATGGCTTTCGCCGCCCGGCAGTTGCCGGTCGGCATGAGATTAATCTCAGTATAGCATGAGTCTAAAAGAATAATTCGATTACCCCGCCACGCTTAAGTGGGGTGCTACCTCACAGCAAACCTCTGATTGTTTTGTCATTATTATGCAACTGCATAAGACTGCCCGGAGGCATATCTTATGCCTCCGGGCAGTCCAGTTCATACTCCAGGCCGGTCTGGTCCTGGGCCAGATGATGTAGAGATTGCCTAGAACTCATCCACCTTCGGCCTCAAATTCATCGTCATGAAGGCCACATCGCTTGTATCCCCATCCGGCAGCATGAAATGGTCCTCCAGCACGCAGCGGGTTGCAAAGCCCAGCTGCTCGAAGGCTTTCACCACCTTGGGCATATCCGTCACCACCTCCGCCACCAGGATGGACAACCCGAACTTGCGCGCCATCTCGATCAGCGCCCGCGTCAGTTTCATCCCCAACCCCCGCTTGCGGTAATCCTTGGCCAGGAAGATGCGGATTTCCCCGATGTGGCGCCGCGGCCCCTCGAAGAAATGCAGGGTCGCGCTGCCCACGGCCCGGTCCTTCACCAGCGCCAGCACCGGCAGCACCCTGTTATAGTCGATGTCACTGCACCATTCCTCGATGACGGCCGGGTCGCGCACATTGTGCCGGAAATAGTACGCGTCCTCCTCGCTCACCCCTGTAAACATCTCCAGCATCCGCGCCTCGTCATCCGGCTGCAGCGAGCGCAGTAGCACGTACGTCCCATCCTTCAGGGTCACCACCTCGCGGTGGTTCTTGATTTGCTCGGGCAGCATGGCATCCTCCGAAATGAGATCCCCGGTTCTCTCTGTACCCGGGCCTTGCGATTGACTTGCTATTGCGGCTTTTGCTTATCTGCCGGCGGCACAAACCCGGCTGGAAGGAGTCCCGCTTCGGTTACGATGCGCGGCACAATATCTTCCCAGCCGACCGGCATGATGTGCAGCCCGTGGATGCCCTGTTTTTCGTATGTCTTGATCTTGCAGGCCAGTTCCAGAGCGATCTGCACGCCCTCTTCCTGGGCATTCCCGGCCGCATCCGCTGCTTCCATGCGTGCCAGGATGGACTGCGGCAGGTATACGCCCGGCACCTCGGTCATGTAGCGCGCCATCTTCAGGCTCTTCAGCGGCGTGATCCCGATCATGATGTACACCTTGTCCAGGATATTCCGCCTGGCCAATTCGTTTAACCAGGTTTCCATCCCTTCAATGTCGTACACCAGGTTGGTCTGGAAGAATTGCGCCCCCGCGTTCACCTTCTTGTGCTCGCGGATGGCCTGGAACTTCGGCTCCGAGGCAAACGGCGAGGCCGCCGCCCCCAGGAAGAACTTGGGCGGGAACTTGATCTCGCGCCCGTCCAGGTAATGCCCTTCATCCCGCATCCGCCGCAGGATCCAGATCATCTGGATCGCGTCCATGTCGTTGATGTCCATCCGGCCGCGCGGCCGCGGCGCCAGCACCGGGCTGTCGCCGGTCACGCACAACACGTTACGCACCCCCAGCGCTGAGGCTCCCAGGATTTCACCCTGCAGGCTGGCCCGCGTCCGGTCCCGGGCCGCAATCTGCATCACCGGTTCCGCTCCCTGCCGGATGGCAAAGGTGCTGCAGGCCCAGCTGGTCATGCGCGGCGTGGCCGAGGCGTTGTCGGTGAAGTTGATCGCCGTCACGTACGGCTTCACCGTTTCGATGTTCTCGGTCAACTTTTTCGTGGCCGTACTCAGAGGCGGTGCGATTTCGCAGGCCACCACGAATTCCCCTGCTTTCAGCCGCCGTTCCAGTTCCGAGACCGGCTCCTCGTATTTGGGGGCGTGATATTCCGAATCTCCCTGCCACCAGTCCGGCTGGCGCACCGTGCGGAAGATCAGGTCCCAGGTCTTGTAACGCTTCTCGCCCTGGTCGAGCACGATGCTCTTCAGAACCTTGCCGCTGCCTTGTTTCTTCACACAGGTCAGCACATCCCGCCAGGTTTCCGTGCCTACCTTTTCCCAGTCCAGCGGCGGCAGCACCTCCAGCAGTTTCTCCTCCCGCCCCAGTTTGAAGGCGCGCTCGTAGATCTTGTACCAGATGCACGGCCGGGTCTTGTCCACATAGCAGTGCTCCGGCGTGGAGCCGCCGCACGGCCCGTTGCGCAGTCCCTTGGGACATTCCATCGGGCAGATGAAGGCCGTTTCCTGCAGCAGGCAGTTGCCGCACATGCGGCAGCCGAACAGCGGTCCCTTGATGATGTATTCGATGTCCTCGAGCAACCGGCTGCCAAGAGTTTCTTTTTTGAATGGGGAATAGGCAGGCTGCCAGCGCCGGCCGGGGGTGAAGATGGGCATGCTTGGTTCTCCTCTATGGTTACGAAAACGGGGGGACTCCCTGGGTCATGGAGTACCCCCGCTGCATTGTCAGTACGTTGATAATAGATACTCGTAGGCGCTCAGGGCAGCTTTTGCTCCCTCGCCCGCCGCAATCAGCACCTGCTCGGCGTACCCATTGGTCACGTCTCCGGCGGCAAACAGGCCTGGCACGTTCGTCCGGCAGGCGCAGTCCACCATGATGTGTTTGCTTTCATCCAGCTTTACCAGGCCTGCGACCATCTGCGAGCTTGGCGTCAGTGCCTGCTCGACAAAGATCGCGTCGGTTTCGATCTCCGTGTTCCCGCCGGCTGGTTTTTCGAGCACGATACTGCGCGCGTATGCATCTCCCTTGATCTCCACCACCCGGTGGTTCTTGAGGAGGATCATGTTGGCTGCGCTGCTCAATTCCCTGCCCATCGGTTGTCTGAGGAATGCATCATCCTTGCACACGAAATAAACCTGCCTGGCAATGGTGGCCAGTTCCCGTGCCGAGCGGATGCCCATTTCTCTGTTGCCGATCAGGACGACGTTCTTGTCCAGGCACACCGGTGCAAAGGAGGTCACCGAATAGCACAGGCCTTTCATCGTAAATTCTTTTTCACCGGGCACATCCAGGCGTGCCTGCTGTGCGCCGCTGGCGATGATCACGGCCCTGGTTTCCAGGCTGGCTCCGCCCCGGGTGGTGATGGTGAAAAGGTCACCCTCTTTGGCGACCTTTTCCACTGCTTCCATGTAACGGGCAAAGTCAAGGTATTCCAGTTCGTTGCGGAACTTGTTGACGATTTCCAACCCGCGTATCACCTGGGGGTCCTCGACCCACGGCAGGGCCAGGCGGTAGTTCGTCTTGCCGCCCAGGTCCTTGCTGACCAGCAGGACATTCAAGCGTTTGCGGATGGCATAGACCGCCGCCGTAAGTCCTGCTGGTCCGCCGCCGACGATGATCAGGTCATACATCGGATCGTTTTATCCTGCCGGGCTTAGTAGGCCACCTTGACAGTATCGATATCTACCTTGGGATCGTCGCCGCTGTCGGGAGGTGGCTCCGGGATAAAGTCTTTTTCCATCATCATCTTCGTCAGATCGCGCGAGCGCTTGATGATGCGCATGGCCTGATCGTATTCCTGGTCATAGGTCATCGTGAACTTGGCCAGGCCCTGCTCGATGGCTTTCATGGCCACCGCTGCGGCTTCGCGCGGGAAGACTTCCCAGTCATCCATGTTGGGCATGATGTGCTCGGCATCCAGTTTGTTGCCCACGTGGTTGGCCATGGTCTCGGCGGCCGCATAGCACATTTCGTCTGTGATGGTGCGGGCGCGCACGTCCAGCGTGCCGCGGAAGATGCCGGGGAAGCCTAGCGAGTTGTTGACCTGGTTGGGGAAGTCCGAACGCCCGGTTGCGACCACTGCCGCGCCTGCTTCCTTGGCTTCCCAGGGCCAGATCTCGGGCACCGGGTTGGCGCACGCGAACACGATCGCATCCTTGTTCATCGTCTTGATCCATTCCGGCTGGATCACGCCCGGCCCGGATTTGGACAGGGCGATGACAACATCCGCACCCTTGATCGCCTCGGCCATGTCTCCCTGGCGTTTCTCGGCGTTGGTGATGTTGCACAGTTTCCACTTGTCCACGTACTCGCCCTTCACCGCTTCGAGGTCTGTGCGGTGCTTGCCCAGGATGCCCTTGCTGTCCACCATCAGGCATTTGGACGGGTCGGCACCCCAGCCGAAGATCAGGCGCGAGATGGCCACATTGGAGGCGCCTGTGCCGATGAATGTGATCTTGACATCCGCCATATTCTTGCCGACCACCTTCAAGGCATTGATCAGACCGGCCAACGTAACCGTGGCAGTGCCTTGCTGGTCATCGTGCCAGACCGGGATTTCGGCTTTTTCCCGCAGGGTGTCCAGGATGTAGAAGCACTTGGGGTTGGAGATATCCTCCAGGTTGACCCCGCCAAAACCAGGCTGGAGCATCAGTACTGTCTCGATGATCTTGTCCGGATCCTTCGTATCCAGCATGATGGCTACGCCGTCCACGCCGCCCAGGTACTTGTAGAGCAGGGCTTTCCCTTCCATGACGGGCAGGCCGGCTTTGGGGCCGATATCTCCCAGGCCCAGCACGCGTGTCCCGTCGCTGACCACGATCACAGTATTCCACTTGTTGGTGTAGTCATACACCTTTTCTGGATCCGCGGCGATGGCCTTGCATGGGGCGGCCACGCCCGGCGTGTACCAGATGGCGAAGTCATTGAAATCGCGCACCGTGCACTTCAGGGCCGTTTCCACCTTACCCCGGTAGAACGGGTGCAATTTCATGGCGTCTGCCGCAGGTTTGGTTGCCTTCTTCAAAAGTTCATCGACGTTCATACTGCCTCCTCAATTAAGATTGGTTCAGGGTGCCGTCTGCACGGACAACCTTGTAACGCAGAACGTTGGCCGCCTTCCAGAAAACTGCCTGCTCTGGATCCAATTTCACAATGACTTTTATACGAGGCGGCGCCTCGGTCCATGGTTTAATTATAGACTTGCCCCGGCGCGTTGCTAGTGTCTTTTGTCTCTATCCGGCGTATGACATCATTCTGTTTCTGTTCTGGGGAAGTGCTCTTTGTCGTTTATAAACCCGCAGCAGTGGATATTTCGGCGTTTTTTGACAAATGTTGACTGTACAATGTGGATAACTTTTTCCCTCTCTCGGATATAATCCATGCAAGGTTTTGCCATGCAAAAGATCTTTCTCGTTTCCCTGCTTTTCATCCTGTTCTTCTCCGCCCTCCTGCCGAAAACATCCGCCATGGCCCGCCCGGCGGCTTCCAGTGCCAGTGAGTTGATTGCAGCTGTCAACAGCCTGCGCGCCGGCAGGGGATTGCCGGCCCTGGCCGCTCATCCCATCCTCATGCAGACGGCCCAGGCCCAGGCTGACTTTATGGCTGCCACCGGTACCATCACTCATACCGGGCCGGGCGGTACATCTCTTACCCAGCGTCTCCTGGCTGCTGGCTACCCCCTGGCTGGTGAGCTCTCGTTGGGCGGCATCCGTGCCGAGAACATCATCGGCAGCCCGGGCCTGACGGCTGCCCAGGCGGTGCAGGCTTGGATGGGCGATGCACCCCACCAGAACACCATGCTCTCACCGAACTTCCAGCATATCGGTGCGGGAGTCTCCAAGGGGGGGGATACGACTTACTATGTCATTGACTGCGCCATGCCCACCGGCAGCGGCCAGCCGCAGCCCTATACCCCCGAACCCGGGGCGGCCGCGGGTGCTTCCGGCATCAGCCAGTACATGGTGCCGGTCACCATCAACACGCCCAATCCCGATGGCTCCGTCATCCACGAAGTCCAGTACGGCCAGAGCCTGTGGAGCATTGCCATTGCCTACGATACCAAGATCGACCGCATCCGCCAGTTCAACAATCTCGCCCCCGGCTCCACGGATATCTACCCCGGCCAGAAACTGCTGGTGGACAAACTGCCCACCGCCATACCCATCACTCCTTCAGCCACGGTGCTGCCTCCCACGGCTTCTCCCAGCCCAACCGCCACCCTGGAACCCACCGGCACGCCTGCTGCCACATTGGAGCCCGCCCCTGTTTCCGGCTCGGGTGGCATCAGCACCGGCGCGGTGATTCTGGTCGTCATCCTTGTCCTTGCTGTAACCGGCGGAGTGATCTGGCTGAGCACGCGCCGGGCACAGGTCGATGAGTGACCTGTCGCCCTGCCGCTGGGTTGATTTGACCTTACCCCGCCTGTTTTAAGATGTCGACCAACTCCTCGTTGGTCAGGGGGATTGGGTTGCCCTTCATGCTGCTTGACTTCTGCGCCTGGATGGCCAGCGCCGGATGATCAGCCAGCGTGATCCCGTACGTGGAAAGCGGAGGAATATTCAGTGCTTCCACCAGTGTGCGCAGCCAGTCCAGCAGACCCTCGCTCTTGTTTTCCGCCCGCACCAGGGTTGCCAGTTCATCGAAGCGCGCCACCGCCGGAGAGTCAGGCTCGCGCGTCGCCAGGGCGCGCAAGTTGGCTTCGATCACTGCTGGCAGCAAGCGCGCACAGATTGCCCCGTGCGGCGCCGGTGGAAACATGCCCCCGATAGGTGCTGCCAGACCATGCACTGCCCCCAGTTTGGCGTTCGCCAGCGCCAGACCCCCGAACAGGCTTGTTACGCACATATCCAGCCGGGCCTCTTTATCTGCTCCGTTTTCGTAGGCCCGCCGCAGGGACCGGGCAGCCCGCCGGATGCCCTCCCGGCACAGGGTGTCGGTCAAGGGGTTGGCTGAGTTGGACAGGAACGGCTCGATGCACTGTGTCAGCGCATCCAGGCCCGTGCTGGCCGTGATTTCCGGCGGCAGGCTGTAGGTCAGTTCGGGGTCCACGACCGCCAGATCTGGCAGCATGCTCGGACTGCGCAGGCTGACTTTGACCTGCAGGTGGGTCAGCGCCAGCACGGCGTTGCGCGTCACCTCTGAGCCTGTACCGGCCGTGGTCGGAATGGCGATGGTCGGCACAGACGGCTGGCTCAACGCCCGCCCCGCGCCCACCACTTCGAGATAATCGAAAATGTCGCCCGGATTGGTCATCAGCGCGGCTACTGCTTTGCTTGTGTCCAGGGCACTCCCACCGCCGAAACCGATCACCGCGTCTGCGCTCAAAGCGCGTGCCTGTTTGACCCCGTTTAGGACTGTCTCCACGGTTGGTTCGCCTCGGATGG
>CAYLXB010000047.1:0-27605 GCA_964387495.1 uncultured Anaerolineaceae bacterium
TATTAATAATCCCCCCAACCTCCGCCCCGCCCCGCCTTCTCACTTCTTACCCCTGGGAACCGGTAAACCGGTAACCGGTACCGCCTTTCCTCCCCCCAAACCTGATAAAATTACCCCGCTTTCCACCCCTACCTGAAACCGGAGCACCATGACCCCGCCAAAGATAACCAACGACTTCTCCATCACGGTCGCCACCGCCAACGGCTCGGGCAGCCAGACCGCCAACGGCACCCTCCTGCGCGCCTTCTTCAAGATGGGCATCCCCGTCTCGGGCAAGAATCTCTTCCCCTCCAACATCCAGGGCCTGCCCACCTGGTACCTCATCCGCCTCAGCCGGGAGGGCTTCACCGCCCGCAAGGAAGCCTCCGAGATCGTCGTCGCCATCAACCCCGCCTCCTTCAGCCGCGACCTCGAATCGGTCCCGCCCGGCGGCGCCTTTTACTACGCCGATGACATCCGCCTGCCCATCCCCCGCACCGATATCAGCCTCTACCCCATGCCAGTCAAAGCCATCAGCCGCGAGGCCGACGTGGCCCCCAACCTCAAGGACTACCTCGCCAACATGGTCTACGTCGGCGTACTGGCCCGCCTGCTCGGCATCCCCCTTGAGGTCATCCGCGAGGCCGTCTCCTACCAGTTCAAAGGCAGGCAGAAGGCCACCGAAGCCAACATGCAGGTCGTCCAGGCAGCCGCCGGCTGGGCCGCCGCCAACCTGCCCAAGAGCGACCCCTACTGCGTCGAACCGATGCAGGCCGCAAAAGACCTCATCCTGACCGACGGCAACACCGCCGCCGCCCTCGGCGCCATCTACGGCGGCCTGCAGTTCGCCGCCTGGTACCCCATCACCCCCTCCTCCTCCCTGGCCGAGACCCTCAACCAGTACCTGCCCGGCCTGCGCAAGACCCCGGATGGCAAAAACACCTATGCCGTCCTGCAGGCCGAGGACGAACTGGCCGCCATCGGCATGGCCATCGGCGCCGGCTGGAGCGGCCTGCGCGCCCTCACCGCCACCTCCGGCCCCGGCTTCAGCCTGATGACCGAATATGCCGGCCTGGCCCACTTCGTCGAGGTGCCCCTGGTCGTCTGGGATATCCAGCGCATGGGCCCCTCCACCGGCCTGCCCACCCGCACCGCCCAGGGCGACCTGACCATGGCCTGCTTCCTCAGCCACGGCGATACCCGCCACATCCTCCTCCTGCCCGGCGATCCGCAGGAATGCTTCCAGTTCGGCTGGCAGGCCTTCGACCTGGCCGAGCGCCTGCAGGCACCCGTCTTCGTCCTCTCCGACCTCGACCTGGGCATGAACCAGTGGATGAGCGCCCCCTTCGAATACCCCGACCGGCCCATGCAGCGCGGCAAGGTGCTCTGGGAAGAAGACCTGCAGAAACGGAACGGCCTCTGGGCGCGCTACCAGGATGTGGACGGCGACGGCATCCCCTACCGCACCCTCCCCGGCAACCTGCACCCGGCCGCGGCCTGGTTCGCCCGCGGCGCCGGTCACGACGAAAACACGCGCTACTCCGAAGACCCCCAGGTTTGGGAAAGGAACGCCCTGCGCATCAAGAAGAAATACGAGACCGCCAGGCAGTTCCTGCCCGCGCCGGTCATCGAAGAGAGCGGCCGGGAGGTGGGGCTCATCGCCTTCGGCTCGGTCACCCCCGCCGTGCAGGAAGCCCGGGTCCGCATGGCCGAAAAGGCCGGCCTGCAGACCGATTTCCTGCGCCTGCGCGCCCTGCCCTATGCAGACGAGGTACTCGAGTTCGTCCGCCGTCACGAGCGCCTCTACTTCGTCGAAGCCAACCTGGATGGGCAGCTGCGCCAGATCGCGGCCCTCTCCATGCCCGCCGAAGCCCGCCGGTTCCGTTCGGCCTGCCACAGCGACGGCCTGCCCCTCACCGCCCAATGGGTGGCGGATACCATCCTTGCCCAGGAGGCAAACTGATATGGCTGCCACGCAACCCCCTTCCGCCCAGTTGAACGCGGCCGGCATGGCCAAAACCGATTACAAGGGCCTGCCCAGCACCCTCTGCCCCGGCTGCGGGCACAACTCGATCGCCAACCAGATCATCGCCGCCTGCTACGAGACCGGCGTCATCCCCGAGAAAGTGGTCAAGTTCAGCGGCATCGGCTGTTCGAGTAAAAGCCCGGCCTACTTCCTGAACCGCTCCTTCGGCTTCAACGGCGTCCACGGGCGCATGCCCTCCCTGGCCACCGGCGCCCGCTTCGGCGACACCAGCCTGGAGTTCATCGGTGTCTCCGGCGACGGCGACACCGCCAGCATCGGCATGGGCCAGTTCAAGCACGTCGCCCGCCGCAACCTGCCCATGCTCTACATCATCGAGAACAACGGCGTCTACGGCCTGACCAAGGGCCAGTTCTCGGCCACCGCCGAGGCCGGCCTGTCCCTCAAGCACCAGGGCACCAACCCCTACATGCCGGTGGACATGTGCATGGAAGCCCTCGCCTCCAACGCCACCTTCGTCGCCCGTTCGTTCGCCGGCGATTCCAAACAGGTCAAGGAACTGATCAAGGCCGGCATGGCCCACCACGGCATCGCCATCCTCGACATCATCAGCCCCTGCGTCACCTTCAACAACGAGGAGAACTCCTTCCACTCCTACACCTGGAGCAAGGACCACACCGAGCCCCTGCACGAGATCGCCTTCGTCCCCAAGCTGCGCGAGATCGAACTCGAGGACGCCTTCGAGCAGGGCACGGTGCGCGAGGTGGCCCTGCACGACGGCTCGACCATCATCCTGAAGAAACTGGAAAAGGATTACGATCCCACCGACCGCTGGCAGGCCCTGCGCATGCTCGAGGAAGCCCAGCGCAACAACTGGCTGGTGACCGGGCTGATCTACTACGAACCCAACCGCCCGGCCCTGACCGACCTCTACAACCTGCCCGAAACGCCCCTCAACCGCCTCCCCCCCGGGGACCTGCGGCCCGCCCCCGCCACCCTGGCCGAACTCAACGACTCCTTCAGGTGAAAGTCACCGGATGAGGATTCAGGAAAAAACATGCAGCGCTCACTTTACGGTCTCATCGCAGGTCTCGCCGCTGCCTCCATCTGGGGCGGCATGTACGTGGTCAGCAAGGTGGTCATGGAAGTCGTCCCGCCCTTCACCCTGCTGGCCAGCCGCCTGGTGCTGGGCATCCTGGTGCTGGGCCTCATCCTGGTCCTGCAGCGCCGCTGGGCCGTCAGCCGCCGCCAGTTCTGGCAGGTCTTCGGGGTGGGAGCGGTCGGCTACGGCATCTCGCTCGGCTTCCAGTTCGTCGGCACCCACCTCTCCACCGCCTCCAACGGCTCGCTGGTCACCTCGGCCACGCCGGCCTTCGTCCTCGTCTTCGCCTCCCTCCTGCTGAAGGAGAAGATCACCTGGCGCCGCATCCTGGCCCTGCTGGTGGCCTCCCTGGGCGTCCTGGCCGTCATCGACCCGCGCAACGCCGAACTCTCCCCCGTGCTCTTCTGGGGCAATCTCTCCCTGCTGGCCGCCGCCCTCACCTGGGCGCTCTACTCGGTCCTCATCCGGGTGGTGACGCGCCGCGTGGATGTGCTCTCCACCAGCCTGATCGCCTTTGCCGGCGGCCTGCCCATCTGCCTGCCCCTCAGCGCCTGGGAACAGGCCACGGCCGGCCTGGGCCCGCTCACCTGGGGCACGCTGGGCGGGGTGCTCTTCATCGGCGTCATCTCCACCGCCCTGGCCATGTATCTGTGGAACACCGCCTTCGCCGAGCTGGATGCCGGCGTTGCCTCCCTGACCTTCTTCGCCCAGCCGGTGGTGGGCACGATGCTGGGCGCCCTCTTCCTGGGCGAAATCATCACCCCCCTCTTCATCCTCGGCGGGGTGCTGATCGGGATCGGGATTGTGATCTCTGCAACCGAGAAAGTCTGACCTATACGCCGATGGTGTGCAGCAGCGCCAGTGTCGGCGGGCGGGCGGCGCCGACCGGGAAGCCGGAGACCACCACCACCTGCTGGCCGGGCTGGGCCACGCCGGTCTCGCGCACGGCCTTTTCCACGCTGGCGAGCATATCCTCCAGGCTGTGCGAGAAGGCCACCTTGTGCGGGATCACCCCCCAGAAGAGCGACAGGCGCCGGTAGGTGCGCTCCTCCGGGGTCAGCGCCAGCACAGGCACCGCCGGGCGGGTCTTGGACATGATCCAGGCCGAGCGCCCGGTGACCGTAAAGACCGCAATGGCGGCCACATCCCGGTCATGGGCCACGGCGCGGGCGGCCAGCGCCAGCGAAACGGCGTCATCGTGGCCGGCGAACTCCACCTCCTCCGCGTGCCCCCAGGCCGCGTAGTTGGCCTCCGCCTCGCAGACGATGCGGTGCATCATCTCCACCGCCTCCAGCGGGTACCTGCCGGAGGCCGTCTCGCCCGAGAGCATGACCGCGTCCGTCCCGTCGAAGACCGCGTTGGCCACATCCGAAGCCTCGGCCCGGGTGGGGATGGCGTTCTGGATCATCGAGTCGAGCATCTGCGTGGCGGTGATGACCAGCTTGCTCTTGTGATTGGCCGCCCGGATCATGCGCTTCTGGGCCGTGGGCACGCACTCCGGCGACATCTCCACCCCCAGGTCGCCGCGGGCCACCATGATCCCATCCGCCGCGTCCAGGATGCCATCCAGGTCATCGAGCGCCTCGGGCTTTTCCATCTTGGCGATCAGGAGCGGCCAGGGGCCTTCCGGTGCCAGCCGGCGCAGGGCAGCCCGCACCAGGCGCACATCCGCCGCCGAGCGCACGAACGAGACGGCCAGCGCGTCCACCCCCTGCGACAGGCCAAACGCCAGGTCGGTCTCGTCCTTGGCAGTGAAGCCGGGGATATCCAGCTTGGTCCCCGGCAGGTTGATACCCTTGTTCGAGGTCACCAGCCCGCCCCGCTCCACGCGTGCCCTCAACAGCCCGCCGGAGACGGCCTCCACCGACAATTCGAGATGCCCGTCATCCAGCAGGATACGCTGGCCGGGCCGGGCCGAATCGAACAACTCCGGGAAGTCGACCGGCAGGGCCAGGGGCGCTCCCCCGGGCGGCTCCTGCCCTTCGACATACAACTGCACCAGGCTCCCCGGCTCCAGCCGAACCCCGGCCGGCTCCAGTTTCCCCAGCCGGATCTTCGGCCCCTGCAAGTCCTGCAGGATCGCCACCGAACGCCCCAGGCGCGCTGCCAGGGTGCGGATGGAAGCCACCCGGGCGGCATGTCCGGCGTGGGTACCATGCGAAAAGTTCAGGCGGGCCACATTCACCCCCGCCAGGATCAGCCGTTCGAGAATGGCTTCATCCTGGCTGGATGGCCCCAGCGTAGCAACAATTCGAGCTTTTCTGTTCATGGATATATCTAATCAGAAAATTTGCCGGGAAGGTTAGCTTCCCGGCAAATCCAGAGTACCAGTATGGATGCCCCCCATCTCTCCCCGCAGTGGGAGAGAAACCGCTGAAACACTTCAGCGGCTTACGGAATCCACTGTAACTCTTTCGCCTGCTTGCGCAGGTCAGCGCGGAAGTCCGGGTGGGCGATGCCGATCAGGGCCTCCGTGCGCTGGCGGATGGACTTGCCATACAGGTTCGCAGCGCCGTATTCGGTTACCACGTAATGCACGTGGTTGCGGCTGGTGACCACGCCGGCGCCCTGCTTCAAGGTCGGGACGATCTTGCTGACCATCGAACCGTCCTTCATGACATTCGTGGCAGGCATGGCAATGATCGGGACGCCGCCGTTGGAACGGGCCGCACCGTAGATGAAGTCCAGCTGGCCGCCGACGCCGCTGAAGAATTTGGGACCGATGCTGTCGGCGCACACCTGGCCGGTCAGATCAACTTCGATGGCCGAGTTGATGGCAACCATGCGGTCGTTCTGGGCAATCACAAAGGGGTCATTGACAAACTCCTGGCGGCGGAACTCGCACAGGGGATTGTCGTGGATCCAGCGATAAAGATTCCGGGTACCCAGGACAAAGCCGGCCACGATCTTGCCGGGGAGAAGGGTCTTGCGGGAATTATTGATGATCCCCTTATCGACCAGGCGCACCACGCCATCCGAGAACATCTCGCTGTGAATGCCGAGATCTTTCTTGTCATCCAGGAAGCTCAACACGGCATCAGGGATGGCGCCGATGCCCATCTGCATGGTGGCGCCGTCGGGGATCAATTCGGCAATGTAGCCGCCGATCTTCTTGCTGACCTCATCGCCCTCAACGCCCTGCGGCAGTTCCGCAATCGGGTAATTAACCGGGACGATGTGGGTGAGGCGGCTGACGTGGATAAAGGCATCCCCCAGCGTACGCGGCATCTGCTCATTGACCTCTGCAATGATCACCCTGGCCGACTCGGCCGGGGATTTGCTCAAGCCGACCTCAACGCCCAGGGAGCAAAAGCCGTGCTCATCCGGAGGCGAGACATGGATCATGGCAACGTCAACCGGCAGGACGCCATTCTTGAAGAGCAGGGTAAACTCCGAAAGCAGGATCGGCGTAAAGTCTGCGCGCGCTTCCTGGACAGCCTTGCGGACATTGGGGCTGATGAAGAGCGTATTGACACGCAGGTGGCCATCCATCTCAGGCTTGACATAATCGCTGGGTGCAATCGAGAGCGCCTGGCAGATCTCCACATTTTCGACGTTCGGGGCATACTCCACCAGTGCCGCCAGCAGTTTCTGGGGCACAGAAACGTTGGCGGTCATGAAGACGCGGCTGTTCGATTTGATGGCGCGTACCGCCTCTGCTGCACTGCACAGGCGGGACTCATAATCGCTTTTCCATTCCATTGCTAATGTTCCTTCCCATCGGTCAGGCGATGCAGGTGACGCACCTGTCCAGCGTGCGTTGTGACAGCCAAGGCAAGGGCCGGATTGGTCGCCAAAGCGGAGTCCACGCCCTTATTGGCCAGTTCCAGGATATACGGCATGGCAGCATTGAAAAAAGCATGCACGGAAGTGCGGGCTGTCACGCCGGGCATATTGGGGACGCAATAATGCAAAATGCCTTCCTCGATATAGACAGGGTGGTCGTGAGTGGTGGGCCGGGAAGTCTCGACGCAGCCGCCTTCATCAATGCTCAAGTCGATTATGACCGAGCGCGGTTTCATGGCCCGCACCATCTCACGCGTCACCAGAATGGGAGCCCGGGAACCCATTACCAGCACTGCACCGACCAGCACATCGACATAGGAGGTAATGCGCTCGATATTGCGCGGGGTCGAGATCATGGTCACCACGTTCGGGAAGCGATCCTGAATGCGCTGCAGCGTATCGATATTTTTATCGAGTACGGTGACATGCGCACCCTGACCAACAAACGCCTGGGTGGCATAAGTTCCCACGATACCTGCGCCAAGAACAGCCACCTCCGCCGGCGCAACACCGGGGATGCCGCTCATCAGGATACCCTTGCCGCCCCAATTGTTTTGAAGGAGGCGGGCAGCAATCTGTCCGGCCAGGATGCCGCCGATCTGGCTGAATGGACGCAGAACGGGCAGTGAACCGTCCGGCAGCTGGATCTGCTCATAAGCAATGGCCGTTACCTTCTTCTTGAGCAGGATATCGATCTTTTCCTTGCGGGTGGAAGCCAGGTGCAACAGACCGGTCAGTGTTGAACCGGGTGTGAGCCATTCCATTTCCTCGTCTGTCGGGCGGGCAACTTTCAAAAGCAGGTCTGCACGGCCATAGACTTCTTCGCCGGAGTAGGTAATGACAGCACCGGCTTGCTCATACTCCCGGTCTGTAAAGCCCACTCCCATACCCGCTTCGTGCTCAACGTAAACCTTATGCTTGTTGCTGCACAAGAGTTCCACGCCAGCCGGCGGAAGTCCAACGCGGAATTCAAACGGCCGTCGTTCTTTCGGGATGCCGATATTCATGCGGCCCTCCTTTAGGGTATTGATTCATAACTTTATACGAAATCGGACCTTGTGAAAAATGTGCGGCCATGGGACTTCACAAGGTCCGAGAATTTCCTCATGCCATATTCAAAACTTCTCGAATGCGCGGGATCGCCCAATCGATATCCTGGCGGCTAATCACCAGCGGCGGGGCAAAGCGGATGACATGGTCATGCGTCTCTTTGGCCAGGATCCCCTGCTCCTGCAGCGCCACACAGAAACGCCTGGCGCCGCCGGCCTCGGGTTTGAGTTCCACGCCGATCAGCAGCCCTTTGCCGCGCACTTCCTTGACGTGCGGGGTGGGGATCTCGGTAAGTTGCTCGACAAAGTACGTACCCAATTCAGTGGAGCGGTCCGCCAGTTTTTCATCCCGGAGAACGCCGATGGCAGCGCGCCCGATGGCCGCTGCGAGGGGGTTGCCACCAAATGTGGACCCATGCTCGCCGGGTGTGAACAGCCCGAGGATAGTTTTGTCTGCCAGGATGGCCGAGACAGGGTAGAATCCACCGGAAAGCGCCTTGCCGATCACGACAATATCGGGGCGCACGTTCTCGTGCTGGCAGGCGAACATCTTGCCGGTGCGGCATAAACCGGTCTGGATCTCGTCCGCAATCAGCAGTACATTGTTCTTCTGGCAGATATCGGCCACTTTGCGCAAGTACCCATCAGGCGGGACAATCACACCGCCCTCACCCTGGATCGGCTCAACCATGACGGCGGCTGTATTCTTTGTGATGGCTTTTTCGATTGCAGCCGCATCAGCATAGGGGACAACGGTGAAACCGGGCGTAAAGGGGCCGTAATCATCCCGGTAAAGCGGCTCGGTTGAAAAGGAAATAATGGAAATCGTCCGACCGTGGAAGTTGCCAGCACAGACGATAATGTCTGCCTGATGGCGGGGAACCCCTTTAACACGATAGGCCCATTTGCGGGCCAGTTTGAGGGCCGTCTCAACCGCTTCTGCACCGCTGTTCATCGGCAAGGACATTTCATAACCAGTGAGATCAGAGAGTTCCTTATAGAACAGGGGCAATTGATCATTGCGAAAAGCTCGCGATGTCAGGGTAATCTTCCTGGCTTGCTCAAGCATGGCATTCAATATCCTGGGATGTACATGGCCCTGGTTGACAGCCGAGTAAGCGCTCAAACAATCCATATATTTCTTGCCGTCAACATCGTAGACCCAAACACCTTCACCGCGTTCCAAGACAACATCCAGGGGGTGATAATTATGGGCACCGTATTGTTCTTCCAGCTTGATATAGTCTTGTGTGTTCATTTCGTCTCCTCTTGAGATGGTTGCCCCGAGCGCCACGCAGTCGAGAGGCGAATTCATGATTGAAATGGTGACAGTTGATATAAGGAATTACGGGTTACTGATGTAACCCGTAATCCGCAGGAAATCCGGTCAGGCTACCTCAAACAGGCGAGCCAGAACAGCTTTCTGGGCATGCAGGCGATTATGCGCCTGCGGGAAGATAACGGAATGCGGGCCATCTGCCACTTCATCGGTCAACTCATGATTTCGGTGAGCAGGCAGACAGTGCATCACAATAACATCCTTATCGGCCTCAGAAACCAGCCCGGCATTCACCTGGTAAGGCGGGAAAACCGCTTCACGTTTGGCCGTCTCTTCTTCCTGGCCCATGCTGGTCCAGGTGTCCGTATAGATCACATGGGCACCCTTGACAGCTTCGTGCGGGTCACGCAGGTATCTGATCTTTGCGCCGCTGGAAGCAGCCAGCCGGGCACCGATCTCCTGGGCGCCCTTGGGCATATCATACCCTTCAGGGTTTGCAATCGTAAAATTCGCACCCAGCATAACGACAATATGCATCAGGGAGACAGCCACGTTGTTGCCGTCACCGACAAAGACGACATTCAAACCTTTCATGGGACCAAACTTCTCGATGATGGTCTGGGCATCTGCCATGGCCTGGCAGGGATGGCTATAATCACTGAGGCCGTTGATGACCGGAACAGATGACCATTTGGCCAGTTCAACCACATGGGCATGCTCAAAGACACGCGCCATGACTGCCTGTACATAGCCTGACATTACCCGGGAAATATCCGCAATGGACTCGCGTTTACCCAGCCCGATCTCATTCGGGGACAGGTAGAGAGCATCACCGCCGCAGTGGCGCATGGCCATATCAAAGGAAACACGTGTACGCAGGCTGGGTTTTTGGAAGATCATGCCCAGCACTTTTCCTTTGAAAATGGGTTTGTTGCCGCCCGAGAAGTGTTCTTTCTTGAGCCGGATGGCCAGGTCGAGAATATCCTGGATTTCGGCCGGGCTGTGATCCGAAACGTCGAGAAAGTGTTTCATGAATATCTCCTTAATAATTGTTCTTTGTGAAGTATATCACAGAGCTTTTTTTTGGCTAATATCGTGTATCACTTGCGCAGCGTGACGTTCGTCTGACCTTCGCTTCAACCTGAAAGGGACGAACGGGACTCGGCGCGGATTTTATGCCAGTAGCGGTACATGGCATCCCCTGCCATATGCGTTGGATTGGCCACCGCATAGGCCTTCAGGACCTGGTCATCTGCGCCCGAACGGTGTGCATGGTCCAGGTGCCAATTTACGGCCTGTACACGCAACTCTTCCAGGGTTGGATTGCGCTGCATCAGCGACTCAAGCCAGTTCTCTGCCGCATCCAAAGCCTGCAGAACAGCCTGCAGGTGAAACCCAGGGTCATCGAATATACCGTAGTGGGTCAGGGCAATCCAGGAAAGTCCGGCCTCTTGGAGTTTTTGTATGCTTCTTTTCCAGAGGCCAAAATGGAGTTCGGGCGGCACCAATGGAGCACCGACATATGTGTAGCCCGGCATACGGATACCGCCGACATCCCCGGCAAAACCAATATCCCCAAGCACGTAGCAGTTATGGTGAGCGGCATGACCGGGCGTATCCAGTACACGGATCTGCAAACCACCCACTTCGATCTGCATGCCGTCATACGTCCGAATCAGGCGTTCCTCAGGCACTGGCAAAAAATCACCCCAGAGATCCCGCATGAGATCCCCATAAATGCGGGTGGCACTGGCTATCAGCCGCCTGGGATCGAGCATATGCACTGCACCGTTTGGATGCACACAGACTTGTGCACCCTGGCGGGCGAACCAGCCGGATGCGCCGGCATGATCAAGGTGGATATGGGTCAGGAGGATATGGGTCACATCCTCCACCGAAAAACCAAGAGTCTTAAGCCCCGCCTGAATGGCGGGCAGGGTGGAACCGGGGCCGGATTCAACCAGCATGATCCCTTCCCGGTGCGGGATAACATATACGCAAATTGCCCGGGGACGACCTTTAAAGTTTAAGTCCAGGGGGTAGACTGCTGGCTGATCCATGCGGGGCGTGTCTCCTGAGATGATGGTTGGGATGAAAAAGATGAAAGTGTCTGCGAGAGGTCCGCGCCGCAGTACACCTTGCAAACCGGCACGCTGCGTTCCATCAGGGATCGAGCAAGTTCCTCCCCACCTTTGTAGCCGCCAAACGACTCTGAAATCAATAGCACCACCACCGGGCGCAGGCTGCGCCGCTGGAGGTCTTCCACGGCCAACAATATCTCGGAACGGACCGAAGGCGTAACAAGAATGGCGCTACTTCCCTGAGGCAGCTGCCGGGCCTGGGCTGAAACCAGGCTGGCAAACGGCATATTCCCTTTTGGTTCCAAAAAGGCAAGTGTCTCCAAGATCTTGTCTTCCTGGCGAACACTGCGCTCAGCCGGCAGGACAGTCTGTACCTGGCCAACCGCAATGAACCCCACCGCCCGGCGTTGCTGCAGGAAGTAATGGGCCAGAGAAGCAATGACACTGACGGCATACTCAAAGGAGGACGGCTGCAACGAAAACGAGGGACGTTGCCCCAACAGCCAGGAATCCGGCATGAAAACGGGGACCTCCTGGTCTTCACGCTCGGTATGAACGCGCGCCTGGGCGTCAAGGAAGAGCCAGACTTCTGCCTGGGGATCCTGCTCAAACTCCTTCACCATCAATTGGCCGCGGCGTACGCTGGTTGGCCAGTGGATGCGCTTCATCGGGTCGCCGGTCACATATTCGCGGATACCCGCCGCATGGGGCGTGACATCCAGCGCCTTACGTCGGATGGCTTTGCCCCCCGGAAGCAGGCCGGGAGGCGACAGGAAGGACGATAACTCATAGATCATGGGCAGGACGATCAACGAATCGGCGGGGGCAAACTGTTTCTGAACCCGGAACAGGCTGAATGGGTCGCCGGAGGTCAAGACGGTTGGACCGAGCGGAAAACCACCTCGCCGCGTCAGCCAGGTACGGGCAACATAAGAGCGTTTTTGCCTGCCGCCAATGCTAGTAATCAAACGCGAACCGGCCGCTCCAGGAATGGGTGCAGCATTGGATACTTCCACCCACAGCGTGGAAAGCCGCTTGGCATTCTCCACCTCAAAATGCTCTTCGAATACATCCCCCATACTGGCCCGCAAGGAACGGGCCCTTCGCGTAACCGTCACGCCGCGCAGGGAAAGCCGGGCCCACAACCAGGAAACTGCCACCAACAAAACAGCAGAATATAATAGACGCGGGTAAGCGGCGCCATGGCTCACCAGGGTTCCAACCAGGCCGATCACAAATAACAGGACGACCAGGATGCGGCCGTTTTTCATCCCTGGGCACCTTCGGTCGATGACTGGTAATTTCCTCCGGGAACAGGCGTGCTGTAGACCGTTTCGTGGACAATACGTTCTGCAGTAAGCTCACGCAGGCGGGCTGCCGGTCCAACAATAATCCGGTGCGCCAACACAGCACCGGTCAGAGCTTTGATGTCATCCGGCAGAACGTGATCACGGCCCATCAGAGCAGCGCGCGCCTGGCCGGTACGGAAGAGTGCCAGACTGCCGCGCGGGCTGGCGCCCAGATAGACGTCACCGCTCTGGCGTGTGCGGCTGGTCAGGTCAACAATATAACGTTTCACGGCCGGAGACACATAAACGGCGCGGATCGCTGCAGCAGCAGCCAGAATCTCATCCACCGTGACCATCGGTTCCAGGGCGTCGATTGGATGCTGGAACTGCTGATCTTCAAGAATCTTTATTTCATCTGCCGGACTGGGATAACCCAGGCGCAGGCGTAACAGGAAACGGTCCAATTGGGCTTCAGGCAACGGGAACGTGCCCTCATATTCAATCGGATTCTGCGTGGCAAGCACCAGGAACGGGCGCGGCAGGGGGTGAGTGACTCCATCTACGGTAACCTGTCGCTCCTCCATTGCTTCCAGCAGAGCCGCCTGTGTCTTGGGGGTTGCCCGGTTGATCTCATCAGCCAAAACAACCTGGCCGAAAACTGGACCCGAACGAAACTCAAACTGGTGTTTTTCCTGGTTGAATATGGAAACACCGGTCACATCACTGGGGAGCATGTCGGGAGTAAACTGGATACGGTTGAAACTACCGCCCACCGTCTTTGCCAGGCTGCGGGCCAGAACAGTTTTTCCCACACCGGGCACGTCCTCGATCAACACATGTCCCTCACACAGGAGGCTGATTACGATCAGGTCCAATACCTGACGTTTCCCCACCACCACTTTTTCCAGGTTGGCAATCACACGTTCGCCAAGAGCCTTGACATCAGTCATGGAAATTTCCTTTCACGGCAAAAGATGACTAAATTTTACTGCCTCTTCCCCAAAATGATAACCTTATCCTGAGTTTCTCCCGCAAAGAGAAACCCAAACGAAGAAAAAAGGGTATAATCTTGAAACTGCCTTCGTAGCTCAATGGATAGAGCACTTGACTTCGGATCAAGGGGTTGCGGGTTCGAATCCTGCCGGAGGCGCCTTTGATTCCACCATCACAGGGAAGGTCAAATCCAACGAGTTTCGTTGATGATTCGCAGGAAAGCATCCACAACCGCCGGGTCGAATTGCTTGCCGGACTGCTGGCGGATATGCAGAAGAGCATCCTCCTCCCTCCAAGCCGGGCGCTGCGGCCGGTCCGTACATAATGCATCCCACGTATCCACAACTGAAAAGATGCGCGCCTCGATGGGGATTTCCTCTCCTTCCAAGCCACGCGGGTAGCCATTGCCATCCCAATGCTCGTGATGACAATACGGAATGTTGAGAGCTTGGTGCAGATAAACGACCGGGAATAACATTTCATAAGCACGCGTAGGATGTTCGCGCATGATTTTCCACTCTTCTGGCGTAAGTGGGCCGGGTTTGAGCAGGATGCTGTCTGGTATGGATAGCTGCCCAATATCATGGAGAAGGGCACCGCGGTAAATGTGCGGCAGCATGGCTTCATCCAAGCCCATCTCACGCGCCAGACGCAAGGAAAGGTCCGTAATACGTTGGGCATGCCCGGCAGGTTCATTCTCACGCATATCCAAGGCGCGAGACCATACTTCGATCGAGGTATCATACGCCACCATCAGGTCGGTGTACGATTTTTGCAGCTCAGCAAACATGGACGCGTCATCAATAGCGACCGCCGCCTGCCGCGCCAGCGTTTCGATAAAATCGGGCCATTCCGGGTCGGGATCAAAACGGGCTCGATAATACAGTTCCAAAATGCCCTTTACCTGACCTTTGGTAATCAAAGGCGCACAATAGTAGGTGACAAACCGCTCACCGGCAATCCGCTCCATGTGGGCCGACCCAATCTCGATTTCAGAAAGGTCCAGAACCCCGATCAAAGTATGGTCGAGTACCGCTGTACCAGCAAAATCCTGGCCAACCCGCAATGAGGCGCGTTCAAAAGCCCTTCCCATAAAGCCCCTGCCGGCTGCATAGTTCAGTGTCTGTAAATTAGGATCAAGCAAAAACACAGCGGCCGCATCTACATTCAAGCGGGATGTGATCTGCTCGAGCAAAATATTTAAAGTAATTCGCACATCCAGGCTGGAGGCAATGGCCGTTTCAATGGTACGCAAGACTGTCAAGCGCTGAAGGCGGCGTTCAGTCTGTTCCAACAAACGGGCATGATCCAGCATCAATGCAGCCCGCGTGGCAAACATCACCATCAGACGTTCATCCTCATCGCTAAAAGCGGCGGCCTGTGTGCTTTGCAGGTCCAACGCGCCAATCACCCGCCCGTTAACTTCCAAAGGAATGCACAACTCAGAGCGGGCATCCGGCCAGCCAACTTTGTAATCAGAGTCAATGAGAACGTCGCGAATATTGGCGACCATCCCCGTGCGGATCGTTCGTGGAATAATACCGCCGCCATCCACGAAGAGTTCATTCAATTGTGTCTGTTCCGTGAACAAACCGGCCAGTGCCATACGCTTTAATTCATTCCCCGTCTCGTTCACAAGCCACAAGGCACAATTCGATTGCTGAAAATCCGACATGACGGTGGAAGTGATCGTCTCAGCCAGCGTGACCAAATCAGATGAAACAGAGGCAATCAGCGCTCCCGTAGCCCGGTAGAGGCGGTCCAATTCCTGGTTGGATCGAGAGATTTCTGTAAACAGCCTCGCACTGAAAAGAGTACCGGCTGCCTGGGCAGCGAAAAGGTACAAGAGCCGGGTCTCATCCTCGCTGAATGCTCTTTTACCCGGACCGAGGAGGCTTACAGACAAAACGCCCACCAATTCCCCGCCATAAAGCATGGGTACTGAAATTGATGATGTAAATGTAAACCCTTTGAATTTCTCAGATCGGAATTCCCAGTTGGAGTAATCTTCAACAAACAAGGGGCGCCGGGTCAACGCGACCCGTCCAGCCTCCCCCTCGCCCATTTCCAGGCGGATCCCGGAAGGCACCGGCGCTCCTTTACAAAAACTCAACACCAGGTCATCATCCGAAGAATCATACAGGTAGACAAAGGCACAGGGTGCAACCAGAAGTTTCATGGCATGGTCAACAATGGTAACCAACAGTTTCTGCACCTCATGTTGGCCTGTCAAATCCAGTGCCAAATCGTACAAAGCTGAGAACTCGCCTGCGCGTGCCTTCAGGTCATTGAACAAGCGTGTCTTTTCCAGTCCAATTGCCACCTGACCGGCCAGGAGTTTGAGCAGCTGGGCCTGATCCTCTCCCCAATCTCTGCGGTGCGTATCGCATACATACAAGATACCACGGGTTCCGGTTGCTTCAATATCGAAAGGAGCATAGGCCATTGCCTCAACACCCTCGATCGGCACTTGAACCCCGGTATCTCCGATCCATCCCAGCGCAACAGCAGTAAGGGAATTACTGATCAGGTCTGCGTAGTATGAGCCCGGAAAATCTTTCTCAACAGCGTCTTGACCAGTCAGCCCGTAATATGAATCAAGAGAAACCTGGCGTCCACGTAAAGAGACCACCAACGCCTTTGGAGCATCCAACAAGACCGCAGCGCTGCGGCAGACAAATTTAAGTATCTTCTCCGGATCATCTGCTGAAAGGATTGCCCGGTCAATTTCAGCCAGGGTCTGCAGGGCAGCGATGCGTTGCCATAAGGCCTGTTCGGTCTTCTTCTGCGCCGAAACATCTGTAATCACACCCTCAAAATACAACAAATCCCCTGCTTCATTGCGTACCGCCAATGCATTATCCAAGCAGGTGATTTCGTGCCCATCCCGGTGCAACAGGACAACCTCGTAATGGCGGATTCGGCCATCCCGCATGAGGACCTCAAGCGCATAATCACGCACCAGCGGCTCTGCATACATTTCCCGCCAGCTCAGACCGATCAAATCAGAAGCCGACTCATATCCAAGCATATTGGCCAGAGCAGGGTTAACAGCCAGCAAGTGGTCATCGGGCAGGCTGCGGTAAATCCCGTCGGGGACATTTTCGAACAAAGTACGGAAACTCTCTTCAGAATCCTTGAGAGCCAGTTCCGCCAATTTCCAATTGGAAACATCTTCAACGGTTCCTTCGTAGAAAAGTACCCCCCCATCGTCCCCGCGTACCAGGCGTGCATTCTCACGCACATAAATTGCATCCCCGTCGCTCCGCTTCCATTTAGATTCCCAACCACGTATTTCCCCGTTCTTCTCGAGCGCTTGATAAAAGGCGGATCGAGCCTTATTCCCAAAGTAATTGTTATGTTCCAAATCTGTGCAAGCCAACTCATCAAAAGAGGAACAGCCCAGCATTTTCACGAATGCTGGATTGGCAAACAAGAAGCGGCCATCAGGGGTGAGGCGATATAAACCAATGGTAATGTTTTCAAACATGCTGCGGAACCGCTTCTCACTCTCGCTGAGCGCGTCATCCGTTTGTTTACGCTTGATTGCCATTGCCACCTGGTGGGAGACATACTCCAACATGCGTAAATCACGCTGGCTATACGCACGTGGATCGCGATAATGTTGCACAGCCATCACACCAATCGTTTTTTCGTCCACAACCAGGGGTACACCCAGCCAAATCAAAGATGGCGTTCCGAGTCGTTCGATTTCGCCCCTCTTAAGAAGCCTTTTCAAGGTCGCCTGATCGCAAAACAAAGGCTGGCCCGAACGAAGCACATACTCGGTCATACCCTTGGCCAACGGCACAACACTGGGGTATTCTTTATCCACCTCGTCAACAGTATATGGAAAACTAATCGTCTGATTGATTTCGTCGTAAAGGGCAATGTAGAAATTATCAGCTGGCATGACCGTGCCGATGATTTCATGCACCGCCAGGTATAACTGCTCCAGGCTACGGGCATTATAGGTGGCCTGTGATACCTTATAGATCGCTTCCTGCAAAACTTCGGCTTGTTTACGATCCGTAATGTCTCTGACCACAACTTGATAAGCTGGTTTGCCTCTGAAGGTTGTGGGCATGGATGCCACCTCGACCATTACAATACTGCCATCCAGTCGCACAAATCTTCCTTCCACGTACAGGAGCGGGGTTGAACGTGGAATCGCTTCCTTGATGCGGGGAAAGACAGTCTCATGGTCGTCAGGATAAACGATATCATTCAGCGACTTGCCGATCAATTCTGCTGGTTCATTGGCCCCCAACAAGGCAACAGCGGCCGGATTAACAAAAACAAGTTTCCCGTTGCAATGCACCGCGATGGCATCAGGTGAATGGTCCACCAGCTGCCGATAATTCTCGACGCTTTCATCTACCGAAAATATTGGACGATATTCCATCTAAGTCAGTCCTCACGCGGTTTCCAGTTATCATTATAATAGACTATCGTAGGACAAATCGGACTGAACCATAACAAAAATGCCTGACCGAGACTTATATACTACCAATTCCACCAATATTGTGTTCTACACAAAGTTCTGGTGTCCTGACTGCCGCCGTGCACGGGCGGTACTGGATAGATCCAATGTGCATTATCAGACCGTAGATGTGGAAAACGACCGGCAGGCAGACTTTTTCATCAGGCAGGTTAATCGTGGTTGCTGCTCTGTACCAACGATCATTTTTCCAGACGGAGATATCCTGGTTGAACCAACGGAGAGTGAACTGACCGAAAAACTTCGCCACATGGCGATTTCCGGACAGTGATGGTTGTGAAGTAAGACCGGTGAAATGAAGAAAGAAATCCATCCATGCAAAGCAAAAAAAACATCAACACGTTTAGCGCACTGATTTTTTCCCTTGGAGCCCTGATTGGCTTCGTCTTCATTGGCTATGCTTCCTGGGCCGATTTCGAAGCTTCCTTGTTCGATCCAGCGCAAAGATCAGATGGTACTTTATGGAGTATCCACTGTCCGGTCATCATCGCGCCCAACGAGACAGGTATGATTCGGGCAACAATTTCAAACCCCACGGACAAAAAAACAACCCGGCGGGTGCGAGCGCACGTCAGCGCCGGATATGTGACATACATGGATGAATACAGCGAAACCCTCGAGCTTGCACCGGGCGAATCACACAAATTGGAATGGCCGCTCAACGCAGAGAACGCTGTCTGGGATCGCTTTGTTCTGGTGAGGGTCATACTTTTCAGCAGTTATCCCCTGCCTGCAAGAACCGGAACCTGTGGAGTGGAGGTTGTGAATTTGTTTGGACTCCCCGGTGGTTTCATCACAGCACTGGCCTGCATCACCAGTTTGCTGTTGATGATTGGTGGGATCATCCTGCGAGAAAAAACAGAGATCCCCGCGACGAGGCGTTTTTTAGGACCGACAAACGTGATGAAAGCCCTGGCCGGACTGGAGACAGCAGGGATGCTGTCTGTGCTGGCAGGTTTTTGGGCGGCCAGCGGAATAATCACACTGGGAACGATTCTGCTCTCCCTGGTAGCATGTGCACATTTTATAACCTACGCGAAGTAAGCTTCCTTAGGCAGCAACAGGCAGGGTAAAGAAGAAGGTGCTGCCAAGATTTTGCCCGGCGCTTTCCACCCAAATACGGCCGCCATGCGCTTCCACCAGGTAACGCGCAATCGTCAAGCCGATGCCTGAACCGCCGTGCGCGCGCGAGCGTGATTTGTCCACTCGATAGAATCGGTCGAAAATGTGAGGCAAATGCTCCGGTGGGATTCCAACGCCAGTATCCTGAACGGAAACCTGAACTTCCTCACCCAGTAAAACAGCTTTGAAGGTAATTGTGCCGCCGGCAGGGGTATACTGCAGAGCATTCCCGACCAGATTTGTAACGATTTGCACCAACCGGCCTTCATCAGCCCGAACACGCGGCAAATCAACCGGCAGATCAACTGCGAAGGTAAGCTGCCTGTCAGCAAACGAAGATCCCATCCGCTTAGAGACCGTCTTGACAACAGCAGCAAGACCCAGAGGCTGGCAATCCAACTCATAGGCCCTGGCTTCCACGCGGCTGAGTTCCTGCAAATCATCTACCAAGCGTGCCAGGCGGGTGGACTCCTGGTAAATTTGTTGGTATGTCTCAGTAGTAGCGGGAAGAACGCCATCCATCAAACCTTCTGCAGACCCCTGGATCGCAGTGAGTGGCGTGCGCAGTTCGTGGGCAACATCACCAATTAGACGGCGCCGCATGGTTTCCACCTGTTCCAGTTCACCCGCCATGTGATTAAAACTTTGCGCCAACCTACCAAGTTCATCCTCGGTGCCGGCCTGGACGCGTTCTGCGTAATGCCCGGCTGCAATACGCTGTGAAGCGAGCTGCATGGCCCGCACCGGGGCCACCACACTACGACTGAGGATCAGGCTGACAGCGACAGCCACCAACAGGGCAGCGATGGCAGCCAGCGAAAGAGCTTCAACAAAAGAGGCGCGGAAGTTTGCATACAGATTGCGCATCATGCCCGGGCCTTGACCCAACTGCCCACGGCCCTGCCCCAAACCCTGCATCCCCTCCATTCCGCCGTTCTGCATGACCTGTTCCATGCCTGCCAGATGGCGATTATAAGCGCGCGGCAGGCTGAAAGCAGTGGCAAGGGCCAGGATAAGTGCCCCGGCCAGAATGACACCCAGATATGACAGGAAGAGTTTTACGCCCAAATGGCGGCGAATAACATCAAACATACTTCACCTTATCAGACCGGTTCATCTTCAAACCGATAGCCCACACCGCGCACGGTGGTAATCAGATCATCGCGGCCCAATTTCTGGCGCACATGACCGAGGTGCACATCCACAACACGCATTTCACCAAAGTAAGATGTATTCCAAACCCGTTCAAGTAGTTGTTCACGCGTCAAAACACGGCCACGCTGTTCGGCCAGGGCGCGCAGCAGATCGAATTCAATGGCGGTCAGAGCCACCGATTGACCATCCACCGTAACGGTGCGAGCACCGGCATCGATGCGGGTATGGGCAAAAGAGAGAATCTCCGGTGCAGATGTGCTACCGGTCTGAATACGCCGCAGGGCCGCCTTGACACGAGCAGCGAGTTCGCGTGGACTGAACGGCTTGGTAACATAGTCATCCGCGCCGACCGAGAGACCTACGATTTTGTCGGTTTCCTCGGTGCGGGCAGTGAGCAGGATGACATATACATCCGATTCCCGGCGCAGACGGGAGAGCAATTCCAAGCCATCCATCCCGGGCAGCATCACATCCAGCACCAGCAGGTCGGGTTTATAAGCACGAGCAGCCTTCAAACCAGAAGGGCCGTCAGAAGCAGTAAAAACTTCATACCCATCGGCTTTGAGATAGGAAGAGACCAGGTTCAAAATGCTTGGTTCATCGTCCACAACCAGGATTTTGGCAGTTGACATACGTACCTCCATATTCCATTGTAACAAAAGTGATACAAATTTCATGAAGATTGTGTAAAGGTGGCAGGCCAGTGGAAAAAACACCGCCTTGACGGACTGGCGGTGGACAAGTATAGTTGCAAAAATCTGCATTGAGGAACACAATGTCTACAAAAATCGACCGCAAGTGGTGGGTACTGATTGCTATCGGCACAGGATCGTTTATGTCTGCACTGGACGGCAGTGTGGTGAATACAATCCTGCCAGTGATCCGTTCAGCCTTTGCCAGTGAGGTGGCGACCATAGAATGGGTGGTGACCGTGTACCTGCTGGTGATGAGTGGTTTGTTGCTAACTTTTGGCCGCCTGGGAGACCTGCGCGGGCACAAATCTGTATATATCTGGGGTTTTGCCATCTTCGTATTGAGTTCGGCCATATGCGGTGCGGCTGTCTCTGCAGAGATGCTGATCGTTTCGCGTGGTATTCAGGCGATTGGCGCGGCAATGGTAGCTGCCAATGCCCCCGCCATCCTGACCGGCAATTTTCCGGCCGAACAACGCGGCC
The DNA here is from genome assembly GCA_964387495.1 of uncultured Anaerolineaceae bacterium. Lineage (GTDB taxonomy): Bacteria > Chloroflexota > Anaerolineae > Anaerolineales > Villigracilaceae > DSXF01. Next base: position 21,496 of record CAYLXB010000047.1, read on the forward strand.
GTGCTCTCGGGCTTTCTGCCATGATGACCTACCTGGGCCTGACAGTCGGCCCTTCCTTTGGGGGCTGGCTGGCGCATATGCTTGGCTGGCGCAGTGTGTTCTATATCAACGTACCGGTGGGCATATTGGCCCTGACGCTGAGCCTGCTCTACGTCCCGAAAGAGAATCCTACCGAAAACGGCCAGCGCTTCGACCTGCCCGGCGCAGCTGTTTTTCTGGCTGGCTTGGTAACACTGCTGCTGGCACTAAACAAGGGTGCAGAATGGGGTTGGACTTCCGCCTTGACCCTGACCTTGTTCGCCACCGCCGGACTATTGCTGGCAGGATTCATCTTAATCGAACGACGGGCACCGGCTCCAATGCTGGATTTGCACCTATTCCGTATACCATTGTTTTCCGCCGCAACCCTGAGCGCGATTCTGAATTACATCTGCCTGTATTCGATCACTTTCCTGATGCCATTCTATCTGATACAAGGCCGCGGGTTGAACTCAGCCCAGGCAGGATTGATCATGACTGCCCAACCGATCCTGATGGCAATCACCGCGCCAATCAGCGGAGCCCTTTCCGACAAGATCGGCTCCCGTACCCCAGGGATGATCGGCATGGCTCTGATCGGACTGGGCCTATTCCTGCTCTCACGCCTGGGGCCTGCATCTTCGCTCTGGTCTGCGGCGTTGGGGCTATCAACCGCCGGGCTGGGCACAGGCATTTTCATCTCACCCAACAGCAGCGCGTTGATGGGCTCTGCGCCGCGTCACAGGCAGGGGATTGCCTCTGGTGTGCTGGCAGCCAGCCGCAACGCGGGGATGGTACTGGGCGTGGGTCTGGCCGGCGCTGTTCTGACCACCAACCTGGCAGGAGATTCCACCAGTGCGCTGTTTCAGGGGATCAGCCGGGGATTCATGGCCGCCGTCATTGTAGCCGTCCTAGGCATCATTGTCGGGGTCGTGAAAGAAAAATAAGTATGAGCGCTCGAAATTGACTTATAATGGGCTTAAATACAGCGTCCCCTCAACTCATTCAGAAACCCTGTGGGGCTGCTGAGAAAGTAAAACATCATGCCTGATGAACCACTCTCTTCTTTATCAAGACACAAAATCGCCATGCTGATCGATGGCGATAATGCCCAGTCGAGTCTTTTACCGCAGATGCTGGCGGAAGCAGGAAAGTACGGAATGGTGACCCTGCGGCGAATTTATGGGGACTGGACGACCTCCAGCATGAACTCGTGGAAAGACGTTCTAAATTATCACGCCGTCCAGCCCATCCAGCAATTCCGTTACACTGTTGGCAAGAATGCCACCGACAGTGCCATGATCATCGATGCCATGGACACCCTGCACTCCGGGGTGGTCAACGGTTTCTGCCTGGTTTCAAGCGACAGCGATTATACACGCCTGGCAACCCGTATCCGTGAGTCGGGCGTGTTCGTGATGGGAATTGGCGATAAAAAGACACCCAAGCCCTTTGTGAATGCCTGTGATGTCTTCGTCTACACATCCAATTTGACCGCCGGCCAAAAGCCATCCAGGCCAGCCTCTCAGCGGCAAAGCCAGCGCAAGAAACCTGCTTCAGCAACAAGCCCGGCCCTCCCCCCACAGACAGAACCCGAGATCGAGAACGACCCGATGCCGCTGATCCGGCAGGCTTATGATATTGCCGAGCAGGAAGACGGCTGGGCGCGCCTGGATATCATGGGCAACGCCCTATACCAACTCGATCCAGGATTCGACCCGCGCACTTACGGCCACCGCCAGCTCTCCCGCATGATTGCCAGTTACAAAGAACTGTTCGAGATGCGCACGCAGGAAATCGACGGCTCAACCTTGTTCTATGTAAGGATGAGGGAATAAAAAGCTGTGCTGCCGGGGGGAGACGGCACTTGCCACGCTCTTTGATGTGCATTATACTACCCTGCCGGAAATGAGCAGGTACCGGCTCATTTACCAGTATACCAAGCGTCCAGATATCACACGATAATTCCCCTAAATAAGAGGTCTCATGTCCGGAGAAACTCGATCCATCCTGGAAGATGAAATTGACCTGCGCGAGATTCTTCATACACTCTGGAAAGCTCGCCTTGTCATCCTGATCCTGACTTTAGCAGCGGCCATAGCCGCCTTTGCAGTTAATTCCTGGCTGCTGCCACACCAATACCGATCCTCTGCATTTGTATTCATCGGTAGTCCAGCAATTACTACTTCGTCAAAGAGTGCCAGTTTCAGCATTTCCCCCACGCTTCCCGACTTGAAGGCAGTGGTTCAACTGGCAACTGCACCAAGCCTCCTGGAAGGTGTCATTAAAGATCCAGCAGCAGTCAAGGCCATACAGAATGAGACAATTGTAATCACCGAAATGGCATCGGCCATTGATGTAGGCAAAGATCAGCTGCGCCTTACAATCACCGACACGGACCCGGAACGAGCAGCCTTGCTGGCCAACCTGTGGGCCGAAAAGATAGCCGCGACGATAAACACCACTTACGGAGTGGATGCATTGGCAACCAACCTGGATACACAAATTATACAAGCCAGACAGGATTATGAGCAAGCACAGGAAAACCTATCCAAAGCGCTGTCCACAAGCCCAATGGATGCTCTGAGCGCTCAGTTAGAACGCAATCAGATGGACCTGAAATGTATCCTTAACAACAGAAGCGTCACGGGGCAGGTTCTCATTGACATGCAGGTTCTGGAAAGCGGCTGGAAAAAAATGCCGGGGGACAGTAAACTGCCGTTGGGCGATGGACTGGCTTTAACCACCCTGCGGCAACGGGCACTAGCCAGCCAGCCCTGCCGGTTCATCGAGATGGACTCGAGGGTGCTCTTCACGAACAACACATCCGTCATGCCAGCCCAGAATGACGCGCCCTCCATGACAGTACAGCTAGAAAGCGGTTCTTTCTCAGATGTATCCGCATCTGAAGCGCTGGCTACAGCAGCCCTAATGCGTGAAACCCTTCAGGTCCAATTGAAGTACATGGAGGACGAAGAAACCCGTATCGAGCAGGAAATCCCCCTATTACAGAGTGACTTGGCCAATGCGCAGGCTCAGTTAAACCATTACACCACCCATCGCGATTTATCCTATTCGCTATATGCAACCCTGCTGGAAGAACAGCAGCAGATTGCCACAGTCCTCTCACAGAGCGCGAAGGTGGCAACCATTAGCGTGAAGGCAATGCCCTCCAAGAACGCCTCCTCACCGAATATACCAATGAACACGGCCGTCTTCGGAGCGCTTGGTTTTATCATAGCAAGCCTGGCAGCGCTGGCAGTGGAGGCGTGGAAGGCAGGGGGAAAATCGGGCTGAGAAAGAACCCGATGGCACTATAACAATGAAATCTTTTACCAGGTCCATCCCGGGTTTAAATCGGTTGGTTGGAGGCGAGGGGTTACGGTCAGAACTTATCAGGAACGGAGCAGGCAGCCTGATTCTCAAGGCGGCCTCTGTCCTGCTTACATTCCTGACCACCGTGGTGATGGCGCGGGCGCTGGGAGCGGACAATTACGGCGTCTATTCGTATGTCTACGCTCTGGTTTCCCTGCTTTCCATCCCGGCTGAATTTGGGCTTCCCAACCTGCTGGTGCGTGAAACCGCAAAGGCGCTTGCCAGGCAGGAGTGGGGAAAAATCAAGGGCATCTGGAATTGGGCAGGAAGAGTCACCGCCATCCTGACTGTAACCATCGTCCTGGGAGCAGGTGTGGCCTTTCTCATCTGGGGAAACCATTTCAGCCGTGTGCAATTGGTCACCATGACATGGGGACTGGCGTTGGTACCCCTGATCGCCCTGGGTGCTTTGCGCGGGGCAGCCTTGCGCGGTCTACACAAGGTAATGCTGGGGCAGCTGCCTGAGCAAGCATTCCTGCCGGGTTTTTATATCCTGCTTATCCTGGGTACGATCTTTATCTTCCAAGAGAAAAAGTTGTCGCCAGACAGAGCCATGGGGCTGCAGGTGGCCGCCGCCGCTCTGGCTTTCATCATCGGCGCCTGGTTGTTATGGCGGGCAACGCCAGGAGAGGTTCACCGCGCCAAACCAATCTTCGAGGGGCGTCTCTGGCTTGCCAGCACGCTGCCCCTGGCCTTTATCGGCGGCATGCAGCTCATCAACCGCCGCACAAGCATCTTGATCCTGGGTCTGTTCGAAAACTCAGCCCAGGTGGGTGTTTTCCGGGTGGCAGACCAGGTATCCCTGCTGGTATCCCTGGGCCTGCAGGCCATCAATATCGTGGTGGCACCGCAGTTCGCCCGCCTGTATGCCGTTGGAGATAAAGAACGGCTGCAACGGCTAGCTGCCGCCAGTGCCCGTGTGGTGCTCCTGTTAACACTGGCAGCCACAGCGGTGTTTCTCTTTGCCGGTAAACCCCTGTTGAGAATGATCTTTGGGGCAGAGTTTATCGGCGCCTTCTGGCCATTGAGCATACTATCCATTGGCCAATTGATCAATTCCGTGACCGGGTCTGTTGGCGTTCTCCTCAATATGACCGGTCATGAACAAGAGACTGCCAAGGGTATGACAATCTCGGCCATCAGCAATGTCGTCTTGAATCTGGTCCTGATCCCGCCATTCGGCGTCAGTGGAGCCGCCCTGGCCTCTGCAATCACCATGACAATTTGGAATATCCTGCTGTGGTTTGCCGTACGCCGGCGTCTGAATATCAACAGCATGGCTTTTAATTTCTCTAAAATCAAATCCTGAAACCCTATGAAATCAATTGACCTAATGATCATCGGTGCTCAAAAAGCCGGGACAACTTCACTGAATTCGTATTTATCCCAACATCCGGAACTGGTCACCCATGAACAAACGGAGATGACGTTCTTCCTGGATGGTGATGCATATTCCCTGGGTTATGAACAGGCTTTTCGCCGTTACTTTCCAAAATATGAGGATGGCAAAATGCTCCTGGCAAAGAATGTAGGGATAATGTATTCCCGCCAGGCGATGGAACGCATCTATCAGCATAACCCACACATGAAACTGGTGGTCGTTCTGCGGAATCCGGTTGACCGGGCTTATTCTGCTTATTGGTTTGCACGACGCCGGGGGTGGGAACCCCTGCCAACCTTCGAAGAGGCACTCGAGGCTGACGCGTCCCGTTTCCTGGGGGATCCGATCCATGCGCGTAATTGCGCATATCTGGAACGGAGTCGGTATGCAGAGCACCTGGAAATGATCTTCTCTATTTTTCCTCGTTCCCAAGTGCACATCTTCCTGACAGACGATATGAAGCAGGATATTCGCAGGGTTTGCGCTCAGATTTTTGCATCAGTTGGGCTCGACCAGAATATCGCCCTGGATACAAGCCGGGAGCACAACCGCGCCTCCGTGGCCCGTTCTGAGTCACTGGCCCGCATCCTGGGTAAGAAGTCCCTGATCAAAAAAGTATTTAGAAAAATCCTGTCGGATGGGCCGGCGGATCGAATCAAGAGCCGGATCAACAGTCTCAACGAACAGGAAATCAAAATCCCCCCGATTTCCCCTGAAACGGCACGGCGTTTGGGTGAATATTTTAGACCGTACAACGAAAAGCTAGCCGGACTGGTTGGAAGGGACTTCAGCCATTGGGACAAGTATGCATGAAGGCGCGATTCTTTACAATAGTGGACCTGGAGAATCTCCGGCGGTCCAGACTATTAACTTCTGATCGGGTTCAAAACCGAAGAATAGCCAGTCTGCGAGGTTTCATAAAAATAAGATGAACGACCAAAATTTTTTTGAGTATCCCTACCTCATCATTGGTGGAACAACCAAGGCTGCCACCACCTCCTTGTACCAATATCTGAGGGATCACCCCGAGGTATGTGTTTCGAATATCAAAGAGACTCGTTTCTTCCTAGATAAAGACTATCCCCTTCAGTCGAAGTATCGCTTCGAGGACGGGAGGGAGCATTACGCTGAATTTTTCAGCCATTGCGAGGAAAAGCGGCTGAGAAGCGAAGCCACGCCAGACTATTTGTACTCGACGGGCACACCCGGCAAGATCAAGTCCATGCTTCCAAATGCCAAACTGGTCTTTGTGCTGCGTGAGCCATCCTCCCGCATCATGTCCTGGTATCGCTTTGCGATGCAGAATGATATGCTGGAAGCAAATGTCTCCATCGAC
>CAYLXB010000048.1:0-26132 GCA_964387495.1 uncultured Anaerolineaceae bacterium
CGCGACGTGCTCATTTTCTGCAATTTTTCTCTCCTAATGATTGCCTGTTCAAGTCAAAACGACTCTGTCAGGGTTCAGTAATACTATAACATTCTGCGGCCCGCCAGGGCTATCACATTCCTATCAGCGTGCTACAATATTGATCATGGACATAAACCCGCAAAACCTCGACTGGTTACTGGGCGGCGACCCATCCATCCGCTGGCAGGTGCAGCGCGACCTGCTGGAGGAAAAGCCGGAAGTATACGAAAAGGAACGCAGCCGGGTGGCGCTGGAGGGCTGGGGTGCAGAACTGCTCTCCCGCCAGGACCCAAATGGAACCTGGGCCAATGCACTGTACTCACCCAAATGGACGTCCACCACGTATACCCTTCTGCTGTTGATGCAGCTGGGGCTGGCGCATGAGAATCCCCAGGCGCAAAGGGGCTGCGAACACTTCCTGGCGAGGGGCCTGGAAAGGGACGGCGGGATCAACTTCTGGAAGTCCTATCACCACAGCGAGACATGTGTCAATGGAATGCTGCTGGCCCTGCTGGCTTATTTCCGCTCCCCCGATGAACGCGTGCACAGCCTGGTGGGTTTCCTGCTACGCGAGCAGATGCCGGACGGCGGCTGGAACTGCGAACGCGTGCGCGGCGCAACCCATGGGTCATTCCACACAACCATCCTGACACTCGAGGGGCTACACGAATATGGCTTGATCCATCCCCTGCCCGCCCCAGCCAGGGAGGCCGTCCAGCGCGCCCATGAATTTCTGCTCCTCCACCGCTTATACCGCTCCCACCGCAGCGGCGAAATCGTGGACCCCGCCATGACACGCCTGCACTTCCCACCCCGCTGGCACTACGACATCCTGCGCGCCCTGGATTACTTCCGGGCAGTCAATGCCGGGCGGGATGAGCGCATGGGCGACGCCATCGGACTGCTCAAGGAGAAGCAGGGTGGGGACGGCCGTTGGGTTTTGAACACCCCCTGGCCGGGGCGCGTGTATTTCAACCTGGAAGCAGCCAGCCAACCCAGCCGCTGGAACACCCTGCGGGCTTTACGGGTGCTCAAATGGTGGGAAGGATGAAAGGGGAACCGGGAAACTTCAGGACTGTGGCTTCCTGCGGAAACGGAACAACAAATACACCCCGATTCCCAGGATGAGTGCCCCCAGGAGGAAGCCGCTGAAGTCGGAGATAAAATCGCTGATCAATTCCCACTGGCTGCCAAAGGCATACCCCAGGCCGCCATACAGCGCAATCCAGACAAACTCACCGGCAAAGTCGAACAGGAAGAACTTTCGAAAGCGGTAGCCGCTGCTGCTGGCAACCAGCGTGGTTGGAAATGCAACGGCGGTCAGCAGCCAGCGCGAAAGGAAGATCGCCGCGCCGCCATAGCGCTCAAAGGATGCCTGCGCATTCTTCCAGGCGGCAGTCTGCCCAAAGCGGCGCTGTATGCGGTGACCGGCAAAATAGCCCACTGCATACAGGATGACATCCCCGGCGAGCGTACCCGCCAACCCCAGCAAGGGTGTCAGATACAGATCGAGCAAATTTTGGCGGATAAAAGCCCCCGAAGCCGTGACAAGCAAGGTCGCCGGAATCGGCACCCCCATCTCCCCCAGCAACAACAGCACAGCCACCATGGGCGCACCGTAATCTGCCACCCAGCCCAGGAGAAGCGCGCCCAGGTCAAGATTGCTCATGGATGCACCTGAGCGGTATCCACCAGGCGCTGAAGGGCCTGTTCCAGCGCACGCGGCCCGCCCGGATAATGGACCTTGTCGCTGAGAGGACCGAGAGGCAGGCAGGCATTGCCGTCCACCGGCAGATCCAGTTCCAGGAAGATGGTTTCGACCGGGATGCCGGTGCTGTTGGCAATATACTGGATGGTCATCCAGTCACGCACGCCCTGTTCCACCAGCCCGGTGGCCACCGGGTTGGCCCGATAGGCAAGGATGGTATCCCGCAGGATGTGAAGCAGCTCTGGCTGGCCATCCACCGTGCCCAATTCAAGCCGCTTGTTGAGACGGCTGACAGAAATCATGCTGTTTTCCCGGCGCGGAGGGATTCCCACCGCGTCGAAGATATATTTCTGCGGGACAGCATAGGAAACGGCAATGTAACGGACGGTCATCCAGGGACGAAGCAGGTCGGGGGAGATGTTCCCGGACTGAAAATCGTGCTGGCGGGCAAATTCCACTTCCTGGGAAAATTTGAACATCCCCCGGCCCCTGGGAATCATGATCAGTGCACCGATGATAATCAGCACAACCGCCAGCAGCTGCAGTTTTGAGATGGATTTGACCTTTCCGATGAGGCGATTCATGATTTTCCCTTCCTGGTCCTGTCTGCTCGATCAGGCTCAACGGTCATCCGCAGCAAGAGGAAATAGAAGTCTCAAAATACTCCCCTGCCCCAATTCACTCTCCAATGCAATGCTCCCGCCCTGGTTTTCCACCAGGGATTTGGCAATTGGCAGGCCGAGGCCGAAGCCGGGCACCAAGGTATTATCCTCTCCACGATAGAAACGGTTGAAAACGTGCCCCAGTTTATCCGGTGGAATGCCCGGGCCAAAATCTTGCACACGGACCTCGACCCGGTTGCCCTCGACCCCAGCCGTGACGATGATCTCACCTGTCGAATGTTTGAGGGCATTATCCAGTGCGATCAACAACACCTGTTTGAAAGCATCCCGGTCTCCCTGGATGGAGCAATCGGCTGCAGCGAGGCTGAGTTTCCGCTGCGGGGCAATCTGGCGCGCCTGGCGGCAGGTTTCCTCCAGTACCGGCAGGATGGGGATAGGTTCACTGGCAAGGTTCCGGCCTGCATCGGCATGCGCCAGGATCAGCAGGTCGTTGACCAGGCGGATGAGACGGTCACTTTCGTCGGTCATATCGGCCAGGATGTCCGCCTGTTCCTCAGCAGGAATGGGCGGATCACGGCGCAACAGGCCGAGGTTGCCGCGCAAAGTTGTCAGCGGGGTGCGCAACTCATGCGAAACATCGGCCACGAAGTTCCTCTGCATTTCAAGAGCATGGGCAACGCGCTGGTAAGCCTCCTGCAGGCGCTCCAGCATGGCATTGAAGGTGGTGGCCAGCTGGCCAACTTCATCCTGCGGACCGGAGTAAGCCACACGGCGGGTAAAGCCATGTTCATCCCCGATGCCGCGAGCGGTCTGGGTAATCCGCTGGATTGGCCGCAAGGTGATTCCCGAAAGGACCCAGCCAATTCCAAAAGCAATCACCAATATCACCAGGCTGGCCAGGATGAGTGTCGTGCCCAGGGCTTGCAGGGAACGATCACGCTCATCAAGCGGGCGGGCCATCTGGAGGATATAAACGATCTGACCGTCGTTATATATGGGGCGGTTGTAAATCAAGAGGCGCTGGTCACCTGAACTGCCCGTTTCCCACCATTCCCCTCCACTCTTCAATACCTGCAGACCCTGTGCGCTCAAGGGCAGGACTTCCTCATTGCGGCCAAACGGGCTGGCCACCAGGTTCCCGGCAGGGTCGAGCAGGCGCACGATCTCACGCTCGGGCAGCCTGTGAAAAGCCTGGTCATCAGAAAAGTTCTGAAAAGGCACCGGCGGCGGTGACTCTGGCGGGAGCTGTCCTCCGGGAGCTGATGGATCGGCAGCCTCGCGGAGGAAGGATTTGCCTACACTTTCACTGCTGCGGCGCAGATCTTTTCTAAGGTCGTCATAGGTGGTGCGTGCCTGGATCGAATATAGGGCCAGGCCGAATACTGCCAACGTCAGGGCCAGGATGGCATTGTAGAGCAGGGTGAAGCGAAACCGGATCGACATTATTCCTCGCGCAAAACGTAGCCCACCCCGCGCACGGTATAGATGATGCGGGGGCGCTCCCCCGCTTCGAGTTTTTTACGCAGGTAACCGATATAGATTTCGAGCACATTATCATCTCCGCAGAAATCATACCCCCAGACTTCGTTTAATATCTGGCCGCGCTCCAGGACTTGGCGGGGATGGCGAAGGAGCAGATGCAGGAGATTGAATTCGGTCACCGTGAGAATCAAGGCCATGTCACCGCGCCAGGCTTCACGGGTAACCGGGTCAAGGCTGACATCCAGGTAAGAAACGGCCTGCGTTTCCGGCCTGGGCTCGACCCGCCGCAGGAGGGCATGCACGCGCGCCACCAGTTCGGCCGGAGCAAAGGGTTTCACCAGGTAATCATCCGCCCCGCTTTCCAGGCCATCCACCCGGTTCTCGATGGCGTCGCGGGCAGTCAGCATGAGCACGGCTGTTTTGTTTTCGTCGGAACGCAGGTGGCGGATGAGGGTGACACCGTCCATTTTTGGCATCATCCAGTCAATGATCAATAAATCCGGCTTTTTTGCATCAATGATGGGCAGGGCTTCCTCGCCGTTGCTGGCAGTCAGTACGTTAAGGTTTTCGTAGACCAATGTGCGCTGGAGCATTTTCAGCAGTTTCTGGTCATCATCGATCACAAGGACTGTGGGCATCGGCTTTACACCTGATTTCATGACATAATCTTATCACAAGCCCCACTATATCCTGACTTGCTGTGAAAAGGCTGTGAAAACCGACTGAAAGGTGAAGTCTCATCTTCTTCACAGCGAATTCTTGGTGTTTTCACAGCCTGCCGGCCTAGAATGATAGCAGTTTCCCGAGTTCAACCGCCTGCATGGCAGGGATGCAGGAATACACCTGCCAGCCAGGCACTTCGAGAAGGAGGTTTCCAAAAATTCAATTCGAGTCCCGCCAATCAGTGGTCGCTCCCGAGAAGGAGGTGATCTCAATCAGGTAAACTCCAGATAACACGCATGGAAAGCACCTTCTGCAGTGCCGGCAGGAGGTGCTTTTGTTTGTCAGCGCGAAACTCACAGCCTTTTCACAGGTTCTTCTTGGCTTGTTCACAGCCTGGAATCTTAGAATGCGGCTGTACGTAACACCCAAACCGCCTCTGCCGGATGCCTGCAAGACCGGAAGAGGAGAAAGAAAAAAAATATGTCCACCAAAAACAACCTCCTGCTCGACCTGACCATTTTCGCCGTCTTTCTGACGGTTTCAAGCCCACGCCTGACCGGCAATACCATCCATGAATGGCTGGCATTGTCCTTCGGCGCTGCCATCCTCACCCACCTGCTGGTGCACTGGGAATGGCTGGCCAAAGTCTCGGCACAATTCCTCAAGAAACTCTTCCACCAATCACGCCTGAATTTCCTGGTGGATGCACTTTTCTTCATCGCCCTGACCGGCTCGATGTACAGTGGTTTGATGATCTCGAAAAGCATCCTGTCCGTCCTGGGAATCCAACTGGATATCAGCCGGGGCTGGAAATCCATCCACTCACTCACCTCGGACGCAGCGTTGGTCCTGCTTGGGGTTCACACTGCCCTGCACTGGAAGTGGGTGGTGACCAATATCAAGCGCCATATCCTGACACCTGTTCAGAACCTGTTCCCGCACCCCGGTCTGCAGACCACGGCTATTCTGCCGGTGCGAATCAACAACGAGGAGAAGTGATCATGAAGATCCTGCTGCGCATTACGATCCTCTTGCTCCTGGCAACCGTGATTGCCGGAGCCTTCAGCCTGAGCGTGAGGGACACATCCGGGTCAGCCGGGAATGGCGGGATATCAGCCGGCTTGAGCGAGGGAAACAACCAGGCGGGCGGCCTGCGGCAGAACCAACCTGCTGATGGAGGCGGCCACGAAAACGTATCCGTCTCCATGGGATTGGCCGAAATGCTGACCACACTCGTTAAACTTTCCTCCGTCACCGCCATAATCCTGCTGGCGCAAAAAGGGCTCAGCCTGCTGTTGAACAAGTGTTCCCCAAAGACTGCACAAGCATAAACCGGAGGAATCATGAACAGCCTCAGCCATACCATCCGCCGCTTCAACCGCTTCGAGTTGAAATACCTGGTCAGATTGAAACAGGCTGAACTCTTCAAATCGGCGCTGGGCGCCTACCTGCTGCCTGATGAGCACGGCAATGGCAACGGCCGCTATGAACTGACCAGCCTGTACTACGACTCACCCGACTTCCGGTGCTATTGGGAAAAGGTCGACGGAATCAAGTTTCGCCGCAAGTTGCGCATTCGCCGCTACGGGAATGCCGGGGCGCTGAGCAAAAACACACCCGTCTTCGTGGAGATTAAACAACGTATCGACCGGGTCACCCAAAAGCGGCGGGCCATCCTGCCCTACGGCGAGGCATTACGCCTGTGCAATGAACGCCAGATGCCGGAGCATGCGGTGGAAGACAAAGCAGTGGTCGAAGAGATCTACGCTTTCCTGTGGCAATACAACCTGCGCCCGGCCAGCATTGTGCGCTACACGCGCCAGGCATGGATTGGCACCAATTACGATATCGGCCTGCGGGTCACTTTCGACACGGCCCTCTCGAGCCAGAGGCGCCAACTGGCCCTGCACGAAGAAACCTGCGGCCTGCCCATGTTCCCGGCAGATTACGTGGTCATGGAAATCAAGGTCAACGAACGCATCCCCTACTGGCTGACCGAACTGGTGGCGGCGCACAACCTGCAATTGATCCGGGTGAGCAAATATTGCCGCAGCATCGAGGTTGCCCAAAACCTGCCCTCCATGCAATGGCGCTTCGATGGTTCCAGGATGATCGTCAAAAACTAAGAAAGGAAATTTCGAATGGATGTATTCAATCTTCAAAATCTGAACTTCCAGGACCTGACCGGTGAATTCTCGGTCACCGATGTGGTGCTGTGCATGGTGCTCAGCTTTATCCTCAGCGCCTTCATCGGCTGGATCTACAAGATCACCCACCGCGGCACCTCCTACACACAGAGTTTCGTTTTTACGCTGGTTTTGAACGGCATGGTGGTGGCCCTGGTGATGATGATCGTCGGCTCCAATATTGCCCGAGCTTTCTCGCTGGTGGGAGCCTTGTCCATCATCCGTTTCCGGAATGCCATCAAGGAAACACGTGATGTAGGTTTTATTTTCTTCACCATGGCTATCGGCATGGCGGTCGGCACCAAGTTCTACCTGCTGGCAGTGATCGCAGCCATCGCCATCAGCCTGGTGATCCTGCTGATGACACGCTTCGACTGGTATGCCCGCCAGATGTCCAGCCAGATCCTGCGGGTGCAGATCCCCAATGGCATGCCCTTTGATACGCTTTTCGACAGGACCTTCCTGAAGTTTACCAGTTCATCAGAATTGATCAGCGTGGACTCGGTACACAGCGGCATGCTGACCGAACTGACCTACAGCATCGGGATGAAGAAATCCAACCAGATCCAGGAGTTCGTAACCGAGATCAAGAACCTGAACGGCAATAACAAGGTCACCCTGATCGCAGGTTACAACAGCACAGACCTGTAGCCCCCCACGCGGGTGTTCGTAGTGACGGCGGCCGGAGATCCACCCGCCCGGCCAGAGCCTGTGACATGCCAGGCGCCGTCACTACGCTGCCAGTTCGATAAGTTGTTCACGGAGTTCAAAATGAGCCTAAAATTCAAACGAAACTATCCAATCATCCTGTTACTGGTCTTGGCACTTTCCTTTTTCACATTTGTGATGGGAGACCAGCGCATCATCGCTTACACGGTGAAGACCGAAAGCACCCAGACCGGACAGGTTATACCCAACCGCAATGACTACAGCAGCGCAACAACCCTCTTCGATGACAGCGTTGTCCACACGATCCAGATCATCATGTCCGAAGATGACTATGCTGAAATGATCGCCACCTACCAACAGACCGGACTGAAGGAATATTACAAGGCTGACATCCTCATCGACGGCATACGCGTCAATGAAGTTGGCATCCGCCTGAAAGGAAACGCCTCCCTGCGGACTGCCCTGGGCGGCGGGATGTCCGGAGGCAACCAGCCGGCTGGCGGACAACCACCGAACTTGCCTGCAAACGATGAAAGGCCGGAACCCCCGGCTGGATTCCAGCCGTCGGAAAACGGACAAATGCCCCAGCCGCCCGGCGGGGAATCCGAGACCCAGGATATTCAGCCTGCTTCAGCGGGTACAGAACAGGACACAACTGAAGAGACCAGGATTCCCTTCCTGATCAAGTTCGACGAATACGTGGATGGCCAGACCTACCAGGGCTACAGTTCCATTGCCATCCGCACGGCAGGCGTCAGTGAAGATGCCGCCATGCTCCAGGAACCGGTGACGAATGACACCGCCCGTCTGGCCGGCCTGCCTGCCACCCAGACAGCCTACACCGGATTCCAGGTCAATGAATCTGATCCCTGTCTGTACGTTATCTCCGAAATCCTGGACGAGAAATATCTGGCCAGATACTTCGAGAACGCTGACGGCGTACTCTACAAGGCAGAGGTTGGCTCGACGCTGAGTTATGTGGACGAGAATCCCAGTTCGTATGCCAGCAGTTTCAGCCAGGAGACGCGCGTCAACGATGCCGACTTGGCCCCGCTGATCGCCTTCATGCGCTTTCTGGACCAGGCAGATGAGGTCACCTTTGAAAACGACCTGCCAAAATGGCTGGACGTGGATTCGTTTGCCGCCTATCTGGCCCTCAACAACTTGCTGGTCAACACCGATTCGATTGTCGGAATGAACAATAACTACTATCTGTACTACGACGAGTCCAGTGAACAATTCACCCTGCTGATGTGGGATGGGAATGAAAGCCTGGGCAAGCTGGGTGGCAAAAGCACGTACGACCTGTATTTCAGCAATACGGGCGGGCAGCGCGGCGGAGGCAGCATAGGCGGCGGGCAAAACACCCTGGTCGAGCGTTTCATGGCAAATGCCGCTTTCAAGGCACTTTACGAGGAAAAGGTCAAGGAAATCTACCAGCAGGCCTTCCTGAGGGGGGCGATGGTAGAGGACGTGGAGCGCTATTCGGCATTGATCCATTCGGTTAATGACGCAAGCGAACTGGTGGATATTGAAGCCTACAACCAGGCTGTTCAAAAGGTGCTGACCTTCATCAGCCAGCGCGGGGAATACCTGAGCAGTACCGAATTGTTAGGTGGGGAAACCCTGGCTGCCAACCGGTAAGGCGCCTGGAAAGGAAACTTCCCATGAAAACAACCTTGCCTGGATCCGCCCACTCCGCACCGGCACAGGCCGTCCGGAAAATTCAGCGCGAACAGATACTCCACGCTCTGACCGCCATTGTCCTGCTGGCAGCTGCGCTGCGCTTTGCGGAGATCGCCTCGCTTGGATATGGCAACCAGCGATGTAACGATCCCAGATGGAACCATCCCGGCACCGGGAGAAGCCTTTACCAAAAAGAGGCGCCATCTTCTTGATGGTTTTCTGAAAATTCAAAAAAGGAAAAGAGTGCAAATGAAAAAGATTCCCCTATATTTTCTTGCAAGCCTGATCATATTCAGCCTGGCTGCCTGCAGCACGCCATCGGCCGGCAGAGCACCTGCACCAGTAAAAAACGGCACGCCAGTTCAACCCACCGAGAAGCCGGTGCAGAGAAACCTTCCACAGGCAACCCAACCGCCCGTACCAGCGGAACCGGCAGCCGGTGACCCGCTGCAGTTGATCCTGGGCACGTTCAAGCTGGAGGGCACCGGTCAGGCCGTCTCGGCTGAACAGGCTGGTGTGCTGCTGCCGCTCTGGACAAGCCTCAAAGACATGGCGCAGGATGGTGCCGCCACACAAGAACAGGTCGAGGACCTGCTGCAGGAAATCCAGGATGCCATGACGGACGAACAGAACCAGGCGGTTTCAAAAATGCAGTTCACGCGGGAGGATATGCTCGCCATCCTGGAAACACAGGGGATTTCCGTTGAGACGGGTCCAGGGCAGGGCGGGGGTATGTCCCCACAGCAGGGTGCCCAGCCGCCGGCAGGCGGCACACCTCCCGGCAGCCAGCAGCCAGTGGGAGGCGTGATGCCCACCCCGCAGGCAGGCCAGTCCGGGCCAGGTGGCCCCCAGGGGCACGGTGGAAATATCCTGCCTGTACCACCCGAACTGATTGAGGCGCTCATCCAAATGCTAAAGGAGAAAGCGGGCTGGCGATAGCAGAAGCCTGGCAGCAGGCTGAACAAAGAGGGCCGGAACGATCACCCATTCCGGCCCCGTAACTTTTCATATAGCGTCAATGCTTACGAATACGGCGGCAGTTGAATGAGAATTGCAAGCCCCGGGCCGGACTGGCTCTCAGCCCAAATGCGGCCGCCGTGCTTCTCGACGATGGATTTGGCAATGGCCAGCCCCAGACCTGAGCCGCCATCCTCACGGTTGCGGGCCGGATTGGCACGATAAAAGCGGTCGAAAACATACTGCAGGTCGCCATCCGCCAGCCCCGGGCCAGTGTCCTGCACACGGATCTCAACCATCTCCTGGGCCTGCCGGGCAGAGAATGTGATCCGGCCCCCCTCGGGGGTATAGCGCAGGGCATTGTCCAGCAGGTTCCTGAGCACCTGCAGCATGCGGCCGGGATCGACTTTTATTTCCGGCAGATCATCTTCGGCCTCCACTTCCAGGGAGATGTCCTTCCGGCTGGCGCTGTTGTTATAGATCAACTTGAGTTCCTGCAGGAGTTTTGCGGGGGCCACGCTCTCGAAAGCCATGGGCAATTCGTCCGCATCTGCCAGGGAAAGTGTGCGCAGGTCATCCACCAAGTGTTCCAGGCGCTCGGCCTCTTCACGAATGATCTCGACTGTTTCCAAGGAGGGCGGCAAAACGCCATCGTGGATGGCGTCGGCATGGCCGAGGATGAGGCTGAGAGGCGTGCGCAGTTCGTGGGCAATATCGGCTGTCATCTGGCGGCGCAGGGAGAGCGAGCGATCCAGTTCGGCGCTCATATGGTTGAACGAACTGGCCAATTCCCCCAGTTCATCACGCGAGCGCACCGGCACTTGCAGGTCCAGGTTTCCCTCGGAAACCGCCCGGGTGGCCTCGGTCAGTTCGCGGATGGGGCGTGTGAGCATGCGCGAGAGGATCACCCCGAGCAGGAGAGCCAGAAGGACGCCCCCCACTGCACTGAAGGCCAGCAAGGTATTGATCCGCTCCAGGAACCTGGATTCAAATTTGCTGACGCCGCGTTTCGGCGCCGTCACAAGCAGCCAGCCAACTGTCTTTCCGCTTGCTTCGATCTGGAGGCCATCCGACAATTCGGATGAGGGGACAAGATCCCCGATTTTCCGATCAGGGCCGGGCAGGATGACCCTGCCGGATGCATCCGCCAGGGTGACCGGGTAGTGGCGCCCTCCCAATGGAGGCGGGGCGGGCTGGGAGGCATCCAGTTCGAAAGGCTGGACCGCCTCGACACCCTGCCAGGTGCCGTTTTTCTGGTAGAAATCCGAATAAGCCGACAGCACTTCCTCCACCTCCTGGTCGGACAGGAATTTGCGGAAGGCGTCGCCGGTCGACCAGCGCACCAGGAACATGCTCAAAACAATGCCGGTCAGGCTGACAATGAGAAAGGCGAAAACGAGTTTAAAACTCAACGAGCGCATTGGAACCTAGGGTTTCCTGAAACGGTAACCAACGCCATATACCGTCTCGATATAGCAGGGAGAGCGCGGATCCGGTTCGAGTTTGGCGCGCAGGTTCTTGATATGGGTGTCGATCGTGCGTTCGTACCCTTCGTAACGCGTGCCCTGCAGGGCGTCCAGCAAATCCAGGCGCGAGAAGACGCGCCCCGGGGCAGCCAGGATGGCGGCCAGCAGTTCGAATTCGGAGGGTGTCAGGTCAATCGCCCGCCCGTTCGCCGTCACGAGATGGGTTTCCCGGTCGAGTTGGATGCCGGCCACATTCAGGACCTCGGCCTGCGAACCGGCTTTCTGTGCCCGGCGCAGGACCGCATGCACACGCGCCATCAGTTCGCGCGGCCGGAAAGGCTTGGTGATGTAGTCATCGGCGCCCAGCTCCAGGCCAACCACTTTTTCCTCCTCGTCGACCCGGGCAGTCAGCAGGATGATCGGGGTGTCACTCTCCCGCTGCTGGCGGCGCATGAACTCATAGCCATCCATCTCCGGCATCATCAGGTCGAGAATGATGAGGTCGGGCTTTTCGCGTTGGGCAACCGCCAGCGCCTCCTTCCCATTGTAGGCAGTCAGGACACGGTAGCCATCCTGCACCAGGTAGGTCTGGACCAGGGATACCAGGCGTTTTTCGTCGTCCACAACCAGGACGGTTTTTGTCATCGCGGGTCTCTCATTCCAAAGGTCTGTTTCCATCTTTTATTATGCCATAAGAATGGCCCCTCCCGACTGCCTTTACCGGGCCTGAGCTCTCTGGTTCAGGAGTTCGATCAGGGCCTCGACCAGTCCGCTGGTATCCATCGCAGAAGCGTTGGCAGACGCCGAGGTATTTCCATTTCTGGCCTGGACACGCTCGGAGTCACCGCTGAATTCACCACCGCCCGGAAAGCCGCCCGGAGGGCTGCCTCCGCCACCTGGAAAGCCGCCCATGCCACCGCTGGTCTGAGTACCGGAGGCTTTGACCGACGAGGAAATGCCCTGTTCCTGCATGAGCGTCATGACATCCCGGCGGGTGAGGTTCATGGCCTGGATGGCACTCATCTGGCCGGCGGTCATGGTATCCCGGATCTGGTTGACCAGGGCATCTTTCTCTTCCTGGGCAGCCGTGTCACTGACGCTGATGTCCTCATAGACATACCAGAGGGGCAGGAGTTCGGAAGCCTGTTCCGGTGTGATCGCCTGTCCGGTACCTTCCAGTTTGAAAGAGCCCGCCAGGAGTTTAAGGGCAGTGGACAATTCGGCAGGGGAGCCAGCCTGTGTGGCGGAGCCAGTTGCCATCCTGCTCGAGGTCGAACTGCAGGCGGTGAGCGCCAGCAGCATGATCAGAAACACAGTAAAAATGATCCTTTTCATTAAGGTATCTCCTAATCAGATACGATCACTCATAGCGCAGGGCTTCGATGGGGTCGAGTTTGGCCGCCTGGTTGGCGGGGTAGTAGCCAAAGAAAGCACCCACAACCGCCGCCGAACTGAAAGCGAGGATAATGGACTCGGCCTTGATGACGGTACGCATATCGGCGCTCAGCATACTGAACAAGTAGGAACCACCCACCCCGCAGGCGATGCCGATCAGGCCGCCAATGATGCTGAGCATAAGCGCCTCAGCGAGAAATTGCATGCGGATATCATTGGGGGTGGCGCCCACGGCCTGGCGGATACCGATCTCGCGCGTCCGTTCGGTGACGCTGACCAGCATGATGTTCATAATGCCGATCCCGCCGACGATGAGCGAGACACCCGCCACCCACCCCAAGAGGGAGCGGAAGGCCGCGGTGGTGGACTCGCGCGTGCTGATGATATCCTGCTGGGTCGTGATCGAGAAATCTTCGCTGTCCACGGTCACGTCGTGGCGCTTGACCAGCAGGAGTTCGATCTGGTTGATTACCGTATCAAGGTTTGCACCATCCTCCACCTCGACGTAGATCATCCGGATCTGGTCGCCCATGATGCGGGCAAACATCGAAGGGGTAAACTTCTGGAAAACGACCTTGATCGGGATGTAAATGCGGGCATCATAGTCGGTGTTCCCTACCTGGCCTTTTTCCTTGAAAACGCCGATCACCGCGAGTTTGGTGGTGCCGACTGTAATGTACTGCCCAATCGGGTCGGAGTTGCCGAAAAGTTCCTGCGCCACGCTGTAGCCAAGGACGGCCATCTTGGATTTGCGGTTGACCTCGGTCTCGGTGAAATAACGGCCGCCGGCCAGTTCCATATCGCGCACCGAAGGAAAGCCCGGCGTGGTGCCCAGGATTTCCACATCTTCCAGGGTAACCCCGCCGGCCTTGACCGTCTCGGATGAGTTCTGTTCGACCACGACCGCAGAGACGCCGGGGACTTCATCCTGGATGGCTTGGGCATCATCATAGACCAGGCCGCCGGTGGAACGCTGCCCCGGCCCGGCGCGCGAGAAGGACGCCTGGACGAAGACCAGGTTCGAACCCAGGCTGGTAATCTGTTCCTGGATGGCGGCTTCGGTGCCGGCGCTGATGGCAACCATGATGATGACCGCAGCGACCCCGATGATGATGCCCAGCATCGTCAGGAAGGAACGGACTTTATTCTTGAGGATCGCTTCCCAGGCAATCCGGATAACTTCGGATATCTTCATGCCGGCACCTTCTCCGCGTGGATTTGATGATGGCCGTTGGTGACAATGGTGTCAACCTCGCCATCCAGCAGGTTGATCGTGCGCTGGGTATGCGTGGCAATCCTGGGATCATGCGTGACCATGACGATGGTGGTGCCACCTTCGTGCAGCCTGTGCAGCAGGTCCATGATCTCCTGGCCGGAGCGGCTGTCCAGGTTGCCGGTGGGCTCATCCGCGATCACCATCACAGGGTCGTTGATCAGGGCGCGCGCAATGGCCACCCGCTGCTGCTGCCCGCCGGAAAGTTCATGCGGCTGGTGGTGAACGCGCTCTGCCAGGCCGACCACTTCGAGCATTTCCAGCGCCTTCTGGTGCCCCTCCGCCGCGCCCATGGATCTGGAATGGTTATACAGGAAGGGCAGGAGCACGTTGTTCAGGGCAGTGGTGCGCGCCAGGAGGTTGTAAGCCTGAAAAATGAAGCCGATCTTGCGGTTGCGGATGTGGGCCAGTTCCGACTTGGTCATCCCGCTCACGTCCTCCCCATCCAGCAAATAGGTGCCGCTGGTGGGCCGGGAGAGGCAGCCCAGGATATGCATCAGGGTGCTTTTACCCGAGCCGGAAGGCCCCATGATGGCGACGAACTCTCCTGCATGAATGCAGAGGTTGATATTGTTCAGGGCAATCACACTGCTGTCGCCCATCCCGAATATCTTGACGATATCGATCGTCTCGATGATCTTGCGCGAAGCCTGCCCGCTCATCATTTCGTCCCAATCAAACCGGTGGTGACAACCTCGCCGGGCTGCAGGCCGGATTTGACCTCGGCATACAGCAGGTCCTGGAGGCCAACCTCGATGACCCGCAGCCTGAGGACATTGTTTTCATACACAAAAACGGCATAAGTGTCCGGTCCGGCCTTATGCAGGGCGTCGACCGTCACAAGGACTGCATCTTTGGCCTCTGCGCCAATCACCTCCACCCCCGCGCTGGAGCCAAGCGGGAGGTCGAGTTCCTCCAGCGTATTGTCCAGTTGGACCATCCCCTTGATTACCGTGGTGCCGTTGCTGGTATACAGCTCCGGATCGATGGCAGAAACCGTGCCCGAAAAGGCGTCATCCGGCAGGGCATCGAAGGTGACATTGGCCTGATCCCCCACCTCGACCACGTTCCAGTCGGTTTCATCCAGATAGATCTCCAGGTACAGGTTATCCACGTCGGCAATGGTAATGACCGCAGAAGACTCCTCGACGCTGTTACCAACCTCGATATCCACCGCCATAATCGTGCCGGCGATGGGGGCGACGATGCGCGTCCCATCCAGGCTGTCCTGGGCGGCGTCCAAGTCGAGCCGGGCCTGCTCCCAGTCGACCAGGCCGGAGCCGGTGGCTTCTGCGGGCACATCGCCGCCGGTCAGGGCCGTGTACAGGTACTGTCCCTCCGCCAGGGCTGCCCCGGCAGCGGCCACGGCGGCGCGTGCAGCCAGGACTTCGGCCTCCGAGGGTTTGGCGATATATTTATCGGTGCGGGTGACGATCTTGAAGTTGGCAGGCACATAGACCGTCTCGTAGTAATCCCGGGCGCCCTTCAGGTTCTTTTCGGCGCTTTCCAGTTTTTCCTGGGCAGCCTCGTATTCCTTTTTCAGGGCCTCATCCGCGGGAGAGGCTTTGATCCTGGCCTCGGCCTCGGCGAGCACCTGCTCTGCCTCCGCCACCCTGCCCTCCCACTTCAGGACAGAGGGGCTGATGAGATAGCCAAGGGTGGAGCGGGCATCGTCCAGGCTGGCTTGGGCATCGGCAATCGCCTGCTGGGCGGCTGCAATGGCAGCCGGAGAAGTCAGTTCCTTGAAGGCACGGTTGGCCTGGGTGTACTGGATCCGGGCGTCCGTATCATCCACCTGGGCCAGCAGGTCGCCGGCCTGGACCCGGTCGCCCACTTCGACATTGACCGCGATCACATCGCCGGGCGTCTGGAAACCCAGGTCCACCGTCCTGGAGGCCATCAGCGTGCCCGTGCCGGTGGCAGAGATGAGCAGGTCGCCCTGTCCCACAACAGCCGTCTGGACTTTTTCCACTTCGGCTGTCTGCCGGGAAGGCAGGTACACCTTTTTGTAGTAAATGAACCCGCCAACACCTGCCAGGATCAGCACCAGCAGCGCAATCCAGAGGATTTTTCTGACTGTGCCCTTGAAGAGTCTCCCCTTCCACTCGGAAAGGCCTGCTGCAATTTTTTTCATGGATGGCATCGCAAAGATTCCTTTCGACACATGAGTATCAATCCCGGAGAACCGGCCTGCTATTCCCCGCCCTGTTTCAGTACAACCACATCCCCCGGGCCCAAGCCCAACCTGACCTCGGCATACAGGATATCCTGCAGGCCAATGACAACAGCCTGCCTTCTAGTTTCACCGTCCTCCAGGACATCGACATAATACTCCCCCGACCCGTTTGTATAAAGCGCATCCAGCGGCACCAGGGGGACGTCCCTGGCCTGCATACCGGTCACCTCCACAAATGCCGTGCTGCCAAGCGGCAGGTCGAGTTCGTCGAAGGTGACCTCGAGGGTCACCACCGCCGTGACCATGGCCGTGGTGCCGCTGGTATCCAGTTCCTGGTCCACACTGGTCACCGTACCCGAAAAGGTCTGCCCAGGCAGGGAATCAAAAACCACATCGGCGTGATTTCCGGCCACCGCCTTCTCCCAGTCCGTCTCGTCCAGTGAAACTTCCAGGCAGGGAGGCTGGCTCAAATCCGTGATCGAAATCACGGCCCCCTTGTTGGTGCCGGCACTGACGCCCATCATCTCCAGCGGCAGGTCCATCATCCCGCCGCCGGATACGCTGACGCTTTCGACCGTGTTCTCCCGGTCGATGACGTCCCCGATCTCGACCCCGACATAGGTGACCGTGCCGGGGATGGAGGCATAGATACGCGTGTCCTCCAGGGCCTGGCGGGCATCCACAAGATCCTGGCGGGCACGCTGCAATGCAAGCAGGCCGGCACTGTCCGCCTCCTCGGGCACCTGCCCGCCGGTCAGGACAGCCAGCAGGTACCCGCTCTGTTCGACGTTCTCTTCCGCCTCGTCAATGGCGGCATAGGCCGCATCCAATTCGAGTTGGGTGGGCACGGCAAAAACATCCTCCCCGTCCGAGGAAAGGAGCGGGAAGGTTTCCTCCACGTAGACTTTTTCGTACTCTTTCTGAGCCAGCACCAGCTGCCCCCGGGCAAAATCCAGGTACGCCTGGGCCTTTTCCAGGTCTTTTTTCGCCCCGGCAGCGGCAGGAGAGGCAGCCAGCACAGCCTGGGCTGAGGCAATTGCCTGCTCCGCGGCTTCGATTTCCAGCTGCCAGTAATACACTTCCGGGCTGATCAGGTACTCGAGATAGAGTCTGGCCGAGTCCAATTCGCTTTTGGCATCGGCCACGCCCTGCTGAGCAGCGGCAACCGCGGCGGGGGAGGTCAGTTCTGCCAGGGCACGTTCGGCCTGTTCATACCGGATCCGGGCGGCGGTGTCATCCACCTGGGCCAGGATGTCGCCGGCCTTGACCGTATCCCCCATTTTCACGCGCACATCCTTGACTTCCCCGTCCACCGCAAAAGCCAGGTCCACCTGTTCGGAGGAGGCCAGCGTGCCCGAGCCGCTGGCGGTCAGCACCAGGTCGCCCCGGCGGATGGCGGCAGTCGCGGCCGCGGCTTCCGTGGCCGCGGCGCCCTGCACGGCAAACCAGCCGGATCGATAACCGGCCAGACCGGCGGCAGCCGCCGCGAGTACCAGGAGACCCGCAGCGAGCCAATACCGCCGGCGGGGATGTGCTGAAAAGAACGCTTCGAGGGTGGAAAGCATGCCTTGCAGACCTGTATCGGCAAAGTTGGGACGGCATCGGGCACCGTCCTTTTTATCGCGGGAGAGTATATCGAAGCAGTATAGGGAGGCGGTGGGAAACTTGTGAAGAAATTGTGTGCATTTTGGCCGAGGAAAGGGAAGCAGTACACGGATGTCATTTTGTAAAAACGTCCCGAAGGGTTGAGGACGATGTAAAGCGCCCAAGTTCAGCCTTCGGGACGATCTGTGAATATTCCCAAAAATATGGAGGAACCCGTTATAATCCGGCTAATTCCAGTCCCCCTTCATTTCAAGGAGAGCCCCCATGACGATCCCCGAAACACCCCCAACAGCCGCAGCCCCGGCGCCGGTCAAGTCTGCCGGCATCCTGGTGTTGATCTGGCTGATCCTGACCCAGCTCGCCTCCGCACTGGCCCTCTTCCTCGTGGGTGCCTTCGTGGTGTTCGGGGCCATGCTCGAAGGCTGGAGTTTCACCTACATGAGCGCCATTGTCCTGGTATTGCTGCTGGGCATTATTCCCTTTGTGGCCGCATGGAAGGCATACAAGCGGGGCAAGGGTTGGCGCGCGTTCCTGCTGACCTCCCTGCCGCTGGCGTTGTCGGTGCTGATCGTGGCGTTCGTGGCGGTGTTTCTGTAAGAGAACGTCCCATGGAAATTCCCCGTTAGTTTATCGATCCGACAGGCACAAAACACCCTTGCGCAGGGAATCCCGCGCAAGGGTCACTGCCCGGGCGCCGGCGTAAGCGCCCGGGAGGGGGGTGCTGTTGGTACGCTACGGGTAGATGAACTGCCCGGCGTAGATCAGGTTGGCGTTGGGGATCTGGTTGCGCCACTGCAGGTAGGAAACGCTGACGCCATAGTAGCGCGCGATGCGGCCGAGGGTATCGCCGCGGCAGACCACGTAGTAGTTGCCGTAGTATTCACTGTAAGAGGGGCCGCAGTAATAGTACACCGGTCCGGGCGGCGGCGCAGGGGGCACATAGGCGCCGGGGATGGTGAGCACCTGGCCGGGGTAAATGTAGTAGCCGACCCACGGGTTGGCGGCGTACATTTCAGACAGGGTGACGCCGCAACGCCTGGCGATCTTGGCCAGCCAGTCTCCCGGCTGGACGACGTAGGTGCTGCCGCAATATCCGCCGGCGGAGACACTGCGGGTGAATGCGAAGGACGCAAACAACAGACCCAATATCAAGAACAATTGGATGGCGCGTCTGGCTGTCATACTTTCTTCCTCCTTGGTTGAAAAAAGCGGACAATGCTAAAAATATTGTACAACTTTTGGAGGGGGATTTCTACTGCCAATTTTTAAGATTTTAAGGTTCGCCGGGGGCAGTATCGTGAAACCGAAAATGGAGATTGGCGTATATGTAAAGGAAAGAAGGATCAGACAGAAGGCCGCTTTACCTGGCAAAGGACACCAGGTTCGCAGCAAGCAATAGTTATGTCAGCAAAGGAAAATAAAATGACTACGGAAACAACCCCCACCAAACAGGAAAAGAAAGTGGTGTACCGGAACGCCGGATCGGCGCCCGTCTACGGGCTGGGCTTCATCGGTGCGCTGGTCTACTATCTCCAGCACGCGACCACATTCTGGATCGGCGTCCTGGGTTTTCTCAAGGCGATGGTCTGGCCGGCCATGCTGGTCTACAAAGTGCTGGAGTACTTGAAGATGTAGCCGCCTGCGCCCCGCCAACACACAGGATCATTCCACCCCGGCCTGGAAACGGCCGGGGTGGTGATTTTTGTGCGCAGGAAAACGGCCTCAGACCTGGAAGATGCACTGCATGGCCGTCCCTCCCGGCTCCATGCGGGTCAGCTGGCGGACCGGGGAAGACAGCAGGAGTTCGAGCAGGCGGGCATCCAGGCGGCACAATTCGGGAACGCGCCCGAGGATGGCGGCATAGGGGCAGTGTCCAAGGATGAGGCGCGGCCCGGAGGCGCCCGCCTCCCAGCGCGCCTGGTAGTGGAGTTCGTTCAGGCGGGCAATGGCGGAGGCCAGCCGGCGCGGCAGCGGCCCAACAGTTTCCCCGGATGAGGCGGCAGCCCCGGCCAGGCGGGCAGCAACTGCACACAGGGCTGCCTCCCGGCTCTCAGGGGGCAACGTGCGGATCGTCTCTTCGAACATGGCCGCGGAGAGACCATCCAGGCCGTCGCCCAGGATATGGCGGGAGAGGGCATAAACCTGCACCGGGCGGCCGCGGCCCTCCCGGCGCAAGCCGACTACTTCCACCACGGCATTCGTCTCGAGCACAGCCAGGTGGTGACGCACGTTGGCGCCGGTCATGTCCAGGGCGCGGCTCAGGCCGCCGGCGGTGGCGGTGTGATATTTGCGCAGGTAATCCAGGATGCGCAGGCGGGTGGGAAGCTGCATGGGGCTATTATACCAATTATGCAAATATATATTTGCATAATTAAATTGACAGCGCCTCTCCCGACGGCTATAATGACGGGGCTCTTCATTCCTCTCCAGGAGAACCTGCATGAGCGATAACGAACTGAATTCCCCTGGCTACGAAATCCCCGCAGAATTGCAGGGACAGGTAGCCATCACCACCCTCGACCGCCTGTATAACTGGGGCCGGCGCTCCTCCATCTGGCCGATGATGTTCGGCCTGGCTTGCTGCGCCATCGAGATGATCGTGGCCCAGGCCAGCCGCTACGACCTGTCGCGCTTCGGCATGGAGGTCATGCGCCCCAGCCCGCGCCAGTGCGACCTGCTGCTCATCTCGGGCACGGTCACCAAGAAGATGGTGCCGATCCTGGTGCGGCTCTACAACCAGATGCCCGAACCCAAGTACGTGGTGGCCATGGGCGCCTGCGCTTCCGGCGGCGGGCCGTTCAAGGAAGGCTACAACGTGGTCTCCGGCATCGACCGCTACCTGCCGGTGGATGTGTACATTCCCGGCTGCCCGCCCACCCCGCAGGCCCTGCTCAACGGGCTGATCAAGCTTCAGGAAAAGATCGACAAGCAATCCATCAAGAAGGTCTCCTGGTACCGCAAGGAACCGATCGAAGCCATTCCCATCCCCATCCTGGGACCGGACCTGATCGACCCGCGCAAGATCCCGCTGATCAAGAACAACCAGGCGGAGGGAGGCTGATATGGAAGAAACCCCGGTTCTCCCCCTGACCCTGGACCTGGCAGCCCGTTTCCCGGGTGCAGTCGTCCCGGATGAACGCCAGGGCTACAGCGGCTGGCTGGTGGAACCTGCCAGCCTGACCCATGTGGCTGCGGCACTGCGGGATGAGTTCGGCTACGACCTGCTCTCGTCCGTCACCGGCGTGGACTACCTGCCCGAAGGCAAAATGGAAGTGGTCTACCAGGCCTACAAGACCACCGGCGGGCCGGGCATCTGCTTCAAGGTGCAGGTGCCGCGCGAAGACCCGGAAGTGCCTTCGCTGGTGCCGCTCTATCCCGGCGCGGAACTGCAGGAGCGCGAGGCCTGGGATCTGCTGGGCATCAAGTTCAGCGGCCATCCCGACTTGCGCCGTATCCTGATGTGGGAAGGCTTTGCCGGCCACCCGCTGCGCAAGGACTGGCAGGAAGCCTACTATGAGGATGAAGGCAAACCCTTCAAGTCCCGCTGGCCTGAAGGACACGCCTACCGCTTCGAGGACAAGAATCCCTTCAGCGATAACATCCGCTACCCGGAGGCGTTCGACCCGGAGAAGTGGGTGCCGAACGATCCCGAAGAGCTGCTCTATAAATCCCTGAAGAATTACCAGGTTGACTCTCCCGATGGCATCCCGACCGACCATATCCTGGTCAACATGGGACCCCAGCACCCCTCCACACACGGCGTGTTCCGCTTCGTGGTGGCGCTGGACGGCGAAACCATCCGCAGTTTGAAGCCGGTGATGGGCTACCTGCACCGCAACCACGAGAAGATCGGCGAGCGCAACACCTTCCTGATGAACATGCCCTACACCGACCGGCTGGATTACCTCTCGCCGATGAGCAATAACTTTGCCTACGCCCTGACGGTGGAGAAACTGCTGGGTGTGGCGCCGACGGAACGGGCGGAATACATCCGCGTGATCATGGCGGAATTGACCCGCATCACCAACCACTGCATGTGCATCGGCTCCCTGCTCAATGACATCGGCGCCTTCTTCACCCCCATGATCTACCTGCTGGA
The DNA here is from genome assembly GCA_964387495.1 of uncultured Anaerolineaceae bacterium. Taxonomy (GTDB): domain Bacteria; phylum Chloroflexota; class Anaerolineae; order Anaerolineales; family Villigracilaceae; genus DSXF01. The sequence continues at coordinate 22,010 of CAYLXB010000048.1, forward strand.
AGAGCGTGAACTGATCCTGGATATCTTCGAGGCAGTGGCCGGGGCACGCATGATGGTCAACTACTTCCGCTTTGGGGGCGTGGCGCGGGATATCCCGCCGGAAGCCCTGGAAAAGATCAAGGGCCTGGTCTTCGAACGCCTGCCGCGCATCCTGGACGAAATGGACCGCCTGATGAGTGAGAACGAGATCCTGCGTGCCCGCGGCATCGGCCAGGGTGTACTGAGCGCCGAGGATGCCATCCGCTACTCCGCCACCGGGCCGCTGCTGCGCGGCTCCGGCGTCCCCTATGATATCCGCCGGGCGGAACCGTACAGCATCTACGACCGCTTCGAGTTCGACATCCCGGTCGGCAAAAACGGCGACATCTACGACCGTTACTTCGTCCGCCTGGAAGAGATGCGCCAGAGCGTGCGCATCATCCAGCAGGCCGTCAAGCAAATCCCCGAAGGCCCGGTCATGGCCGGCAAGCCGCAGTACCAGGTGCGCCCGCCGCTGGGCGAATCCTACGGACGCGTCGAAGGTCCGAAAGGCGAATTGGGCTTCTATGTGGTCTCCAACGGCAAGCCCAATCCGTGGCGCTATCACGTGCGCGCCCCATCCTTCATCAACCTGACAGCCTTTGGGCCGATGTGCGTTGGCCAGAAGGTGGCCGATACGGTGGCCATCCTGGGCTCCATTGATATCGTGCTTGGCGAAGTGGACCGGTAGGAGGAGGCAGACATGAAAGAAGAAATGTATGGCAAAGGCATCCTGAAAGGCCTGCTGGTTACCTCCAAACGCTTTATCGAGACCTACCTGGATGATATCAAGTGGCTGGGCCGGCGCTACTTCAAGCCGGAAGGCATTGCCCATCGCTCCAGCAAGGACTCGCGCGGCATCTTCACCATCCAGTACCCGGAGGAAAAACTGCCGGTGCCCGAGGAATTCCGCTTCGTGCCGTTCCTGGTCTACGAAGAAGGCGAGGACGGTGCGAAGGAGATCCGCTGCACCTCGTGCGGCATCTGCTCAAAGGTCTGCCCGCCGCAGTGCATCTGGATCGTGCGCACGGTGGACGCTGCCACGGGACGCCCCCGCCCGGAACCGGCCGAATTCTATATCGACGCCGACATCTGCATGAATTGCGGCTTCTGCGCCGAGTTCTGCCCGTTCGATGCGATCAAAATGGACCATGATTATGAACTGGCGGGATATGACCGCAGGGAAAACGTGCATAATCTACAGCGGCTGATGAAGCCGGCCAGTTATTACAGCGAGATCCGCCCGTTGAACAGCGCCCGCGAGGAAGAGGCCCGGCGTGTCAAGGCCAGCACCCGCCCGCCGGCGTTCGTAACTGGCGAGAAACAATAAAAGAGATTTTGAGGAAAAATGCCCAATACTGTTACCAAAGAAGCCGTCCTGGCGGCGCTGAGCAAGGTCCAGGAACCTGAACTGCACCAGGACCTGGTCACGCTGAACATGGTGAAAAACCTGGAAATCAAAGACGGCCAGGTTTCATTTACTGTTATGCTCACCACTCCGGCCTGCCCCCTGCGCGGGCGCATCGAGAAGGAAGCCCGGGAGGCCGTGCAGGCGCTCCCCGGTGTGACCGGCGTGGAAGTCCGGCTGGATTCGGATGTGCCCAATGACGGGCGCATGCGCGGGCTGGTCAGCATGCCCGTCCGGAATGCCATTGCCATTGCCTCCGGCAAGGGCGGCGTCGGCAAGAGCACCGTCTCGGTCAACCTGGCGGTAGCACTGGCTAAAAGCGGGGCACGTGTCGGCCTGATGGACGCCGACATCTACGGCCCGAACATCCCCACCATGCTGGGCATCGAACGCCTGCCCAGCCCGGCCGGGAGCAAACTCCTGCCTGCCGAGGCCTACGGTGTGAAGGTCATGTCCATGGGCTTCCTGGTCAATCCCGGCCAGCCGCTCATCTGGCGCGGCCCCATGCTCAACTCGGCCATCCGCCAGTTCCTGAGCGACGTGGAGTGGGGCGAATTGGATTATCTGATCATCGACCTGCCCCCCGGCACAGGGGATGCCCCCCTCAGCCTGGCGCAGGCCCTGCCCCTGAGCGGGGTGGTGATCGTCACCCTGCCGCAGCTGGTGTCACTCGAGGATGCCAGCCGAGGCCTGGCCATGTTCCAGCAGTTGGAAGTGCCCATCCTGGGCGTGGTCGAGAACATGCGCGGCGAGTTCTTCGGCGCAGGCGGCGGTGAAAGAATGGCCGCCGAGGCAAAGGTGCCTTTCCTGGGCGCCGTGCCAATGGAAACCGAGGTGCGCCTGGCAGGGGATGGCGGCAAACCGGTGGTGGCAGAAAAGCCAAACTCGGCAGCGGCCAGGGCCCTGCAGGAGGTCGCCGGGCAGGTGGCTGCCCAGGTGAGCATGGCGGCGCTGCGCAAGGATAACACCCTGCCCATCAACATCGTTGATTGAACCAAAAACTGGGGCGCCCAACGCCCCAGTTTTGTATTTAACTCAAAACCAACCTAATGAAGAGATCTCCATTCCCACTCCATCCGCTGCTGCTGGGGCTTTACCCGGTGCTGGCACTCTACCTGCTCAATATCGAGGAGACCCCGCCCTACGCCACCCTGCGTTCCCTGGCATTTACCGGCATCGTACTGGCCGTCATCCTGGCAGCCAGCCTGCTCCTGTTCCGCAGCCTGCACAAAAGCGCCCTGGCGGCCAGCCTGCTCATCCTGCTGTTCTTTACCTATGGGCATGTCCTGAACGTGCTGGAAAACGCCGAGTGGGGCCAGTTTGTCGGCCGGCACCGGGTGTTGCTGCCGTTGTGGACACTCCTGGTACTCGGCAGCCTTATCTGGATCCGGCGGTTGAAAAGGGATTTGCAGCCAATCACGCGCACCCTGAACATCACGGCCGCCCTGCTGGTGCTGATGACCGCTGCCCAGATCGGCTGGCAGGCTGCCGGGCGGCTGGCACAGCCTCGAACAGCGCAGCCCCTCCCCGCCGCTCCCCCGGCGGACAGCGGCCAATCCCGGCCCGATGTGTACTATATCATCCTGGATGCCTACAGCCGCAGTGATGTCCTGGCCCAAAAATACAAAGTGGACAACAGCGCCTTCCTGGAAGAACTGGAAAAGATGGGGTTCTATATTGCCCGCTGTGCACAGAGCAATTATCCGCGCACCCGCTACTCGCTGGCCTCCTCCCTCAATATGAATTACCTGGACCAGATGAACATTCCGAATTACCCCAACGCGGGCTCGGACGATTTCGAACCGTTCATCAAGCATGGCCAGGTGCGGCAGAACTTCGAAAGCCTGGGGTACGCCACCGTCACATTCAAGACCGTTTACCCTTACCTGGATACCACCGACACGACCTATTACTATGACCTGTACCAGTCCGACTCGGCCTACGATAAGATCGAGACCCTGAACTTCTATTATATTTTCCTGCGCACCACGGCGCTGCGCCCGGCGGTCGAACTGGGTGAGGCTGCCGACACCCAGAAAGGCAAGCCCGGCGCACTGACCAGCCTGATCCAGAAAGTGCTGCCCAGCGAGAACTCGATCAACAACCGCAACTACCGCCAGTACAAACAAAACCTTTACCTGCTCGACCAGCTGGAAGCCATGCCGGACCTGCCGGGTCCGAAATTTGTCTATGCGCATCTGTTCCTCACCCACCAGCCGTTCACATTCACCCCCGACGGGCAGTTCCGCTGGCCGGTGGTGGAAAACGCCCAGGCATACCGGGACCAGGTTTTGTATGCCAATGCGCGCATTCCCCAGGTCATCCGGACCATCCTGAAAAAGTCCGAGCTGCCTCCCGTCATCATCATTCAGAGTGACCATGGCTTTCCACAGGACAAACAACGGGTGAAAATCCTGAACGCCTATTACCTGCCTGGCAAAGCCAGGGAGAGGCTCTATCCCGGCATCACACCGGTCAACTCATTCCGGATCGTATTCTCAGAATATTTCGGGCAGGACTATCCCCTGCTGAAGGACACCTCCTACTATGTGCCCAATCGGAACAAAGTCCAGGAGTTCGAGGTGGTGCCGGCCTCCTGCCCTGGCGAGTAGCGCCCCCGGCCAATCCCGGTTTGAAAACACCTGAGGTTCGGACTTAAGTTCGGACAGGGTATTGAACCAAAGTGGTGAAAGACAG
>CAYLXB010000049.1:0-2144 GCA_964387495.1 uncultured Anaerolineaceae bacterium
GTAGGTTTTCAATGCACAGGTCCTTTGTGAATTCGAAGAAAGCGTGCTGTCTTGCGACAGTATTCAGTATAAGCGTTCCCGTATCTTTCTGCCAGCCAGGGTTCTTCGGAGAACGGCACCAGCCCGAGCGGCAGCAGGCCCGCCAGCGCCGCAGCGCCTGCCATCCTGGAGGCGGACAGCAGGGCCCAGCCGCACAGCCCAAGCATGAACCCCAGGTACTGCGGGTTGCGCGAGAAGCGGTAGGGCCCTTTGACGATCAGGTTCCCCTCGCCTCCCCAGGTGGCCTGCCTGCCAAGCACCGCCATCGCCCAGGCAGCCAGCGCGATCCCTCCTGCCCATAAGGGCAGGCCGATCCCCAGCCGCACCCAGGGCGGCAGCGGCCAACTGCCCCAATCCAGCAGGCCGAGCGCCGCCACTCCCGACCCCGAAAGGATGAACAGACCCTGCATCAGCCTGCTTTTCCGGTCGCCCGGCCTCGCCGGTGGCCAAATGCGCTGCCGGGGCCGCAGGAGCCCTGCCAGCACGCACAACACCGCCAGCAGTTCGGCGGTCAGGCTGACCCACAGGAGGATGCTCTTGATATTCACACCGGTGCCTTGAGGTTTAGAAAAAGGCCTCCTGCCCGGGGTTCTTTTCGACCGGCCGTTTGGCTTCTTCCAGGTAGTAGATGGTCCCGCAGTTGGGACAGAGCAAATAGTACTCGTAATAATAAGACAGTTTGGTCTTGATGCTTTTTCGAGGCTTCGTCCTGACCACAGCCGTCCCGCATTTGCGGCAGGGCTGCCCTTCCTGGGTGACCTTCACCTTGCTCTCCGGCTTGTTCTCGTAGCCTTCATCAACCGGCAGGTCCGGCTTGCGCAGGGCTGCGTAGGAGAGCTGGTCGCAGACCTCGTTTTCCTTGTTGCCGGCGTGGCCCTTGACCCACACGAACTCGACCTGGTGAATCTCGCACAGTTCCAGCAGGCGCTCCCACAGGTCGGTGTTGATGGCGCGTTCACTTTTGGTGCGCATCCAGCCCTTTTCCTGCCAGCGTTTTGCCCAGCCCTGCGTCATGCCTTCCACCAGGTAGGCCGAGTCGCTGTACAGGGTCACGCGGCAGGGTTCTTTCAGGCTCTCCAGCGCCCGGACGGCCGCGAACATCTCCATGCGGTTGTTGGTCGTCTTTTGGAACCCGCCCGAAAGCACCTTGCGGACTCCTTCATACAGCAACACGATCCCATACCCGCCCGGCCCCGGGTTCGGGTCACACGCGCCGTCGGTGTAGATGGTGACATGCTTGGTGGGTGGGTTCGTCATTGCCGCCTACTATACGATATCTTTCATTCTTTGCCAATACCGAATTCCGTTTTTTTACCTTTTTCTCCGAATCACCCTTTATAATTGCTTTACATTATTCTGCCACGATCCAAAATCCACACCCTGAAATCGAAAATCACATGTCTCAAATTGTCGAATGTATCCCCAACTTTTCCGAAGCCCGCCGCCCCGAAGTGGTGGAGCAGATCATCACCGCCCTCACCTCTGTCCCAGGGGCGCGCCTGCTGGACCGTTCTTCCGACCTCGACCACAACCGCACGGTGGTCACCTTTGCCGGGCCGCCGGATGCCGTCGAAGAGGCCGCCTTCCGTGCCATCCAGAAAGCGGCCGAGTTGATTGACTTGGACCACCATACCGGTGAACATCCCCGCATCGGCGCCACGGATGTGGTCCCCTTCGTGCCCATCTCCGGCATCAGCATGGATGAATGCGTGGCCATGGCCCGCCGCCTCGGCCGGCGTGCCGGCGGGACGCTTGGCATCCCGGTGTACCTGTACGAGTATGCCGCCGCCCGCCCGGAGCGCACCAACCTGGAGGTCATCCGCCGCGGCCAGTATGAACTGCTCAAGACCGAGATCGCGCTCCCCGAGCGCCAGCCGGATTTCGGCCCGGCCCGTCTCGGTCCGGCGGGCGCCACCGTCATCGGCGCCCGTGACCCGCTTGTGGCTTTCAATGTCTACCTGACTACGGATGATGTCGATATTGCCAGCCGCATTGCCCGGGCCGTGCGCCAGTCCTCCGGCGGCATGCGCTATGTCAAAGGCATGGGCGTGCTGGTCGAAGGCCGGGCCCAGGTTTCGATGAACCTGACCAATTTCCGCAAGACG
>CAYLXB010000049.1:2154-8437 GCA_964387495.1 uncultured Anaerolineaceae bacterium
GCCCATTGCCCGCGTGGTCGAGTTGATCCGCCGCGAGGCCCAGCGTTACGGCGTGATGGTGCATCACAGCGAACTGGTCGGCCTGATCCCGCAGGAGGCGCTGGTGGACGCCGCCGTTTGGTACATGCAGTTGGACCAGTTCAGCCCGGACCAGGTCCTCGAAACCCGCCTTTTTTCAGCCGGATCAGCGGACTCCGGCTCTGCAGGCTTCCTCGACGACCTGGCTGCCGGCACCCCCGCCCCGGGCGGCGGTTCGGCCGCAGCCTACGCGGGTGCCATGGGTGCCGCCCTGACTGCCATGAACGCCCGCCTGACCCTCGGCAAGAAGAAGTACGCCGAGGTCGAGCTCCAGATGCAGGCGGTGCTGGCCGAGACCGAAACCCTGCGTGCGGAACTGACCCATGCCGTGGACGAGGATTCCGCCGCCTTCGAGGCCGTCATGGCTGCCTTCAAACTGCCCAAAGATACGCCCGAACAGCAGGCTGCCCGCGCGGCTGCCGTGGAGGCCGCCACCCTGCAGGCTGCCCAGGTCCCGCTGGCGAATGCCCGCCGCGCTGTGCGTGTCATCGAACTGGCCGAGCGGGCTGCAGCCCTGGGCAACCAGAACGCCATCACCGACGCCGCCTCGGGTGCGGCCATGGGGCGCGCCGCCCTGGCCGCTGCCGGCTACAATGTGCGCATCAACCTGGCCTCCCTGGCCGATAAAACTGCCGCTGCCCTCCTGCTGGAAGAACTGCGCACCCTCGACCTGCGCGCCGCCGAAGCCGAAACCCGCCTGCGCGCCGCCCTCGAAGCGCGCGCCGGAATCTGACCCGCCAGACTGCCATCATCGAACCGAGGTGAATATGTTCAACCCGCGTGTTGCCCACTTGCAGGCTGAGGGCGCTTATGCCGTCCTGGCCCGGGCCCAGGCCCTCGAAGCCCAGGGCCGCCAGGTCCTGCACCTGGAGATCGGCCAGCCCGATTACCCCACCCCCGCCCACGTTGCCCGTGCCGGCATGGATGCTATCGAAGAAGGCCAGACGCGTTACACGCCCCCGGCCGGCATCCCGCCCCTGCGGGAGGCTGTTGCCCGCGACGTTTCCAGGCGGCTCGGACTGGAGATCCGCCCGGGCCAGGTGCTGCTCGGACCGGGCGCCAAACCCGGGCTGTTCTTCCCCACCCTGGCCCTGGTCGGCCCCGGTGACGAGGTCATCTATCCCGATCCCGGCTTTCCCACCTACTCCGCCATGATCGGCGTCGCCGGCGGCACGTCTGTCCCCGTCCGCCTGCGCGAGGAAAACCAGTTCTCCTTCGACTTGGACGAATTCGACGCCCGCATTTCCGACCGCACGAAATTGATCATCCTGAACTCCCCCGCCAACCCCACCGGCGGCGTCATCCCGCTCCCTGACTTGAAGCATATTGCTGAAAAAGCCCAAGAGCACAACGCCTGGGTCATCTCGGACGAGATCTATTCGCAGTTGACCTATGACGGCCTGGACGCCCCCAGCATCGCGGCCCTGCCCGGCATGCTCGAGCGCACGGTCCTCTGCGATGGCTTCTCCAAGACCTATGCCATGACCGGCTGGCGCCTGGGTTACATGGTCATGCCCGAGGCGCTGGCCGAGCGTGTCAACCTGCTCCTGACCCACTCGGTCGGCTGCACGGCCGCCTTCACCCAGTACGCCGGGCTGGAGGCGCTCACTGCTCCGCAGGACTTCGTGCGTGAGATGGTGGCCGATTACCAGCGCCGCCGCGACCGCATTGTTGCCGGGCTGAATGCCATCCCGGGCGTGGCCTGCCGGAAGCCGCAGGGCGCCTTCTATGTCTTCCCCAATATCAAGTCCTTTGGCCTGACTTCGAAGGAACTTGCCGCCCGCCTGCTCGACGAAGCCGGCGTGGCCGTCCTGGCGGGCACCGACTTCGGTCCCGGCGGCGAAGGTTACCTGCGCCTGTGTTACTGCACCTCCATGCCGGTCATCGAGCAGGCACTGGAGAAGATGGGGGAGTTTTTAGGAAAACTCGGACGGTAAAACAAACCTCCGGGATTTGAAAATCCCGGAGGTTCTTTCAGGCTTTACTTTGAGGCGCCGCCTGCCGCCTCCACCAATATTTTAAGGTTAATCCCCCTTCTGGCCTCTTGCCTCAACCTTGCAAATATGTTAAAATGGCAATTACCTTCGGCATATATACGGGTGATAGATACACGAACCCCCATATATGGCGGCAACATTTGTTCTACGAATGGAGTGTCCAGATATGCGCTGCCCGTACTGCCAGAACGATGATTCGAAGGTGCTCGATACCACCCACGACTCGCACGGCGGCATCCGCCGCCGGCGCGAGTGCCTTAAGTGCGGCCAGCGTTTCAGCAGTTACGAGCGGCCCATCCTGGCCACCCCCCTGATCGTCAAGCAGGATGGGACCCGCGAGGAGTTCGACCAGGAAAAATTGATGCGCGGCATCCGCATTGCCTGCGCCAAACGCCCGGTCTCTGCCGCCGATATCGACCGCATGGTCGGCCAGGTGGAGGCAAACCTTCAGAGAATGGGGAAAGCCGAAGTTTCATCGCGTGTGGTCGGCGACCTGGTCATTGCCGGCCTCAAAGAACTCGATCACATCGCCTATATTCGTTACGCCATCGTCTATCTGCGCTTGGCCGATCTGCGTGCCCTGCGGGCCGAGATCGACCGCCTGCTCGAAGCCTGATTCCGGCTGGCAGTGGCTGCCCTGTAAAAACGTGGCTTTGTCGCTGCCGGTGGTCTTGCCGTCTCACCGGGTCGTTCCGTCCTGATTCGACTTTTGTTTTTCATTCCGTCTGCGAGGAGAGATTTCATGGTTGTCAAATCCGCACCCGCCAGCAAACACGGACTGCTCCCCACCCCGCCTCTTCCTACTGACCTGCCGCCGGTGCAGCTGACCGGGAATGCCCGCCAGGTGCTGGAGCGCCGTTACGTGCGCCGCGGCGATGATGGCAAGCCGGCCGAAACGGTCGAGCAGATGTTCTGGCGGGTCGCCTATCACATTGCCAGCGTCGAGGCGGCCTGGGGCGGCGATGTGCTCGAGCGGGCGCGTGAATTCTATACCTTGTTGACTTCCAGGAAGTTCTTCCCCAATTCTCCCACTTTTACCGGTGCCGGCACACCCCTGGGGCAGCTGGCTGCCTGTTTCGTGCTCCCCATCTCGGACGACATGGGCCGCCATGAGGCCGGCATCTTCCAGACCCTGCGCGATGCGGCCCTTATCCAGCAGACCGGCGGCGGGAATGGCTTCTCCTTCTCGCGCCTGCGCCCCAAGGGCGGCCTGGTCAAATCCTCCGCCGGGCAGGCCACCGGCCCGGTGGGCTTCCTGCGCGTCTATGACCATGCCTTCGGTGAGATCGCCCAGGGCGGCACCCGCCGCGGCGCCAACATGGGCGTCTTGCGCGTGGATCACCCCGATATCGGCGAGTTCATCACCTGCAAGACCGACGAGAACCAGATCACCAACTTCAACATCTCGGTCGGGATCACCGATGCCTTCATGCAGGCGGTCAGGGACGATGCCGATTGGGAACTGGTCTTTCCGGATATCGCTGCCCCGCAGTACCGGGATTTCCGCGGCACGCTGGAGCAGGCCCGCCAGGCCGGCATCCCCATCAAGAGTTATGGCCGGGTGCGGGCGCATGACCTGTTCGACAGGATCGTCACCCAGGCGCATCACAACGGCGAACCGGGCGTGCTCTTCCTGGACGCTGCCAACCGCTCCAACCCCGTCCCGCATTTGTATCCGCTCGAGTCGACCAACCCGTGTGTGACAGGAGAAACTTTGGTTTATACAGACCAGGGGCTGCGGCGTGCCGATGAGTTGGCCAGGGAAGGGCGGGCGTTGTCTGTCGTGACCGATGCCCGTTTTGGGTGCGAGACATTGATGCCTGCCTCGCCTGTCTGCCAGACCGGCATTAAAAGTGTGGTTCGCGTGATGATGCGGGAAGGCTATGAGGTGCGTTTGACAGGCAGCCATCGCCTGATGACCTCACGCGGCTGGACGGCGGCTGCGGATTTGCATCCGGGTGACAGGGTGCACGTCCTCAACCGTAAGGGCGGCTTCGGTATGCAGGGGACACTGGAGGAAGGGCGCGTGCTTGGCTGGCTGGTCGGGGATGGTACGGTGAACGCGGTGCGGGCCGTGCTTTCTTTCTTCGGCGACGAAAAGAGCGAACTCGCTCCTGCTTTTGCTCAGATGGTTACAGGCCTGGTCGAGCCATTGGTCGGGAACCGCTCCTATCCTGTGGGGGTGATCGATGTCAAAGGGCGGGACGAGGCGCGCGTGGCCTCTGACCGCCTGCGTGAATGGGCTGCGTCCTATGGGATTACCAAAGAAGCAAAACACCTTGTGCCGCCCGCAGTGCTGGCGGGCAGTGAGGATTTTCAACGCGGTTTTCTTCAGGCGCTTTTCACCGCAGATGGACAGGTGAGTGACGGCGGGGAGAAAGGCTGCTCGGTGCGTTTGAGTTCAAGCCGCCTGCCTTTGTTGAAGGATGTCCAACGCCTGCTGTTGAATTTTGGCATCGCCAGCCGCATTTACGAAAACCGGCGTCCGGGCGGCCGCCGCCCGATGCCGGATGGGAAAGGTGGCACAAAAGAGTACTTTCACCTGCCACAGCATGATTTGGTGCTCGGCCGGACAAACCTGGTCACTTTTGCGAGTGAAATTGGTTTTCTTACCGAAGCAAAGCAAACGAAACTGGCAGATTACCTGGGCCGCATGCAGCGTGGCCCGTATGAGGAATCTTTTCTTGCAACCGTTCTTGCGGTTGAACCGGATGGGGTCGAAGCTGTTTACGATCTGCACCAACCTGACACGCATTCGTTCATTGCGAACGGATTAGTGGTTCATAACTGCGGTGAACAGTGGCTTGGCCCTTACGAGAACTGCTGCCTCGGTTCGGTCAACCTGAACGAGCACTGCGGGCCGCAGGGCTCCGTGGACTGGGAAGGCCTGCGCCGGAGCGTCGAACTTTCCACGTACTTCCTGGATGATGTGGTCGAGGCCAATGCCTACGTCCCCGCAGTGCCGCAGTTGAAGGAATCCGCCCACCGAGCCCGCCGCATCGGGCTGGGCATCATGGGCCTGGCTGACCTGATGTATCACGTGGGCGTCCGCTACGGTTCACCCGAAGGCCAGGACTTCGGCACCCAGGTCATGGAGTTCGTCCGCTACCATGCCATGCAGACCAGCATCCGCCTGGCGCAGGAACGCGGCGCCTTCCCGGCCATCCAGGGCAGCATCTACGATCCGCAGGCAGTCTCCTGGCAGCCCCCGCGGCCTCTTCAGCCCCTGGAGGGGGATTGGGGCCGCCCGCGGCTGGATTGGGAATCCCTCCTTTCCGGCATCCGCCGGCATGGCATCCGCAATGCTGCCCAGACCACCGTCGCGCCCACCGGCACCATCGCCACCGTGGCGGGCTGCGAGGGGTATGGCTGTGAGCCCGTCTTTGCCCTGGCCTATATCCGCCATGTCAACGATAATGGCCGGGACCTGCAGTTGACCTATGCCAGCCCGCGCTTCGAGCAGGCGCTGATCGCCGCCGGCCTCGACCCGGAAGCCCGCCAGGAGGTGGTCGAGGCAGTCATGCAGGAAGGTTCCTGCCAGCACATCGAGACCCTGCCCGACGACCTGCGCCGCGTCTTCGTCGTCTCGGCCGATATCACTGCCGAGGAACACGTGCGCATGCAGGCCGCCCTGCAGGCCTTTGTGGATAACTCGCTTTCCAAAACCGTCAACTTCCCGCCGGATGCGGCCGTGGAGGATGTGGCCCATGCCTACATGCTGGCCTGGGAACTGGGCTGCAAGGGCATCACGGTCTACGTGACCGGCTCGCGCGAAAAAGTGGTGCTGGAGACCAAGGCCACGGCAGCCAGAAAGACGGCCGGCGAAACCTCCCAGGCCCCCGATGTGCTCACGGCCGAAGCCCAGACTGCCGCCCATGCGGAAGCCTCGGAGCCGGTGCTCTGGCACGGCAGCAAGAAGCCGCGCCCGCGTGCCTTGGTCGGGTGCACCTACAACGTGGAGACCCCGCTTGGCAAGGCTTTCATCACAATCAACCAGAACGGCGGCCAGCAGCCCTTCGAAGTCTTCATCAACACCTCCAAGGCCGGCTCGGAGACCGCGGCCGTCTCGGAGGCCATCGGGCGGCTTATTTCCTATGTCCTGCGCCTGGCTTCCCCGGTTGCTCCCCGCGACCGCCTGCAGGAGGTTGCCCGTCAGCTGCTGGGCATCGGCGGCGGCCGCTCGCTCGGCTTTGGCCCCAACCGCGTCC
>CAYLXB010000049.1:8447-26016 GCA_964387495.1 uncultured Anaerolineaceae bacterium
GATGGTGTGGGTCATGCCCTGGATGATTACCTGAAAGAACAGGATGGCCTGTTCGACCCGCATCCTGCCGATAAGACTCCCGGCGGCAACGGCAACGGCGGCAAACCTGCTTTGGCACATACTCCCACCCAGCCCCTCCAGCGTATCGGCGACCTGTGCCCCGAGTGCGGCGAGGCTGCGGTGGTGAACGAGGAAGGCTGCCGCAAGTGTTATGCCTGCGGTTATAGCGAATGTTAGTTTAACCAGGCGGCGGTCGTTTCCGCAACGACCGCCGCCTGAAGAAAGGGTAAATGTTGGGGGAACAGGCCTGCGAACACTTGCCTGGATTAGAGTTTGATCACCAGTTCCTTCGGGAAATCGCACAGATTCTGGACTTTACTGTCCGGGTCGATCCAGATCACATCCTCCAGGCGTGCCCCGTATCCCCGCTCTGGATAGTACAGCCCCGGCTCGCAGGTAAAGATGTGACCGGGCTGCAGGATGGTGTTCTCGGAAGGTGAGAAGGAAAAGAACGGCTGCTCGTGGACAGCCAGCCCGATCCCATGGCCGAGGCCGGTTGCAAAGCCGTTCTCGGTTTTTGTATTACTTCCCAGCGTGGGGTGACCGCGGTTTTCCAGGAAATTGCAGGCCATCTGCATGTAACTGCGCGTGTCGTTGCCCGCCTTGTACGCGCCGGTGAGCAGGTGGATGCAGTCATACACATCCCGGTAGACCTTCTCGACCTCGGGGGTGGCATATCCCAGGCAGAAGGTGCGGGTCATGTCGAAATAATACCCCCCGCCGGCCTCACGGGTGCCATAATCGAAAATGATGCTCTTTCCCAGTTCCAGGACATCACTGGCGTTCCCCTTGTTGTGCGGCACGCCCGCATCCCGCCCGATGGCAAAGATAATTCCTTCGGGAACATCCAGGTTCTCTTCGGCCAGGAAACGATGGATCTGCCGGTGGACCTGCCCGATGGTGAGCGGGGTGCCGTCGGCATTGGCCAGGGCATTGTTTTTCACGGTGTGCGATTTCAGGAATTCCACCGTCATGCCCATCACCGTGCTGCTCCGCCGCCCCACTTCGCGAATCCTTTCGGCTTCCTCGGAATCTTTCGTTGCCCGGGCCAGATCGATCATGTTCGGTTCGAACTCGCCGTGGATTTCAACCTCTGTCTGGCTTTGGATCAGATTCAGTAATTCCCAGGCAGCACCCTGGTCCATGAAGCCGTAGAAACCCACCTTCCCTTTCACATCCAGGTCCGCGAAGACAGCCTGAATGAACTCGGCCTGGGCCGAGAGCCGGTTCGGTTTCCTGCGCAGGATGCCTTCGAAGTCATATTTATTTGTGGTGACGACCTTCAGGCCGCTGGCGGCAGCCTCCTCGCGGTCGATGGGTGAACTCAATAAAATGGGAGCCTCACCCAGTTTTTTGATGACATGTGCCCGGATGATTTTTGCACCGTTCGAGATATAGTAAAGCGGCGGGTTACCATTCAGTTTTCCCATTACAACAATCGCATCTAGACTGCGTTCTTTCATGAGACGATCCAGGTCTTGTTTCATAATTATTTACCTCTTCAGGATAGTGGATGAGACGATTGGTCAGGATGGCGGTTATTCTCTTCCCCTCAGGGTGGGGTCGAATGCGTCTCGCAGGCCATCGCCCAGGAAATTGAACGCGAACATCAGTATGAATAATGCCATGGCCGGAAAGATGGCATGGTTCGGGTAGGATTGGATGCGGACGGCTCCATCCGCGATCATCCCGCCCCAGCTTGGTGTGGGGGGATTGACTCCCAGCCCGATGAAACTGAGAAAAGCCTCGTAAGCAATGTAACTGGGGATGGCCAGCGTCTCGGCGATGATCAACGGCCCGATGATGTTGGGCAGGATGTGCCGGAAGATGATCCTTGCCGGTGTGGCCCCCAGTGTGTAGGCGGCCAGGACATAGTCGTTTTCGCGGACAGACAGCACCTGGCCGCGTGCCAGGCGCGCCTCGCTCATCCAGGAGGTCAACCCAATGCCGATAAAAATAAACAGCAAGCCGCCCATGGCCGCGTCCAACTGGCCGAATGTATAGCCCAGTGAGCCGGGCTCCAGTTTGCTCGCACCCAGCCGGAAGACGGCCATGAAAAGGATGATGAGCAGGTACGTTGGAAAGGCAAACATGATATCCACGAAGCGCATGATCAGGTTGTCGACCCAGCCTCCACGGTAGCCGGAAAAGAGACCGATCAGCAATCCCAGCGTCAGGTTGATAAAGGGGGCCATGATCCCCACCGCCAGCGAGATCCGGGAACCGTAGATGATCCGGCTGAGCAGGTCTCTTCCCAGGTTGTCGGCACCCAGCACGTATCCATCCCTGATCTTGACATAGCCGCCTTCTTCGACGGGCTTCATGTTTGGAAAGACCCTCGTTACCCAGACGGGGGTGCCGTTCGTGTCCTTAAAGGCAGCCGCATCGTATTCCTTGGGCGCGATCCGGGGGGCAAAGATGGCAACCAGGATGTTGAGCACCACGATGACCGCACCGGCCATGGCAGCCCGGTTGCGGCCCAGGCGCTGGAAGGCATCCAGGGTCAGGCTCCTGGGTTTGATCTTTGCTGGCTGCTGGATTCTGGCAACTTTCCCGGCGGACTTTTCTGGAACTGTTTCGGGCATGAGATAGTTTCCTAATCTGTACGAATGCGTGGATCGAGCACGATGTAAATCACATCTACGATCGTATTGGCAAGCACGAGGAACATGGCCAGCAGCAGGACGGTGCCCATGATCACCTGGTAGTCCCGCCCGGTGACGCTGGTGACGAAGAATTTTCCCATCCCCGGAATGCCAAAAATGGTTTCGACGACGAATGTCCCGCACAACAGGTAAGCCAGTGTCGGGCCGAGCACGGTCACGATCGGGATGAGGCTGTTTTTCATGGCGTGCCTCAGGATGACCAGCCGCTCTGCCAGGCCTTTTGCCCTGGCGGTGCGGATGTAGTCCTGGTTCAGCACCTGAAGCAGGCTGGCGCGGGTCAGCCGTGCGATCAGGGCAGAGTTGGCTGCCCCCAGCGCGATTACCGGCAGGATCATCTGGGCCGGTTTGCCCCAGCCGCTGACCGGGAACCATTTGAGTTGGACGCCGAAAAGGTACTGCAGAACAGGCGCCATGATGATGACAGGGACTGAAATGCCAAGGACGGCGATTGCCATGGCAAAATAATCGATCAGCGTATTTCGCTTGAGCGCTGAAATGATGCCTAAGGGAGTGCCGAGGACCAAAGAAAGTGTAAAAGCCAGGAGGCCCAGATTCATGGAGATGGGCAGGTTTTCCCGGAAGATGTCACTGACGGTGCGCCCGATGCTGTTGTAGGAAGGGCCGAAATTCATCCAGCGGAGCTTTGCCCGGTCACCGAACGGCAGTGAAATGTTGATCAGGTATTCATGGTCGAGGTATCCGGATTGTTCTCCGCTTGTGATTTTGGGGACGACGACCCCTTCGATGAAGCTCAGGTATTGGATATACAACGGCCGGTCCAGGTGATATTTGGCGTTCAATTGTGCCAGGGTCGCGGCCGGCAGGCGCTTCTCGCCCGTGAAGGGGCCCCCGGGAATGATGCGCATCAATCCAAACGTAATGATCGAGACAGCGAATAAGACGAGAATCATCCATAGTATGCGGCGTATGATAAATCTTGCCATCTCATTTCCTTTGTGCCGGGAATTTTTACCGGGATGTGCGACGCGGTTGGCATCGCACATCCCTTGCTATGGTTTCCTTGCCATTCCCCGGTCGGGAAGGTACAGGGAATGGGCAGCCTGCTCAGGTTATTGGGTGATGTCCCAATCCCAGTAATAATCGGTGCCGATCATCGAATAGGTGCGGGTGATGTTCGCTTTCGTCACGGTGGGAACGACCGGGTAGTACAGCGTCATCGTACCGGCATCTTCGACGTTCAGGAGTGTTTCAGCCTGGGTGTACAGATCCAGGCGGACGGCAGGATCGGTTTCCACACGGGCCTGGTCGACGAGTTCATCGTACTGCGCGTTCTGCCATTTTCCGTAGTTGTAGATCGAGTCGGAGCGGTAGACATCCAGCAGGTAGTTGTTGGCATCATTGTAATCCGGGCACCAGCCGGCGCGGAAGATCTGGCCGGCATCTGCTTCCTGCTTGCCCCAGTAGGTCTTTACATCAATCTGGGAGAGCGTGACCTGGATTCCCAGGGTTTCGTTCCACATGGCCTGGAGCGCCTGCGCAACGGCGGTCAGTTCGGTGCTTGTTCCGTACTCCACCGTAATGCCGGGAAGCTGGTCGGCCGATGCCAGGCCAAGGTCCTCCAGCCCCAGGGCCAGTTCAGCCTTGGCTTTCTCGGGATCGTAGAACGAGGCCCCGAGGTCTGCAAATTCTGCGCTCCCTGATGGCGCCATGGCGACGCTGGGCGGGGTGTAGAATACGGCCGGAACCTGCCCGCCGGCCAGCACGTCATTGACCAGGGCGACACGATCGACCGCATAGTTGAAAGCCCGGCGAATGTGGACGTTATCGAACGGCGCTTTCGTGGTGTTGAAGCCCCAGGCCTGCGTGCACATCCCCGGGACGATCTTCAGCAGCGGGCTGAGATTGGCATCCGCCTGGACGCGGGCAACCTGATCCGAGGGAATCTGGGTCATGTCCAGGGTGCCGGCCTCGAATTCACTCAGGGCAGTCGCCGCATCGATGAACCGGAAGGTGATCTGGTCGAGTTTGGCCTGGCCGACGCCTTCGGATCCCGGCCAGAAAGGATTCTTGACCATGGTCATGCTGTTCTCGTGTTCCCAGGCCTTCAACGCAAAGGGACCATAGGTGTTGATACTTTCCGGCTCGGTCCAGGCATCGCCGTTGGCTGCGATGGCCCATTCCGGGGTGGCCTTGGCATTGATGATGCTGTAGATGCCCAGGGTGTAGCCCAGTTTTTCAGGCGCGGTCACCTCGAAGGTGTATTCATCCACGGCCTTGAGTCCCAGAGCCTCGGCAGTACCGCTGCCGCCGTTGAACTCGGCCCCGCCAACGACGTACGGAGCCAGAATATAGGCGGCGGGAGAGGCCGTGGCAGGATCCAGAGCGCGGGTGAAGCCGTAGACGAAGTCCTGGGCGGTCACATAGCGTGTCTTCCCGGAATCATCTTTCATTTCTTCAACGGCATCCGTCTCGGCGTTGTAGCGCACCCACGGCACCTCGGGAACGAGATGGAACGTGAATACTTTGCCGTCTTCGGAAACTTCCCAGCTCTCTGCAATCCCGGGCATGAGTTCGTTCGTCTGGACATCGGGGACGATCAGGCCGGGGAAAAGCTGGCTCTCCAGCTCGGAGTCCCTGGCGTCGACCGCCCGCTGGGGGTCGATGCTTTTTGGATCATTGGCGCCTCTGCCCACGGTGATGACTTTTGGCTGTGCAGGCGTCTCGGCGGCTGGTTGAGGCGCCTCGGTTGCGGCAGCAGGTGGTTCTTCCTGGGCGGGCTGAGCGGGTTCGGTGGCAGCCGGAGCTGCACATCCTGAAAGGATCATGGCCAGCACCACCAGGGATACCAGCCAAATATTGATGGTTTTCATTGGGATTTCTCCTTATCCTGTAGTCTGAATGGTTTTTCCAGCAAGTTGAACAATAGACTGACTTATTCCAGGGTTCCTCCTTTCAAGATCTCACACTGCTTACAATCGGAGGCGGCAGGCCGTTGGGGGCCTGGGCGCATTTATCTCCCGGATAAAAAGAGGTACAATGCCTCTGTCTGGTCTTATGGAACCCAGGCAGAACCGGGTGAGCGCGGTCTTATTCTCATATTGTAGATTTTCACCGTTATGAAATCATTAAGAACAGCGATAAGGAAACCAATAAAAACAAGATGATGCCAGTATCCGTTGCTGCTTTCCTGCCGGATCCAAGGGCGGCCTGCTGATGTCCTACCTGGCTTTGTTCTTCATGGGACAGGCGCGCATCGAACTCAACGGCGCGTTGGTCAAGGTGCCGCTTCAAAAGTCCCTGGCGCTCCTGTCCTACCTGGCGGTCACGGATGAATGCCACAGCCGGGAGGCTCTGGCTGCTTTCTTTTGGCCGGAATACAGCCAGGAGGCGGCCCTGAATACATTGCGGGTCAATCTGCATACCTTGCGCAAGGTGCTTGGCGAGGATTGGTTTATCGTTGATCGGGACACGATTGGCCTGACCCGGAACTCCAATTTATGGGTGGATGTCCGTCATTTTCACAACCTGCTGGCCGGGCGCCAGACTCACAGCCATCCTGCATCCGGCGCCTGCGTGGATTGCATTCCCCCCTTGTCGGAGGCAGTCCAGCTCTACCGGGGGACCTTCCTGGCCGGTTTTACTCTTCAGGACAGCATGCCGTTCGATGATTGGCAGCGTTTCCAGAATTCCACTCTGCAGCAGGAAGTGGTGGATGCGCTCAGGAAACTTGCCCACTGTCATACGGCCCAGAGGGAATTCAGCCAGGCCATTCTTTGTGCCCAACAATGGCTGGCCCTTGACCCGCTTAACGAGCCGGCTCATCAAGAATTGATGCGGCTGTATGCCTGGTCTGATCAACACAGCGCCGCCTTGAACCAGTATCATGAATGTGTCCAGGTGCTCGAAAAAGAATTGGGCGAAAAACCTCAACAGGCCACGGAGGACCTCTACCAGGCGGTCAGGGAATATCGCCTGCCTCCGCCTCCGGCCTTCAACAGCCTGGTTGAGTTCAACCCTCGCCCGATGGCATCTGTTGTTTCCGCTTCCCCGTTTCTGGGCAGGAGCAAAGAATTGTCCGAGATTGCCCGGATGCTGCGGGAGCCTGCCTGCAGGCTGTTGAACCTGATCGGCCCCGGGGGGGTAGGCAAGACCCGCCTGGCGCTGCAGGTGGCGGCTGAGAATGCCGCCGTGTTCCCAAACGGCGTCTGGTATATTCCTCTGGTCGCGGTGAACTCCCCCGAGATGGTCGCAACCACCATTGTGGAGGCGCTTGGGGTTTCGCTGGATGGGGAGATGGATATCAGGCCGCAGTTGTTCAACCATCTGAGAAGCAGAAAAGCGCTGCTGATCCTGGACAATTTTGAACACCTGATTGACGGGGCGGAAATTGTGGCCGAGATACTCAAGCGTTCGACAGGCATAAAAATACTGGTTACGTCCTGCGAGCGCCTGAACCTGCAGCTGGAGTGGTTGTACCAGGTCCGCGGCCTGGAATATCCCGAGGATGAAAGCGCCGCCGTCGAGGAGTACAGCGCCGTCCAACTTTTTCTCCAAAGTGCGCGGCGGGTGAATGCGGGCTTTGCCCTGTCCGATACGGACCGCTCCCATATGGTGCGTATCTGCCGCTTTTTGGATGGCATGCCCCTCGGAATTGAAATGGCGGCTGCCTGGACGCAGGTGCTGTCGAGCCGGGAAATTGCCGATGAGATCGAACGGGATTTGGACTTTCTCTCCGTCTCTGCGCGGGATGTGCCCGAACGTCACCGCAGCCTGCGCGCCGTCTTCGAGCACTCCTGGAAACTCCTCTCCAGCGATGAGAAAAAGGCCATTGGTAAACTGTCTGTCTTTCATGGCGGTTTTCAGCGTGAGGCGGCGGAACAGGTTGCAGGGGCCAGCCTGGCGTTGCTTTCCAGCCTGACCAATAAATCCTTCCTGCACCGCTCATTGGCCGGCCGCTATGAAATCCTTGAGACCTTGCGGAAATATGTTGGGGAAAAACTGGAAGAGGACTGCCAGGAATACGAGAGCACTCACGACTGCCATGCAGAATATTATGCTGCTTTCCTCCGCGTGCGTGAACCGCAGCTGAAGGGTGTCCGCCAGATCGAAGCCCTTAGGGAAATTTCCGAGGACATCGAAAACATCCGCATTGCCTGGCGCTGGATGGTGTCGCGTGAAAAACTGCTTGAAATTGACGGGTCCCAGGAAAGCCTGCACCTGTACTACAACATGCGCTCCTGGCTGCGCGAGGGTGTGGATGCTTTCGACCTGGCAGTTAGAAAATTGCGTTCCCTGGCGGCCGGTCATGGATCAGAAACCCGGCAGATAAACCTGATCCTGGGCCGCCTGCTGGCGCGCCAGGGGTATTTCTACGACCGGATTGGCCGTTATGACCTGGCCCGGGAACTGTTGGAAGAGAGCCTTTCCCTGCTTCAGGAATTGGGGATTCCTGGTGAAACCTGCATGCCCCTGCGCGGGCTGGCCCGGGTGTCCCTGGATTTGGAAGATTATGCGGAAGCCAGGCGGCTGTATCAGGCGTGCCTGCAGATTTGCGAGGAAAATAATGATCCCTGGGGGATCGTGCGCAGCCTCGACAGCCTGGGATTTATTGCCCTGTATCTGGAAGAGTATTCGGAGGCCCGCCAGAGACTCGAAAGGGGCGTCCAGGTTTCCAAGGAAACCGGTGACCAGTGGGGGGCGGCCTGGTGTCTGATGGACCTGGGCTTCCTCGCCCTGATTCAGAGAGAATACGGGGAGGCCGAACAGGTGCTCCAGGAATGCCTGGAAACCTGTAAAAAAATTGGCGATTGGCAGGGGATTGCCACCACGTTGAGCTACCTGGCCCTGGTGGCGGTTGGGCGGGGGGAATACCAGGAAGCCCGCCAGATCTATCAGCGGGAGATTTCCAGCTGGCAGGAACTGGGGTACCAGCTGGGAGTTGCCTGCGCGCATGTGGATTTGGGTTTCTTCCTCTTCATGCTGGAGGAATACGCGGAAGCGCGCAAGTATTTGCAGGAAGCCCTGGACACGGCCTTGATCCTGCAGTCGGTGCCGACGGTCGTGAGGTCCCTGGCGGGGGTGGTGACTTTGCTGATAAAGGAAGGCAAACGGGGGGAGGCGGTTGAGTTGATCGAGCGTACCCTCTACCATCCGGCGGTTTATGGGAAAGTGAAAGAAGTCAACGGGCAGTTGTTTTCCTCCGCCGATATCAGCCTCCAGGTATATGCCCAGCACAATACCGTGTTGTACAGGGAGTTCATGAACGGCGTTCAGGAGATCAACAAGGTGGGTCGTGATATCCGCAGCCAGTTGGACAAGGCAGGCTGAAAGGATATCCTATTCTCCAGATGGTTGTTCTTTTCGGCCTGAAAAGTTGTAAAATGAATATGGGGATTGGGCGCTGCCTGCCCGCCCCCCGAGATATTGCCAGAAGGAGGTGCTTCCATGCAGGACCAGGAGTTGCGTAGGCTTCTCGAAAAACTTCAGGACGAAATTGAAGGCACCGAGACCATTGACGAGAAAGGACTGGCCCTTCTGCGGGAACTGGATGCAGACATTCAGGCCGTCCTGGCGCGCGCTCAGGGTGCCCCGGCCCAACCGGAACAGCCTCTGCTCCAGCGGCTGCAGGCTGCCATTGATCACCTGGAAATTACCCACCCTGCTCTGACCAGGGCGCTCTCGGATATGCTGGCCATACTAAGCAACGCCGGAATTTAACACTCTCCTGACAGTCAAAAATCGAAGAAGGAGACAGCCGCTTTGCCGGCGGGCTGTCTCCTTGTGTTTTTCCCTTCTTTCTGCGCCTGCTGTCACTCCGGGCACAACGGCTCGTGACTCGTGACTGATGATACAATGACCTCATTGGAGCTGCCATGCAACCTTCCCGCCTGCGAACTCGTTACCTGCGTATCCTCTCCTTCTTTGCCGGGGTGATTGCCCGTTTTGTCTTCTGGGAACTGATCCTGGCCCGCCTGGGCTTGCGGAAATTCGTCCGCCGCACGCGGGCGGAACGTTTCCGCCGGGATGCGGTCCGCTTCCGTGCTCTCGCCATCCAGATGGGCGGTGTCATGATCAAGGTCGGGCAGTTCCTCTCCTCCCGGCTCGATATCCTGCCCCCGGAAGTGACCGATGAACTCTCGGGCCTTCAGGATGAGGTGCCCGCCGAGCCGTTCGAAGGGATCCGCTCTCTGGCGGAATCCGAACTGGGCGGGCCATTGGCTGAGAAATTCGAATGGTTCGAGCAGGCGCCTCTGGCCGCTGCCTCCCTCGGCCAGGTTCACCGGGCCCGCCTCCGGGAGGAACCCGGGGCTGCCGGGGATTTCTGCCAGGTGGTGGTCAAAGTCCAGCGTCCGGATATCGAGTCGATTGTGGGAGTTGATCTGTCTGCCCTGCGGCGGGTTGGGAACTGGTTGATGCATTACCGCCCCATTCGTGAACACGCCGACGTTCCTGCCCTCCTGCGTGAGTTCTCCGTGGTGTTGAATGAAGAGATTGACTACCTTCACGAGGGGCAGAACGCCGAAAAATTTTACGAGAATTTCCGGGATGACGAGGCGGTGCATGTGCCGCGCGTCGCCTGGAGCCATACCACCCGGCGGGTGCTCACCCTGGAAGACGTGTATGCCATCAAAATCACCGATTATGCAGCCATCACGGCCGCAGGCATTGACCGGGGCGAGGTTGCCAGCAAATTACTGGATACTTACCTCAAGCAGATTTTCGAAGACGGCTTCGTGCACGCCGATCCGCACCCCGGCAACCTGTTTGTGACCCCTCTGCCCCCTGAAGGGGACCGGCCGCCGGCCTGGAAGTTGACTTTCGTGGACTTTGGTATGGTGGCGCGGGTCCCGGATGGTCTGCGGGACGGACTGCGTGAGATGGTCATTGCCGTCGGGACGCGCGATGCTGCCCGGGTCGTTCATTCCTATCAGATGTTGGATATGCTTCTGCCCGGTGCAGACCTGAAAGCCATCGAGGAGGCCGAAGCCCAGGCCTTCGACCGTTTCTGGGGCATGTCCATGAGCGAGTTGCGCAGTATCAGCCCGGAAGAAATCCGCAAGTTCGGCCACCAGTATCGCGACCTGATGCTCAGCATGCCTTTCCAGGTGCCGCAAAACCTGCTCTACCTGGCGCGGACTGTTGCCATTCTTTCAGGCATGTGCACCGGCCTGGATCCTGATTTCAACCTGTGGAACCAGCTGGCGCCCTATGCCCGTAAACTGGTGCAGCAGGAAGCAGGCTCCAACCTGGACGCCTGGCTGGACAGGCTTGGCGATCTGCTCCAGGCCCTGCTGGCGCTGCCCTCGCAGGCCGGGCGCGTCCTGGCCCTGGCGGAGAGCGGCGCGGGGCTGGTTGTGCAGTCCCCCCAATTGGGCCGGGAAACCCGCGCCCTGGGCCGGGCGGTGGATCGTTTGACCGTTGCCGTGGTCTTTGCTGCGTTGCTGCTGGGCGGTGTACTGTTCTACAATGCCGGTAATCTTGTTCCGGGAGCCGGCCTGCTGGGAGCGGCTTTTATTTCTTTGCTCTGGCTGCTCATTTCCGGCAGGCCGCATACATAAAAAAAGCCCTCTCCGTTTTGGAAGAGGGCTGCCCCGGACAGGGGGACTGCTTTGGATCGAAAGTCTTCTAAGCTTTCAAGCTTTTTCATCCATGCGCTGGATGGCAGCATCGAGCATGCTGCGCCAGGCCAGGAACATTTCTTTGCGGGCCTTGCGGTGATGTTCACGCAAGCCTTCCGGGAGCAGTGTTTCCAGGCCTTTGCGCATTTCTTCCCGGGCGGTGCGGTAGTGCTCGCGGGCTTCTTCCGGGATGTGGCTGCGGTATTTCTTTTCGGATGTGGTTTTTTCGGCCATAGCTCACTCCTTCTGTCGATTTAATTATAGCACGTTCGCCGGAAAGCGTCTGTGCCAGTTGGCAGCGGCTGCCTGCCGCCCCCGCCTCTACCGGTATAAAATTCTTTCTGTTTCTATTGCGCTGCACATGTTTTTTTTGTAAAATACTGGTATTGTCACGGCTCGCAGCAGGGAGAAATCCGGCCGTGTTACCCGGGCAAATATGCTGTTGGCAGCCAGTTGGTTGGTAGTACGGGAATCGGAAAATATCGCACCTCCCAGGCCAGGTAAGGAGACCGTTCGATGCCGAAGCTTCAAGTCAACGAAAAAGAAAAATTACTGGCGGATTATGCACCGGAATTGCGCTTCTCCAGGAGCGAGCGCTTCTTCCCGATGGATGTCCGGGCTTACATCAGTGCCTGTCCGACGATTTACAAGGGCAACCGCCTGCTGAACAATATTGGCTGGGAGCAGAAGAATATCGACCAGCGCCTTGCTTATCTGCGGGGGGAGGGCCGCAGCATTGCCAACAACCTGCATTTTCTCCCCGGGCCGGCCTGGCGTTCGACCCGGCCCCGTCTCCTGCTGGCCGTGTTGATCCTCTTCCTGGTCGTTTCTGTCATCATCGGGATCTGTATGCTGGCAAAGCCCTACCCTGCCCTGGCCTTTGACGTTTGGATCTGGGTCAAGGTGGTTTTCCTGGCGGCCAGTATTGTCGTCTGGCCGTTTGTGGACGCCGACAGCAGGGTTCACCTGGGTGTCTTGATCAATCTATCCGCTGCTTTTTTCTTTGGTACGATCTTTGCCTTGGGCTTCGGGCTGCTGGCCGTTGCCCTGGCGGCTTCTTTTTGGGGTGCGTACCTGGTTTTCAAGTTTGGGGGCCGTACCTGGGAAGGGCTGGAAAAGCGCCTTAAGAGTTTCATGACCAGGGTTGCCAACTGGAAGCTTCCCGTCCTGCATGGTTTGAGCCTGTTTTTTCTGACCTTCTCCGGCATTCTGGCGGGCTACCTGGTTGAAGTCACCACCCCGGCCCCTCCTGGGATGCCGGTCATCATTGCATCCACGGCTTTCACGTTTTATTTCCTCATGTGGATCGGCCCGGCCGTGATCAGGAATGTCCCCCGGGCGCGGATCTCCATTTTCCTGCTCTCCTTCATGGCTTTGCCGGTGATCGCGCTGCACTGGCTGGCAGCGAAGGCCATTGTGGATCCCCGCTCCGTTTATGTTGCAATTGTTTTTATCTCTGGCGTTACGATCCTGTGGTATGCCCTGTACCCGCTTCCGATCACGAGAGCCTCGGAAATGGTCGGCGGCAGGATAAAAATGACCTGGAGCTGGCGGGGTTTGTTGGTGATCACCCTTACAGTCCTGGTGTATCTCGGCCTGGGGATCGTCTTTCTCTTGAACTTCAACCCCTACCGGCCGGACCAGGTCATTGCCGTGGTGTTTTTGCATTTACTGGTTCTGGTGTTGGGGATATTGGTGACCCTGATCATTCTGGGAACCAGGGTCGTTAGTTATGTGCTCGATGTTTTTTCGGGTTTATATAATACGGACGCCGACCTTGCCTTTGCCCGTTATCAGGAGATAAGGGAAACCGAGGCTCCCTATCGCTGTTATGGCCGTGTCACCCAGCGGGGCAACTGGGTGACCCTGACCTATGATTTTTTCTATGCCTTCAACGATTTCCGCAGCAATGCCGGCGGCATGAACAATCACGAAGGCGATTGGGAAGCCATTGCGGTCTTTTTGCGGCTGTCCAAAACCCCGGAAGCCTCCCAGCCTTACGTGCCATTTGGCGTGGCTTATTCCCAGCATCACCACGGGGCTTTTCGCTTTTGGGAACACGCTGAAAAGACCACCGGGAACGGGGTGCTTACCTCCCACCCCGTGGCGTATATCGCCCTGGGTTCGCACGCCAATTATCCCGAGCGAGGTTCCTCGCCGCCCTCGATGCAGTTGAAAGGGGCCGTCCGGAGCGCAGTGAATGCCATCGAAAATGTGGTCCGTTTCTTCCACACGGAAACATGGTTGAAACTATCTGCTCCCACCGAGAGTACCGGTTCGGATGACCATCCGGGTAACGGCCTTTGCATCGGCACCAGCCCTGCCTGGAAAATCGAGATGATCGATGACGATACGGATTGGATTCAATATAAAGGATTGTGGGGCAGGGCTTCCTGGATCAGCGGAGAAAGCGGCCCGCAGGGTCCCAAGTGGGATGGCACCCACACCCGCCTGAGATGGGGCAGCGCCTTGTTGGATATGCTTCTCATCGACCTGGCCCACGATGAACAAAGATCGGTCAGCCTGCGTGTGAAAGCCCTCCGGGAACTGGTCGGCAGGGACGATGTGAAGGAAGAGATTGCCTGACATACCTGTAGCGGGCAGGTTGCTGTCCAGGGATTTCTGGAAAGCCTTGAAACGTCAACTTGTTTGCTATATACTGGTTTCGTGCAATGACGAATGGCATTTGGATCGCCTGGTGATCGGCCCTTGACCCCAATGCACTTCCACTGAAAACGAAAAAAGGAGGAAGATATGCCTGTTGCAAATGTTCTCGAAGTCGCCATCGGCCTGGTGATGGTCTATTACGTGCTCGGGTTGGTTGTTTCCTTTATCAGCAAGATGATCATGGAATCGTTTGAAACGCGCGGCAAGGTGCTCGAAGAGTACCTGAAAGCAATTGTCGGCGACAGGAAAATATCGGACCTCCTGGCCAACCCGCAGATCAAATCGCAGGCGCCGGTGCGTTACAACCACTGGTACGGCCTGCTCAAGTCCAGGAAACCCGATGTCAAGGGCGGGTATTTTGATGAAGTCAGGACAAAAGTCGAGAAAGTCCCCGTTTCCAACCTGGTGGATGCGTTCTTTGATGTTGCCGAACTGGCCGGCCAGGCCTTTACTGCGGACGAATTGATCCAGGCCGTCAAGCAACTGCCCCAGCCGACCCAGGAGGTGCTTTTACCAAAAATCCAGGCCGGGGTCACCAAGATCGAAGACCTGCGCAGCACGGTGGCGACCTGGTTCACCGGCCTGATGGACCAGGCTTCGGCTACCTATAAAGCGTACGCCCGCCGGTTCGTGATTCTGCTGGCCGTGCTTGTGACCCTGGTGACCGGCATTGACAGCATCGAACTGGCCAATAAATTGAACCAGGATGCAAATTTCCGCGCCCTGGTGAATGCCAGGGCCCAGGCTCTGGTTCAGCAGGGAGAAGCAGACACGAAGGTCGAAGAGGTGATGGCGGAAGTGGAATCACTTTCCCTGCGCATCGGCTGGCTGGCCCTCCCGCAAACTCTGCCATCCAAGGACGCCGGGGCCGGGGAGATTTCCGTGTATTGCGGTACGAAACTCCTGGGACTCGCGCTGACTGCCGCTGCTGTCTCCCAGGGCTCTTCCTTCTGGTATGACATTCTCAAGAAATTGACAAGCACCAGCCTTCCAAAGGAAAAGCCGGAGGAGGCCGGAGCGGCATAGTTTTCCGGGGCTGCGGCGGACATCCTTGTAAAAAAGGCTTCCGTGTCTCAAATGCACGGAAGCCTTTGATTTTCTGCGTGTAGTGAAAGCGGCTATTCTTCCTGGATCGTGATGCTTTCGATCGCATCCCCTTCAAAAGTGGGGCCTTGATCCGGGTCACGGCGGGTGATCGCGTTCACCACGTCCATCCCCTCCACCACCTGGCCGAAAATCGTATGTTTGCCGTTCAGATGGGTTGTCGGGGCAAAGGTGATGAAGAACTGGCTGCCGTTGGTATTTGGCCCGGAATTGGCCATGGCCAACACTCCCGCCTTGTCGAAGATCAGGTCGCTGAATTCATCCTCGAATTGGTAACCGGGTCCGCCCATGCCGGTTCCGGTCGGGTCGCCGCCCTGCGCCATGAAGCCCTCCAGCACGCGGTGGAAGGTGGTGCCGTCGTAGAAACCCTCGCGTGCCAGGAAAACGAAGTTGTTGACCGTCAGCGGGGCCTTGTCTGCGAACAATTGGATGACAAATTCCCCGCCCTTGGCGAGTTTGACCGTGGCGAAGTACTGTTTGCCCGGATCGATGGTCATGGTCGGGGGTGTATCGTATTGTTTGAAAGCGGGGGCCGGTGCTTGGGCGGCCTGCTTCTCCGGACGATTGCCCAGCCCCAGCCAGACTGCCGCGACTACGACCAGGACCGCCACCGCGATTGTGATCTCGGTACGTATGTTCTTTTTCTTTTGCACTTGGCTGGCAAGTTTGCGGGCGTGTTGTTCTTTTTCCAGGGAATGTCTCTTCTTCGTCATGGCATGATTTCCTTTCGACGCCAATTATAAAACCGGCCCCTTCTCCATGCAACATTCCTGATTGCCCGAACCCGGTTATAATCCCGCCGATGCTTCTGATTGATGAACTCATCCGAACCCGGCGCAGATCGATTGCGCTGGTTGTCCAGGCCGATGGCCGGCTGGTGGTGCGCGCCCCCCTGCGGGCGGCACAGGCTGAGATCCAGCGCGCCCTGGAAAAGCATGCCGCCTGGATCGTGAAAAAACAGGCCCAGGCCCGCCAGCTGCAGACTGCCTGCCCGCCTCCCACCTATACCGCCGGGGAGGAGTTCTGGTTTCTGGGCGTGCCCCGCCGCCTTGAACTTTGTGACCGCCGGCGCCCCATGCTCGCCCTTGAGGACTCCGTCTTCCGCCTGTCCCGCGCCGCCGGGCCAAGGTCTGCCGCCACCTTTCAAGCCTGGTACCGCCTTCAGGCTGCCCGCCTCCTCCCGGAACGGGTGTCCGGCCTTGCCGCCCGCTTCGGATTCCGGCCCCGGGGGGTGCGCATCACCTCCGCCCGGACGCGCTGGGGCTCCTGCAGTCCAGGCGGTATGCTCGCCTTTTCCTGGCGGCTGATGATCGCTCCCTGGCCGGTGATCGAGTATGTGATCCTGCATGAACTGGTCCACCTGGAGACCAAAAACCACTCCGCAGCCTTCTGGGAGCAGCTTGGCGCGCTCGTTCCTGATTATAAAGACCACATCCACTGGCTCAAAACACACGGCCCCCACGCCTCGAACCTGTAAGAAAAAAGCCTCACAGGTCTTCGATAAAACCCGTGAGGCAGAAGCGCGGATCTCAGGCTAGGGCGCCGTCGGCGTTGGGGAGGGCATCTCGGTTGGAATTTCTGTAAAGGTTGCCGTGGGGGGTATTTCTGTGAACGTGGGCGTCGGCGGAATGGTTGTAAGGGTGGCAGTGGGTGCGGGGCTGGTCGCCGTTGCGCCTGGCGCGGTGGCGGTGGCCGTCGGTGCCGGGCCGGTCAGCGTGACGCCGGCGGTTGGCGTGCGCGTGGCAATGGCTGCACCGGTTCCTGTGGGTGTGGCCGTGCTGCCCACGAGGACCACCACGCTCAGCGGGTCGCCGAAATACGCCCCGCTCGCATTCATCATCTTCCAGATGCCGGTCAGGGTACCGGTCTTGTTGGCGGGCACGACCATCGGCACCGAGAGCTCGGCCTGTGTCCCGGGAGCCACGGCCTTGGCCAGCGTCAGGGTCGAGCCGCCCAGCACTTCCCCGCTGATGAAGGCCAGCTTGAAGCCCACATCCCAGCTGCAGGTTCCGTTGTTCAGCACCAGCCAGGTCTTGGTAAAAGTCTGCCCTGGCACCACGACGGTATTGTCCGGGATGGTGACGTCTCTTACGTACAGAAGCTTGTGGCAGCCCGGTACGACGGCCGTCCCCGGGGTATTGGTCGGGGTGGCGGAGCCGGACAGGGTCGCTGTCGGCGAGGGGGTGGGTGTGCGCGTGGAGGTCGGCTTGGGAGATGGTGCAACCTGGGCCGTCTGCGTCTTGGCTATCGAGATGGTTGCAGCAATGGAGGTCTGGATGGCTTCATATCCGGGTGTTGCAGTCCCCTCTGCTTTACCGGGTCCGCAGGCGCTCAAGGCGGCCATGGTGCAGAACGCCAGTACGAGCAGGATGCGTATCTTGGGCATGAGGTTTCTCCTTCTCTGGCGGCGGCTGCCGCCTTCAAGTCTGCTATTCTACCCCAGTTTTCGGCCTTTTGAACGCCTCCCGGAAAAACACCCCCGGCTGCAGTCTC
>CAYLXB010000050.1:0-25868 GCA_964387495.1 uncultured Anaerolineaceae bacterium
GAGCACGGAACGGCGGACGGCATCGTCCCAGCAGTCGTAATGGGCCACGCGGCGCAGGCTGGCCTCAATGCCCCCCAGAACGATAGGCGCGGCCGGGCCGGCGGGCTCCCCGGCCTGGCGGGCTGTCTTTACGAAGCGGCGGATCAGGTTGGCGTAGACGATGGTTGCCCGGTCCGGACGGCGGGTGTTCTCGCCGCCGGGGGTGTAATCGTCGCTGCGGCGCTTCTTCTTCAGGGCGGTGTAGTTGGCCACCATGGAGTCCACGCTGCCGGCGCTGACCCCCCAGAAGAGGCGCGGCAATCCCAGGCGGCCGATATCCGCCGTCCCTGAGGCATCCGGCTGGGCGATCACACCCACACGGTAACCGGCGTTCAGGAGCACCTTGCCGATGACGGCCGTGCCGATGAAGGGGCTGTCGATGTAGGAATCGCCCGTCACCAGGATGACATCCAGTCCATCCCAGCCCAGGCGCTCGACTTCTTGCGGGGTTGTCGGCAGGAACATGCCTTGATTATACCTGTGTACTCGAGCGGTGCCCGAGCGGCGGGCCTGCCGGGGCGCTATCAGGAGAGTTCGTACTGCCCGGTATAGAGCTGGAAGTAGCGGCCTTTCTGGGCCAGCAGGTCCTCGTGGTCGCCGCGTTCGATGACCTCGCCGTTTTCCAGGACCAGGATGGCGCGCGCGTTGCGCACGGTCGAGAGGCGGTGGGCGATGACAAAGACGGTGCGCTCCTCCATCAGGGCATCCATGCCCTTCTCGATCAAGCGCTCGGTGCGGGTGTCGATGGAACTGGTGGCTTCGTCGAGGATCATGACCGGCGGGTCGACAATGGCCGCCCGGGTGATGGCCAGCAGCTGGCGCTGGCCCTGCGAGAGGTTGGTGCCGTCCGCACTGATCTGGGTCTGGTATCCCTGCGGCAGGCGCTTGATGAAGGAATGGGCGTTGACCAGTTTGGCCGCCTGGATGCATTCCTCATCGCTGGCATCCAGCCGCCCGTAGCGGATGTTATCCAGGATCGTCCCGGAGAACAGGTGCGTATCCTGGAGTACCATGCCGAGCGACTGGCGCAGGTCATTCTTGCAGATGCGTTTGATATCAATGCCGTCGTAGGTGATGCTGCCTTCTTCGACATCGTAGAAGCGGTTCAACAGGTTGGTGATGGTGGTCTTGCCGGCGCCGGTGGAGCCGACCAGGGCGATCTTCTGGCCGGGCTTGGCAAACAGGGAGAGACGGCGCAGGACGGTTTTTTCGGGTTCGTATCCGAAATCAACATCGTGGAAGCGCACGTCACCCTTCAGTTCGACATACTGGACTGAACCATCCGGCTGGGGCACCCGCCAGGCCCAGTGGCTGGGGCGCTGCCCGTCGGGATTCACGACCAGGGAGCCGTCTGCCTGCCTGTACATCCCTGCCAGGGTTACATCGCCAGCATCGACCTCCGGGGCCTGGTCCATCATCTCGAAGACGCGTTCCGCGCCGGCCATGGCGGCCAGGACGGTGTTGAACTGGCTGGTGATCTGCATGACCGGAAAGCCCACCTGGCGCGAGTACTGCAGGAAGGCCGCCAGCGAGCCGATATCGAAACCCGAAACGACGCTCAGGATGCCGCCGAAGAGGGCCGTGACGGCGTAGCCGATGTTGTTGAGGTTGCCCATGACCGGCATGACCACCCCGGCATAGAAATTAGCCTGGGTGGCCGACTGGCGGTAGGCCTCGTTGCGCTGTTTGAACTCGGCAATGGTTTCATCTTCATGGTTGAAGACTTTGACCACCTTGAGCCCGTCCACCATTTCTTCGATATAGCCGTTCACGTTCCCCAGGTTCTTCTGCTGGGCTTGGAAGTGGATTTTGCTTTTCCCGGCCAGCTTGCCCGAGAGGAAGAACATCAAGGCCAGGACCAGGAAGGTGACGATGAAGAGCAGGGGATTGAGCACCAGCATCATCACCACGGCACCCACAAAGGTCAGGAGGCTGGAGAAGAGCTGTACCAGGCTTTGTTCCATGGCCATCTGGACGTTGTCCAGGTCGTTGGTGTAGCGGCTCATCAGGTCGCCGTGGGCGTGGGTGTCGAAATACTTGAGCGGCAGGCGCTGCATCTTGATGAACAGTTCGCGGCGCATGAAGTTGGTGGTCTTCTGGGCCACCTGGATCATCAGGCGGCTCTGCAGGTAGGCGGCGGCAATCCCGAACAGGTAGATGCCCCCCAGCTGCAGGAGGGCGGTGAACAAACCGCTGAAGTTCCCCGGCAGGATGAAATCGTTGATGAGCGGCTTGAGGAAATAGTTGCCCGCCAGCATGCTGAAGGTGCTGACCAGCATCAGGATGAAGACCACCACCAGGAGCAGGGCGCGGTTCTTGAGGTAGGCGAGCAGCCGGAGGGCGGTTCTGCGCGCATTCCTGGGGCGCTCGAAGCCGCGCGGCATGCCGGGACCGCCGCGCGGACCGGGCGGGTGCATCTCGCGCTGGCTCGTTCTGGGTTTGTTATCCATTGATGAAGACTCCTTCCTGCTGGGAGGCATTGATCTCCTGGTAGATCGCATTGTTGGCGATGAGTTCCTGGTGCGTCCCAATCCCGGCAATCCGGCCGTCGTCCAGGATCAGGATCTGGTCGGCATCCCGGACGGAACTGATGCGCTGGGCGATGATGAAGACGGTGGTATCCGCCAGGTTCTGGTAGAACGAGGTGCGGATGCGGGCCTCGGTGCTGGTGTCCACGGCGCTGGTGCTGTCATCCAGGATCAGGATATCGGGTTTTTTCAGCATGGCCCGGGCGATGCACAGGCGTTGTTTCTGGCCGCCCGAGATGTTGACGCCGCCCTGGCCCAGCAGGGTGTCGTATCCCTGGGGGAACGACAGGATGAAGTCATGCGCCTGGGCGTCCTGGCAGGCGGCGATGATTTCCGCCTCGCTGGCGTTGGGGCTGCCCCACAACAGGTTTTCCCGGATGGTGCCCGAAAACAGGGTGTTCTTCTGCAGCACCATCCCGATCTTGTCACGCAGGGCCTCCAGGGAATATTCGCGTACATCCACATCGTCCACCAGCACGGCTCCCTGGGTGACATCGTACAGGCGCGGGATGAGGTGGACGAGGGTGGTCTTGCCGGTGCCGGTGCCGCCGACGATGCCGATCACCTGCCCCGGCCGGGCGGTGAAGGAAATTTCCGAAAGCACATTTTCCCCGCTGTCGCTGAGGTGGTATTTGAAGGAAACATCCCTGAATTCCACCTTGCCCCGCTTCAGGGCAGGAGAGGAGTGGACGGGCCGGGGCGGCGGGAGGATATCGGGCCGGGTGTCCAGCACTTCCACGATGCGCCGGGCGCTGGCCTCCGCCCGGGCGCTCATCAGGATGATCATGGAGATCATCATCACGCTCATCAGGATCTGGAACACGTAACTGATGAAGCTGATCAACCCGCCCGCGCCCAGGGAACCGGCAAAGACCATCTTCCCGCCCATCCAGATGATGGCCAGGGTGGCGCCGTTCATCACCAGCATCATGAGCGGCATGTTCAGGATGGCGATGCTGATGGCCCGGATGAAGGCATTGGTCAGGGCGTCGTTCGCCTGGGTGAACTTCTGGATTTCGAAATCCTCGCGGACATAGGACTTGACCACGCGGATACCGATCAGGTTTTCCTGGAGGGTGTTGTTGATGGCGTCGACTTTCTCCTGCACGATGGAAAAGCGCCTGACGGCCGTGCGCATGACTGCCAGGACGCCGCCTGCCAGCAGCGGGATGGCCACGGCCAGCACGACCGACAGCCGGGCGTTGATGCTGTAGGCCAGGACGAAGGCGAAGACCAGCATCATGGGGGCGCGCAGCAGGATGCGCAGGGCCATCATCACGGTCACCTGCAGGTTGTTGACATCATTGGTCAGGCGGGTGATGAGGGAAGCGGTGCTGAAGCGGTCGATGTTGTTGAAGGAAAAGCCCTGCACCCTTTCGAAGAGCGCGTTGCGCAGGTTGGCCCCAAAGCCCATGCTGGCAGTGGAGTTGTAGCGCATGTTGAGGATGCCAAAGCCGATGGCCGCCAGGGCCAGCAGCACCATGTAGAGGCCGATGCGGACGATGTAGCCGATGTCCTTTCCGGCAATGCCCACGTCGACCACCCGGGCCATGAGCAGGGGCATGCTCAACTCGCAAATGACATCCAGGAAGACGAGAACAGGGATTACCAGTAAATATTTCCTGTACTCGCCAAAGTATCCGGCCAACTTTTTGATCAAAATACACCTCTCTGGTTATGAATAGGGTACAGCGCGGCGCTGAGAGGGCGGCCAAAACCAGGCCCTGCCGCGGCGGAAATTTGCTTCAGGGAAGATTTTCCTCTGGATCCGGGGGATGTTCGAGCAAACCGGCGTAGACCTTCAGCAGCAGTTTGACCAAGGTCTTTTGTTCACCGGGGTTCAGGTTGCTGAACAAGACCTGGTCGATCTGTTCGAAGGCATTCCGGATCTGGCGGGCAATGGCGCGGCCTTCCTCTTCCAGGAAGACGCGCGAAACGCGTTCATCCACGGGGTCCGGCTGGCGCCGGACGTAATGCAGGGCTTCCATGCGCTTGATGACCTTGGTGGCAGCCGCGGGGGAAATCTGCAGTTTTTCCGCGATCTCCGAATGGGTCAGGCCGTCCTGCCAGGATAGGATCTTGAGCAGGATCGCCTGGCCGCGGTATAAGCCAATCTGCTCCATGAAGCGGTTGGCGCGCGTGGCGTGCAGGCGGCCGATCTTGGCCATCAACAGGCCGATCTTTATTTCGTCAGGGTTTGCATCGAATCCGGTCATTGTTTTACCTGTATATAATTAACTGGTTAAGTATTATATCACAGATCCGGCGCGGGGGTTTGTATGCTTACAATCGGATGTTGCCGGATTTGGGGGAGGTGCCTTGGGCGGAGGGGGATGCGGCGCGCGGCGGAATCGCCCTGGCCTGGCGGCCCACAGGGTGCTGTGCGAGAATGCAGGCTGGCGGGAGCGGGGGTTACTGCGTGCCCTGGGCCTTGACGAGTTCGACTCCCAGGGCGGTGACCTCGTCCACCTGGTCCGGATGCAGCAGGCCCAGGGTGGCCAGGGTCAGGCCGTCCTGGTTGAACAGGATGACGAGCTGCGAGAAGCGGCTTTTGGATTGGAAGGTCTTGAGGGGGTATTTCTGGCCCCACCCGGCGAGCGGATTTTGCACCCAGGGGTTGAGTATCTGCCGGGCTTCATCCTGGTTGGAGGTGATGGCTGTGAAGTGGTAGTCTACCAGGGCCGGGAGGGGGGTCACGGAGTCCGACAGTTCCAGGTCGGGGGTGTCGCCGGGGCCGAACCCGTACATCGAGATGACCTGTTTCAGCAGGGTGCGGCCGAGCGAACCCATCCCCTTGCCCGAACCCTGCCCGCCGGCCTTCTGCGCCAGGAACAGGAACCCCGACTGCATCTTGAAATCGGGTGAGAACCAGCGCGTGAGCGGCGAAGCCCCCAGGCTGCCCGACTGCAGGCGCCAATGGACGCCATCAGTGAGGCGCTCCTGTTCATTGGGGCCGGTCAGGGCCTCCTGGGTCTGCTCCACGGCCGCAGCCGCCGCCTGGCTGGCGAGGCGGATGGCCGCGAGAGGGTTTTCATCCAGGGCCGGTTCCAGCCCGATGAAGGCGCGCAGTTCGTCCACGATCTTCTGCTTGCGGGCAGAGCCGCTGGAATAGGTCACCCGGAAGGGGACGAGGCTGCCATCCCGGCGGGTCAATTCGATGCGGTAGGTGCGGCCGCCGCGGCTGCTGCGGGTGCTGTCCAGGCGGATGGACTGGATGTCGGCGAAGGGGATCTCCTTGGTCCGGCGCAGGAAATAGAGCGACCAGTAGCGCAATTCCAGGACGCGCCGCTCCCGGTCGGCGGTGATGGTCAACCCCCAGAAGAGGAGCAGCAGGGCCAAGCCGATGCCGCCCAACAGGAGGGTGTTCCAGGAAAAGGCTTGCAGGCTGAAGGAGTACAGGCCGCCTCCCAGGAATATGAGGCCGACCAGCCAGACGCCGATGGGGAGATCCTTGAACTCGAGTTTGCTTTGCATGCCGCCTCCTTGCTGGCGAACTGGCGCCAGTTATTCATCACAGGATGAACCCGCACTCACTCATTATAGAAACCCTGCCGGGCGATTGCAACGGGACGGGACAAATGGGGGAGGCGCCTTCACTCCCCGGTGCGTTTGTGCACCGCCCGCCAGCGCCGGCCCAGGAAGCGCGCCAGCCCGGCAGGGGTGGGCAGGCGGCCCAGGAAGTAGAGCACGTTGCTGACCAGGCCGGGGATGTACAGCGGCTGTCCCAGCAGGGCCCGGTCGAGGCTTTTGGCTGCCACCCGGCCGGCATCCAGCGTGGTCAGTTTGCCCATCAGCCCCTGGCGCCGGATGCCGCGCAGGCTGCGCTCGCTGACCGGCATCCCGGACGGGCAGACCACGGTCACCGAGGCGCCCTGGCCGCGCAGTTCCTCGTTCAGCGCCAGCGAGAACTCCACCAGGAAACGTTTGGAGGCGGCGTAGGTGGCTTTGAACGGGATGGGGAAGAAGGCCGCCAGACTGGCGACATTGAGGATGCGCAGGGTGACACCCGGTTCTGCCAGCGGGAGCAGGGCGTGGGTGATCTCCACCACCGCCTCGACGTGCAGGCGCAGGATGGTGAGCAGTTCCTCCACCTGGCGTTCCCGGAAGGAACCTTCATACTCCATCCCGGCCACGTTGATGACCATCCGGAAACGGACTCCTTCCCGGCGCAGCGCCTTGAAGAGCTGCGTCCGGGCGGAAGGGTCCGTCAGGTCACAGGCGTGCCGGCGCACCGGCAGGCCGTATGTCTCCTCCAGCCGGGCGGCAGAGGCTTCCAGCTGGGACGGGTCCAGGTCGGTCAGGTAGAGGCTCCAGCCGCGCCGGGCACATTCGGCGGTGAAGGCACTGCCCACCCCGCCGGTTGCGCCGGTGATGAAAACCAGGCCGCTCATGGGGTTAATTCTTACCGGAGGCGTAGCGGATTTCCACCTTGTATTCCTGCAGGCTGGCGTTGAAAAGGAAGATCTCCTCGCAATAGCCGACTGTTGTGGAGCCCTGGCTGCCGGAGGCAAACACCTCGGTGCGGCCTTCGCCCATGGGAATCAGGCGCAGCAGCTGCAGGTCCTGGCCGCCGGCCGGGTAGGGGGAGCGCACCGTCCAGGTCAGCGCCATGAAGCCGTCCGCGCAGCTGGGTTCACTGCCCACCGGGCCGCTCCACAGTTCCATGATGGCCAGCTTGTGCTGTTCCCCGGAGGCGATGGTGATCAATTGCTGGTGCTCATCGAAGAGCTGCACGCCGTAGGTGTTTTCGATGGGCGGGGCATGGGGTGGTTCGGGCGTTGGCTCGGTGACGGCCGCCTCGGTCACCGGCGGGGGGATGAACGGCTTTTCGGTCACCGGCGGGACCAATGGCTTGGGGGTGTCTGTCGGGATGTCCGGCTTTTCCGTGACCGGCACCTCGGTCGGGAAGAGATAGGGATAGGCCAGCATGCCGCCGATGCCAAGCCCGGCGCAGAGCAGGAACAGGAGTGCCAGCCCCAGCACCCAGGGGAGGACGCGCCGGCTGCTGCCCGGTTTCTTGACCGTGACCGGCCGCTGGGGTGCCTGCTGGGTGACCTCGGATACCAGGTGCCGGAAGGCCGTCTGGTAGTCCTGCCGGAAGTCCACGAACTGCACCCGGGCGATGCGGTAGGGGATCTCGCAGTCGCGGTAGAGCACGGGAATGATGCGTTTGCCTTCATTGATGGCGTAGGAAAGTTCATCGAGCACGTTTTCGGAGGCGGTCGACTCCGGGGAGAGTACAATGATGAACACGTCACAGGTCTGCAGGGCCTGCTGGATGATGCTGTCCCAGCGCTGGCCGGCGGCGATGTCACGCTGGTCCATCCAGACACTGAGCCCCTGGGCGATGAGGTTGTTGATCAGACCGCTGACAAAGCCGGTGTTGGCCCTGGAATAACTGACGAAAATTCTTTTGTTCATAGGGCGCTCCCTTGCTGAAGCATGACGAAAACGTCAGATGCCTATATTATACAGGTATAATGGCCCCATGATTTACCTTGACTATGCCGCTACAACTCCTGTGGATGTGCGCGTCCTGAGCGCAATGCAGCCTTACTTCAACTATTCCTTCGGGAACCCTTCCTCCGTGCACCAGGAAGGACAACGGGCGGAGGCGGCGGTGGAGGATGCTCGTGAAACGACCGCCGCTGTTCTGAACTGCCGGCCCGGTGAGATCGTTTTCACCTCCTGCGGCTCGGAGTCCGACAACCTGGCCCTGCGCGGGGCCGCGCTGGCCGTGCGTGAAAAGAACGGTGCGCGGCGCATCCTGACGAGCCGGGTCGAACATCCGGCCGTCAGCAAGACCGCCCTGGACCTGGAGCAGCATTACGGCTTCCAGGTGGAGTGGCTGGAGGTGGATGGATACGGCCGGGTCACTGCCGAGGCAGTGGAGAAGGCCATCTCCGACGATACGGCGCTGGTCTCGGTCATGTATGCCAACAATGAAATCGGCACGCTCAACCCGATCCAGGAAATCGCCGGTGTCTGCCGCCGCCGGGGTGTGATTTTCCACACGGATGCAGTCCAGGCGGCTGCCTTCCTGCCGCTGGATGTGGAGGCGCTGGGCGTGGATTTGATGTCGCTGGGGGGACACAAGTTCTACGGGCCGAAGGGAGTCGGCGCGCTGTATGTCCGCCACGGGACGCCCATCCTGCCGGTGCAGACCGGCGGCGGGCAGGAACACGGCCTGCGTGCCGGGACTTCGAATGTGCCCTATATTGCCGGCTTTGCCAAGGCGCTGCAGTTGACAGCCAACGAACGCGAGGGGCGCGCCGCCCGCATCCAACCGCTGCGCGACCGGGTGATCAACAGGGTGCTGGATGAGATCCCGGACTCCCGCCTGACAGGCCATCCCAGCGAGCGCCTTCCGAACCATGCCTCCTTTGTCTTCGAGGGCGTGGATGGCAGCCTGCTGCTGGCCCTGCTGGATGCTTCCGGGTACGCCTGCTCATCGGGATCGGCCTGCAAGACCGGCAGTCCAGAACCGAGCGAGGTGATGGCTGCACTCGGCCTGCCGCGCCGCTGGGGGCTGGGCTCCCTGCGCGTGACGATGGGGGTTCAGACCCTTTCATCCACAGTTGAGGCTTTCCTGCTCACCCTGCCGCTGTTGGTCGAAAAGACGCGGGAGTTGGTGAATGGGGGGGGAACCGGGGATGAACGTTAATATTTTTGGATGAACGGGTGCGGCCGCATCGTACCGTTGATAGATTCTGTCATTTTCTACCCCCTGAGGTCGCGAGAATCCGTTCATCGGCCACAGATGAACACAGATGGAGGTGGAAGGTGAATCTGAAAAAGGCTTTTTTCTGTGTTTATCCCCGTTCATCTGTGGTAAATTCCCCAGGGATGCTATTCTGCCAGGGACCACCGACTCTCCTGAAAAGTCTTTCGCGGGAACCATCCCGTTTATCTCCGTTCATCTCCGGTGAATATAATTTTTTCATAATCAGGTGACAACAACCAATGACCCAAAAACTGCCTCTCTTTCTCCGCAAGACCCTCGCCTGGGGAGTGCATTTCTTCACGGCCACCGGCGCGGCCTGGGGCTTCCTTTCCATCCTCGCCATCCAGGAGAAGGATTACCGCGCCGCGATCGCCTGGATGGTGCTGGCCATCCTGGTGGATAGTTTCGACGGCATGCTGGCCCGCTGGCTGGATGTCAAGACCTATGCCAACGGCCTGGACGGCGCCCTGCTCGACAACATCCTCGACTATTTCAATTATGTCATCGTGCCGGCCTACTTCCTATATGCCAGCGACCTCCTGCCGCCCGGCTGGAAACTGGCCGGCGCAATTTCGATCCTGCTGACCTCCGCCTACCAGTTCAGCCAGGTGGATGCCAAGACGGACGACCATTATTTCAAGGGCTTTCCCTCTTACTGGAACGTGCTGGTGATCTACATGCTCGTCCTTTCAACCAGCCCGTGGCTGAACCTGGTCCTGGTCCTGGTCTGCAACGTCCTGGTCTTCGTCCCGGTCAAATACGTCTATCCCAGCCGCAACAGCGTGGCGCGCCGCCTGACGCTGATCCTCTCTTACCTTTACGGGATCCTGGGTGTGTATGGGCTGATGCGGTATCCGGACGTGCCGCGCTGGATCGTTTGGGCTTCCTTCGTTTACATTGCCTACTATGTGGCCCTGAGCCTGTGGCCGAAGGGGAGGCGCAGCGAGCGGGTGACCACCGGCTGATTCTCCAGCTGCGAATGGAGCAAGCGGTGAAAGTTGTCGTTGCCATGTCGGGCGGGGTGGATTCCTCGGTCGCGGCGGCCCTGCTGAAGGCAGAGGGGCACGATGTGACCGGGTTGATGCTGCGCCTGTGGTCGGAGCACGGCAGGGAGGACTCCAACCGCTGCTGCACGCCCGACGCGCAGGCGCTGGCCCGCCGCGTGGCCGCCAAGCTGGAGATCCCCTTCTATGTTTTGGATGCCCGGGAGGCCTTCCGAAGCACGGTGGTGCAGTTCTTCCTGGACAGTTACGCCGCCGGCCAGACGCCCAACCCATGCCTGCTCTGCAACCAGGTCATCCGCTGGGGGTTCCTGCTGGAGCATGCCCTGGCGCTGGGCGCGGCCCGCATGGCCACGGGGCATTATGTCCGCCTGCAGCGGGGAGCCGGCGGGGGGCTGGAACTGCTGCGCGGGGTCGACCCGTCCAAGGATCAGTCCTATGTCCTGCATGTCCTGACGCAGGCGAAACTGGCGCAGGCGCTCTTCCCGGTGGGCGCATACCCCAAGTCTGAGGTCCGCCGGCTGGCGCAGAGCTTCGACCTGCCGGTGGCCGGGCGCCCCGACAGCCAGGACCTGTGCTTCCTGGCCGGGGAGGATTACCGCCAGTTCATCCGGCGCATCGCTCCCGAAATCCTGCGCCCCGGCGAGATCGTCAACACGGCCGGGAGGGTGCTGGGCTGCCACACCGGGCTGGCCAATTACACCATCGGCCAGCGCAAGGGGCTGGGCCTGGCCTCACTGGAGCCGCTCTATGTGCTTGCCAAGGACGCGGCTGCGAATGTGCTGGTCGTCGGCGCGGCCGGGGAACTGGGCGGGCACGAACTGGAGGCCGGGGAGGTCAACTGGATCTCCGGGCAGCCTCCGTCTGCACCCTTCCAGGCCGAGGTCAAGACCCGCTACACCGCCCGCGCCGCCCGGGCGCAGGTCACGCCGCTGGAAAACGGCCGCCGGGCGCGGGTGCGCTTCGAGGAGGCCCAGCGCGATATCACTCCGGGCCAGGCGGCAGTGTTTTACGAAGGTGAGACCCTGCTGGGCGGCGGCACGATCCTTTAGGAATTGCGTGCAGCCATTAAGGATTGTTGATGTATCCATTTGATCCTTTTCGTCCTGGATGACCGATGACGATTCCCTCCTTCCTTCTCGGTGTGCTCATTTCCACCCTGTGCGGCCTGATCTTCCACCTGGTGCTGGGCGGCGGTTTCAATCGCCTGGCGCTGTACGTGGTGGCGGGCTGGATCGGCTTTTGGGGCGGGCACCTGCTGGCTGCAGAGCGCGGCTGGACCTTCCTGGCCCTCGGGCCGCTCAACCTGGGAGCGGCGCTGCTCTCGGCCCTGCTGCTGCTCGGCCTGCTGACCGCTGCCAGCCTGGTGCGCAGCCGGCCGCCGGACGGGCGAGCTTAAGATTCCTGTTTGGCCCATCCACCCCGGCCGAATTCTGGTAAGATACTCCCATGCCCTGGAATCTGAAATCCACCCATGCACAGGCGGGTGACCTGGCCCAGCTGGTCGGCCTGCGTCACAAGCACATGATCATCACCCTCGTCCCCGGCGGCGAGGTGCATACCCACCGCGGCCTCCTGAAGCACGATGACCTGATCGGCCTGCCCTGGGGCAGCCAGGTCTTCAGCCATCAAGGCAGCCCCTTCTTCCTGCTGCAGCCGGCGCTTGGCGACCTGCTGACCGGCCTGCCGCGCAACACCCAGATCCTGTATCCCAAGGACATCGGCTACATCCTGGTGACCATGGGCGTCGGCGCAGGCCAGCACGTCCTGGAGGCGGGTACCGGGTCCGGCTCCATGACCATTGCCCTGGCCCATGCGGTCGGTCCCGAAGGGCGGGTGACCAGTTACGAGGCCCGCCCGGAAATGCAGAACCTGGCCCGCAAGAACCTGGAACGGGTCGGCCTGCTGGAGCGCGTGGTGTTCAAGCTGGGCGATATCGCGGAGGGTTTCGCCGAGACGGACGCGGACGCGTTCTTCCTGGATGTGGCCAACCCATACGATTACATCCGGCAGGTGCGCGCCGCGCTCAAGCCGGGCGGCTTCTTCTGCGGGCTGGTGCCCACCTTCAACCAGGTGGCGCGCCTGCTGAATGCCCTGCGCCAAAACAGGTTTGCCTTCCTGGAGGTATGCGAGATTTTATTGCGTTACTTCAAACCGGAGCCCACCCGCCTGCGCCCGACCGACCGCATGGTGGCGCACACCGGTTATCTTATTTTTGCCCGACGGGTCGAACCATCGGACGACGCGCGTGCCCGGGATCTGCTGAAGGAAGTCGGCGCGGTCGGGCTGGAGTCGGAAGAGAAGGAAGAGGAGGAGGCGGAATGATGCGAAGACGAGGACCCGGGGGCGGGATGCGCCCGTTCCGCCGGGGAATGCGCGCCGGGGTGAATGTGCCCCCGGCGGTACAGCAGGCTGATGATTTGATGGACGGGGGGAATTATGCCGCCGCGGCTGCAGAATTCGAAACCCTGGGGCGCGGCGCGGAGGGGCGTTTCCCGGGGCGCGCGCCACAGTTCTGGCTGCGGGCCGGAAAGGCGCGCATCCTTGCCGGGCATGCGGCGCTGGCCATGGAGGATCTGAAGCGCGGCCTGTCCCTGCTGGCGGAGGGAGGAAAGGCGGAAAACTTTCAGCGGGCGGCCCAGCGTGCCGTGGCCGAACTGAAAGCCGGGGGGCTGGAGGCGGAGGCGCAGGAGATTGCCGCCCTGTTCCAGGGGCGGGCTGCAGCCGCTGCCGCGCCGGCGCAGGCCGGGCTGCCGGGTACGTGCCCTGCCTGCGGCGCACCGGTCCGCCCGGAGGAAGTCAGGCGGCCGAACGGGGGTAGCGCGCAGTGCGCCTACTGCGGCTGCGCCCTGGCGGGGCGGTGATGCACGGCGGAGAACCCGAACGCGGGCCTTTATGAATCAAATCAGCGAGGAATTCGTCCGCCAGCGCCTGGAGGCCGCCTACCAGCCCGGCCTGCAGTCCAGCGACGGGTATGCGAAACTGTTCAAACGGCAGGCGCTGACCTGCGCGGCCGTGCTGATCCCGATGGTGCAGGATGGGCAGGACTGGCACCTGCTCTTCACCCGGCGCACCGAGCGCGTCGACAGCCACAAGGGGCAGGTTTCCTTTCCCGGCGGCGCCTGCGACCCCGGCGAGACCACGCCCGAGCAGACAGCCCTGCGCGAGGCGGAGGAGGAGGTCGGCATCCGGCCGGCGGATGTGCGCCTGCTGGGGCGGATGAACACCCTGGTGACGATCACCAG
Source organism: uncultured Anaerolineaceae bacterium (assembly GCA_964387495.1). Classification (GTDB taxonomy): domain Bacteria; phylum Chloroflexota; class Anaerolineae; order Anaerolineales; family Villigracilaceae; genus DSXF01. The sequence continues at coordinate 13,538 of CAYLXB010000050.1, forward strand.
GTTCCAGGTTACGCCGGTGGTGGGGGTCATCCCCTGGCCGTACGTCTTCCGGGTTTCGGCCATCGAGGTGGCACGCGTCTTTACCATGCCGCTGGACTGGCTGGCCCGGCGTGCCAACCGCTGGGAATTCTTCCGGCCGGGGACCAAACTCTCGGTGGTGGCCTATCACTCTTTCGACGGGGAAATGCTGTGGGGCATCACGGCGCGCATGGTGCTGGACTTCCTGAATTTGCTGGGATTGGACGGAGAGTGAGGCGCAAGGATTACGGCCGTTCGTAAAAAACAATAAAAAACAACCCCCCGCCATCCGGCAGGGGGTTGCTGTTTGCCATTGAGAGAAGGTTATTTCTTCTCCGGGACTTCGTCTTCCTTCTTGCCGCGTTCCACGCTCAATTCGGGTTCGGAGGTCTCAGCACCGGCGAAGGCTTCGGCTTCTTCCACCACTTCCTTTTCCGCCGAGGCGGCGATCACTACGACTTCATCGAGATCGTCCAATACTTCGACCTTGTCCGAGACGGCCAGCTCGCGGACATGGATTGCATCACCGATTTTTACCAGGCCGGAAACGTCCACCAGGATGCGTTCGGGCAGTTCCTGTGGGTAGCATTCCACTTCCAGGTTGTCCAGGCTGGTGACCAGCACGGCGTTGTAGTCCTTGACGGCCGGCGAGAGACCGGTCAACTCGATGGTCACTTTGGCGCGGATCTTCTCGGTCAGGGAGACGACCTGGAAATCCACGTGGATGTACTGGTTCTTGATGAAATCGCGCTGTTTTTCGCGCACCAGGCTGGGATATTCCTTGCCTTCCACGGTGACCGTCACCAGGCTGGAGGATGTCAGGCGCGGCAGCACCAGGCCGGCGTCGTGCGCATCCAGCAGCAGGGGGATCGGATCGGTGTTGTGACCGTAGAGGATGCCGGGCAGTTGGCCCTGGCGGCGCAGCGAGCGCACCTGCTTGCCGGTCACGGTCCGTTTGGTGGCATTAAATACGACTTTCTCCATCTTAAGCTCCTCGAGCGCCTCTCACCCGTTTGCGGGTTACCTTCGCTCATTCCTAGATATGGGCAAGGCCGCAGCCCTGCAAAAAATCCGCCTCCATGCGGAGGCGTAGATACCAACGGCTTTTGATTTTAGCCGAGGTGGGCAGGTTTCGTCAAGTTTTAAACAAACCCGAATTTGCATTCAGGCAGCGGGGCAATCGTATGGCTCAGGCGCAGGGCGGGTCGAGGAACAGGAAGAGCAGGTCGTTCACATTGGTGCGCGTCGGGCCGGTTTTAACCAGCCCGCCGATGGCCTCGAAGAAGTGATAGGCATCGTGCCTCCGGAGGAAGTCCCCGGCAGCAAGGCCGAGCGCCTCTGCCTGTGCGCGCGTGCTGCCCTGCACCACGGCGCCGGCAGCGTCGGTTGGGCCGTCGCCGCCGTCCGTGGCCAGGGTTACCAGCATGGCGCCCTGCAGCCCGGCCAGTTCGTCCACGGCTGCCAGGGCCAGTTCCTGGTTGCGCCCGCCCAGGCCGGGATCGGGACCCAGCACCACGGTCGTCTCTCCGCCCGCCACCAGGCAGGCCGGCGGCCGGAGCGGCCGGCGGCCGTCAGCGCTCTCCCGCAGCAGGGCGGCCATCTCACGCCCGGCCCGGCCGGCCTCGCCCTGCAGGCTGGTGGTGAGCAGATGCGTCTGATAGCCCTCCCGCCGGGCCTGCGCCAGGGCGGCTTCCGCTGCCAGGCGGTTGCTGCCGACGATCACGTTCTGGACGCGCTCGAAACACGGGTCGCCGGGCTTGGAGGTATCGGGGACCTCGCCGCGCAGGCCTTGCTGCAGGCGGGAGCGGACGGAGTCCGGCACCTGTTCCGTCAGGCCGTATTTCGCCAGCACCTCCCAGGCATCCTCGAACGTGGAGGAGTCGGGCACGGTCGGCCCGGAGGCGATCACATCCAGCGGGTCGCCGACCACGTCGGAGAGCACCAGGGCGGCCACGTCTGCCGGGAGGGCTGCCCGGGCCAGCCCGCCGCCCTTGACTGCGTCCAGGTGCTTGCGCAGGCAGTTGATCTCGTTGATGGCCGCCCCGCAGGCAAGCAGTTGGCCGGTCAGTGTCTGCAGGCCGGCAAGCGGGACGTGCGGCGCGGTCAGGAGGGCCGAGCCGCCTCCGGAAAGCAGGCAGATGAGCAGGTCGTCCTGCCCGGCGCCCTGGGCCAGGGCCAGCACTTTGCGCCCGGCCTGAACGCCGCGCTCATCAGGGACGGGGTGGGCCGCCTCGGCCAGGGTCACGCCGGGGAGCCGGGTGCGGTCTTCGGCGGCGGCATGCCCGGTCTTGGTGACCAGCACGCCGCCCGAGAGATACTCTCCCAGGATTTCGGCCGCAGCCAGCGCCATGGGGGCTGCGGCTTTGCCTCCGCCGGCCAAGTGGACGTGGGCGCAGCGGTCGAGGTCATAGGTCCGCCCGGCAATGGCCAGCTGCCCGCGGCTGCGCTGCATGAAGCGCCGCACCGCCGCGCCGGGTTCGACGGCCGCCAGGGCGGCCTGCAGGATGCGTACCTGTGGGGGAGAGAGGTGGGGAAGTTCCATCGGTCTGAATCATAACACGGCAGGCTATAATAGGGGGGATGTGAGGAACCATGCCCAACCCCAAAGTTTTTGTCACCCGCATTATCCTGGACCAGGGCCTGCAGATGGTGCAGGACTTCTGTGACGTCGACCTGTGGACGGACGAACTGCCGCCCCGGCGTGAAGTGCTCCTGGAGCACGTGCGCGGCGTGGACGGCCTGCTCTGCCTGCTGACCGACCGCATCGACGGCGAAGTGATGGACGCGGCCGGCCCGCAGCTGAAGGTCATCAGCAACCACGCGGTGGGCTATGACAACATCATCGTGCCGGAGGCCACCGCGCGGCGCATCCCGGTGGGCAACACCCCCGGGATCCTGACCGACGCCACCGCCGATCTGACCTTTGCCCTGTTGATGGCCGCCGCCCGGCGCGTGACCGAGGCCGATCGCTTCGTGCGCGCCGGCAGGTGGAAGACCTGGAGCCCGGCCCTGCTGCTGGGCGTGGACGTGGCCGGAGCCACCCTGGGCATCGTCGGTTTTGGGCGCATCGGCCAGGCCGTGGCCAGGCGGGCCAGCGGCTTCGGCATGCGCATCCTGTATTATGACCCCTTTGCCAGCCCGGAGCCGCCGTTCCCGGCCCAGCCCGTGGATTTCGAGACCCTGCTGCGCGAATCGGACTTCGTCAGCCTGCACACGCCGCTGAATGATGCGACACGCCACCTGATGAACGTGAAGGCGTTTGCGCACATGAAACCGAGCGCGGTCCTGATCAATACCTCGCGCGGGCCGGTGGTGGACCAGGAGGCGCTTTACCAGGCGCTGAAATCCCGGCACATCTTCGCCGCGGCCCTGGATGTGACCGATCCGGAGCCTCTGCCCATGGACAGCCCCCTGCTGGAACTGGACAACCTGATCATCCTGCCGCACATCGCCAGCGCCAGCCACTCTTCGCGCGAGAAGATGTCCAGCATGGCCGCGGAGAACCTGATCGCGGGGTTGAAGGGTGAGCGCCTGCCGAACTGCATCAACCCGGAAGTCTACGGGTGAGTCCCAAACTGCGGAGCCGTACCTTGCGGCCTGTCATCCATGATATCCATGCCCTTCCCCGGGCGGGTATCACCGGTTGACCGGCCTGCCTGTCAGGAGATTCTATGCGTCGTTACCTTTACTTTACCGTCTTCTCGTCTGGAATGGTTACACTGGCGGCTGAATTTTCCGCCTCGCGCCTGCTGGGCAATGTCTTTGGCACCAGCAACCTGGTCTGGGCCAGCATCATCGGCTTGATCCTGGTCTACCTGACCGCCGGATACCTGATCGGCGGCCGCTGGGCGGACCAGTCGCCGGAGGCAAAGACCATGTACCGCATCCTGGTGTGGGGCGCCTTCCTGGTGGGCGCCATCCCCTTTGTCGCCCAGCCGGTGCTGCGGGCGGCAGCCCTGGCCTTCGACGGCCTGCAGGTGGGGGTGATGCTCGGCTCGTTCGCGGCCGTGCTGATCCTGTTCAGCCTGCCCATCACCCTGCTGGGCACCATCTCGCCTTTTGCCATCCGGATCAGCATCGAGGATACGCACCATGCCGGCAACGTGGCCGGGACGCTCTACGCCATCTCCACGCTGGGCTCCTTCCTGGGCACCTTCCTGCCGGTGCTGGTGCTCACGCCGCTCATCGGCACCACGCGCACCTTCCTGGCCTTCAGCCTGTTCCTGATCGGCGTGGCGCTGGCCGGCTTGAAACTGACCGCCGGATGGCGGGCGGTGCTGGTGTACAGCTGGATGCCGCTGGTCCTGGTGCTGGCCCTGTTGTTCGGGATCGGCCCGCTCAAGAACTCGCAGGGGCAGGTGTACGAGAGCGAGTCGGCCTATAACTATATCCAGGTGCTGCAGGATGGGGAATACCGCTACCTGCGCCTGAACGACGGCCAGGGTGTGCACTCCATCTACCATCCCACCCGCTTGTATTACCAGGGGCCGTGGGAGCAGTTCCTGGTGGGTCCGCTGTTCAACCAGCCGCCCTATGCGCCGGAGAATGTCCAGCGCATGGCCATCGTCGGCCTGGCCGCCGGCACCGCCGCCCGCCAGGCCACGGCGGTCTACGGCGATATCCCCATCGACGGCTACGAGATCGACCCGCGCATTGTGGAGGTTGGGCGCAAGTATTTCGACATGAACATGCCCAATCTCAACGTGCACGTCCAGGACGGGCGCTGGGGCCTGGAGCACAGCCCGCACCGCTATACCATCATCGCCGTGGATGCCTACCGCCCGCCCTACATCCCCTGGCAGATGACCACGCGGGAGTTCTTCCAGGCGGCCTACGACCACCTGGAAGAGGACGGCGTGTTGACCATCAACGTGGGCAGCGCACCGGGCGACCGCCGCCTGATCGACGGGCTGGCGACCACCATCGCTTCCGTCTTCCCTTCCATCTACATCATGGATATCCCGAGTACGCTCAACACCATGATCTATGCCACGCGCCAGCCCACCAGTGCCGGCAACCTGGCAGCCAACCTGGCGCCGCTGTACCCGCGCACCGATATCGACCCGCTCCTGCTGACCGCCGGGCAGACCACCCTGGTCAGCCTGGTGCCTGGTTACGAGAAGACTACCGTCTTCACCGATGACCTGGCGCCCATCGAGTGGATTGTCAACGACATGGTGGTGCGCTTTGTGGTTGGCGGCGGCATGGAGATTTTGCAGTGATGAAAAAATGGCTTTTCCCCGTCATTTCCTGGATGGCGGCCCTGCTGGTGCCCCTGGCCCTGGTGGGACTGGCCCTGCGCCTGCTGCTCAGCCCGCTCTTTCTACAGATCGAATACCGCATGCCGGGCTTCCCGCCGGATTCCTACGGCTTTACGCAGGCAGACCGCCTGCACTGGGCGCCGTATGCGGTTAAGTACCTGACCAACGACGCCGGCCCCGAGTACCTGGGGGATCTGACATTTGCCGATGGCAGTCCGCTGTACAACGAACGCGAACTGAGCCACATGCTGGATGTCAAGGTCCTGACCGGCACCGTCCTGCGAGTGTGGACCTGGGGCCTGGGCCTGCTGGCCCTGCTGGGGCTGGTCTGCTGGCTGGGGGAGCGGGTGCCGGATTACCGCCGCGGCCTTCGGCGGGGCGGCTGGCTGACGGTAGCCCTGGTGCTGGCCGTGCTGCTGGCCGTGGCCCTCAATTTCGAGCAGTTGTTCACCCAGTTCCACCACCTGTTCTTTGAGGGCGACACCTGGTTGTTCCTTTTCTCCGATACGCTCATCCGCCTGTTCCCCATGCGTTTCTGGCAGGACTGCTTCATTTTTACCGGCCTGTTTTCACTGGCCGGGGGGCTGGGTCTGGGGCTGGGCCTCAAGCGGTAGAACCGTCCGCCGGATTCGGTGTTAATTTCACAGCACCCACTGGTGTATAATTCTGATCTGAGGAGAAAGAGGATGAGCGAATACACTCCCCTGGCCGGCCGCGTGGCAGTCGTCACCGGTGCCTCACGCGGCATCGGGCGCGCCGTCGCCGCCCTGCTGGCCCGGCGCGGCGCGGAGGTGGTCTGCGGCAGCCGGCAGGCCGAAGAGGCCGGCGCCGCGGCTGAGGAGATCGCCGCCGCCAGCGGCTGCCGCACGCGCGGCTGTGCGCTGGATGTGGCCGAGAGCCAGAGTGTGCAGGGCTTTTTCGAGTGCGCCCTGTCCACCTTCGGCAGGATCGATATCCTGGTTAACAATGCCGGCATCACCCGCGACAACCTGCTGATGCGCATCGACGAGGCGGATTGGGATATCGTCCTGGATATCAACCTGAAGGGCGTTTTCAACTGCTGCAAGGCAGTGGTGCGCCCGATGATCAAGCAGCGCTACGGGCGCATCATCAACGTCACCTCCGTGGCTGGCCTCTCCGGCAATGCCGGGCAGAGCAACTATGCAGCCTCCAAGGCCGGCATAATCGGCCTGACCAAGTCGCTGGCGCGTGAACTCGGCTCGCGCAACATCACGGTCAACGCCGTGGCGCCGGGCTATGTGACCACCGCCCTGACCGAGGTCCTGCCGCAGGAACTCAAGGAGGCTGCGATCAAGGCCACCCCCGCGGGCCGTTTCGGAACCCCGGAGGATATCGCTTATGCGGTTGCCTTCCTGGCCTCCGATGAGGCCGCCTATATCACCGGCCATGTGCTCAGTGTGGACGGCGGCATGGTGATGATGTAACCTTCTCTTTGGAACTGAAAAGAGGCAAAATGACAGTCTATACCCGCCCCCCCGGCAAAATTACGTTTACCCCCGATGTGCTGATCACCATTGCGCGCATGGCTGCCCTGGACGTGGAGGGTGTGCGCCGCATGGCGCCCATCCCCGGCGGTGTGAACCGCATCTTCCGGCGCGGCGACAGCGAGGGCGTGCGCATCATGGTGCAGGACGGGATCGTCAACCTGGATCTCTACGTGATCCTGGACAGCAACCTGAATGTGCGTGAGGTCAGCCGCAGCATCCAGCAGCACGTCGCGCGCTCCATCCAGGAGATGGTCGGCATGGAAGTCGGGCATATCGATATTCACATCGAAGATATCGTTTACGAGGACGTTCACAAGGATTAACCTTATGAAGTTACGCACCAGGGCGCGCAGTCTGGCCCTGCAGGTTCTTTACGAAGTGGATATGACGGATCATCCTCCAGCCGAGGTGTTCAAACAGCGGCTGGAGGATATGCCTCTTTCGGATGCGCTGGCGGACTTCTCCCGCCTGATCATTTACGGCGTCCTGCCCCTTGTCCAGCAAATCGACCATGTGATCGCCCATTATGCGCCCGAGTGGCCCTTCGACCAGATCGCGGCCATTGACCGCAACATCCTGCGCATGGCCGCCTGGGAGTTTGCCGTCCAGCGCGAGACGCCCGTCAAGGTGATCATCAACGAGGCCGTCGAACTGGCCAAGGCGTATGGTTCCGACAGCGCGCCGCGCTTCGTGAACGGTGTGCTGGGCAGCCTGGTGGACCACCAGCATGAGGTGATGCAGGCCCTGCACGCCGCCCATGAGAGTTGATTGGTATGGATATTCTAGGGATTGGTATTCCGGAACTTGTATTTATTGTCCTGATCGCACTTGTCATCCTTGGGCCGCGGGAGATGCAGAAGACCGCCCAGGCAATCGGCCAGGGCCTGCGTAAATTCATGGATTCGGACACCTGGCGGGTGATGCGGGATGCCAACCGGGAGATCAAACGCCTGCCGGTGAAGTTGATGCAGGATGTCGATGAGGCCGTCCAGGGAGAAACCGGCCAGCCCGAAAACCGGATCGGCGCCGGCGGGGAAGTGGATGCCTGGACGGGCAAGCCCCGGCCGGCCGAACCTCCCCGGACCCTGCGCACGCCGGAGACGCCCCTGCAGGCCCACCCGAAGATGGAAGAATCCCCCGCTGAACCAGCCATGTTCGATGAGGGGGACGATGCGTAAGTTCCTTGCCCGGCTGTGGCGGGACAACTTTATCAGCCGCACCTATCACTTTCTGACGGACGAGCCGGAAGACAGTTCCCTGGCCGATATCTTTGCCAGGACCGTCCAGGAGGAGTCTGCCCGCGCTTCGGTCTGGGAGCATATCGAGGCGCTGCGCTGGCTGATTTTACGCTCGATGATCTGCCTGGTCATCACCACGGGCATCTCGTTTGTTTTTGCGGACCGGTTGATCAACGTTTTGGCGCAACTGGTCGGCGGACTGCAAGCGCTGCGCGCCATCGAGGTGACCGAGTCGGTCAGCGTCTTCATGCGGGTTTCCCTGCTTTCAGGTTTCCTTTTTGCTGTGCCCTATATCGCTTTTGAGTTCTGGTACTTTATTGCCCAGGGGCTGATGCCGCGCACGCGCCAGATCTCACTGGTCTTCATCCCGCTGGCGGGCATCTTCTTCGCAGCCGGGGTTTTCGTGGCCTATTATTTCCTTCTGCCCCCGGCACTGGATTTTCTGCTCGACTTCATGGGGATCCAGGCAGAACTTCGTCCGCAGGCGTACTTCAGTTTTGTCACGGGGTTGTTGTTCTGGATCGGGATCGTCTTCGAGTTTCCCCTAGTCATTTTCATCCTGACCTGGCTGAACTTCATCCAGCCGCGCCTGCTGGTGGCCCAGTGGCGGATTGCCATTGTGGCCGTCGCCCTTCTGGCAGCCATCATTACGCCCACAACCGACCCGGTGAACATGGGCCTGCTGATGCTGCCCATGATCCTGTTGTATTTCATCAGCATCGGCATGAGTTACATCGCCCGCTCCCTGCGGCGCAAGGAGAGCCGCAAGCCGGCGGCGTAGCGCGCCGCCTCCGGTACACAAATACGGCGGGTACTCTGGCGCGCGGCGCGTAAACCGGTTATCATGCGCATGGTACGCCTTATTCTTCTCCAATCCTCCCGGCACCCACCCCCCTGCAGGAGGGAAAATGTCTTCTTCTCATTCGATCCACCCGTACACCCTCTCCCGCCTGACCCGGCTGGCGCTGGCCGCCCTGCTCCTGCTGGGCAGCCTGGCCTGTTCCCTGCCCCTGCTGGAATGGCCCTTTCCCACCGCCGAGCCTGTGGTGCCCGGCCCGGCCGGCCCGACGGCCACGCCCATCCCCGCGGCGCAGGTCACCTTCGAGGCCGTCCTGCCGGCACCGCTCCTCTCCGGCGAGACCCTGGCCCTCAGCATCCTGGACGATGTCACCGGCCTGGCGTTCAATGCCGTCAACTACCCCATGCAGGCCAGGGATGCCCAGACCTACAGCGTGACCCTGCCCATCGCGGACGGCTCGGTGGTCAAGTACCGCTACCTGCTGTTGAGCAATGTGCAGGTGCTGGAGGACACCAGTTTCGACCAGCCGGTGCGCTTCCGCCTCTACCATGTGGCCGGCCCCGGCGCGGTGCGCGACCTGATCAGCAGCTGGAGCGGCCAGCCGTTCTCCTGGACCACCGGGCAGGTGCGCGGCCAGGTCCTGAACGCGGACAGCGGCGCGCCCCTGGCGAATATCCTGGTGGCGGGCGGCGGAGTCCAGGCCTTCACGGATGCCTCCGGCCATTTCACCCTGTGGGGGCTCCCGCCGGGTGTGCATAACGTCGCGGCGTACGCCCCGGACGGGGCCTACGCCACCTTCCAGCAGGGCGCCCAGGTGGCAGCCGACCAGTTGACACCGGTCGAACTGCGCCTGAAACCCGCTCCGCTGGTCAACGTGGTCTTTACGGTCAGCGTGCCCAGGAACACCGTCCCCGGCGCGCCGGTACGCCTGGCGGGCAACCTGTTGCAGCTGGGCAACACCTTTGCCAGCCTGAACGGCGGGCTGGGCACCGTGGCCAACCGCATGCCCGTGCTGGCCCAGCTGCCTGACGGGCGCTATAATATTTCGCTGTCCCTGCCGGCCGGGGCCGACCTACAAGTACACCCTGGGGGATGGCTTCTGGAACGGGGAACATAAGTCCACGGGGGAGTTCAGCGTGCGGCAGTTGATCGTCCCGCAAGCCAACACGGTCATCGAGGATGCGGTCGAGACCTGGCAGTCGGGCAACTCTGCCCCCATCCTGTTCGAGGTCAGCGTTCCGGCCAATACGCCCCCCGGCGACGTGGTCTACATCCAGTTCAACCCCTACGGCTGGACCGAACCGGTGCCGATGTGGCCGATGGGCAACAACCAGTGGGCCTACAAGTTGTTCAGCCCGCTGAACATGCTGGGCAACTTCACCTACCGTTACTGCCGCGACGGCGAGTGCGGCAGCGCGGATGACCGGGCCACCGCCGGCCCCAACCCGGTGGGCCGCCAGGTGAGCACCAGCCTGACCCCCCAGGAGATCACCGATACGGTGGATGCGTGGGTCTGGCTTGCAGAAACCGGCCCCACCTCGCTGGTTGGCTCGACCATCCAGGCCCGCTCCAGCGGCTTCATGGCGGGGGTGGAGTTCCAGCCCAGCTACCACCCGGCCTGGTCGGCCTTCATCCCGCAGGCGCTGCAGAATGTCCAGGCGATTGGATCGAACTGGGTCTTCCTGACGCCCTCCTGGACCTACCTGCGCAGCCAGCCGCTGGTGTTCACGCTCGTGCCGGGCAGCGACCCGCTGTGGAGCGACAGCCTGCAGATGGTCAGCCAGGCGCGGGCGCTCAACCTGAACACGGCCCTCTTCCCCACGCCGCATCTGCCCATCGCGGCCGCCAACTGGTGGATCGACGCGCCGCGCGACGCGGGCTGGTGGAACGAGTGGTTCGAGACCTACCGCCAGTTCGCCCTGCACCATGCCGGCCTGGCGGCGCAATCCGGCGCGCAGGCGCTCATCCTGGGCGGCGAGTGGATCGCGCCGGCCCTGCCGGGCGGCCCGCTGGCGAACGGCAACGCCTCGGGCGTCCCGGCGGACGCGGAAACGCGCTGGCAGGCGCTGATCGCCGAGGTGCGCACCCAGTACAAGGGCGCCGTGCTGTGGGCCTGGCCGTATGCCCCCGGCAGCCTGGCCGCGCCGCCGGCCTTCCTCTCGTCCACGGACGGCGTCTACCTGCTGTGGCAGGCGCCCCTGACCCCGGCCCCGAACGCCAGCAAAGACCAGCTGGCCGCTGAAGCCGGGCGCCTGCTGGACTCGGAGGTGGCGGGCTTCCAGGCCGCGGTGCGCAAGCCGGTCATCCTGGGGCTGGCCTTCCCCTCGGCTGCCGCGGCGGGCACCAACTGCCTGCCCGATTCGCAGGGGCGCTGCCTCGACTGGCTGGCGCTCAGCCGCCCCAACCCCGATTATCCCTCCCTGGCGCTCAACCTGCAGACCCAGGCGGACCTGTACCAAGCCATGCTGGAGGCGGTCAACGCCCGTGCCTGGCTGGGCGGGGTGGTCAGCCGCGGCTACTACCCGCCCACCAGCCTGCACGATAAATCGGCCTCGGTGCATGGCAAGCCTGCCGCGGATGTGCTCTGGTACTGGTACCCGCGCCTGCTGGGGGTGACGAAATAGAACGCCCCTCCCCTCTCCAGACCTGGCTGATGGCTGCCCGGCCGCGCACCCTGCCGGCGGCGGCGGCCCCGGTCCTGGTTGGCGCGGCGCTGGCCTGGCGCGACGGCGGTTTCCACCTGCCCGCCGCCCTGGCCTGCCTGCTCATTTCGCTCCTGCTGCAGATCGGGGCCAATTTCGCCAACGACCTGTTCGACCACGAACGCGGCGCCGACCCGCCCGAACGGCTGGGGCCGACGCGGGTCACCTCCACCGGCCTGCTCACGCCCGGGCAGGTGCGCCTGGGCATGCTGGCCGTCTTTGGCCTGGCGGCTTTGCTGGGGCTGTACCTGAGCCTGCGCGCCGGCTGGCCGGTGATCGCCCTGGGGCTGGCCGCCATCCTGGCCGCCCTGGCCTACACCGGCGGGCCGCGCCCCTACGGCTACAACGCCCTGGGCGACCTGTTCGTCTTCCTCTTCTTCGGGCTGGCGGCCGTGTGCGGCACCTACTACACCCAGGCGCTGCGGCTGACCCCCGCCGTCTGGCTGGCCGCCGTGCCGGCCGGCCTGCTGATCGTCAACATCCTGGTGGTCAACAACGTGCGCGACATTCCCACCGACAGCGCCACCGGCAAGCGCACCCTGGCGGTCCGGCTGGGGCGGCGCGGCGCGGAGCGGGAATACCTGCTCTGCCTGCTGCTGGCCTACGCCGTCCCGCCCCTGGGCTGGGCCTTGGGCCTGCTGCCCTGGAGCGGCCTGCTCGCCTGGCTCTCCATCCCGCTGGCCGTGCAGCAGTACCGCGAATTCACCCACACCGAGGGCCGCGCCCTGAACAAAACCCTGGCCGGCACCGCCCGCCTGGCGCTGGTCTATGCGCTGCTGTTCGCGCTGGGGGTGGCGGTGGGGTA
>CAYLXB010000051.1:0-15794 GCA_964387495.1 uncultured Anaerolineaceae bacterium
CAAACAGGGCAGCCGACTTCGCTCCGCCCATGTCTGGGGATACCACCAGAGTCTTCTCGATGGCATACTTCTGGAAGTGGCGTTTGAAGGCCAGGCGGCTGGTCAGTGGATCGGTGGGTACGCTGAAAAAGCCATGCACCTGGGGCGAATGCAGGACCATGGTCATCACATGCGTGGCGCCGGCTGTCTGCAGCAGGTCAGCGGTCAGGCGGGCCGTGATGGAAATGCGCGGCGCATCCTTCTTATCCGAACGGGCAAACGAGAAGTACGGGATGATGGCATGGATTTCCTTGGCTGCCGCCGAGCGGGCGATATCGAGCATCATCAGCAGTTCCATCAAGTGATCGTTAACCGGCGGCGAAAGCGACTGCATAATGAAGACCACGCGCGAGCGGACGCTGGCGCCCAACTGAACATACAGATTGTCATTGCCAAACCGGCTGATGTGTGTTTCTTCCAGCGGTATCCCAAGGTAGGCAGTTATATCTTCTGCCAACGGCTGATTCGAGCTGCCGCAGAAAAAACGCACCTCACCGGGGTCAAGTTTTTCTACAACATTTACCATACAACTCCTCGTATCTGCATTCAATCACACAGCGGCTCCGAAAGGATGGGCCGCTGCATCATAGAAAACTAACAAAAGAGTATCCCTTTTGAAGGTAAAAGGTTTGGTTTGAGATTACAGAGAGAGTGAGCGTCCATTTTGGATCTTTACCAGTGCTTGCCTGCAAGTCTATTCTACGCCCAGAGGACAGGATTTTCAATAAATTTAAGGGGACGGCGCAAGCGTACCTGTAGGCAATGCCGGGGAGGTGATGGCTGCATCAGGAGGCCCCACCCAGGGCATGACCACTTCAAAGGTTTTGAGAGTGTAATCACCTTTGATCTCCCTGCGCCAGAGGTAGAACAACATACCAGGCCACTGGTCCGCGGTGTAGCCCAACCCAACAGCCGATTCATAGCCGGCATTATGCACCGCTCGCCCAACAGCATCATCCATAAAACCAAAGGGATAGGCAAAGGTTCGCACCGGCACACCGATGGCTGCCTCCAAATCCAGCCGGGACTGTTTGGTCTCACTCGGCAGAGAATTCCAGTCCTTGCTATGGGACTTTGTCAAGTCAGCGTGACTCATGCTGTGACTGCCCACTTCCCATCCATCATCAGCCAGGGCGCGGATTTGCTCCGCATTCATATACCCATCGACCTGCAGACGGTTGCTCACAATATAGACCACACCTGTATAGCCATACTTTTTCATGACAGGCCAGGCATTGTTATAAACACTGATATCGCCATCATCAAACGTCAACACCATCGGACGCGGCGGCAGGGGCGCTCCCTGGGTGATCGCCTTGACCAGCAGAGAAAGGGGGATGGATGTATACCCCCAGTCATGCAGCAGTTCCATCTGGACTTCAAACTGGTCTGGTGTTACGAAATAGCGGCTCGGGTTTTCCGGCACATCGATACGATGATACAGCAGGATTGGACAAACAACATGGCCAGGACCCTGCACGGGCCAGGCAGGGGTAGGCGTTGGGGTAACAGTGGGTGTCAATGTCGCCGTTGGCGTTGGACTGGGGATCAACGTGGCGGTTGATGTGGGAGGGATAGTCGCAGATAAGGTCGAAGTGACAGGCACCGGTGGAATCAAAGCATTACCGCAGCCTGTTAAAAAAACCATTAAGAGGATTGTCAGGACAATAAATTTGATCTTCATTGTGTCAGTATTGTTTATGTATGATTGAGTTCCCAGATGATGCGCAAGCCATCCAGGGTCAGCCATGGGGCAAGGACGTCAATGACGCCGGTCTCCCTGGCAATTGTCTCCGCCAGCCCGCCGGTCGCAATAACCTTCATGTCAGGACCAAGTTCCTGGCGAAAGCGCGCCACCATGCCCTCGACCATGGCCACATAGCCAAAAAGAATACCGGATTGGATGGCATGGATGGTGTTGCGGCCAATAACAGAAGGCGGGCGCTGCAGGTCCACGCGCGGCAATTTGGCGGCATGCATGAACAAAGCCTCGGTAGCCAGATTAACTCCAGCAGTAATAGCGCCCCCCAAGTAATCGCCATCTTTTGTGATGGCATTGAAGGTGGTCGCCGTGCCGAAATCCACCACACAGGCCGGCCCCCCATACAGCCGCTGGACAGCAGCCGCGTCACAGACACGATCTGCTCCAACCTGGCGCGGGTCATCATAACGGATACGCACACCCGTCTTGATACCAGTGTCCACTACCAGCGGATCCTGGTGGAGATACTCGCGGCAGGCACGAATCACGCGCCCGGTCAACGGCGGAACAACCGATGCCAGCGAAACGCCCTTCAGCTCGGCCGGATCATAACCGGCATGTTGGAACAAACCGAGCAACTGCAAGCCATATTCATCGGGCATGCGGTTATGATCAGTAGCCAGACGCCAATGGGGACCAAGCTGATCCTTCTCATACAGACCAATGGTCAGGTTGGTATTGCCAATATCAATTGTGAGCAGCATGGTTCACCTCCCGTGAAACCTGCCCGGGTGCAGACGTGAACAAAGGAAGTAAAAACAAAATACCAGGCAAGAAATGCAGCAACAGACGCTCTAGTGAATAAGTAAGATGCCACTCAAGCGGGTGGGGCGTGAGCAAATAAACGAGTAAATACCCGATCAATTGTAAAATCAACAGAGATAAAACAATAAGAATCCCCGGCCGTTCATCACTTCGCAGTTGGGAACGCATCACGAGCATGTAAATGATCAAAACTATCACAATGCTGAACGGCCATTCACCTAAAGAGATGAGGCCGCTTATCAGCATTCGGAAAATTGTTATGTAGCGAGAAGGGTCAATGATCTTCGTAAATAGTTCAACTTTGGAAAGCAGATCATTGGAGGTGCCAATGAAAATCTTAAAATAACCCGTAACGGCAATGGGGAATCCAGCCCCCCCCACGAGTGCAAGCAACTCCCTGATGGAAGTTTTCCGCAACAAAGTGAGCAAGCCTCCCACTCCCAGCACAACAACAGCGAACAAAAAACCTTCATTCTTTGTCCAGGCAGCCAGCCCTGCCATCAAGCCAGCCAAAATCAATATGCCGGTACTTTTTACTTTGGAATACATAAACAAGAGAGAAAGGGTGGCCAGCAGGAAATAAGTCAGAGGAATATCCGCCGTTTGAAAGGACCCAAGCTTAGCGAACATCGGGGTGGATAGTAGGATGAGGGTAGAAAGCGATGCACTCCCGAGTCCCCGCAGAATGTAAACAGAGAAGAATAACAGCCCGATCAAGCCACTCGTGAACAGCATCGCCTGGATAGCGGGGACACGCATAACCTCTCCGCCCAAAAAGCGCCAAGCCCATACTGTATTAAGAGGGATCAGGAGAGGATAATCGGTGTGGAATTTCCAGTACAAGTCAGGGGAGAAAGAAACCAACCAATCCGCGCCAGTGCGATAAATAAAGCGGGCGCGCAGGTTCCAGATTGCATGGGCATCGTAATCCCCATGCGTATTCATCAGGACCAAGCGGCTCAAATTATAAAAAAATGCAACCAGCACCAGTCCCGCAATGGCTGCAAGCAGAATACTGATCCAATCTGGAACCTGCCTTGTTATGGGAAGCTTGACCGCTTTGTTCTTCCTGAAGACGATTGTGAGCACGGCCATAAACAGCAACAAAATTAACTGCAAGAGGAAGAAATATTCACCCGTGGGGATAATTAGCAACCAGATGAAATAAAGGCAGGAAACAAGTCCCAAACCAGCGCCAATTCCCAGAAATACCTTGTACGCAGCACCGGCCCCCTCTTTGGACGGCAGGAGGATATTGACCAGCAAATAGCCTGTTAACAAAGCGGGCAGAAAAGTGAGCAGGGAGTGTAGAATCATTTATCCAACCGGTGAATTAGAAAGATTCCGCCAGGATACTTCGCTACCGTATAATGCTGCAGGTTTTCAGCCAGCCAATCCTCAAACCGGGGATTGAGTGCGTTGCCGACAATCCATTCGTGGTTCAGCCCGCGTTGAACGATCAACGGTGCAAGCGCGTATTGCGTCAAAGTGTACTCAGCATCTTGGTCAATCAAGCCCCAAGACGCACCAGGAATATCCCAATCCGCCACATAGCCGACAATCCCGCGCTGCAGGGGGATATCCGAGCGCATTTTACCTATTCTTTTTTGATCCCACATCGTCACGGGGTCATTAAGCACCCGCTTCGGGTCCCAAGATGCACGAATGTTGAGTACATTCAGAAAGCCAGAATACAGGCAGATCGCCCCCAGCAGAAGCGGCATCCAACGGCGCAACCAGGAGAACTTCATTTTTCGACAGCCTCTATAATCTCAGCTACCAGGTCAAAACGATTGAACTGCGGCATGATATAAACACCAGCCGCCCACGCTTTCACCCGACGAATCAATTCTACCGCAATCCGCATACCTTCCTTTGCCCCAGCCTCCCCTGCTAATTCCATTCGCTGGCGAACAGTTTCGGGGATAATGACGCCCGGCACTTCATGATGCAGAAAATTTGCATGCCGGGTGCTTGTCAGGGGCAGAATCCCAGCCAAGATTGGCTTTCCAATTGGCCCATGTTCGGTTTCATAGGCTTGAATAAACAATTGGCCGACCTCCGGCTCATAAATCGGCTGAGTGAGGAAGAAATCCACGCCATTCCTGAGCTTGCGCTTCAAGTTCTTGAATTCGGCCTCCCGGTCCTGAGGGGTAAGGTTGAGCGCCGCACCAACAAAAAAACTGGTCGGCTGGCCAATGCTTGTACCAGAATGGTCCACGCCAACATTAAAGCCCTTTTTGATCAGCTTGATCAAACCGGATGGGACCAGATCGTAGTTGTCCATGGCATCAGGATAGTCACCAATTGAAGTCGGGTCACCCATCACCACAAATACATTACGAATGCCAAGCGCATGAGCAGCCAGCAGGTCCCCCTGCACGCGCAGTAAATTGCGGCCGCGCGTTGGAAAGTGCAGAGTTGTCTCCACACCCACCTTGCGCTGCACCACGTCACACACAGCCCAGGCCGACATACGCATACGCGCCATCGGGCTGTCTGCCACGTTGATGACATCCGCACCCGCCTCAGCCAAAAGCGACGCACCAGCAATCAGTTTATGGGTCGAGAGACCGCGCGGCGGGTCCATCTCCACTGCGACAACAAATTTTCCCGCTGCCAGTTTCTGCGCCAAATGTGAGGGGGGGGCGGAATCTGGATTCTCATCCACATCCACTGCTGGAATTAGTTCCAGTTCCCTGGGTCTGCAGCCGGAGGGATTTGCATCCAAAGCCGCACGCATGGCAGCGATATGTGCAGGGGTCGTCCCACAACAACCGCCAACAATGCTGGCACCTGCTTCACAAAAGGACAGAGCATAATCGCCGAAATACTCGGGATCAGCCGGGTACATGATACGCCCACCCACCTGTTCTGGCCAGCCAGCATTGGGCTTAACCCAGAGTTTCGCCTGCGGCACGGCCTGGTGCATCTGCCTGAGTATCCGCAGGAGCTGCGCCGGACCGCCGGAACAGTTGACACCGATTACATCCGCCCCTGTCTCCGATAGAGTAAGGGCAACCTTTTCAGGAGAATCTCCCAACACAGTACGGTCATCACGCGTAAAGGTAATCGATGCAATCAGCGGCAGATCACAAACCTGGTGCGCTGCATGGACGGCTTCCTGGATTTCATATAGGTCGCTCATCGTTTCGAAAACCAACAAGTCAACCCCAGCATCAGCCAGAACAGCCACCTGCTCTGCAAAGGCTGCCCGCGCCTCGTCGAGTTGGACACGTCCATAGGGCGCAATACGCACACCCAACGGGCCAACATCTCCTGCAATGAGCACATCTTCAAAAGAAGCCGCCACAGCCAGGCGAGCAAGTTCCACCCCGGAATGGTTGATCTCAACCAGCATATCCTCCAGCCCATGCTTGCTCAACTTAAAGCGGTTAGCACCGAATGTATTCGTCAATATGATCTGTGCACCCGCATCAATATAAGCCCGGTGCACATCCGCCACCAGCACAGGGTCGTTCAAATTCAGCTCATCGAAACATTGGTCAAAAGCCACACCGCGTCCGTGCAACATTGTGCCCATGGCGCCATCGGAGACCAGAATACCCTTCACAAGCAGATCCATTAATTTTGACATCATGCCTCACAAGATTAGGGCACAGCCAAATGCCGGATCAAAGCAAACAATATTCCATCCCGTTCCACACGCGCCACTTCAGGAGCATCCGGGTAATTTTCCAGATCCCAGTTATAGCGCGTCGTAATGACCACGTAATCAGGATCAGAATCTACAAATTTCAAGTCCGGACGGGCAAATGGCTCAAAAGTATGACTGGGGCCAATGACCTGCACGGTCGCGTTTGGTTCGGCAATTTCACCCAGCAGGTGGGCCGCCTCGCGGAAAGAAGTCGTCCAATAGTCAGCCTCATAGCGACGGAAAGTCTCCCCGGCAAAACTATTGTAATATACGTATTCATAAGGGTGGAGACGGACGCCAGCAAGGATGCCCGGCAGGAGAATGGCCAAGATGATCACAACACGCCAGGTCGTGAAGGTAAGGCGAGTGAATATCCGCTCCAGAAATACACCAATCATCAAAAAGACCGGCGGCAGAATAAATAACACCTGACGAAAATTATCGTACAGGGAAGTACCGGTGAACAAAAATCCCAGCAACGGCAGGAAAAACCAGCCCCAAACGAGGAAGAGCAGACCACCATACGTCCGGTTCTTTACCCAGGCAATGCACGCTACCATCAGACCAGCTACAGCCAAAAACCAGATGGGTTCTGTCAATTGGATAGCAAGCAAGGTGGGCAGATACGATAGCGGGATCTGATCGGCAGAATAATAAACACCTTCAAACAGGACACGACCACGCCAGGGGAAAGCCGCCATAACCCGCAATCCCTCCAACAAGCGCTCCAGTGGTCCACCCCACAAGTAAGGCCAAGTAAGATACATAACCGTCACACCAAGGACGCCATAGAGCAAGATCCCCAGCCAGGCATTACGTTTTACCCGGCCGAATGCATAGACAGCCACCAGTAGTCCAGCGAGCGGCCCTGCAATACGCATGGACGTGGTAAACCCCACAGTGAACCCGGCGAGCAGGACAGGCCCACCCAACAGGCGCAACCCAGCCGGGAAGCGCGTTCGATACAACCAGAGAAGCATCAATGTGCTGAGGAGGGTATATATCCCGCGCAACCGCAGGAACAGCAAAAAGGCTTTCTGAACATAAACATCAGCAGGCACTTCAGCTGCATCCTCAGCCACATGAGCAAGCACCTGACCAAGAAGCGTATCTGGGCGCGCATAAGCAATCTGAACAGTATTCGCCAATGCAGTGTGGATGATGCCGACACCTGAAAAGAGTACAAGGACTGCAACAGCCCAGATGACGGTGAGAGATGCGAGAGTCCGTCGCGTACAAGGGGGCTCAGCCTCCCAAGCCATGCGGATGTGATCCCAGAGCGAAACGCCGTTGGGCCTTACCCCATAGACATAGTCAAAGGCCCGTAATCCCATGAGAACGCTGAACATGAAGAAAGCCGTGAAAGGCATATCTTTAGGATTGATGAAGCCGTGTCCCCAAAAAACCGGCTGGGTGATAAAAAGGATGGCCACGGCAAAAGAAGCCCAGGCACCCAACCAGCGACGACTGAGAAAGTACAAGCAAACTACACCTATTTGGAAGGTTAAAAAATGAATCAGGTGGCGCAGGTCAGTGATATTCCAGGCAGGATTGATATTCAAAGCCAGGCGGGTGAATAGTTCCACACTCATGACAAAAGACGGACCGTGAAAGTCTTTAACCACACCAGATGTTTCATCCAGTCCCTCCCATTGCCCCTCCGCACGGCCCTCCTTGAACCAGACACTGTAGGCATCCAAAGAATGAGGCGCATACTGTTTATACTGCAAATGCTCATCCCAGGAGGCTCCATAGTCGCTCAGGATTGCCAAACTGATAAACAGGCTGGCAACCATGAGAATCCAGAGCAGAAGGTGGGGAATATGACGGAGTTTCATAGAGACTGATTTTACTTCATCAACTGCTCAACTCTGGACTCGCCAACACTATAGTACTTTGCACGTGGGTGGTGCACAACAATGGCAGCTGTGGACTGTTCCGGGATCAACTGATAGGCAACGCTCAGACGCATGCCAAGTTCTCTTTCTACCGGTAACAGGTCAAAGACCTTGCGGTGATCTTCCAATTCCGGGATGGCGGGGTAACCCCAAGAGTAACGTTTCCCCTGCCCCTCGGGGATGCCCAGTTCGCGGCGAACATGGCGATGCAGATATTCAGCAGTTGCCTCGGCAGTCTGGACAGCCAGACCATGGGTGAAGTAGGCCTCAGTATAGTCATTTGCTGCCTGCAACCGATCAAAGCGTTCGGTAGCTGCCTGTCCGACTGTGACCACCTGGAAGGCAACCACATCCATTCGACCCGAGTCAAGTGAGGCAAAGTAATCGGAGAGAGCCAGGTATTCGTCATAGGGCTGACGCGGAAAGGTGAAGCGGGTAATTTCTTTAGTCTTTTGTCCCGCTCGATACTCAAGAGGAGAATAGATGACAAGGTCATCTCCATCTGCCTGGCAGGGGAAAAAACCGTAGACAGCCTGCGGTTTGAGCCAGCCTTCCCGCAGGGCTGTGCGCTTCATCGTTTCGAGACGGGCGCCGAATTCAACCTTGAGTTGGTCCCACTCTACCCCGTGTGTATTCTTTGCCCCCCAGGAAAGACGATAAAGTTCGTTAATGTTCAGATGCTGAAAGATGATTTCCAAAGGCATGTCTTTGACAACACGGAAGCCAAGTTTTTCAGGCGGATTGAGGGGAGCAGGCTGAATATTAGAACGCCGGGCATCCAGCGGGCCGGCATGCTTCTGAGTGACCCGGCCAAGCTCCATGTCAGCCTCAGTGCGGATCTTTTCAAGCAGAGCAGGTCGCCTGGCATCATCAATGAGTATATCCATCATCTCAAGCCCCTCAAAGGCATCCTTGCAATAAAACACGCCGGATTCGTAAAATGTTCCATCTTCTGTTTGCAGGATGCGGCGGCCAAAACGACGGTTGATGGCCGCACCGCCGACCAACAGTGGGAATTTCAGTCCGCGGCGCTGTAGTTCGTTGACGATAAGCGGCATCTGCCTGGACGTGCTGACCAGCAAGGCAGAGAGTCCAATGGCGGTGGCGTTGGCTTCGATGGCTTTACTGATAATGGTCTCAGCAGGTACTTGCTTACCGAGGTCGATGACAGTGTAACCGTTGTTGACCAGGATAGTCTTGACCAGGTTTTTACCGATATCATGCACATCGCCATAGACCGTAGCCAGGACGATGGTGCCCTTGGTGACTCCTTCGACTTTCTCAAGGTAGGTTTCGAGATGAGCCACAGATTTCTTCATCACCTCGGCAGACTGCAAAACAAAAGGCAAAATTAACTCGCCGGCACCGAACTTATCGCCGACCTCCTTCATGGCAGGCAGGAGAACATTGTTGAGGATCTGGACAGCAGTCGCGTGCCTGGTGGAAGAACCTTCTGAAGATTTTGCCCCTCGATTTACGATTTCATCGATATCCGCATTGACGCCTTCCTTGTGACGGTGAACGATCTTCCAGTGCAGACGCTGTTCAACTGTCATGCCTTCGGTCGGATCGGCAATATTCTCCCTAGATTGGGGTTCAGCCTGCTCAAAGTATTCAATATAGCGCTGAAGGGCATCGGGGTGGCGGTTGAAGATGAGATCCTCAGCCAGATTACGCTGCTCCTGTGGAATATCAGAATATGCGGTAACGTGAGCAGGATTGATAATAGCCATATCCAACCCAGCCTGAACACAGTGGTGCAACATAACTGAATTCAGCACAGGACGGGCATGAGGAGCAAGGCCGAAAGACAGATTGCTAACGCCGAGGGATGTCATCACACCGGGGAGAGGCAAATCTTTGGAATCATTTCCCTTTTTGATGAGACGGATGCCCTCGATAGTCTCAATGGCGGAGTCAGCAAACTCAGGATCGCCGGTTGCCAGGGTGAAAGTCAAAGCATCGAAGACAAGCGCATCAGGAGAAAGTCCATGGTCATTGACTGCAATATCATAGATTCGTCTGGCGACTTCAAGTTTTTTGGCACGGGTTTTGGCCATGCCGTTTTCGTCAATTGTGAGGCAGATCACGGCAGCATTATATTGTTTTGCCAACGCAAATACCTTATCAGCTTTGGCACGACCGGCCTCCAGGTGTGTCGAGTTGATGAGGCAACGCCCCGGGGCAGTTTTGAGAGAGGTTTCCAAGACATCCAGTTCGGTCGTGTCAATCACAAGTGGAACATCCACCCCAAGTTCAAGTTTCTTGACGACTTTACGCATCAGTTCGGATTCATCAGGACGCTCAGTAACCGCGCAGGAGAGATCCAGAGCATGTGCACCGAATTCCACCTGCTCACGAGCAATCTCCAGAATGGAGTCATAATCTTCATCGAGAAGCAGGCGCTTGAACTTTTTACTACCCTGAGCGTTGCAGCGCTCGCCGATCAGTGTCGGCGGGGGATCCTGGCGCATGGACAAGGCTGACATGGTGGAGGCAAGCCGGGGTTCAGAATGGAGCGGTCGCGGTGGCCGCGGTTGATCCTTCAGTTTATCCACCAGCAGTTTCAGATGACCGGGGGTTGTACCACAGCAGCCCCCCACAACCGAAATATTATATCTGGAAACAAATTCATACAATGCCTCCGCGAACGGCTCGGGTTCAAGCGGATAGACAGCCTGACCATCCACGTTCAAAGGCAGACCGGCATTTGGAATACAAGAAACAGGCAATACAGACTGCTCACCGAGGATGCGGATGGGTTCACGCATGTGCTCAGGTCCGGTAGAACAATTGAGACCAATCACATCGATGTCCATGCCTTCCAGAATAGCAAGTGCGGCGTTGATATCAGTGCCAAGCAGCATACGGCCAGTGGTATCGAGCGTGACCTGGACCTGGATGGGTAAATAGAGACCAGTTTCCTCAAAGGCCATGTGAATCCCGATGATGGCTGCTTTGACCTCAAGGATGTCCTGCGAAGTTTCGATGAGCAACAAGTCCACGCCGCCTTGTATCAGACCAACGGCCTGTTCACGGAAAACGTCGGCAAGTTCATCAAAAGTCACGTTGGAAAGTTCGGGGTCGTCAGCAGATGGAAGTTTACCGCTAGGGCCGATCGAACCGGCCACAAAACGCGGCTGGCCGTTTTTTTCGGCGTATTCATCTGCCAGCCGGCGAGCCAGGGAGGCCGCAGCCGCATTGATTTCAAGGGTGCGTTGGCTCAGGCCATATTCACCCAATGTCAGGCGGTTTGAACGGAATGTATCCGTCTCGATCACATCCACGCCGACTTCGAGGAAGGCGCGGTGGACCTTTTCCACGGATTCGGGATACGAGATGACAAGGTAATCATTGCAACCGTTAAATTGCTCGCCGCCGAAATGTTCAGGGATCAGATTCTGCTTTTGGAGACTGGTGCCCATTGCACCGTCAAAAACGAGGACTTTCTGCGCGAGAGCGTCAAGGTAGCGGCGATTGGTATAGTTACGATTCATATCATAGTACTCCTAATTTTTTGCCAAAAATTAGCGGGGATTAACGGGCGTTCTGAAAAAGGGGAGGAATATTATCAATATTCTTAGCAAAGAACATATCGCAAGATGGCAAAATCACCACAGTTGAATCTTATCCGCATCATCCAGCACCGACTTCGCCCAGGCAGTTACATCCTCACAATATACTTTTGCATTATCCAGGCGGACATCCAGAATCGTTTTTGTCCAAGTGATCTCCCGTTGAATGACAGGACTCCCGTCTCTTGATTTGATCCTGTAATTACGTTTGCCGCTAACAAGCAAATCCTTATTTTGCTTCCTGATAGTGGTGGGCGACTTCTCTTCAACAAGGAATTCTCTCAACAATTGGCGCATATGAAGCCAGCCTGCGCGGGTCAAATTGCTGGAGTGCTGCAGCATGTAGGATGCAACAGTCAGGTGATGAACTGTACCAAAGGCAGAATTATCAAATTCCTTTACAAGGAATTCGTGGAAGCGGGCCTCACAAGCTTTATCAGGTGCACCACATTCGAAACAATCCATTCGATCACGCTCACACAAAATCGCCTCTCATAGTGAGAGGCGACATTCCAACAAGTCCACTCTCATCTTCCAGACAAACGTCTGCCGGAGTTGGCACCTTCCACGCGCTCGTGGGGTTGCCGAGGCTTCAGCGGGCCGGTCCCTCTGCCTCTCTGGATGAGTACGATGCCAATTGATGCGGGAGTTTATCACAGCCAGGTCGGGCTGTCAAATCTACGTAATCCACTCCAATTTGCCAGTTTCGGAAGTTTCATATCCAGCCAATCCATTGATCACCTGATGAGCTGCAACACTCTCCAACCAGACAGCCAGTGCTTTGATCGACGGCAGTTCCAACTTTTCTTCCGGGATGACCAGATCGTAGCGTTCACGGACAAGTGGCACAAAGTCCAAGCCATAAGGATAGGCAGCAGCTTCCAGACCCAGACCCACATCAGCGCGAGATTCAGCGACCGCCAGAGCCACCTCAGAGTGGGTCATCTTCTCATCGTTGTAGCCACAGATAGATAGAGGCGGGATCTGATAACGACGTAAAGCCGCGTCCAGCCAGACTCGAGTTCCGGAGCCAGGCTGCCGGTTAGCGAAACGCAGTCCGGGGGACAGCAGGTCGCTCAACGCATGAACTTGAGCCGGGTTGCCAGGAGAGACGATAAATCCAATCCGACGGTGGGCCAGAGTCATGAGGGCTACACGCCGACCAGGCAGGAGTCTCCTCACAAAGGGAGCATTGTAGGTATCCGTTTCTTCATCCCACAGGTGACAGCCCCCCAAGTCAGCCTTGGCTTCAGCCAGCGCAATCAACCCGCCCAGACTGCCAGTGAAATTGAGCTGCAATGTGTAACCGGCAAGGATTTCAGCAAAGTGCGAAGCAATCCAGGCCACCGCCAGGTCATGGCTGCCAGAAAAGTGCAATTCCAAGCCACTTGGGGTACTTCCCTGCTGTACAACCACGCGCCAGCGGTCGAGTGCCTGGCGGACAGCCTCTTCTACTTCGGCTGGTGCATAACCTGAAGTTAGTACTTCCAACAGGAAGGCCTCAGCACGGTGAATAAGTGTGGCACGGCGCAGAGGCGATTCACTACGCTGGAGGAATTCCGCAGCCACACGCGTGCCTTGCCCGGCGCGGCTGGTAACCACCCCCTGGCGGGCAAGCTCCTGGTAGGCACGCTGTACAGTACCAACAGTACAGTTCCAGCGGGCAGTCATCTCACGCACAGAGGGCAGGCGGTCACCGGGCTGGAGTTCCGCCTGCATAATCTGGTTTCGGATTGTATCGGCAATCTGACGGTAAAGGTATTCTTCGCTCATCAGGCTCCTCTGCCCTGAAAGTTACGAAAGATATTCAAAAGGGTGGTCAATTGCCAATCTGGCTGACTTAAATTCTAGCACATAGTGAAAAATGTAACTTGACCAAAAATACTCATACTGCTAAACTTGTGGTATATTATTTGTACCACTACAAGTATACACTCAAGGAGAATTTCAATGAAGTACTTTTTGACCATCGCGGGCGTCATTCTCCTGCTGGCTGTTGTATTGACGGCCTGCAATGGAGCGGCACCTGCACCAGCGGCGACTGAGCCATCTGCCGCAATGGCCAGTGAGGCTCCGGCTGTTTCCAATGAGGCGGCTCTGGAACTGATCGGTCTCAGCGAAACTAAAACTCTAAGCATGGCCGATCTGCAGGCCCTACCTGTCACTGAAGGCTACGCTGGCATCAAGAGCAGTACCGGTAAGATCACACCCCCGATCAAGTTTAAAGGTGTTGCGCTTAATAATCTAGCCGATTTAGTTGGCGGGATTGATGAGACAAATGGCTTAAACGTGTTCGCGAAGGATGGTTACAGTATTACCTTCTCATACGACCAGGCGATTAACGGCAATTATATCCAGTACGACCCTGCCACCGGCGAGGAGCTCAAGAACCCGGTCGCATTGACAACCATAGTCGCCTACGAACAGGATGGCAAGCCGATCGACCCGAACGGTGAAGGACCCCTGCGCCTGGTCATCGTCAGCGCTGAGCAAAATCAGGTCACCGACGGCCACTGGGCTGTCAAATGGACAACCAAGATTGCCATGAAGTCCCTGGTGGAAGAATGGACGCTGGCAGCCAACGGCGGCATCAACGATACGATCGACCGCGCCACTTTTGAGTCCTGCTCTGCCCCCCAATGCCACGGCGTGACCTGGACCGATGAAAAGGCCCAGGATTGGGTGGGCGTGCCGCTCTACGTTATCGTCGGCGGCGTGGATGATGAGGTCAAACACGAAGGCCCGGCTTTCAATGATGCCCTGGCTGCGGCCGGATATAAAGTAGATGTCATCGCCGGCGACGGCTATACCGTGACGTTCGACTCGGCTCGTATTGCCCGCAACAAAAATATCATCGTGGCCGGCTCGGTCAACGGTAACCCGCTGGATGAAAAGTACTTCCCCCTGCGTTTGGTTGGCACTGACCTGCAGAAAAACGAGATGGCCGGCCAAATCGCCGAGATCAAGGTCGGCGTAGAACCGGTGCCCACTGCACAACCAGCCGCAGTTGAGCCTGTTCCAGCCCAAGCCGGCAGCCTGGTCATCACTGGCATGGTCAACCAGACGCTGACGCTGAATGAGTCAGTTCTGCGCGCTCTGCCCTCCATTAAGGTGACAGCTGAGCATCCCAAGAATGGTTCGATGGACTTTGAAGGAGTAGCCCTTAGCACTTTGCTGGACATGGCTGGCGTTCAGGGTGGGGCTAAAACCCTAGTCGTCAGTGCTGCGGATGGCTACAAAGCCGAGATCAGTCTGGCGGACGCCCGCGCCTGCCCCAACAATCTGCTGGCCTTCACCGATACCGCGGGCAGTTTCTACCTGGTCATGCCTGATTTGACCGGAGAGACCTGGGTCAAGGATGTGGTCAAGATCGAGTTAAAGTAAATTCCGGTTTGGGTAAAGCCTGCCCTTCTGGCAGGTGAGCGTCCCGCAGGCCGTTCCACCGCATAAGGATCATAGCCGGTCTGCGGGACGTTCCCAACCCATTGGATCGTTATGTCAAACAGATTTTACCGGTCGTTTTTCTGGGTGTTACTTCTAACCATCTGCTTGAGTGGTTGTTCCAGGGGGCAGGCCCGCCATGTAGAGAAGACGCACTTAGTCGTTTTCGCGGCAGGAAGTCTGATTATCCCGTTCGATCATTTGGAAAAAGCATTTGAGGCGCGTTATCCGAATATTGACGTGCTAGGCGAGTACCATGGCAGCATCCAGGTCATGCGCCATGCCACCGAACTGCACGAGCCGATTGATGTGGTAGCCACCGCGGACTCATCACTTATCCCAATGCTGATGTATACAGTGAACAACCCGGATACCAGTCTGCCCTATGCTGACTGGTACATCCGTTTTGCCAGCAATCACCTGGCACTGGCCTACCAACCACAGAGCAGATATTCAGACGAAATCAGTACAGCGAACTGGACCGAAATACTGGCGCGGCCAGATGTGAAGCTGGGCCTGTCTGATCCACGCTTCGATGCGTTGGGTTACCGGGCGATGATGGCCTTTGCACTGGAGGAGGAGCGCACCGGGCGTTACAAGCAATTTGAACCAGTCTTTAACAGCCAATTCACCTATCCCGTGACAATCTTCCGCGA
>CAYLXB010000051.1:15894-25551 GCA_964387495.1 uncultured Anaerolineaceae bacterium
CTGGACTTCAAACGTTTTGCCACTGTCAAGCCCGAATTCCGAGGAGAGCGGATTGGGTATGGTATCACCATCCCATCCAGCGCCCTGCATCCGAAAGAAGCGGCCCTGTTCATTGCTTTCCTGCTCAGTTCGGAGGGACGCTCAATTATGAAAGCCGACTACCATCCCATGTTCAACCCAGTTCCGGCGGACGGATATGAGAATATGCCGGCCGAACTCCAGGCGATGTGCGTCCCGGCGGAACAGCCGTGAATCGCAAGAACCTGTTCTTTAATATTTTTTTTTCATTCCTCGGCAGCCTGTTGCTGCTCTTCATAACTCTGCCACTGATCAGCACCCTGCTGGGAACAACGCCCCTACAATTCTGGCTGGCATTTACCGATCCAGAAGTGGCGCGCTCCATCGGGCTAACGTTCACTGCTGCCGGGATTGCCACCCTATTGGCTCTGATCACGGGCGTACCGTTGGCCTTTTTACTGGCTCGCCGCCGCTTCCACGGTAAAGGATTGGTCGAGGCAGTGGTCAACCTGCCAGTTATCATCCCGCATACTGCTGCAGGTGTGGCCCTACTAATGGTGTTGGGGCGGCGCGGCCTGTTGGGACGCTGGCTGGAGCCTCTGGATGTCACCTTTACCGACAACTTGGGCGGCATTGTGGCAGGCATGCTGTTTGTGAGCCTGCCCTACCTAGTCAACATGAGCCGTGAGGCATTTGCCCTGGTCGATGAAGAATTGGAACGTGTGGCCCTCTCGGACGGCGCCAGTCTCTGGCAAGCTTTTCGTTTTATCACACTGCCACTGGCCTGGCGCGGTGTACTGGGTGGCGCACTGATGATGTGGGCGCGCGGCATCAGCGAGTTTGGGGCAGTGGTTATCCTGGCCTACCACCCTAAAATCGTACCGGTGCTGGTCTATGAGCGTCTGCAGGGATTCGGCCTCTCGGCCGCCCAACCAGTGGCAGCATTGCTTATCCTGGTGGCTGTGATGACATTCAGCCTGGTGCGGGCAGTGTTGTTGCCGAAGAACGACTAAGTTGTGCTCTTCGCCTGCCAGCATATCTGGCAAGGCGGGCAAATATTCGAAAGGAGAAAAGTAATGAAACGTTTCACCCTTTTACTGATGACGATCTTTGTTGCCCTCTCGCTTGGACTGGCAGCCTGCCAGCCAGCTGCACCTGAGGTCGTCCCCACCGAGGCACCTGCTATTACGGAGGCGCCTGTTGTCACTGAAGCACCCGCTCCTGCCGGTGCGACGGTCACCATCAAAGGCCTTGTTAGCCAAGAATTGAGCCTCAATACCGCCGATCTGGGCGGCTTGGAAGTGGTCAAGGTCACAGCCGAGCACCCCAAGAAGGGTCCCGGTGAATACGAGGGCGTGCGCCTGAGCGCCGTTCTTGAAAAGACCGGAGTAAAAGAAGGCGCCGGGGCTTTGCTAATCACTGCCAGCGACGCCTTCAGCGCTGAAGCTCCCCTGGCTGATGTACAGGCCTGCGCCGACTGTCTTCTGGGTATCGAAGATGGCAAGTTCAACATGGTTATGCCTGGCCTCTCAAGCAAAACCTGGGTCAAGGATGTTGTCTCAATTGAATTGATTGAAGCAACGGCCGAAGCCCCGGCTGCTCCGGCCAACCCCAACATCATCCTGGCCACAACCACCTCCACCCAAGACTCCGGCCTGCTCGATGCGCTGATCCCGATATTCGAGCAGAAAACCGGCTACAAAGTGCAGACAGTGGCTGTTGGTACCGGTGCAGCGTTAAAAATGGGCGAGGAAGGCAATGCGGACGTTCTGCTGGTGCATGCTCCCAGTTCTGAAAAAGCGTTGATGGAGGCCGGTTTT
Organism: uncultured Anaerolineaceae bacterium; assembly: GCA_964387495.1. Taxonomy (GTDB): domain Bacteria; phylum Chloroflexota; class Anaerolineae; order Anaerolineales; family Villigracilaceae; genus DSXF01. Next base: position 17,733 of record CAYLXB010000051.1, read on the forward strand.
GGCAAGGACCGCTTCCTGGTAATGCACAATGACTTCATCATCGTCGGCCCGGCGGCTGATCCAGCGGCCATAAAGGGCTTGCCTGTGGTGGATGCATACAAGGCAATCGCTGCTGCAAAGGCAGCATTCATCACGCGCGGCGACGATTCCGGAACTCATAAGGCCGAACTGGCACTGTGGAAGAAAGCTGAACTTGACCCAACGACCTTCTCGCCGGATGTCTACATCTCCAGCGGCCAAGGTATGGGTGCTTCACTGACGATTGCATCCGAGAAGGGCGCCTACATCTTCACCGACCGTGCAACCTACCTGGCCAACAAGGCTAACCTGCAACTGGATGTTTTGGTGGAAGGTGATAACGCCTTACTCAATGTCTACCATGTCATCACAGTCAACACAGAGAAATGGCCCAAAGCCAATTATGATGGCGCCATGGCTTTTGCAAAATTCCTGACCGACCCTGAAACCCAGAAGATCATCGGCGAGTTCGGTATGGAAAAATTTGGACAGCCGCTGTTCACCCCGGATGCCGACAAGACGGATGCGGATTTAGGACTGTAATAAAATCAGTATCGGAAGTCCTCTGACTTTCGCGAGTCCAACGTATGGAACGTTGGACTCCTTACATCAAACGTCCCGCAGGTTGTCTGCAGGCCCGTCACGCGGGTCATGCCTGCGGGGCGTTTTTCTACAATAATGCTCTGCATGACAACCTCTGTCGTAATCTTTTCCAAGCGGAGTACAATAAGCGCATGAAATTTGATGCCGAACTCCTTCAAATCACCCTGCTTTCCCTGCAAATCTCTGGGATTGCCACCGGTATCAGCCTGCTGATCGGCATGCCGCTAGGCACGCTGCTGGCACTAGGGAAGTTCCCGGGGCGGTCCCTGCTCCTAAGCCTGGTTAACACGGGCATGGGCCTGCCTCCGGTTGTCGTTGGGCTGTTCGTGGCGATGATGCTGTGGCGTTCCGGGCCGCTTGGGGACTTAAAATTAATTTACACGCCCACGGCCATCGTTATCGCTCAGGTGATCATTTCCTTCCCTGTGGTGACCGGCCTAACCACTGCCGCCCTGCAATCTCTTAATCCACGTTTGCAAATGCAACTGCTCGGCTTGGGTGCTTCCCAAATCCAGGTGGTGCTGGCCCTTTGGCGTGAAGCGCGCCTGCCCCTGTTGGCAGCACTAATGGCCGGCTTCGGCTCAGTCATCTCCGAAGTGGGTGCATCCATGATGGTGGGCGGTAATATCCGCTACCAGACTCGCGTGCTAACCACGGCGATCGTATTGGAAACCGGTAAAGGCAATTTCGATCTGGCAGTTGGCCTGGGTCTGCTCCTGCTAACCATCACTTTCCTGGTCAACTGGGCCTTGACCTGGATTCAGCAAAGGGGGGCCAAAAGATGACCGCACTGCTTGAGGTTAAAAACCTGCTTATCCGGCGCGGGGAGCGGGAGGTGTTGAGCGTAGGCCAGATGGATATCCAGCCAGGTGAGGTGCTGGCGGTCATTGGGCCAAACGGGGCAGGCAAGAGCACGCTTCTGCTCACCATCGCCCGACTGCTTAAACCATCAGGAGGACAGATTCTGTTCCATGGCCAGCCGCTTGAAAAAGAGGACAGCCTGACCTACCGACGCCGCCTTGGATTAGTCCTACAGGAACCCCTCTTACAAGATATCTCGGTGGCCGACAACGTGGCTGCCGGATTACGATTCCGCGGCCTTCCAAGAGCGGAGGTCGAAGAGCGTGTTACCTCCTGGACCACACGCCTGGGCATTGCAACTTTGCGTAAGCGTCCGGCGCGCAGTCTTTCAGGTGGAGAAGCTCAGCGCGTCTCCCTGGCACGCGCTTTTGCACTGGACCCGGAACTGCTTCTGCTTGACGAGCCTTTCTCAGCTTTGGATGCCCCCACGCGCGCCCGTCTGCTGGAAGACCTGCAATCCCTGCTGGCTGAAACCGGGCTGACTACAGTCTTCATTACTCATGATCTGAACGAGGCCCTCGTACTTGGCGATCGAGTGGCTGTACTTCTGAATGGCCAACTGCGCCAGATCGGCCCGCCGGAACAGGTCTTTGCCATGCCCGCCGATGCCGAAGTAGCAGCCTTTGTGGGCGTGGAGACGGTCATCCCCGGTGTGGTATGCGAGTCACATGAAGGTCAGATAATTGTGGAAGCCAAAGGCTTACAGCTTGAAGCAGTTGGCGATCTCCAGCCAGGACGGGGTGTCCTGTTTTGTCTGCGCCCGGAAGATATAACCATTTGGAAACAGGAAGCAAGCTCAAAGTCCAGTGCCCGGAACAGCTTGCACGGCCGCATCCAGCGTCTGACGCCGCAGGGCCCGCTGGTACGCGTTGAGGTGGACTGTGGCATTCCGGTGCTGGCGTTGATCACGCGCGCATCCGCGCAAGAAATGCGTCTAAAAGAGGGGCTGGAGGTTACAGCTTCCTTCAAGGCGACAGCGGTGCACCTGATCCCACGTTAGCAGATGTGTTCCGGTAAACTAAACTCCATGAACCAAGGCGACAGCCCCCACGGATATTCGCGGGGGCTGTCATTTCAAGCCAGAAGGAGGATTAAGAAGAAACCTAGTCAGGTTCGTAATCTGGATTGGTACCGCTAAAGATGCAGACTGGCTTATCGAACATATTGCACTCGATTGCGTTCGAACAGCGGCGAGCCAAGATGCGCGGTGGTTGATCAGAAAGATAGTCACTGGGGTAGACGACTTCGTTTTCCAAGGCAATTTCACGTCCGGCGTGCTCGCAGAAGCACACTCTCTGTACCTGCCAGATTCGTTTCGCCATAAGTACCTCCAAACCAATTCGGTTATAGTCTATTCCAGTAGAAGCCACACAAACAGTGTCAAGAATCACCAATCGAGGTGACAAGTTTCCCAATTGGATGACATATGTCAAAATTTGTTGCGCGGCGAGAAACACTCCCTTATGAGTGCAACACAAAACACCCGGTCTGCTGGCTCTATTTATCCTTTAACTCTTCCACCGAGTCGGCATCCACAACGTCTTCACCGCTTTCATCTTCTATGATGTCCAGATTGCTGCTCAGGTTGCGAACATGTTCACGAATAACACCCGGAGGGCAGAGTTCCATAAAAAGTGTCGTTCCCAACCAGATGATGGCTGCATCGTCCAAGGCACCGATCACCGGCAGAGCCAAGCCGGGCGCCAGATCGACAGGCGAGATGAGATAGGCCAGGGCGCCAATCGGCAAGAGTTTGAGAAAGAAATTGACACGCCGGTCGGCCATCAAGCGCAGGACAAGCTTGACGCGCAGGATAAAATCCTTGAGCATGCCACCCTGTGGCGGAATCATCAGACTACGAGGCTGTTTATTGTCCACGAGAGACTCCTTGAAATGGAACTGTACGGCAGGCGGATTGACCCATTCTGCCTTGTGGTTTTTAATATATACTCCTTATGTATACCACAAAGAAAACAAATGCACTAAGTACATATTGGGCACGCGTCAGCGCCTTCCGGCCCAACGCACGCCTGTATTTGATCAGTGCCATCTGCTCCGGCGCGGCATTGGGTGTATATCGTCTGTTGTTCAACTTCTATGCCTTAAGTCTGGGAATGGACGAAAGCATCCTAGGGGGACTGATCACCGCTGGCAACTTCACCGGTCTGCTGGCAGCCCTGCCGATGGGCTACCTGGCTGACTTCCTGGGCCGTAAACGTTCACTCCTGCTGGGCGGCGGACTGACGGCGCTCAGCATCTTCGTCATGGTGACCTGGCCTTCGCAGGGCATGTTCTACCTGATGAACGTAGTTATGGGCCTGGGGCAGAGCCTGGCAGCAGTCAGCATGTCGCCTTTCCTGGTGGAGAACAGCGGCGAAGAAGAGCGCACCTACCTCTTCAGCCTGAATCAGGGCCTGCAAATGACTGCCGCTTCGGTGGGGAATTGGATTGGCGGATATCTGCCCACCTGGATCGGGGTAGCCCGAAGTGTCCCAGCGACCAGCGCGTCGGCCTACGCCAGTTCCCTGGGGATCATTGCCGGGGCGGCGCTGCTCGGGCTGGCGCCCCTGCTATGGCTCAAGGTTCCCCAGTTGAGCCGCGCCCAGCGGACAGTCTTTGCGCCGCTCTCCTATGCCGCCAAAGAACCTGTCCTGTTGACCAAACTGATCCTGCCCATGCTGTTGACCTCGGTGGGAGCAGGACTGATCATGCCCTTTATGAATGTCTTTTTTCGGGTAGTACACCACCAGCCTGACCCGGTCATCGGAGCACTGTTTGCCTGGGGGTCACTGGCTATGGGGATCGGTATCCTGATCGCGCCGCCACTGGCTGACCGGATGGGTAAGATCGAGTTGGTGGTAGTCACCCAGGCACTCTCTATTCCGTTTCTGATCCTGCTGGGCTTCTCACCGTGGTTTTGGGTTGCAGCGGCTGCGTACTACATCCGATTGGCACTAATGAATATGGGCGGCCCGGTCTATAATGCCTACGTGATGGAGAAGGTGGAGCCCACAGCACGTGCCACAGTCGCCAGCCTGGTGAGTATGTCATGGAACTTCGGCTGGGCTTTCAGCCCCACCCTGAGCGGCTGGCTGCAAGTACGCTATGGGTTTGGCCCGTCTTTTATCGGGACAATCGTGTTGTATGCTGTGTCGGTATTTCTGTATTGGGCGTTCTTCTGGATGCCCAAGGCTAAAAAAGCTGGGTGATTTCCCATGCTTGAGAAACCCAGCATCCCGGAAGATGAGATCATCACCTGCCTAAAGAACAAATATAATCTGCGTGACGCTCTGGTTGAATTCCTGCCGCTTGGCGCTGACCAGAATACAGCCGTCTATCGCGTCCACGCACAGGGCGACAGGCTGTACTTTCTGAAGCTGCGGAAAGGCGTATTCGACGAGACATCGGTCACACTGCCAAATCACCTCAGGGACCAGGGAATTGCACAAATCATCGCCCCTCTACCAACCAAAACCGGGCAGCCTTGGACCAGCCTGAAGGAATTCAAAACAATCCTTTACCCATATGTGGAGGGCCGGAATGGTTATGAGGTTGAACTGTCGGACCGCCAGTGGGTCGAGTTCGGAGCAGCCATCAAACGGGTTCACACAGTACATGTGCCTATAGCTATCACCCGCCGCATCCAGATGGAGACATTTTCTCCCCATTGGCGAGACAACGTAAGATCGTTCCTGTCGGTTGTCAATGGAACCACTTACAATGATTCCACCGCAGTTGAACTGGCTGTTTTTTTTAAAACCAAACGGGCAGCGATTCTTGATCTGGTCAAGCGCGCCGAACATCTTGGGCAAATACTTCGACGACATACACCAGAATTTGTCGTCTGCCACTCGGACCTCCACGCGGGTAATGTGTTGATCGAGGCCAGCAATATGTTCTACATTATCGACTGGGATAATCCGATCCTGGCACCTAAAGAACGTGATCTCATGTTTCCCGGTGGTGGGCAAGGCTTTGGCGGGCATACTCCAGAGGAAGAAGAAGCCTTGTTTTACCAGGGATACGGTCAAACCCAGGTCAATCCATACGCCCTTGCGTATTACCGTTATGAGCGGATCCTCGAGGATCTTGCAATCTACTGCAAGCAATTACTTTTAACTCCAGATGGCGGTGCAGATCGTCAGCAATCCCTCGAGTACCTTGAATCAAATTTCGAGCCCGGGCATACAATCGAGATCGCCTATCAGTCAGATAAGGCATCTGAAGGGTGAGCCAGGGCACAGTTTTTCAGGCAGGGAAAACGTCATCCAACAATTTTGCGCTTTAATTTCTCTCCAACGCACTGATAAATTCCCCGGCAGTGGAGAATCGCTCAGATGGGGTTTTGGCCATGGCTTTCAGGATGGCGCGGGCTGTGCCACGCGGCAAGTCGGGGAGCAGGTCACGCGGGTTTGGCGGCGAGGCAGCCAGGTGAGCCAGCAGCAGGGCACCGGTATCGGGGCGTTTGAAAGGCAACTGGCCGGTCAATAATTGGTAGGTCATCACACCCAGGGCATAAATGTCGGCGCGTCCATCCAGTTTCGGATCCGCCTGGATTTGCTCAGGAGCAATGTAATCAAAGGAGCCAACGATATTGGTGGCAGTCAGTCTGGTATGTGCATCGGCGATCCTGGCTATGCCAAAGTCCGTCAGGACAGCGCGCTGCGGGCAGCAAGTCGAATCCAGGACCACATTGGAAGGCTTAATATCCCGGTGTACCAATCCCTTCTGGTGGGCATAATCCAAGGCATTGGCAACATCACGTAACAGTACAATTGTCTCAGCCAATGGAATTTGCTTTTGCTGCTTCAATAGTTCGTTCAGGGGGGGGCCGGAGAGATACTCCATGGCAATGTAGTACACCCCATTTTCATCTCCGTAGCTGAGGATACGTACGATATTGGGATGATCCAGCCGGGCTATGGCCTCAGCCTCGCGCACGAAGCGGCGGCGGAACTGGTCATCATCCGCCAATGCTGCAAGCAGGACCTTAACTGCAAGAGTCTGTCCGGTGATCGAATCCTCGCCGCGATAGACTTCTGCCATGCCACCGCGCCCGATTAACTTCAGCCCTCGGTAGGCAGACAGATGGGGCGTAAGCGGCTCCAGGCTGGTGGTCGTTTCAGTCTGCCGCTCTGCTGGTACCTTGTCGTAATCAATGCGAATTTTATAGAAGAATCGGTCGACAAAACGCTGAAGTTTTTTGCGCGCTGGCTGGAAAAGCGCCCCCACCCCCACAGCTGAGACAGTCATAGCCAGGAGGGATTGATCCCCCTGATTGAAATTTTTAAAAACCAGAGAAACCAGTCCAAGAACAGCCATAAAGACCAGGGCCAGACCTGTGGTTAGCACACCGTAGACCAGTGAACGGTTAATCAGCAGGTTTATATCAAATAGCCTATACCTTGCGATCGAGATTACGATCGATAAGGGCAACATCAGGAACATGACGATACTTAACAGCCGCGAGACTACCTCCACAATTACTGCGGCCATCGACCCAGATGACAATCCCGGGAAACACAACCACAACAACTCAAACAGGAGATACCAGACGAGGGGGCCCAGCGCTCCAAAGAACACCCAACGGATCTGCTCCATCTGGGGCAGATCCGCCTGGTGAAAATATCGGTAGATACAACTCGCAAAGGAAAGCAAGTACCAGAAGGTTGTGATAATCAGGTAGACAACACCATCCAGGTTCATCCAATAAAAAGGTGTATCCGGGATGACATAGATGCCCAGCATGACAATGACCAGCAAGGGAATGCCAAAGCGCAACCAGCGTGGGGCAAACCTACCATCGGGGAATAGCATCAAAAAAGAAACAATGCCGATATCCCCCAAGGCCAGAATCAACCCAGCCAATACTTCCAGGCCGGGTACTTCTGCAATCACATGGATCAAGCCAGTAATACGCACGCCAAAGGTGATCAGAAATATGGAGGTTTGAATGGCCAGCCAATCATCTGAACGGCGTACAAACAACAAGCCACCAATGACCCAAAACCCCATGATCAGGAGCAAATCAACACCCAATTCGAAACCACTCAACAAATACGCAGGCAGTCCCAGCACAGCCTGGTATATCGGGGAATCCAGCAAATGGGCAAAGGGTGTAAACAGAGATACGGCCAGCACGGCAACTGTATAGAACGCCACGGCTGTCCATAAAATAACCAGGGCAGCGCGCAAAGTTGGCCGATCTTTCAGGGAAGTTGCCTGGGTGGTTGTATTGGTAGCCATAGTGTTTACCTGATTATGACTCAATCATATCAAAAGGACATGCACAAAGGGCTTTCAATTTTGGTAGGAAAAGGCCGCAGATGACCTCTAT
>CAYLXB010000052.1:0-292 GCA_964387495.1 uncultured Anaerolineaceae bacterium
ATTCCCCATCATGGTTTTCCTTCGCGGCCTTAACGGTTAGAATCCTTTGCGCCCTTTGCGTCTAAGTGCCCCGAAGGGGTATCGCGAGAGCCTCCCCCCGGTTTTTCACCCCTGCCCCCTTGTGCCTGACGAGTCCCCAACCATGCTTTTCCTTCGCGGCCGTGGCGTGCTCATGTCCCCGTCAGGGGATCGCGGTTAGAAATCCCTCGCGTCCTTGCGCCTCTGCGCCCTTGCGTTAACCTCGCCCGGGTCGGGGGGGGCGGGGGGGGGGGGGGGGGGGGGGGGGGGGGGG
>CAYLXB010000052.1:302-650 GCA_964387495.1 uncultured Anaerolineaceae bacterium
CCTTGCGTTAACCCCCCCCGTTTCTCACCCCCCGCCCCCGTTCCTCCTTCTCACTTTTTACTTTTTCCTCTTCCCCCCGCTTGACAATTAGAACATCCATGCTAGAATTAAATCACCAGGGACGGCCCAGCCATGCCCGAACATAACCTTTACTCGTACTTACCCGCCAACCATGCACATACACAGGAGCACCAGATCCACGGTGCTCCTTTCGCTTTTAAAACGTATTCGTTCCTCATTCGTTTCGCGGAACGAATACCCCTCCACCGGAGCCGCCCATGCTGACCTCCCCCCCCCCCCACCCCCCCCCCCCCCCCCCGCAGCCCCCCCCCCCCCCCCCCGGGGCGC
>CAYLXB010000052.1:660-1778 GCA_964387495.1 uncultured Anaerolineaceae bacterium
ACCTCCCCCCGCCTCACCCCGCCTCCCCCTCCGCCTCTCCTCCCTCCCGCCCGCCGGCGCGGCGCCCAGCCCGGCAACACCAACGCCTTCAAACACGGCTTCTTTACCCTCGCCGGCCTCTTACCCCGCGCCTCCGTCCTCCGCCGCACCCTTCACCAGAACCCCACAACCGCCCCCTCCCTCATCCAAACCCTCACAGATGGAATCAAAGATATAGCGCAATACCTTGACCAGGTCTGGGAGGCCATGCTCGCCCACGGAAAAACCCCCGCCTCCCACCCCTCTGTCTCCCTCTTTCGTGCCGGCATCCACAGGCTCTGCACTGCCATCAGACTCAAAACCCAACTCATCACCTGCCTCTGCAGAATCCGCCAGCCTCGCCTCGAACTCGAATACCTCGCCCGCAACGCCCTCGAACTCATCCTCTGGAACTTCGACGAATACGGCATCGGCCGGGACGGAGATTCGTTCCGCGATTCACCTCGAAATAGTGACTTTAATTCAGACGAACCCTTCGACCCTCCCGGCTTCCTCCTCACCGCCGAACCATGGACCCTCATCCAGCCCAGTCTCCCCCCGCCCGCCCCCGCCCCCACCCGCCGCGGCCGCCCCCTCGCCGACCCCCGCCCCCTCCTCGACGCCGCCCTCTACAAACTCGCCGCCCGCCTCCCCTGGCGCGGCCTCCCCCCCGGCGCCCCGCCCATGCTCACCTGCCGCCGCTACTACCGCCGCCTCTACTCCAGCGGCCGCCTCGCCACCCTCTACATCCTCCTCTACCAGGACCTCATCCATCGCGGCCGCACAACCCCCCTCCGCCTCGTTGAACAGAACATCTTCCGCCTCGACCGCGGCAGCGCCCGCATCACCCTCGACCCCGCCTGCCCCCTCACCTGGCAGCACCGCACCGCCCTCCTCTTCCTCCAACTCTCCCTCGATATCCTCCGCCGCATCCAGCACGAAAAAAAGCGCGCCTTCCTCGACAAATTCCCCTACCGCGTCTTCCACCAACCCTCCACCTTCTACCTCCCCCCTCACCTCCCTTCCTGGACCTCTTGCCGCGCCCTCGCCGGGGGGCCCCCACAGGACACGGCCCGGGGGCGCTCCCAGCGCCCCGGGCC
>CAYLXB010000052.1:1788-25400 GCA_964387495.1 uncultured Anaerolineaceae bacterium
CCCCTCCCGCCTCACCCGGAACTTCCCATGACCACCCCCACCCTCCCTCCGGCGTCATCTCCCCTCCTCGCGACTCTGACCCCCCTCGCGTTAGACCCCCTTTCTCCAAATTGCGGTGCTCTTCCGGAATTTGGGGGAAGGGCCGGGGATGGGGGCGGTTCCCCCACCAATTTGACACCCCCGCCGCCTCATGGTACAATACCGCCCGCTGGAAAATTGGGGGCTCGTCTAATGGTAGGACGACTGACTCTGGATCAGTTAGTAGTGGTTCGAATCCATTGCCCCCAGCCTCCAAGACTCCCCCCGGGGAGTCTTTCTGTTCCCCCTCCTCGCAGCCTCCAGCCATCCTCTCCATCCTCCCCCCCGGTAACGAGTACACTGGTAACTTACACCCCCAGGTTTTCCCCTCCGCTTGGTCTTTTTACTTCTTACTTTTTACTTCTTACTTCTTCCTCTTGGGAACCATCCCCCCGCCTCCATCGTCCAACCTCCATACCCCTAAGGAGTTCCCCATGTCCCGTCTCCTCTTGACCCTCCTGGCCTCCGCCCTTCTCCTCGCCGCCTGCACCCTGCCCCCTCGCACCGCCGTCCCCGTCGTCAGCCCCGAGCCGCCCGCCATTCACCTCACCGTTCCCACCCTCCCGCCCTGGCCGCCCGGCACCCTCCCCCCGCCCGAAGCCATCCCCGACCCCCTCCGCAACCCCTCCCTCGACCTGCCCCTCGAACTGCCCCCCGCCGTCTCCCGCCCCCGCTTCCAGGTCTTCATCCTCACCCCCCTCACCACCTGCCTGGCCGGGAACGAATTCGCCAGCGGCAATGTCTGCGCCGGCACAGCCTGCGGCGACTGCTCCTGCACCTGGGAAGAGCACGACCCTCCCGCCCCCCAGACCGGCGTCGCCCCCGCCCGCCACGACGACCCCCGCAACGCCTCCTAAAAGCACAAGGTCTGCCTCGACCAGACCCTCACCGACGCCGAGATCGCCGATATCCAATCCGACATGCGCCTCATCCGTGACCTGGCCTACGAATGGACCGGCGGCTCCCTCGACCTCCAGCTCGAATTCACGGTTCTCCCCCACACCCACACCGGCTTCACCGCCCCCGACTTCGTCATCGGCCCCTACGAGATCGACGACGAACTCCTCGACAACTACGTCACCACTGCCTCCGATTTCGTCTACGTCGTTACCGGCTACCAGGACCGCCTCCAGGGCAAACAGCTCGCCGCTTGGTGTGGCAGTTCCTACGGCGAATACACCATCCACGGCGCCAACTACTCCTATATCCAATACAACCAGGAAGCCTGCAACTCCATCACCCTCGCCGGCCAGACCGTCTACGAACCCCTCGTCCACGAATGGATCCACAGCCTCGACTGGGCCCTCTACTACGTCAACAACGTCCCCGACCTCTACCAGGACGCCTCCCCCGACTGGGCCGCCTGGCAGCCCGCCTCCTGGCCTGCCTGCGGCTCTGGCTCCCCCGACCCCCTCGACTGGTTCCCCAGCATTGATTTCTGCGAGTGGGACCCCGACTGGCAGGATTGCAGCAACCAGGCCTCCGCCGGTTCCTGTCTCCACGCCGGCGAAGTGGACGGCAGCCCCTCCTGGTACCAGCACGTCCTCTCCGTCCACTACCCCCGCAGCCTCCACTTCATCGGCAACCACTGCCGCAACGGCCGCCAGGACATCCAGGAAACCGCCCCCGACACCGGCTGGCCCTGCCCCTAGGAATCCATATGGAACCCCACGCCTCCATCCCCACCCCTCATCCGGCCTCCACCCCTCAGGCGCCGCCTCCCCTTCCCCCTCCTCGCGCCCTTCAGCCTCCTACATCAGACCCCCTTCCCCTCGCGCAGCACCCCTTGCGGGCAAATGGCGGTGCTCTTCCGCCACATCGTCCCCGAAGGGGATTTGGGGGAAGGGCCGGGGATGGGGGCGGATGGAGCCGTCTCCAGTCCGCGGCATCCCTCTTCCCCCTCGTAACTGGTACACTGGTACCTCACACCCCCAGTCCTCCCCCTCCGCTCCGTCTTCTTACTTCTCACTTTTTACTTTTTACTCTTCCGTTCCCACCTTCCTCCTCACCGCCCTCCTCCCCAGCCAGTCGTTCAGCCTCAGCGCCAGCGGCAGGCTCGTCAGCGGCCCCAGCACCGCGCTCAGCCCCGCCTCCATCACCGTCTTCCGCCTCGGCAGTTCCAGCGCCTGCGAGAAATCCACCTCCCGCCCCTCCACCCGGAACCGCCCCCGGCCCACCCGCTCCACCCGCGGCGCCGCCTCCAGGAACTTTTCCAGTTCCGCCCGCTCCTCCCCGTTCAGCCACTCCGGCAGGTCCGAGGTCGCCTTGAACCCCGTGATCAGCGCCAGGTCCTGCAGCATCCTCCGCTCGGCTGCGCTCAGCCCGTTGCCGTACGCCCGGAAGTATGCCACGTCCGGGTCGATCTGCACCAGCGGCCTCAGCCACAGCCGGTTGACCGTGTTGCGCAGCCCGTTCCGCCCGCTTGGCACGGCATGGTTATCCAGGAGTTGTGTTTCGAGATGACGCTCCCAGCGCTCCGCCACGTCCGCCCCGGCCCGCAGTCCATCGCACAGCCCGATGGACGGCAGGATCGGCGCGCCGCAGGTCACGAAGTACGCCTCCCCCAGCGCCTCCCGCACGACCTTCAGCCCGTGCCGGTAGGCCGCCTCACGCGGCAGGTCCAGGTACCGCTTCCCCGGCAGCGCCCCGCCGTACAGGAAGTCCAGCTTCAGGTAATCGTAGCCCCAGCCGCGCACCTTCTTCATCAGGGCCGCCAGCCACTCCAGCGCCCCGGGGTGGGTCGTATCCAGCGCATACAGCGGCTCCCCCCAGTTGAACCCCGCGCTCACCAGCCTGCCCCGCTCGTCGTGCAGCAGCCAATCCCGGTGCTCCCGGTACAGCCGCGTCGAAGGCACCGCCAGCAGCGGCGCCAGCCACAGCCCTGCCCTCCGCCCGCTGGCCCGGATCTGCTCCGCCAGCCTCCCCATCCCGCCGGGGAACTTCCCGTTCGCCTCCCACTCCCCGATCCCCATCTGCCAGCCGTCGTCCACCTGGAACACGTCGAAGGCCAGCCCCTCCAGCCCGGTCAGGGCATTCAACAGCCGCCTCTCGCTGATCTCGCCGTACAGGCTGTACCACGAACACCACACCCGCGGCGCCCGCAGCTCCCGCCCCCTGCCGAAGCGCTCCCCCAGCCGTTCCGCGTACGCCCCGAAGACCTCCGCCTCATCCCCCGCCGCGAGGAACCACTCCGCCTCCCCCGCCTCCGTCCACCCCAGCAGGCTCCTGCCGTCCAGCGCCGTATGCGTCTCCAGGCTCAGCGCCCCCAGCAGCAGCACCTCGCCCCCCGGCGCCTCCACCGCCCCCGCCCACGACCCGTTCGGGCGCTTCTCCAGCGCGTAGACGGGGTCGCACTGCATCGGGTTCAGGATGCGCGGCTTCATCGGCGGCAGGCGCCGCCCCGGTTCCACCCACCCCGCCAGCGTCCACGACTGCCAGCCGTGCCGGTAATAGCGCACCGCCTCGAACGGCAGCCCCAGCCTGATCTCCTTCCCCTTCACGATGTACCCCCCGCCGCTCTCCTGCGCCCCCTCCGGTATCTCCACTCGATACGTTCCAACCGCGATCGTCTTCATCCATGCACCTCCGTTCTCATCTGCCTTTCTCTCCTGCACCCGCTGTGCCCCTGCGTTCCCGCTCCCTCCTCGACCTTCGACCTTCAACCTTCGACCCTTACCCTGGTAACTCGCCCCTGGGAACCGGTGACTTCCCATCTTCCCCCTTCCTCCTGTACAATAGCACTCTTATGCAACCACACAACCGCCTCACCCGTCGCGAATTTCTCAAGCTCGCCGCCCGCTTCGTGCGGGATACCATTTTCGTGGGCCTCATCGGCGGCACCTACGGCTTCCTGGTCGAACCCTTCTGGCTGGAGACCGTCCACGTCGAACTCACCCTGCCGCGCCTGCCGCGCTCCTTCTCCGGCCTGCGCCTCCTCCAGTTGAGCGACATCCACCTGGGCGGCTGGATGGATATGGCCCGCCTCGAGCAGCTTGTCGCCCAGTCTCTGGCCGCCCGCCCGGATGTGATCGTTATCACCGGCGACCTCATCTACGGCCGTCCCTGGGATCATGTCTCCGTGGCCGATACCGCCGCCGGCATGGCCGCTGCCCTTCGCCCCCTGGCCAAGGCCTGCCCGGTCTTTGCCGTCATGGGCAACCACGACCACTGGGTGGATGTCGTCCCTGTGCGCCAGGCGGTGGCTGACGCCGGCATTCGTGAGTTGATCAACACCGTCCACACCTTCGAGCGGGACGGTGAGTACCTGCACATCTGCGGCCTGGATGACCTCTGGGAACTGAAAACCCGCCTGGAAGGCGTGCTGGATGTCCTCCCGCCCGAGGGCGCCGCCATCCTGCTCATCCACGAGCCGGACTTCGCCCGTTCCAGCGCTCCCACCGGCCGCTTCGACCTGCAGTTGTCCGGCCACACCCACGGCGGCCAGATCGTCCTGCCCTTCATCGGCGCTCCGGTGCGCCCCTACCTGGGCAGCCGCTACCCTGCCAGCGGCCTCTGCCAGGTGAACGATATGTACCTTTACACCAACCGGGGAGCGGGCATGGGCGGCATCCCCATCCGGTTCAACTGCCGCCCCGAGATCACGCTCTTCACCCTGCGCTCGCCCGCCTGAGGCTCAGAAGGCCCACACCAGGGTCATCACCGCCGCCACGGCCGTGATCACGACCGAGATCACGAACGTCACCCGCAGCACCCCTGCCTCCTCGCCGATCCGGTCGATGGCCGCCGCCGCGTTCTGCAGCTTGGCCGGCGAGATCACCGAGGCCAGCCCCCCGCCAATCCCGCTCGCGGCCGCCACCAGCAGCCCGATGGCGCCGATCTGCTCCGCCGTCGTCAGGTGCAGCCGGGTCAGCATGGCGATGGCCGAGGCCTCCGACCCGCTCACGAAGCCCGCCAGCAGGCCCAGGTAGGGTGCCACCAGCGGGTAGCCCCTCCCAAAGGCTGCCGCCGAGGCGTTCGCCAGCACCGCCACCATGTTATTGTTCGGGTCGGCCAGCGTCCAGTCCAGGCCCTTGCCCGAGTGGTTGATGATGTAGGCGATGGCGAAGAACACGGCCGAGGCCAGCATCGGGCGCGGTGCCCGTTTCAGCCACTTCTTCAGCGAGTTGCCCAGCTGTTCGCGGGTTGGCTTCAGGAAGGGCAGGGCCAGCAGCGTGCTCACCAGGATCCAGAAATAGGCCTGCCAGAACAGCCGCACCTTCTCCGCTGCCCCCGGGACGATCTCCACCGGCATGGCCCACTGTTTGAAGGTCAGGTCGTAGAAGGGCAAAGCTGGCAGGTTCACCAGCACGGCGAAGAAGGTCAGGATCAGCCAGGGTGAGATGGCTGCCCGGAGTGAGATGTGCTTTTCGGCCGCGTGGTCGGCCTCGTTGAGAACATTGCGGTCATACAGCGGCTTGCGTGTAGCTGCAAGGTAGAGCAGCATCACCACCACCACGCCCAGCCCGGCTGCCACGCCCGTCAGCGGCACCAGCCCCGCCGCGTTCATGCCGATTGCCACCACCCCGGCCGCCAGCCCGGAGAGCACCGCCGGCAGCAGGCCCCGCCAGAGCAGCCTCCACTTGCCCACGATCCACAGCATCCCCAGGGCGATGCAGGTGCTGATTGCTGGCATGAAGCGGGCGAAATACGTCCCGACCTCGTTCACGGGTTTGCCCACGAAGCCGGAGAAAACCACCACCGGCACACCCAGCAGGGCGTAGGTGCACAGGGCATCGTAGCCCAGCGCCGGCAGGGCGATGGCCACGAAGGACGAGTAGCCCAGGGCCAGCATGATCGGCGGCAGGATCGAGACCGGCGTGGCGCCCATGGCCGCCAGCAGGGTCCCGAAGCCCACGTTGACGATCATGATCTGCACCACCTGGTCCTTGGGTGCCACGGTCTTGATCAACGCCACCACGCGTGCAATGGCGCCTGTCTCGGACATGACGATGATCTGCAGCAGGGACGTGGCCACCATCAGCGTGATGGGAAAAGAGGCGATCACGCCCGCCAGGCTGGCCTTGAGTGCGATGACAGGCGGCGTCTGGAAGTACAACCAGGCAGCCAGCACGGTCACCGCCCAGCCGATCAGGCCCGCCAGGTCCGCGGCCATGCGCCGCCAGATCAGCAGGGCCAGCACCACCAGGATGGGCAGCAGGGCAAGCAGGACAGAGAGAAGGTTCAATTGGGGCTCCTTATCATGGATCGGTTTTGGTTATCCCAGGCAGGCCAGGCCCGCCCCCGCCGGCACGGAAATTCCCTTGTGCCGCAGAAACTCTTCGATGGAAAACAGCAGGTCGATCAGGTAGTCACGTTCGGCGGCCTTGCCCAGGTTCCCCACCCGGAAGATCCTGCCGTCCAGCTCCCCGAACGCGCCGCTGATGGCAATGCTGCGTTCTTCTGCCAGCCAGTGGATCATCTCGGCGATCTCGAATTCCGGCCGGGCTTTCACACCCGTGACCACCGTGGAGGCCCAGGCTTCGGGCACGAACATCTCGAAGCCCAGCGCTTCCAGCCCGCCGCGGATGGCCTTGCTTGCCCGGCGATATTTGGCGTAGTGCGCCTCCAGCCCGCCGGCCATGATCCGGCGCATGCTGGTCAGCACGGCCAGGGTCGTGTTGACCGAGGTGGTCACCGGCGAGGGATGCCAGGTGCCCCAGTCCTGGATGCACTTGCGCCAGGTGCGCAGGTTCAGGTACCAGCCGTGCCCGCTGACCTTCTGCCGGTCGACCATCTCCCAGGCGCGCGGGCTGATGGTCATGAAGCCCATGCCCGGCACCGATTCCAGGCACTTGTTGGCCGCCGTGACGCAGATATCGATGTCCCAGCCGTCCACATCGATCTCGACTGCTCCCAGCGAGGAGACTGCGTCCACGATCAACAGTCTGCCGGCCTCCTGCACCACTTCAGCCAGTTCCCGCAGCGGGTTCAGCACTGTCGTACCCGTCTCGTGATGCACCAGCGCCACCACCTGCGCATCCGGATGATCCTTCAGCAGGCCGCGCAGTACCTGCGGGTCGAGGGCTTGGCCCAGCGGCGCCTTGAACGGTACAGTCTGTACACCGTAGCACTCGGCCATCTCTCCCAACCGGTCGCCGAAGAAACCGTTCATCCCGGCGATGATCTTCCCTCCAGCCGGCACAAGGCTGCCGATGGCCATATCCAGCATGGCGCTGGCCGGACCGGGCACGAAATAGATGTCGTTCTTCGTCTTGAAGAACAGGCGCAGCAGGCTCTGGGTCTCGTTGTAGATCGCCATCCACTCCGGTCCGTAGTGACGGATGACAGGCGTGGCCAGGGCCGCCAGCACATCTTCTTCCACATCGCCGGGGCCGGGAGTAAAGAGTTTGAGATGTTTGCTCATTGGGATTCCTCTCCGAAGGGTTGTGGTACGTCCATGGTGTTAGTTTACAACTTTTGTCCATGCGAAACAACCGATATTCGTCACCCCGGTATATAATGAGAATCATCTGTTTACAGGAGCCCCGCCATGCAAACCCGCCCCGTCAAGACTGCCCAGGACCTGCAGGCTTTTATCGACCTGCCCTATCGCCTCTATGCGGATGACCCCCTCTGGATCCCGCCGTTGCGGGACGAGCAGCGCGGCCAGTTCGATCCCAAACGCAACCCTTTGCTCGAGCACTGCGAGTGGCAGTTGTTCTTGCTCGAGGCTGAGGGCCGGCTGACAGGGCGTATCGCGGCCTTTATCGACACCCTGGCCGTGGACTTCTGGAAGCAGCCCATCGGCCTCTTCGGTTACTACGAGAACGCATCCGGCCTGGATGGAGGGCTGCTCCTGCTCGAGGCGGCGCGTGACTGGCTGAGAGGGCGCGGCATGACCCGTATGCGCGGTCCCTGGACCTTCGTCTCTCAGGAGTGGGGTTTGGTTGTGGAAGGCTTTGCCCCGCCGCCGGTGGTCATGGGGCCTTATAACCCGCCTGACTATGCCGGGCAGCTGGACGCCTTCGGCCTGGAAAAGGTCAAGGACCTGCTCTGCTGGGAGATCGACGCCGCCAAGGGGTACAAGATCCCGCCGCGTATTCTCAGCCTCACCGACCGCGTCGCCCAGCGCTATGGCATTACCGTGCGCCCGTTGGACATGAAACACTACGATGATGAGGTCAAAGTCGTCATCGAACTCTCCAACAACAGCCTCATAAACAACTGGGGCTACTCGCCGGTGACCGAGGCCGAGGTGCAAGCCATGGCCCGGGATATGAAGCAGGTCATCCAGCCCAAGGGTGTGCTTTTTGCCGAAGACCGGCACGGCCGCCCGGTCGGTTTTGCCATCGCCCTGCCGGACGTCAACACCCTGCTCAACGGGCTGAACGGTCACCTTTTCCCCTTCGGCTTTCTCAAGCTCCTCTGGGGCATCCCGCGCCTGCGCCGCTACCGCATGTTCGCCCTGGGCGTGGTTCCCGAATACCAGGGCCTGGCGGTGGACAGCCTGCTCTACCGCGCTCTCTACGAATCCATCTTTACCCCCGATCTCTGGATGGAGATCAACTATGTGCTGGAAGACAACTGGCCGATGATCAACGCCATCCAGAAACTGGCGGCCGTACCGCTCAGGCGTTACCGGGTGTATGAGATGGGAATTTGACCGCTGTTGAAGGGTAAAAGATGGATATCCGCCATGCCCGCATCGAAACCGACCTGCCCGGCATCCTCAGCGTGATCAATGCCTGTGATCCTGACCACCCTGAAAGCCTGGAGCGTTTGCGCGCCAATTTCGAGAATAATACCCCCGGGCGTATCTCCCTGCGGTTGGTTGCCGTGGATGAGGCCGGGGCAGTGATTGGATACTGCCCCATCATCCATGTTGCCGAGGCGCCTGAATATCACTTCTATGTATGGATTGGCATTGCGCCTGCATTTCGCGGCCTTGGCCTCGGCGCAACCCTGTGGGAAGCCTCCCTGGCTTTCCTGAAGGAGCAGACCGCTACCCGCATTGGAAGCGAGGTCGCAGATACGAACCCGTCCGGACTGGAATTTGCCAGGCGACGCGGGTTCAAAATCGACCGCCAGCATTTTTATTCTGTTCTCGACCTGACTGCTTTCGATGAGAAGCCCTACCTGCCCAGTATTGCCGCCCTCGAAGCCCAGGGAATCCGCTTCTGCTCGCTGGCTGATTTCCCGGATACCCCTGGCACGCTCCAGAAGTTCTATGAACTGAATCTGGCCGTAGTACGGGATATCCCCGGCGAAGACTGGGACTTTGACCACTATCCTGGTTTTTTTGAGAAATACATCCTCGGTTCGCCACGCTTTAACCGCGCAGGCCAGCTCCTGGCCGTGGACGGGGATGAGATGGTTGGCCTGGCTGCTGTCAACCTGTGTCCTGAGAAACATAGCGCCTATAATGCAACTACCGGTGTCATCCGTCCCTATCGCGGCCGCGGGATCGCCCTGGCATTGAAAGTACTTTCCGCCCTTTATGCCCGCCAGCACGGAGCACAGCTTCTCGACACCGAAAACGACTCGCTCAACGTCCCAATTCTGGCAATCAACCGGCGACTGGGTTACCAGCCCCAGCCGGGTGTATACCAGCTCGTCCGCTGGCTCAACGAATAGCTATTCTATTAACCCTTTGGGCAATCCTTCGGGAGACCATCTTCATCATCACCGTCCGTATTCACCGGCAATTGCAAATAAAACGTACTACCGGGGAAATTGAGTTCGTCATGGCCGGCGCTTTCCGCCCAGACTTTGCCGCCGTGGGCGCGTGCCACACCGCGTACGATTGCCAGCCCCAGCCCGGGTCCGCCACCCTTGAAGCTTGTCTTGCCTGATGAATGGAGTGCCACGTCGCCCACCTGGTAGAATTTTTCGAAGATCAGTTCTTGCTGTTCTGGATCCAGACCGATACCGGTGTCCTTGACGGTAATTTCGACGCCGGGTACGGAATCATCGATCAACACGGGACGTGTGCTTACCTTGACTTTGCCCCCATCCGGTGTGTACTTGATCGCATTGACGATCAGGTGTTGGAGTGCTTTCTGG
Organism: uncultured Anaerolineaceae bacterium; assembly: GCA_964387495.1. GTDB lineage: Bacteria > Chloroflexota > Anaerolineae > Anaerolineales > Villigracilaceae > DSXF01. The sequence goes on from CAYLXB010000052.1 coordinate 11,869, forward strand.
ATCAGGGTCGGATCGCCTTGGATGGAGGGAATGTCCGGATCGTGTTCCACTGTCAGCTTGATCCTGCGCTCGTTCGCGGCTTGCATAAAACCATTTACCACGTCATTCACCACCCTTTTCAATGGCACAGGGATATGGGCGGCTTTCATCGTTTCGCTGTCAATGCGCGTCACATCCAGCATCGTGTTGACGATTTCGTGCATGCGGCCCGCGCCGCTGTTGATACCGCCGATAACTTGCTCCAGGGTGGTATTTGCCTCGACGCCGGGCAGGGAGCGCAGAATGTTGATGTATCCGATGAGTACCGTCAGCGGTGTGCGCAGTTCGTGCGCAGCGACCTGGATGAACTCCAGTTTATTGCGGTCCAGCTGCCGCAATACTTTGTTGGCTTTTTGCAGGTCCTGGATCGCCATCTGGTCGTTGGCGCGAATCCGGTCCAGTGCCGTGCGGATGATGGTGAGGGCCATGCGCGGGCTTTGCCCGAGCATGGCCTCGAAGTCCGTTTTGCCCATTTCCAGCACACTGCATTCCGTGAGTGTGCGGACGGTGGCCGAGCGCGGCGCATTTTGGATCAGGGACATTTCACCGACCAAGTCCCCCTTGCCTGCTATCCGCAGCACACGCTCGCCTTCCTGATCGCTGATCTTTTTGGTGATGATTACCCGGCCATCAACAATAATATAAAAGACCTTCTCGTAAGCACCCTCCTGGCAGAGCACATAGTCTGCAGGATACCTGCAAAGTTGGGTCAGGGCTACCATTTCCTGCAGCTCGGCCTCCTCCAGGCCTGTAAAAGCCAGGCGCAAGAGCGCTATTTTTTCAGAGAGTTGGGCGTCATTCATCCTGATATAAGTATAACCCTGGCGATTTTCTCTGCGCCTTACAAGAGCATTTCGATGATTTACCGCCGAACAAAATCGTACTTGATTTGTCGTAATTGGACACTTCACGGTATAATATTGGTCTCAACCGTTTTTCTCTTACAGGAGGTGTTTCCATGAAACTCAGTGCTCGCAACGTATTGAAAGGCAAGGTTGTTAAAGTTGTACATGGGGCCGTCAATTCGGAAGTGATCATCGAACTGCCCGGCGGCGCCCAGGTCGTCTCCATCATTACCAATGCTTCTGTCGAATCGCTCGGCCTGAAAGAAGGCAAAGAGGCTTATGCGGTCATCAAAGCATCGAATGTCATGATCGCAGTGGATTGATTCCACAGGATCAAGCTTGGACGCCCGGCTGATGAGGCTGGGCGATTTTGATTCTATGGGATCGAACGGAATCGACCCCTGTGATCCAGTTCGTTTAGGGGCGGCTTTCACCTTTGTGTGTACATTTCATCCACTAATACCAAGATTCTTTCCTGAACTAACAATTTTGTGGATTCTTTAGTGGAATCCCTATCGTATAATTTTGTTAGACATAAGTGGCTGTTACCGGCTACAGTTGAATAAAATGGGGTGCTGTGTAGTCCCCCTTTTCTCCCAAGCGCACTGGCAAGAAATGAGGTAGAAGATGAATCTTAATACTTTTGGTAAAGGACTTTTGTCGTTATTGATCATTATCCTAACACTTGTCATACTGCCGCCGGTTCCGGTTGGTGCCACCGTTGATGTAATTACCAGCACGATTGATGGGGGACCGTGGAGCGACGGCAGCACCTGGGTAGGCGGAATCCCGCCGGATGGAGACGATTCTGTTGTGATTGCCACCCAAGATGGCGCGGTGGTCAGTCTGGAGGGTGAAACCACGATTCGCGGCTCGCTTACGATCAACAGCGGGGCGGAATTGGTCACCAACAACAATAAACTGGTGTTAGAGGGCGATTTTATCAATCATGCTGCTTTGCCGCTGGATGCCGGCTCTTCACAGATTTTCATCAGCGGCACTGCGGATCAGAACATCGGCGGATTTACCACCATTGGCAATGTTTATATGACCAAGACGGGTGGAGTTGCAACTCTCACGGGTAATATCACTGCTGAGGGCTTGATCATGAATGGTCCTGGTGGTACGCTACACCTGGGTTCAGGCAGACTGCACACCCTCAACGGAACCTGGACCCGGACGGCCGGCACCTTAGACGGCGGTTCAAGTACGCTGAAGCTCAAGGGCGGCGTGAGCGGCACCACGGCCACTTTCGTTGCCAACATGGGCACGGTTAACTTCGGGGCGACCGGCAGCCAGACCATCCCTGCTGAGACTTACTATAACCTGATCACCAGCGGCAGTGGCAATAAGACTCTTGCCGGGGCTTTGGCGGTCAATAACAAATTAACAGTCAATCCCAATACGACCCTGGTGGTTGGCACCAACAATATCAGTGTCAACGGTGCCACCTCGATCTCGGGGGCGGTGACCCAGACCACTGGGACGAAGGTCTATCACGGTCTGGTCACCGTTAATGGGTCGGGGGTGTGGACGAATTCCGGCGATGTGACTTTCCGCGGCGGCCTGATCGTGAACAATATTGACCCGGCCAAGTTTACTGCGGGAACTGGCTTGTATACTTTTGACACGAACAACCAGTCAATCGGCGGGTTGGGGATTGTTTCGATACCGAATGTGAACATTGCAAGCGGAGCAACCCTCACCAACAATGGTCAACTGACGGTCAGCAACAGCATAAGCGGAGAGGGGGCGTTGACGCAAGGAGCGACCGGTGTATTGAACATCGGGGCAGTGGATGCCAATTTTGCTACGTCAGTGATACTGAACGCCGCGACGGCCGGGAATACGGTCAATTACTCTGCCATGGTTGGCCAGAAAGTCAGGGCGATTCCCTATCACCACCTTACTCTGAGTGGAAGCGGCGCCAAGGACCTAACTGGCGTGACCACGATCAACGGCAACCTGACTCTGGGCGGGATGGCCAGCTCGGCCACCCTGGCAGACTTCGCCGTCGGTGGTAATCTTTTGGTCGGCTCCGGCACGACCCTGACAATTGGGGAATATGCCTTTTCGGTGTCAGGCACCACTGGCGTATTGGGTACTTTAGCTTTTGGCAGCCCGCTTGGCATCAAGACGTTCAACAACACGGTCACTGTGAATTCCGGCGGCACCTGGAACAATACCAGCGGGGCAGCGGTCACCTTCCACGGCGGTCTTACCCACAACGGTGCAACCTTTTCTGCGGGTACCAGTCTCTACACCTTTGAGACCAATAACCAAGCCACGGGCGGGACTGCTTCGCTTTCCATCCCAAATCTGGTTGTCAGCGGAGGGGTGACTCTCACAAATAATGCCAACCTGAGTGTAACCAACTCGCTTGGCGGGGAAGGGACACTGACCCAGGGGGCGGGTGGAATCCTCAATATTGGCGTGCCAGGCAGCATTACTCTCATAACTCTGAATGCTTCTGAGCCTGGCAATACCGTTAATTATAGTGCTTCCGGGGACCAGGTGATCAGGCCCATTCCCTACCATCACCTCACCCTGAGCGGCAGCGGCGCCAAGGACCTGACAGGACTGACAACGGTCAACGGCAGCCTGACCTTGAGCGGTGCGGTTTCTGCTGTAACCCAGGCTGATCTGGCAATTGGCAGCAACCTGGCGATTGGCTCTGGCACGAGCCTGACTGTTGGAGAATACGCCTTTTCGGTGGAGGGGACGACCAGCGTGACCGGTGCGCTGAATTTTGGCGGAGTGGCGGGCTTAAAGCTATTAAACAACACGGTTACAGTGAACCCGGGCGGCACCTGGAACAATGCCGGTGGGACGGCGGTCACCTTCCATGGGGGTCTAACTCACAATGGTGCAAACTTTACTTCCGGGACTGGGTTGTATACCTTCGATACAAACAACCAAGTGATCGGCGGTACCAGGCCAGCGACTATCGCAAACCTGGCCATTCCTGCCGGAATCACCATCACGAATAATTTGACCGGCACCGGGGTGCTGGCCATCACCACCTCCCTAGCTGGTGAAGGAGCGTTGACCCAGGGTGTGAACAGCAACCTCAGTATCGGCGTTCCGGGCAGCTTTACTTTGACGACACTGAACGCATCTGCTGCTGGTAACACTGTCAACTATAATGCTTCTGTTGATCAGAGTGTCCGGGCAATTCCTTATCAGAATCTCACACTCAGTGGCAGCGGTGCGAAAGACTTGACCGGCTTGACAACAGTCAATGGAAACCTGTTGCTTTCCGGATCCGGGACGACGGCAACGACTGCAACTGTCTTAACTATTGGCGGCAAGTTCTCCACAGCCTCCGGCACGACGTTCAATGCAAACCATGCCATGTTTGTTTCAGGGGATTGGTCGGATGCCGGCACGTTCAACCCGGCCGCCGGCAATACGGTCACCCTGCAGGGCTCCGGTACACAGACCTTTTCCAACAGGCCAAACTTCGAAAACCTGACAATCAACAAGCCGACCGGTGAAGTCGTCCTCTCCGAAGGGGTCACCCTGGGCCTCAGTGGTGAGACCACCGTGAACGGCACACTCACCCTGACCAGTGGCAGGATCGTTACCGGCATCCGGAATATGAATATCAAGGAGGCCGGTTCGGTCGCAGGCGGGAGCCCCAATTCGTATGTGTACGGCAACCTGCGCAAATATTTCCTGAGCGGCTCCGGACCTGATTTCACATTCGCGATCGGTGATGTAAATGCATATACTCCGGTCAACCTCTCTTCAATCGTCGTTGCCACATCGGTTCTGGCCAATAACTATGTCACGGCCACGACCACAGCCGGGGAACATCCTGAAATCAACTCTTCGTTGATCGATCCGGCCAAGGATGTCAACCGATACTGGTCCCTGGTACCCGGCAGTGGGATCACTTTCACATCTTATAACGTCACCCTTAATTTCACGGCCGGGGATGTGGATGCGGGAGCCAATCCGGCGAATTTTGTGATTCAGAAGTATTCAGATGGCTGGACGTCGCCCACGCTGGATACGCGGACTTCGACGAGCACAAAGGCCACCAACCTGAGCTCCATGAGTACCTATGCTATTGGTGAAACAGAATCGATCCCCCCGATGGTCACAAATGTGACCTCCACCACGCCAGATGGATATTACAATACCCCGGACGGGATTGTCATTTCAGTCACCTTCAGTGAACCTGTCTACGTTACAGGGGTGCCTCAACTGACCCTCGAGACGGGAGCGGTCGACAGGGTTCTTGATTATGCTGCTGGAACCGGTACGGCAACGTTGACCTTCAACTATACCGTCCAGGCCGGCGATACATCCGGCGATCTGGATTATGCCGCGTCCGACCCTCTGGCCTTGAACGGCGGACAAATCACGGACCTGGCCGGGAATCATGCTGTCTTGAACCTGCCTGTTCCGGGAACGGCTGGTTCGCTGGGAGCAGATAAAGCACTTGTGGTCGACACCACTGCGCCGGAGACCCAGATCGATTCCCGTCCTGCCGATCCTGCCAACAACACGAGCGCAAACTTTACCTTCTCCAGCCCGGGTGATGCTGCGGCTACCTTTGAGTGCTCCTTGGACGAAGGAGCTTTTTCTGCCTGTGCCGTTCCGTATGTTCTGGCTGAAGGTCCGCATACGATTGCGGTACAGGCGATTGATCTGGCAGGGAATGTGGATCCTTCACCTGCCACTTATGCCTGGACGATCGATGTCACCGCACCAACGGTTGTGTCAAGCAAGGTTCTTGACCCCAGCCCGACTAGTCTCAATAAGGTCCGTTTCTCGGTCGTTTTTTCTGAGGCAGTCAATGGTGTGGATCCCGCTGATTTTTCACTCACGGCTACGGTCAAGAACGCGAGCATTCTCAGTGTTACCCCTGTTTCTGCAGACCAGTACACCGTGCTGGTAAACACAGGTTCAGGGAACGGCGCACTTCTACTAAATGTGCAGAATAACATGACAATCACGGATGCCGCGCTTAACCCGCTTGCGGGCGCATTTACAGGCGGCGAGGCTTATACGGTAAAGAAAACCCTTGTCTTCAAGTCTGTTGGGGTCTATGATGGCTGGATACTTGAATCCACGGCCACCAGCAGCGTCGGCGGGACGATGAACTCCAGCGCGACCACCTTCAATGTCGGAGATGACAAGTCGAAGAAACAGTACCTGGCCATCCTGGATTTTAACACCGCTGGTCTTCCAGATAATGCTGTCATTACTTCGATCACGCTTAAGGTCAAGAAATACGGCCTGGCAGGTTCTGATCCCTTCAAGACGCATGGCTATCTTCTGGTGGATATCAAGAAGCCTTACTTTGCTACAAAGAGGAACCTGGAACTGGGCGATTTTCAAGCAGTTGCCAGCAAGGCTTCTGCCGGTAAATTTGGCACAACCCCTGTCAGCAACTGGTACAGCGCTGTGCTGACTGCCAGCAAAGCCTACATTAACCTAACCGGAACGACCCAGATGCGCCTGCGCTTCGCGAAACCCAATGACACGGATCTGGTGGCGGATTATGTAAAGTTCTACAGCGGTGGATCGGTTACCAATGCGCCACAGTTGATCATCAACTACTACGTTCCCGCTCCTTAACACCACTGACATGCTCCCGGGCGCCCGGCACCCCGCCGTGGCGCCCATTTTTTATCCGGCCCTACCCGGATTTGTATCTCCACTGGCAGTATAATTGTGTTTGACCGCATCCTTCAGGAGGTTGATGAAAAATGAACTCACAAGAGACCGCCGTATTGATCGAAAAAGACCGAAAACAACTGCACCCGGTCCACCATCCCAAGACGCACGCCGGGGCGCTGGTGATTGAACATGCCGAGGGTGTCTGGTTATATACGACCGATGGACAGAAAATCCTGGACGGCATGGCCGGCCTGTGGAATGTTGATGTTGGTTATGGACGCGAAGAATTGGCCAGGGCAGCCTACGACCAGATGAAGAGCATGTCCTACACATCCAACTTCTCCGGCATGACCAACATCCCCTCCACATTGTTGGCCGATAAACTGGCCGGTTATGCTTATCCTGGTTTGAATACCACCTTCTTTACCGCCGGCGGATCGGAGTCGAACGACTCGGCCTTCAAGACGGTGCGTTACTATTGGAAGCGCAGGGGAAAACCCGGCAAGTTCAAGATCATAGCACGCAAAGGCGCCTATCACGGCATCACCCTGGCAGCTACATTTGCAACCGGCATCGAGCGTTACCATACCATGTTTGGCCCTGCCATGCCGGAATTCCTGCACATCTCTGCTCCCAATCCCTACCGCTACGATGGCGAGGTCCGCACCGGCGAGACTGTTGGCCAGGCCGCGGCACGGGCCCTGGAAGATGCCATCCTGCGTGAGGGGCCGGAGACGGTTGGCGCATTCATTGCCGAGCCCATCATGGGCGTGGGCGGGGTGATTATCCCGCCGGAGGATTACTTCCCGCTGGTACGTTCCATTTGCGACAAGTACGAGGTGCTTTTCATTGCCGATGAGGTCATCACCGGCTTTGGCCGCACCGGGAAAATGTTTGCCCTGCACCACTGGGGAGTCAAGCCGGATATCCTAACCTTTGCCAAGGGTATTACCAGCGGTTACCAGCCCCTAGGCGGGATGCAGATCTCGGATGAGATCCGTGAGACGGTCGAATCGGCAGCTGAGGGTGAAGCCTGGATGCACGGCTACACATATTCGGGGCATGCCACGGCCTGTGCCGTCGGACTGAAGAACCTTGAGATCATCGAGAGCGAGAAGCTGGTGGAGCGCTCGCGCACGCTAGGAAAGCGCCTGCTCGACGGGCTGAAGAAACTCCTCGAGTTCCCCTTTGTCGGGGATGTGCGCGGCCTGGGCCTGTTGTGCGGGGTGGAGATCGTTGCCAGCAAGGAGACCGGGCAGCCTGACATGGCACTGGCCGGACGCATCTTCAAGGCTGCCCAGACCCATGGGCTGCGCTCGCGGCCGTTAGGAGCCACCCTGGCCTTTTCCCCGCCGCTGACCATCAGCGAGGCTGAAGTAGATGAAATCGTAAAACGCCTCGCGGCAGCCATGGACACCATCGCCTGACACACGTTGGGCAACCGACTGTTTCATTCTTGTGATTGGCGGGTGCTTTCCAGCGCCCGCCAATTTTCTACTATCTTCCACCCCCGCATCGCATCCCGCCCCCCTGTGTTATAACAGCCGAACAGCAGGCAGATCCCGCAGGCATCCCACGGGAGGCCTGAACTTTCACCTGCAAGGAGAAACGCATGCGTACACGTGTTGTTGTGACCGGCCTGGGCTGTATCAGCCCTCTCGGCCATAACCCGGCGGAAACCTGGCAAGCCCTGTTGGCGGGGAAGTCCGGCGTGGTGCCGATCACCCGCTTCGACGCCAGCCAGCACAAGACCCGGTTTGCCGCCGAAGTCAAAAATTTCGATCCGGCTACTCTTTTTGGCCCGCGTGAAGCGCGCCGCATGGACCGAGTCAGCCAGTTCGCACTGGCCGCGGCTGTGCAAGCCTGGGAAGCCTCTGAATTGACTGTCACGGAGGAAAACCGTGACCGCATCGGGGTCCTGATCGGCTCCGGAATTGGCGGCATCAGCACCCTGCTGGAACAGGTGGAAGTGCTGCGTGAGCGTGGCCCGGAACGGGTCAGCCCTTTCCTGGTGCCGATGATGATCGCGGATTCGTCTGCCGGGTTGACCGCCATTCAACTGGGACTGCGCGGCCCCAACCTGGCCATCAGCACTGCCTGCGCGACCGGCTCGAATGCCATCGGGGAAGCGGCCGAGATCATCCGGCGCGGCAGTGCGGAGGTCATGCTGGCGGGTGCCAGTGAGGCATCCATCATCCCGGTTGCCATGGCCGGGCTGAATGTGATGACGGCCTTGTCCACCCGCAATGACGACCCACAAGGTGCCTCGCGTCCGTTCGACAAGGAGCGTGACGGATTTGTGATGGGGGAGGGGGCTGCCATCCTGGTGCTGGAGGCTCTCGAACATGCCCGGCGGCGCGGCGCCCACATCCTGGCGGAGGTGACCGGATACGGCACCAGTGATGACGCCTACCATATTTCGGCGCCTGCGGAGAACGGTGCCGGCGCGGCCCTGTGCATGCAGTTGGCGCTGGACAATGCCGGCCTGCTCCCGAAGGATATCGGTTACATTAACGCCCACGGCACCTCCACCCAGTTGAACGATAAATCCGAGACGGCTGCCATCAAAGCCGTCTTTGGCGAACAGGCCTACAAGGTGCCGGTTTCTTCCACCAAATCCATGACCGGGCATCTGCTGGGAGCCTCCGGCGCCCTTGAAGCCATGGTCTGTGTCCAGGTTCTGCAATCCAGCCTGCTGCCGCCTACCGTCAACTACACGACCCCGGACCCGCTCTGCGACCTGGATTATGTCCCGAATGTTCCGAGACCTGCCCGCCTGGTGCATGTCATGTCCAATTCTTTCGGTTTTGGCGGCCACAATGCCACACTGATCCTGAGCCGATACCAGGAGGCTTGATGCCAAACGCACATATCACTGGCTGGGGCATGGCAGTTCCAGAAGCCGTGCTGACCAATGCGGACCTGGAAAAGATGGTGGATACAAGCGACAAATGGATCCGCGAACGCACCGGCATTCAAGAGCGCCACATTGCCCGCGAGAACGAATACCCGGCCGACTTGGCGGTGAAGGCTGCCATGCTGGCATTGCAGGTTGCCAACCTGCGGCCCACCGACCTGGACCTGGTCATCTGTTCCACTTCTTCGCCGGAGTATCTCTTCCCGGCCACGGCCTGTCTGATCCAGGACCGGATCGGGGCAGCAAACGCAGGGGCCTTCGACTTACTGGCTGCCTGCTCCGGTTTCATCTACGCCGTCCAGATGGGCGCTCAGAGCATCCGTTCGGGAGCGATGCGCAGTGTGCTGGTGGTGGGGACGGAGAACCTGTCCCGCTTTGTGGACTGGTCGGACCGGAACACCTGCATCTTGTTTGGGGACGGCGCGGGGGCCTTTGTGCTGCAGGCCAGTGAGCGTCCCGGGGGCGTGCTCTCGGCGGTTCTGCACTCGGACGGTTCGGGGGCCGGGCTGCTCTCTGTGCCGGCGGGCGCGAGCCGCCACCCGGCGACAGAGGAGACAGTGTTGAGCGGGAAGCACTTCATTCGTATGGAAGGCAGTGAGGTCTTCCGCTTTGCCACGCGCGTCATGGCCAAGGTTACGCAGGAAGCACTGGCGGCGGCCCGGCTCAAGATCGAGGACATCAACCTGGTCATCCCACACCAAGCCAACAACCGCATCATCGAAGCGGCTGCCAGGGGCCTGAAACTGCCCCTGGAGAATTTTGCCATCAACGTGGAGCGTTATGGCAACACATCCACAGCTTCCATTCCCATCGCGGTCTGCGAGGCCGTTGCGCAGGGGCGAATCCAGCTAGGCGACAGGATCGTGCTGGTTGGCTTTGGGGCAGGCCTGACCTGGGGTGCACTGATCGCGCAGTGGACCGGCCCGTTGCCTGCCGAACGCCGGGTCAACCTCAGGGGGTACACATGGTGGGCGCGCCTGCGGTCGCTCTACCGGAGGGCTACCCGCTACATCGAAGGCTTGATCTGGGGGCGCGGCGAAGCATAGAGATAGCCAAAATATGACCTTTGTGGTAAAGTAATCCTCAGAAATCAGATTGGAGGTGCTTATGCCTTTTCGACTTAGTGGTTGGGAGATCATTATCGTGCTGGTCATCGTCCTGCTGCTATTCGGCCCCGGCCGGATCAGCAAGATCGCCGGCGAACTTGGCCAGGGAATCAAGTCCTTCCGGGACGGGCTGGGCAAGAAGGAAGACGAGTCCGGAAGCAAACAACCGCCTGGAGAACCCAAGTAAGGCGGCGGCTCAATCCACCAATCCGCTCCCTGCCCGCCAAGGCAGGGAGTTTTCTGCTCATGGACGATATCTACTATTTTGACCCTCATCCTGCAGGCTCGCCCGCCGTGTTATTGCTGCACGGGCTGGGAGTGGACGGCTCTTCCTGGCTGCCGCAATTCTCCCCGCTGAGCAGGGCCGGCTTCCGCCCGCTGGCCGTGGACGTGCCCGGCTTCGGCCGGTCCCGGTATGACGGCAAAGGGTGGAGCATCCGCCGGGTGGCCGCACAGATGGCAGGGCTGCTGACCGAGCTGAACGCCGGACCGGTGCATGTGGTCGGGCTTTCGATGGGCGGAACCATTGCACAGCAATTTGCCCTGGATTTTCCGCAGTTAACAGGCAGGCTGGTGCTGGTGAGCACCTTTGCCCGCCTGCGGCCGCAGACCTGGAGCCAAGGCTTCTACTTCTTACAGCGGCTCCTGCTGGTTCACCTGGTGGGGCTGCCCGCCCAGGCGGGTGTGGTGGCCCGGCGGGTCTTTCCCCGGCCGCAGGAGGCGGCGCTGCGCGAACAGGTGGTGCAGCGCATCAGCCAGGCTGACCCACGCGCCTACCGGGCAGCCATGCGTTCGCTGGGACTGTTCAACTCCCTGCCGCGCCTGAAGGAGATCCGGGTTTCCACACTGGTCATCAGCGGGGAGGCGGACACCACGGTGCAAGTGGAAGCCCAGCGCCAGCTGGCCGAGGGCATCCCCGGGGCACGGCAGGTGGTCATTCCCGAAGGGGGACATGCGGTAGCGGTGGACCAATACGAGACTTTCAACTGCCTGCTCCTGGAGTTCCTGCAGGGGTAGGGACTTTCCCTTTTCAATCCAACAACTCATGCAGTTCCTCCACAGAGGACACCGGGCGGCGGCAGACGAAGCCTTCACAGACGTAGGCTGCCGGCTGGCCGTCCAGCAGGGGGCGGTCGAAGAGCAGGGATGGGGACCCCACTGGCGGCGGGAAGGGACTGGCGGCCACCACCAACCCGGGGCGCCAGCGCGAGCGCACTTCCTTCAACATGGCCTGCATGGAGGGGGAGGCCGGGTCACCCAGCAGAGCCACCTGTTTTACCGGGCCGCGGGCGAAGGCGGCCGCACCCAGCCAGCGGGAGAAGGCGATAGGATAACGGATGGCGGCCTGCGCGACCAGCCCGAGAGCATGTTCGGCCTGGTCGCGGTGGGATGGATTTCCGCTGAAGGCATCCAGTTTGAGGAGGGCCTCGGCGGCCAGGGCATTGCCGGAGGGGGTGGCGTTGTCCTGCAGACCTTTGGGGCACACCAGGAGGGCCTCGCCATCCACGGGGGTATCGAAGAAGCCGCCGGCGGGGTCACTGAAGCGGGCCAGCATTTGCTGCGCCAGTTCCTGAGCAGCGCCGAACCAGCGCGGGTCGAAATCGGCCTGGTAAAGTTCGAGCAGGCCGAGAATGAGGGCGGCGTAATCTTCCAGGAAGGCTGGGCCGCTGACCTGCCCGGCACGCCAGGAGCGGCACAATTGGCCGCCGGGTCGGAGGGCGGACAGTAAAAAGCCGGCATTTCGTATAGCTATCTCAAGGTAGTCAAATTTATAACCAGGCGCATCTTCGGAGCGGGATTCATCGTCCGGCAGGACACGCGCCGCTTCGGCAAAGGCGGCCAGCATCAGGCCGTTCCAGGCGGTGAGCACCTTGTCATCGGAGGCAGGGCGCGGGCGGGCAGTGCGGGCGGAGAGCAGGCGGGCACGGCAGGCGGCCAGTTTGGCGGAAACAGTCTCAGGCTGGAGCGCGAAGCGGGCAGCCAGGGCGTCGTCGTCGAGGGCGCGGCGCAGGATGGTCACGCCCTCCCAGTTGCCCCCGGGGCGGATCGAGTGGGCTGCTTCGAAGAGATGGGCATCCTCGCCGAGGGCAGTGCTAAGCTGAGCGGGCGTCCAGGTGTAGAAGCGGCCCTCTGCGCCGTCTGAGTCTGCATCCAAGCTGGAGAAGAAGCCGCCCTGAGGGTGGGTCATCTCGCGGGCGACAAAGTCGAGGGTTTCGGTGCACTGGCGGCGGAAGGCTAGCTCGCCGGTGACCTGCCAGGCGTGCAGGCAGGTGCGGGCAAGGAGGGCGTTGTCAGAGAGCATCTTTTCAAAGTGCGGGACGAGCCAGGCGGTGTCGGTGCTATAGCGGTGGAAGCCGCCGCCGACCAGGTCGTACATACCGCCGCGAGACATGGCCTCCAGGCAGTGGCGGACGAGCTTGAGTTCGGGCAGGTCGTCGGGGTAGGGGCGGGAGGCAGCCAGGCCGAGGAGGAAGTCGAGCGCAAGCGGCTGGGGGAACTTGGGCGGCAGGCCCCAGCCACCGTTGGCCCAGTCGTAGGTCTGATGGAGGGTGATGGCGGCATCTTCGAGGGAGGCAAAGGGGAAGGGCTGGCCGGAAGAGGCCTGTGCGTGTTTCTGGATATGAGCAGACAGTTCGCTCCCGGCGGCAAGGACTTCGCTGCGGCGGGTCTGCCAGGCCTCCGAGAGGCCTTCCAGCACCTGGCGGAAGGCGGGCAGGCCATGGCGGGATGCGGGGGGGAAGTAGGTGCCGCCATAGAAGGGCTGCAGGGCGGGGGTGAGGAAGACCGAGAGCGGCCAGCCGCCCGAGCCGGTGAGGGCCATGACGGCCTGCATATAGATGGCATCCAAGTCGGGGCGTTCTTCGCGGTCGACCTTGATGTTGATGAAGCGGGTGTTCATCAGTTCGGCGGTGGCGGGATCCTCAAAGGATTCGTGGGCCATGACGTGGCACCAGTGGCAGGCGGCGTAGCCGATGCTGAGGAAGATGGGTT
>CAYLXB010000053.1:0-24565 GCA_964387495.1 uncultured Anaerolineaceae bacterium
TCTCCCCTTCGTCAAGCGTCATCGAGATGCCGTTGACAGCATGCACCATCCCATCTCGCGTCTTAAAATGGGTCTTCAGGTCCTGCACATTCAATAATTGATTGGGCATTGATTTTCATCCTCTGCATGATAATTAGCAAAAAAGATTGCCGCAAAAAAGGCTAACCTTTCAGGCTGCTGTTTGCAAGGACTCGCATAGCGGATTGATTATACCTGATTTTATTTCACAGTCAAATATCGCAATGTCATTTGTCACCGAAAACGACATGACAAAAGAAATATATCCAGACATTTTTTCGAAATATCGGCCCCGGCTGCATCCACCGGGAACCATTCACAAGTATTCTTCATTCAGTGTATATCAAATGACCGGCACTTGTCAACGCGTTGACAGGCATCTTTCGTAACGGTACAATCAAGGCGTTCGTGATAACTTTGCACCGGGAGGCATACAATGTTAAAAGAATTCAAGGCATTCGTCATGCGCGGCAATGTACTCGACCTGGCAGTCGGCGTGATCATTGGCGGCGCCTTTGGCAAGATCATCGGTTCTCTGGTAAACGACATCCTCATGCCATTGGTCGGCCTGATTTTGGGTGGCATCAATTTTGCTGAACAATCGTTCAAAGTGGGTGAGGCGCTGGTGAAATGGGGCGCCTTTGTCCAGGCGATCATTGATTTCATCCTCATCGCTTTTGTCATCTTCTTGATCGTCAAAGCAGCCAATTCGGCCAGGAAAAAGGAAGAAGCGGCTCCCGCTGAACCGACCACGAAGGAATGCCCACACTGTTTCACGGCCATCCCGATCAAGGCCACCCGCTGCCCGAACTGCACTTCGGAACTCAAGTAAGCAACGATCAGGAGGCGCGGTTCAGGAATGGGCCCTTACCCGCCGGCCCCATTCCTGCCTCGTACCTATCAATCTCATGGATTTTCTCGACCAACTCAACCCCCAGCAGCGCCAGGCCGTAACGGCTGGCGCCGGTCCGATTCTGGTGTTGGCAGGCCCTGGCTCGGGCAAGACCCGGGTGCTCACCCAGCGCATTGCCTACCTGATCGCCTGCCAGGGTATTCGCCCCTATAACATCCTGGCAGTTACATTCACCAACAAGGCCGCCCGGGAAATGCAGGCGCGCGTCACGCACCTGCTCGGCGAGGAGGCAACGCGCGGCATGCTGCTGGGAACCTTCCATGCCAACTGCGCCCGCATCCTGCGCCGGGAAGCCGAGAAACTGCCTTTTTCATCGAACTTTGTCATTTATGATGCGGATGACCAGATTTCCGTCGTCAAAGCCGTCATTCGCGAACTCAATATAAATGACAAGCTCTACCGGGCGCCCAGCGTCCATGCCGCCATCTCGCGTGCAAAGAACGAACTGGTGGATGTGGAAAGCTTCCCCATTAACACCTATCGGGACGAGGTGGTCAAACGCATCTTTGCCGGCTACCGGCAGCGCCTGTTGGCCGCCAACGCACTCGACTTCGATGATCTCCTCTTGTGGACAGCACAACTGCTGGAAACCCAGCCCGACGTGTGCGAAAAATATGCCCGCCGCTTCCAGCACATTCTGGTGGACGAATTCCAAGATACCAATCAGGCCCAGTATGTGCTCATCAAACACCTCGCCTCCGTACACCGCAACGTGTTTTGCGTTGGAGACCCGGATCAGAGTGTATATCGCTGGCGGGGTGCAGACTACCGCAACGTCCAGCGCTTCGAGCAGGACTTTCCCACCCACCAGGTCATCCTGCTCGAGCAGAATTATCGCTCGCGCCAGAATATTCTGAACACAGCCATGGCCGTGATTGACCGTGCCCCTCACCGCACCCGGAAACGCCTCTTCACCGAACGCGGCCAGGGCGAGAAGGCGGTTTACTTCGAAGCCGGCGATGACTACGCCGAAGCCGCATTCGTCGTTGACACCATTGCACAACTGGTTGCCAGCAAGCAGTTCGAACCCGGCGCATGTGCCGTAACCTACCGCACCAATGCCCAATCCCGTCTCTTGGAAGAAGCCTTCCTGCAGGCCCGCCTCCCTTACCGGCTGGTGGGCGCACAGCGCTTCTACGGACGGCGTGAAGTTAAAGATGTAATCGCCTGCCTGCGCCTGATCCATAACCCCGCGGACGAGATCAGCCTGGACCGGATCATCAATGTCCCACCGCGTGGGGTGGGCGAAAAGACCCTCCTGGCATTGCATACGACAGCCCGCCAGGCCGGCTCCACCCCCGGCGCAGTGCTGATTGACCTTGCACGTGGTTCAGACTCGCCTTTCTGGCCCTCGTTCAGTGGGCGTGCCGCTCTGCCCCTGGCCGACTTCGGAGGCCTCCTTGCAGCCTGGCGGCAGGCAGCCTCAATCCTGACGGTCAGTGAACTGTTCGACCGGGTCCTGAATGATATCAATTACAAAGAATACATTAACGACCAGAGTGAAGAAGGTCAGGATCGCTGGGAAAACGTCCAGGAACTGCGCCGCCTGGCGATCGAATACGACACCCGTTTACTGGAGGACTTTCTGGAAAACGTGGCCCTCGTCTCTGACCAGGACACGCTCAGCGACAGTCAGAACGCCCCCACGCTGCTTACCCTGCATGCCGCCAAAGGCCTCGAGTTCGGTGTTGTCTTCATTGTCGGGTTGGATGATGGCATCCTGCCGCACAGCCGCTCTTACGATGACCCGGAACAGATGGAAGAGGAGCGCCGGCTGTTCTATGTGGGGATCACACGCGCCAAGGACAAGCTTTATCTGGTGCGTGCCATGCAGCGCGGCGGGCGCGGTTACGCCGAACCGACAGAGCCATCCCGTTTTCTGGAAGACATCCCGGCAGAACTTTTGAACGGCCGCTCCCGGCTTGGCCGCGGAACCGGCAACAGGTCCCAGTCCCATGCCAGCCGGATGCAGTGGGCCAGCCCTTCCCGGCCTGCTTCCGCTCCCATCAGAGAAGCCCGCTTTCGCGCCGGCATGCGCGTCCGTCACCCCGTCTGGGGCGAAGGCATTGTCCTGGACAGCCGCATTCAAGCGGATGACGAAACGGTGGATGTCGTCTTCGAGAGCGTCGGCATCAAGCGCCTGGCCGCATCCCTGGCAAACCTGACGGTATTGTGAGCCTTTTTTATCCCGTTTTTATGCAACACGTTTGCGTTAGGGTAAAATATAGTGCATTCTTTCACAGGAGCAAATGGTGGCTGATACTCTGAAAATCGTCGTTCCAATGGCCGGACTGGGCACGCGCATGCGCCCGCAGACATGGAGCAAACCGAAACCGCTCGTTTCATTGGCGGGTAAAACCGGTCTCGAACACCTGCTGGATACCTTCGATACAGTGCCCGACCCCGCAAACACGGAATTCGTTTTTATTGTCGGATATTTGGGCGACCAGGTTAAACCTTTCATGGACGCCAATTTTCCACATCTCAAAGTACATTACGTCACCCAGGCTGAGATGAAGGGACAATCCCACGCCATTTGGCTGGCGCGCGAATACCTGCATGGGCCGCTGGTGATCGTTTACTCGGATACGCTCATAGAAACGGACTTCAACTTCCTCAAGGGTGAAACCCTGGACGGCGTGGCCTGGGTAAAATCTGTGCCGGATCCACGCCGCTTTGGCGTGGCCGAAGCGGATGGCAGCGGCCGCGTGATACGCCTGGTCGAGAAACCGCAATCACTGGAGAACAACCTGGCCCTGGTTGGCTGTTATTATTTCAGGGATGCCAAAGAACTGATCGGCGCCATTGAAGAGCAAATGGAAAAGAAGATCCAACTCAAAGGTGAATTCTTCCTGGCAGATGCGGTGAACATCCTGCTCGAACGCGGAGCAAAATTCCGCACCCAGAAAGTGGCAGTCTGGTTGGATGCCGGCACGATTGAAGCCACGTTGGAAACGAATCGCTATCTTCTGGAACACGGCCGTGAGAACTCGGCCGCCCATGTTGACGAGGGAGTTGAGATTATCCGGCCGGTCTTCATCCATCCAACGGCCCATGTTGAGCACTCCAGGATCGGTCCGCACGTATCCATAGGCCCGGACTGCCGGATCTATGGCAGCCATCTGGAGAACAGCATCCTGGAAAATGGAGCCCTGGTGGAAGGAGTATCATTGACCAAATCGTTTATCGGCCGGAGAGCCCAGGTGATCGGGCAGGGCGCCACAGAAGCCGCTTGTGCGCTCAATCTTGGAGACGACTCCAGCGTTATTCTCTAGAGGCGCTTTTCAGCGCCTCTATTTTTGCACCATGACCCCTGATGTCGAGTGTCACTCCGGGTTTGCCTACCCTGAACGGCCGGTAGCCATGCAATGGCAGGGCAGGCGCTTGGAGATTCAGTCAGTATTGTTCAGTTGGCGCTCCCCTGAAGCCATACACTTCCGGGTGCACGCCGATGACGGCCAGGAGTATGAATTGGCCTATTACGAGGCTGACGACGACTGGCATATTCAACCAAACTAAGGAGGTTCCATGCAAGAAGTCGGAGACGTTAGACACCTTTCCAAGCGCGTGGCGGGGTTGAAGCCTTCAGGCATCCGCAAGTTTTTCGATATTGCGGCCACCATGAAGGATGTCATCTCACTGGGCATCGGCGAACCGGATTTCACCACGCCCAAGCCCATTTTGGATGCCGGCATCCAATCGCTGAAAAATGGCGAGACCCACTACACATCCAACGCCGGTAAACTGGAATTGCGCCAGGCCATTGCCAAGAATTTGGAACATCGCTACGGGGTCAGCTATGACCCTGTAAACGAAATCATCGTCACGGTAGGCGTCTCGGAGGCGCTCTACCTCACCATGACCGCCCTGCTCGATCCTGGCGACGAAGTCATCATCCCCACGCCGTGCTTCGTCTCATATCAAGCCGAGGTGATTCTGGCCGGTGGTGTGCCGGTGGAGATCCCAACCCGCATCGAGGATAATTTCCAGGTGGATCCCGCCCGCATCCAGGCAGCCATTACCCCCCGCACCAAGGTCATCTTCGTGGGGTATCCCAGCAATCCCACCGGTGCGGTGGCCGAACGCGAGCGGCTGATCGAGATTGCAAAGATCGCCGAACATAACGATCTGATACTGGTCTCGGACGAAATTTACGACCGGCTGGTCTATGATTTCCAGCATGTCTGTGTGCCCAGCCTGGGCGAAAGCATTAAACGCCGCACGATTCTGCTGGGCGGCTTCTCGAAGAGTCATGCCATGACCGGCTGGCGTATCGGCTATGCGGCCGCCCCTGCGGAATTCACCAAAGGGATGGTGCGCATCCACCAGTACACGATCATGTCCGCCCCCACAACTGCCCAGGATGCTGCCATCGAAGGCCTTAAGAACGGCGAGCCGCATGTGCAGGAAATGGTGAAAGAATACGATCGCCGCCGCCGCCTGATCGTTGACGGCCTCAACCGGCTCGGCTTGACCACCTTTGAGCCGCGCGGCGCCTTCTATGCCTTCCCCCGGATTGGCGCTTCGGGCATGGATGACGAGACCTTTGCCGAAAAACTCCTGCGTGAAGAACACGTGGCCGTGGTGCCGGGCAATGCTTTCGGCCCCGGCGGGGAGGGATTCGTGCGCGCCTGCTATGCCACCGCCTACGAGCAAATTGAAGAGGCCCTGCACCGCATGGAACGGTTCATGCAGCGCTACGGCTAGGCAGGTTTTCCCCGGTTAATTGTGAAGTGACGCGGATACCCCCGCGTCACTTTTTTTGGCATAATGTGCCAATTTCGTGGCAATTGGCCCTCCAGCCCCAACGAACTGGAAAATTTGTATTAAAATATAGGCATGAGTATCCCTTATGGTCCCCTGCTGGTTGTCGAAGACGTTCCCAACGTCCGCGAACTGCTTGAAGTAACGTTGCGGTTCAAAGGCTATCCCGTCGTGACTGCGCGCAACGGCCAGGAAGCGCTGGAAAAGATCCAGGTTGAGCGGCCGGCCCTTGTGATCACGGACATCCTGATGCCCAAACTGGATGGCTTTGCTTTCGTCCAGCGCCTGCGCACCGACCCCAAGACGCGCGATATCCCTGTCATCTTTCTCTCTGCCACGTACGTCACGCCTGAAGACAAGTCCTTCGCCATGAGTCTGGGAGCCGCGCGCTTTTTGGAAAAGCCGATCGACACCGAAGAATTCCTGCTCACGATCGCGGAACTGCTCACCCTGGGCATTCCCACCCGCCCCCAGCCGCTGGACGAAAAGACGTTTTACAGTGGCTACCGCGAGCGCCTGGAAAACAAATTGCGCTACAAGAATACCCAGATCGGCCGCACCGAGCGCCTGCTCCAGACTCTGCCCGAGAGTCAGCGCCCGGCTTTCAAGGCCTTGCTCGAACAAGCCGTGAACGACCGCAATGAAATCCAGGCCGAACTCGACCAGATCCACAAAATCCTCGCAGAATTCGAAGACACCCAATGAGTCAACCCACGCTTGCCGACCTGGAACGATTGGCGCGCCAGGCCGGCCAGGTTTTACGCGCCGGGTATGAGCAGGAACATCAGGTCAACTATAAGGGAACCATTGATCTGGTGACAGAAGTGGACCACCAGTCCGAAGCCCTGATCCTGGAGGGTATCCGCCGCCAGTTTCCCGGCCATCGCATCCTGGCCGAGGAGAGCGGCACGCTCGACGGCCAGGAGGATCATCTCTGGTACATTGATCCACTGGACGGTACTGTCAATTACGCCCACGGCATCCCCCTGTTTGCAGTATCCATTGCCTATGCGCAAAACAACACAACCCTCCTGGGTGTGGTCTACGACCCCATGCGGGATGAACTTTTCTCGGCCTGGCGTGGGCACGGCGCTTTTGTGAACGGGCGGGCACTGAAAGCCTCCGCCGTCACCGAACTCCAAAAATCCCTGCTGGTGACCGGCTTCCCCTACAACACCTGGGTGACGCCCGAAGATAATATTGGAAATTTTTCACGCTTCTCCAAATGCAGCCAGGGTGTCCGCCGCCTGGGCTCGGCCGCTCTCGACCTGTGTTACGTCGCGGCCGGGCGCTTCGAAGGTTATTGGGAGCTAACCCTCAGCCCCTGGGATGTGGCAGCAGGCGGTCTGATTGCCGAGGAGGCCGGCGCAATCGTCACCAACCTGCAGGGCGGGCCGGATTACATTTCCCGGCCCAACGCGATCCTGGCGGCCGCCCCCGGCATCCACGCAGCCATGCTGGAAGTCCTGGGACAATGACCATCCCGGGAAATATAGCCCCTTGAAGAATGACAAAACCGCCCCGGCCTCTTCGGTCGGGGCGGTTTGATCTGAAACCAGCCGGCGGTCAGGATGCGGCCGTTTCCTTGGTGAACACATCGAATTTGGGCGGGTTCTCCAGGTGCTTCTTGACCGCGCACAATTCGGCCGACTTTACCAGCGATGGGCGGTATTTTTCCGGGAAGGTAGGCGGAACCTGAATCTCCAGGTCGACCTTCTCTACCATACCACTGAACGGACTGCTGTGAACCCGCTGTACGATGCGGATACCGTCGACCGGCAAACCGCGCTGCTTGCAGAATCCCAGCACGTAAATCCCCGCGCACGTACCCAGCGAAGCCAGGAAGACTGCGAACGGCGTTGGAGCGGAACCTTCGCCGCCGCCCTGCACTGGCTGGTCCGTCTGGACGGTGTAAGGGCCGAAGTGGGCATCCACCCGGGCGCCGCCGGGGAAATCAATGATCATTTCCATACGATACTCCTTTAAGAAGATTGCATGTGGTTAGATGGGGCTGGCAGGGAAAAGTTGCATGGATTTACTTTGGAATCCTGCAGAAGTCATACCCGGTTTAGGGAACCGTCATCCTGGGACGGCTTTTCTATAAAATCGGTAACGCTTATAGATCTTTGCACCCATGTGGTGAGCCAGCGGCCAGGTATCCTGGTTGTCCTCGCCGGTCAGGGATATATCTGCCCAGCGGTAGCCCCTGGCAGCTGCCCGCTTTACCATCTCATCGAAAAGCAGGACACCGACCCCGGTATCCCAATACTCGGGCGGTACGACGATACTCTTTACGGCAATGCTCTCCGGTTTGTACCGGGAATAACGCAGCAGGCGCAGGTAATCCCACGGATAACGCAGCCCGTTCAAATGAATGAATATTTCGTTAAGGTTGGGGACAGCCGGGAACCAGCCGGCTGGCTTTCCATCCACCTCTGCAAAAAGCACCAGATCAGGATCCACCACCTTCACCATTGGCAGGACCATCGCCTCGATGGCAGAGCGCGTATAAGGGGTGAAATCGGGCATGTGGGCCAGGCCCCGGTTCTGCAGTTCGACCACGCGCTCGATTTCCCCGTCGATATCCTTGAGATTGGCGCTGCGCACGCGGATGGATTTGCGCTGGCGGACTTTTTCGGCCAGGCGGGCCAGACGTTGCATCTCCGGCTGCTCCGGGTCGATCTCGAGGAGATAAGCCAGGCCGTCCTCGCTGGCTTTGCCAAAACCATACCGCTCGAAGAAGCCCGGATACCAGGGGGCGGTGTACCCGCAATACACCGCAGCCGGACGATCGCGGCCCTCGATGAGGATCCCGCGCGATTCCTCGCGGTCCAGGTTGTAGGTTCCAACAAGCGCCTTCAGGTCGTGCTGCTGCGCCCACTGCATGGCTTGGTCGAAGAGCGCTTCAGCCACGGCGTAATCATTCACACACTCGAAGAAACCGATCAGGCACTCTCCGCGGCCCCGCGCCCGTGTGGCCGAAAGGTCTTCCGCGCAGGAAATCGTCCCGGCTGGCCGCCCGCCCTGCCAGGCCATGAAGAGTTCGGCATAACCATCTTCGAAGAATTTGCCGCGCTCGGGATCGATCATCCGGCCGCGTTCAGGCAGCAGCGGCGGCACCCACAGTGGGTCTCTCCGGTAGAGTTGCCAGGGAAAGGTCAGGAATGTACGCCGCTCGCGCGGGGTGCGGACTGGCAGAATGCGGATTTCGTTCATGGCTGCTGTTTTGCTTCGTGTGCCCGGCGGGAGGCAAGTTCAGCCGCGATCTCGGAATAGCGCTCCCGGCCCAGGGGGTAAAGGAATGCAAATAAAATCCCCAAGCAAAGCAGGACTGCCGGAATTGGCCCGGTAATGATCCGGATGCCCGTCACGGCGCTCGCGGGCTGTTCAGAGCTGTTGGGGATGTAATCCGTGAAATCAAGCACCAGCAGGGCCAGCGGGATGGCGATGGAGGAGGCCGCCTTTTGCGCCAGGGTGATCAGGCTGTAGAACATGCCTTCATGTCGCCGGCCTGTCTTCCATTCACCCCATTCGATGGCATCCGGAATGATCGCCCAGGGCAGGACATGGGCAGACGAAACGCCAATTCCCCCCAGGACACACAGGAAAAGCAGCAGCGTCAGGCTCGAACCGGGATTCAGGCTGGCCAGCACCAGCTGCACCAGCGCCCAGAATGCAATCCCGGCAATATAAGCCTTGCGCTTGTTCATGCGTTTCGAGACCCACACCCAGAAAGGCAGCATCACCATTGCCACAATGAAAATGGTCGCCATGATCAGGTCGCTCTGCGCTTCACGTTTGACAACATGCTTGATGAAATAAAGCAGGCTCGTTTGCAGCAAGTCCATCGAGACCCAGGTAAAAAGGAAGATGACCAGGCCAAAAATGAACGGCTTGTTTCCCCAGGAGGCTGCGATCGACTGCCGTAAACCGGGTTGTTCCTGGTCGATATATTCCTTCCGTTCACGGGTCCCGAAGAAGACCAGCAGCAACGGCAGGGCGGATGCCAGGCCAAAACTGGCGCCCATGATCAGGACACGGCCCGCATGTTCCGGACGGAACCCATCCACGATCATTAAGGGAATGGTAAAAGCCACCAGGCTCCCGGCAATGGAAAAGAACATCCGGGTGCTGGTCAGGGAGGTGCGCTCATCGTAGTCTGAGGTCAACTCAGGGGTGAGCGCAAAATATGGCATGTAGACGAAAGTGGCAGCCGCATCGAAAAGGACATAAGCAGCTGCATAGTACACGGCCAGCAGGATCGCACTGTCGAATGGGGGCCGCCACCACATTGCCATGAAAGCCAGTGCAAACGGCAGGGCGCCAAAGAGCAGAAAGGGCCTCCTGCGGCCCCAGCGTGTCCGCGTCCTGTCGGAAATATGCCCGATCAGCGGATCGTTGACATAATCCCAAGTGCGCCCGATGAAGATGGATGCAGCCGCAATGGCCGGCGCCAGCCCAACGACATCCGTCAGGAAGATGGCGAAATAAGCCGCGATGATCGTACCGGTCAGGCTGAAACCTGTATCCCCGGCACCGTATATCCACTTTTGGGAACTGCGTAGTTTTTCAGGCATCCGGTCGATCCTCCAGTGGAACTTCCCTGTTCCATGGCCGTTGTAGGACTTGATGCACGTCTTGCAAGGGCATCACAGCGTGATCAACACAATGGCAGTCAACGCCAGGAAGACCCCGAACATCTGGGGACGGTTGAGCCGTTCCTTGAGCAGCAGCCAGGCCAGCCCGATGGTGGAAGCCGGGTAGAGTGAACTTAAGACAGCCGCCACATCCATCCGTCCAAACTGGTCTGCCAGGATGTAAAATGCATTTCCGCCCACATCCAGCAGGGCGTTCAGAACGATCAACGGCATGGCCGCCCGTGATGGTTTCCAGCCCTGGCGGGTGAACAAAAGGAAAAACACCAGGATGAAGGATCCACCGCTGCGTGAAGCCACCATGGGCCAGATGACACTGCCCTGGTTACCCTGGTGGATCAAAATGAAATACATCCCAAAACCAACGCCGGCCACCAGGGGCAGGAACAGATCCGAAAACCCGATCGTTTTACTGGCATTCGTCTCCTGCTCTGGTTTGGAAATGAACCAGATGGCCCCCAGAGCCAGGGCAAAGCCGGTGAAAGTCGAAATACTCGGCAGGCCTTCCAAAAAAGAGCCCACGACCGCCGGGAGTAAAGCCGCCATCAATGCAGAGACCGGCACGGCCAGGCTCATCTTGCCTTCTGCCATGGCGCGGTAGAGCAGTACCAGGCCGAGCGAACCGATCGCCCCCGCTGCTGCGCACCACAGCCATGGGATCCAGCCAAAAAACGGCTCACTGATAAGAAATGCCGCCGTGATCAGCATGAACAGGCCCAGCACCTCCGCGACCAGCACAACCCGATACGAGCTGGAACGGCGGCTCGCCATGCCTCCTGCAAAATCGGCCGCGCCCCATACCAGGGCGGATATCAATCCAAAGAACACCGAGAGCAATCGGACCTCTTTCTTTACTGAATTTTGCCTGCCGCCCGCGCCCTTTCGAGCACATTCTGGGCAGCCTTGAGCAGGGGCTTATCGATCATCTTGCCATCCAGTGCATACGCCCCTTTACCCTCTGCCTGGCTGGCACTGAAAGTTTCCACGATGCGCCGGGCGTAAGCGATGGCCGCATCCTCCGGCGTGAAGGCCTCCTGAACCGGCCCAATCTGGTTCGGATGGATCGTCTGCTTTCCCGAAAAGCCCAGGCGCGCCCCTTGTCCGGCTTCCCGCCGCAAACCTTCGATATCCTGGAAGTCGATGCAGACCATGTCAATGGCCTGCAGGGAATTCGCCGCGCAGGCCGTCACCACCGCCGAACGGGCATACAACACTTCGGTGGCCTCGGGCGTCCGGGTTGCGCCGATGCTGGCTGCAAAGTCCTCGGCGCCGAAGATGATCGCCTCCAGGCGTGGATCTGCGCTGGCAATTTCCTTCAGGTTTAGAATCCCGGCCGCGGTTTCGACGCCGATCAACATCCGGATGCCTCCAACCGCTAGTTCTGACTTCTGTTCATGAGTCCCGATCCGGTCACTCACCCACCTGACCTGCTCTGCCATCTCCACCTTGGGCACCACGATCGTATCCGGAGCCGCATCCAGCGCCGCACGTAAATCATCCGTTTCCCAGCCCGAACCGAGGCTGTTGATGCGGATGCAGCACTCGGAACGGCCGAAGTCCAGTTCGCGTACCGCCTGGCCGATAACCGCCCGCGCCTCCTCCTTGCGGTTCACAGCCACACCATCTTCCATATCCATACAGATACAGTCCACGCCAAGCGTGGTCGCCTTCTCGATCTTCCGCCGGTCATTTCCCGGCACATAGAGTATCGCCCGTCGAGCGTGCATGGAACTCCTCACTGGTTTATGGGTTTACCCGCCAGACATGGACCACCGGTTTGGCGCCGTCTGCATAAAGTTCAAGTACATAGAGCAGGCCATTGAGCCGGTCGAAACTGACATCGCCAATCCGATAGCGGCGTTGCTCCCCCCAGCCGACCGTCACCAGGTCCCATTCGGGCGGTTCAAGGAACAGGTACTCGTCAATATCGATGGCCGCATAAGGCTGCGGCTGCCAGGGCTCCAGGTCGCCGCCTGCCACTTTTGCCAGGTCCGCCGGGTCATACAGGATGAACTCGGCATCGAAATGTGTGCTCCACCAGCCGCGCAGGGAAATGCAGCCGCCGCTTTCTTCATTACAGCAGCCGGTCAGGTCCGCTGGCGGGCAGACACCACCGTCTGCAGTGCGGCAGGTGGGAAAATCCAGGACGTTGGCATCCACGCAGGCTTCCCCCGGCCCATCGGGGTGGATGTAGCCGTACCAGTATTTCGCACCGTTGCTTTTCGTCCCGGCAAACAGCACCGCCCCTTTGCCTGAGGACGTTGTAATCCAGGCGCCGCCTTCCCATTCATCGGGGTGTTGGTAACCGTTCAGGCTGCGGATGATCTCTTCCGTGTTGGCCGAGTTTTCATATAGCAGCAGGGGGGTCTCTTCCAGGCGGGTGCCCGGCGGCGGGGCAGAACCATCTGCCTGCCAGGGCCGGTAGGCAAACAAAGCCGGCCCCATGCCGCCCTGTCCGCCATCCCGCATGCGCCCGGTCGCCAGGTAACGGCCGTTCGTATGGGCCTCTGCCCATGCCGCCGGGATTTCGAACAGATAACCGTTCACGCTGTACAGGTCCTGGTTGCCAATAAACCAGGTGCCTCGGAAATCCGGGGCGGCCAGTGTCGGGTCGAACCAGGCATGCGAGGCGACCTCTTGCGGCTGAAGATGCTGCCCCCAGGCCAGGTGGATCTTCGCTCCCGTCTCAGGGCGGTTCAAGTACTGCATTCCAACTTTTGGAATTTCTTCTGCCTCGCTGAAATAACCCGCCGTTGCATTCTCAAACCCCTGGAGGTACGCTGCGGTACTCAGTTCCCCGATGTTCCTCGAGAGGACGGGGGCAGGAATACTGACCTCCGCCACCTGGTTGCCGTCCGGCAGGCCGCCATAGGCGATCCGGTCGTGGCCCATCACGAACAGCGAGCCGGGAAATCCATCCGCCCCTCCGGATGGATCACCATCCGGGTTGAAGGTCATGGCGTTGCCGCCATAGGCAAAGGTTTGGGGGGGTATCTCGCCGCCCGGTAAACGGAATGCTCCCAGGTAACTCAAATCTTCAGGGCGCAATACATCGCTGGAGACGGATGCGCTGCCGGCCGGTGACACGGTTGCTGTTTCGGGTTCCACAATGCCGGGGGGCTGGAATTCCAGACCAGGCAGGCCGCAGGCAAGGGCCGCCCCCAGCAAAAGAATCAGGAGGCCCGCACGTGTGTCCATGCCACGACCATCCTCGCAGATTCAATCCTCGGCCGCACGGGCCACTTCCTCCGGCGCAAAGATGACTTCTTCCTTGCCGGTCAACTTCTCCTCCACCTTGGCAGCAATCAGGCGCAGGTGCCCTGCATGAGCCACATAATCGAGATCGTCAGCCGGCACGGTCAGCACCGGGCACAAGGAGAAGCCGGAGATCCAGTTTTCATACAACACATTGAGGCCGGACAGGTATTCCGGCGAGATGGTGCGTTCGTAAGCCCGCCCGCGCCGGGAAATTCGGGTCAGCAGGGTGGGTACGGTAGCGCGCAGGTAGATTACCAGGTCCGGCGGAGGCAGAAACTCGATGACGGTCTCGTACAGCTCGCGGTAGGTCTGGTAGTCGCGCTGCCGGATATGCCCCTGCTGGTACAGGTTTTTGGCAAAGATCTCGGCATCCTCATAAACTGAACGATCCTGGACGACAGAAGCAGGGTGTTTTGCCAGCTGGTGGTGGGAACGCAGCCGGTGGGTAAGAAAGAAGATTTGCGAATGGAATGACCACGATGGCATATCCGCATAGAAATCAGCCAGGTAGGGATTTTCTGCCACCGGCTCGTAAAAAGGATCCCAGTTTAGTTTGGCACACAATTTCTGCACCAGCGTGGATTTCCCCACCCCGATGTTCCCCGCCACCGCGATGAATTTCTTCATTACGCGCCCTCCACCGAATCAATCCGGCTTTAATTTGATGCCCGGCAGGTCAACTGCCGGGCATTTCGCATTGCTTGGTTACGGGATCTTTCCCGACAATTCCTGATCGATCACATTCTTGAACACTTCGTACGGCTGCGCTCCCACAACCGCCAGCCCGTTGACGAAGAAGGTGGGCGTGGAACGGATCCCCAGGCCGATCGAAAACTCCATATCCTTCTCGATGAAATCTGCATAGCGGTCCTCGCTGATGCACTTCTGGAAAGCATCCACATCCAGGCCCAATTCGGTGGCATACTGGACGTACATTTCGTGGCTGAGCTCGTTTTCACCGAACAGGGCCTCGTGGAACTTCCAGTAAGAGTTCTGCTCGCCGGCGCATAAGGCAGCCTGGGCCGCTGGCTGCGCCTCCGGATGCATGCCGGTCAATGGCAGGTTGCGGTATACCAGGCGAATCTGGCCCGGGTAAGCCTTCATCAGCTGCTGATAAACCTCGTCATGCCAGCGCTTGCAGAATGGACACTGGTAGTCGCTGAACTCAACGATGACGATCGGGGCATCTTCCGGGCCGATGCTGGGGAACCCTTCCGTGGGGATTTCATAACGCGTAACAGTCTGCGTGGGTGCCGGGACAGAGTCCGCGATATCGGCGGACGGCGCCACTGCCGCCTTCGCTGTACCGCCCGTGCGTCCCCAGGCGAGGTACCCTACCAGTAAACCCGCCGCAAAGGCCAGGGGCACCAGCATGGCGTAGAACGTGCTGCGCTTGAAGGTGAAAGTATTCTCTTCTTGCGATGTGGAGTCAGGTGTCGGTTTCATGCCGGGCATTATATCAGATGAGCGCATCCTTTTCGGGTGGATAACGTATATCTGGTTGGATTGGAGGTTTATGATGTCAGAAACAAATCAAGCACAGGAAAAGCCGCGCGTTCCGTGGTATCTGTGGCCGTTTTGGGCGTTGTGGAAGCTGATCTCCGGCATTGTGGCGTTCACCGGCCGGATTGTCGCCGTGGTCTTGGGGCTGGTATTGATGATCGTGGGTGTCATCCTGACCATTACCGTGGTCGGTGCCATCGTGGGTATCCCGATTGCCATTCTGGGTCTGCTCCTGACCTTGCGCGGCCTGTTCTAACCCTCGCGGGCGCATTTTGCAGCAGAAGAGCGGAGGATGCATCCACTCTTCTGCCGGGGGAACACCAACCTATGGCCTGGGAACCGGCTTGGGCCGCAACGCCGTCAGCCGGTTTCGCCAGGATGCAATCACTTTGCGCACCGCTCCGATCCGCAGAACCAGCAGCAGGAGCAGGATTACTCCGTAAATGAACGGCTGCAGCACATCCCCCTGCAGGCGGAACAGGTCGCCCTTGCGCGCCCATGCAAAATGCAGGCTGGCCAGCACCCCGATCAAGTAAACGATCCGGTGCAGGCGTTTCCAGTTCTTGCGCAGCCGTTTGATCCAGTAGTCGAAGGATGTGGCCGCCAGCGGGATGAGCAGGAGAAAAGCGGCCGCACCAACCAGGATAAACCGCTTCTCCAGGACGGCCTCCAGGATCAATCTCCAGTTCAGCCCATAATCCAGGCCAAGGAAGACCGCCACATGGATGGCAGCATATAGAAACGCGTGCAGGCCCAAAGCCCGCCGGCGCAGGAGCAACTCGTGCCAGCCGGTGAGGCTGTTGAGTGGCGTACAGGCCAGGGAGAGGAACAGTAACGTCACAGCCGCCCGCCCGCTGCGTTGTTCGAAATCCTGGATCGGGTTGGGGCTGAGGTTCCCGGCGGCCAGGTCGAAAAGCAGCCTGGCCAGGGGAAACCACGCGCCCAGGTGGATGATAACTTGAAGAGGGGTGTACCGGAGTTTACTCATGCTGGCGGAACTTGAATACGGAAAACAGGGCTGCCATTGGCCAGGCGGGGCGTGTTTGCCACCCTCCCGGGATTTTCCATTCCAAACCGGAGCGGATGGTCTAATAATACACGCTCAAATCCATGCCGTCATACAGGGAAGCCACCTCTTCTGCATACCCGTTGAACATCAGCGTCTCGCGGCGTTCCAGTTCACCAATCCGCCGTTCGCTGGCTTGTGACCAGCGCGGGTGATCCACCTTCGGATTGACGTTCGCATAAAAGCCATACTCGTTGGGCGCCGCTGTCGACCAGAGCGTGGCCGGCTGTTCGGCAACCAGTTCGATCTTGATAATGGATTTGATGGACTTGAATCCATATTTCCACGGCACCACCAGCCGGATGGGAGCGCCGTTCTGGGCAGGCATCATTTCGCCGTACAGTCCGGTTGCCAGGATGGTCAGGTCATGCATGGCTTCGTCCAGGCGCAGCCCTTCCTGGTAAGGCCAGTCGTACCAGGGTTGGCGCAGGCCGGGCATCTGCTCCGGGTCTGCAAAGGTCTCGAAACGCACATATTTCGCATCCCCGCTTGGTTCGACCTCTTTGAGCAAACTGGACAGCGGAAAGCCGCTCCAGGGGATGACCATGCTCCAGGCCTCCACGCAGCGCAGGCGGTAGATGCGTTCCTCCTGGGGATACATCTTGAGCAGGTCTTCCATGCCAAAGGTCTTCGGCTTGTTCACCAGCCCGTAGAGTTCCACCGTCCAGGGTGTGGAGCTGAAATTCTTCGCCAGCCGGGCGACTTCCTGCTTGTCGGTGCTGAACTCATAGTAGTTGTTGTACTGGGTGATCGCCTTGTAGGTGTTGGCCGGGCTGCCCAACTCGTCGGTTTTTCCGGGGAAGCGGGCCTCGGCTTCCGGGCTGGCGGTCTGCACCTCGCTGCCTGCAGGGACACCGCAGGCAGCCAGCAGGGCAGAAGCCCCCAGCGCACCCGCGGCCTTAAGAAAGTCGCGCCGGTTCAGGTAGACATGTTTGGGGGTGATCTCGGACGGCTGGACAGGGAGGGACTTGAATTTACCGGCCATTTTTACTCCTGGGAACAAACTCGCAGTTAAACCATTGTTTAATTTATAAATTTTACCCTAATTGGCCGAATTATAAACCGGAATACTTATGCCAGGATTACAGAAATCTAAAAAATGGATTAGAACCGAATAGGGAAAGGGAGTCCCCTGCAGTCGAAACGCTCGGGTAGAAAGGATGCCCGCTTATGGTGTTTCTGTGGTGGCTTCTTCGTCCGGCGGCGGTTCTGTCCCGGAATCTTCAGGCGGTTCTGTCGGTTCGGGCGTTTCTGTTTCCTGGGGCTCTTCGGTCACACTTGCCGGTGCAGTCGCACCCGGTTTGGGCTGTTCATTGGCCCAGGGCGGTTCCGTCGCCGCGCTGGTCGGCGGGGCGGCAATTCCAGGCCGTTCTGCTTCCACCCATACCCCCTCTCCATCCGTCGTCACCATGACCCAGCCGTTCTGGTCAGTCCGCACCAGGCTGTAACCCGCCAAGGCATCCAGCACTTCTTCATCCGGCAGACCCGTTGGATCATCAGCCGCCACGCTCAGGATAACCAGTTGAGGGTTGAGATTGGCGATCCACTCCGGCGGGTTGGCAGGAAAATAACCGCTCTCTGCCAGTAACATCGCCGAGACCGGCCCCACCGCGCGTCCATCATCCAGGGTATCGAAAGTATCGAAGTCCGCGCCGCTCGGGATGAGAAGGCGGAAATTCTTCCACTCCACCAGCAGCACCGCCCCGCGCGGCCCGGCCAACAGGACGCGCAGCACAGCCCCCTTGCCCAGGTCGAGGGATTGGCCCGCCTCCGCCGGCGCGACCGGAATGGCTTCATCTGTCAGCCATTTGTTCAGGGTGCGGGCGGCATAAGACGATTCGGTGTTCCCGGCCCAGAGCACATTCTTGGGGCGATAACGTTCCAGCACGCGCGGCAGGGCATCCACCTGATTCTCCTGCGTCGAGGCCACCACCAGCCAGTCCAGCTCTCGATTGAGCAGCGGCAGGCGGCGGCCAAGCCCGTCGGAGAGCAGGGACACACTCGCACCGCCGTTGATGAGGATCGAACGGCCGGTCGGGGTCTGTATCAGCACGGAGTCCCCGGAACCCGCTTGCAAAAAGGTGATCTGCAGGTTGCCATCGGGCACCGAAAGTGCCAGCCGCCAGATCACCAGCCCCAGAACGCCAAAGACCGTCAGGGCAGCCATGGTCCCCCAGCCCGGGCGCACGGCTTCACCCCAATCGAAGCGGCCCAGCGCCTCCTTCAGGGCAGACCGGAAAGTCCAGGCAAACAGCACAACATAGAACAGCACGACGACCAGCAGGCTGGAGTCGCCCAGGATGAAGACCCCGTTGGGAAGCCGGTGGAACAGCTCCACCATCCGGATCGTGTATGCGCTGAAGGGCCAGGCGATCCAGGCTGTGATCTGTCCCAGCGGCAGGAAGATGAGGCTGAACAGGAGCGCCAGCCCGCCAAGGATCATGACCGGCGGTTGGAAGGGCAGGATGAAAGGGTTGGCGATCAGGCTGACCAGGGAGATGCGCTGAAAATGATAGGCCATGATCGGCAGGGTGGTCAGCTGGGCAGCCAGGGTGAAGAGGAAATACTCGCCGGCCGGCCCGGCGATCTTTTGGGCGGTGCCGGCCGGCATGTGACGTGAAAGCAGGCCCGTGAACCAGTCCTGCAGGGGCTGGGCATACAGGATCAGGCCCAGCGTCGCACCAAAGGACAATTGAAACCCCACGTCACCCAGTACAAGCGGGTTTAAAAATGCCATGATCGCGCCGGTCACGGTCAGGGTACTCAGCCCCGTCTGGCGGCGGCCCACCTGGCGGGCAAAGAGCGAAAACCCGCCCATGATCGCAGCCCGCAGCACGGACGCATCTGCGCCCACCAGGACGGTGTAAACAGCGATCCCCAGCACGGCCGCCACCGCTCCGCGCCGCTGGCCGAACAGGCGGCTGAACAACAAAAAGAACAAGCCGGCAATGATCGCGATGTTGAAGCCGGAAATCGCGATGATGTGTGCCGTACCCGTATCCTTAAACGCCTGTTGCAGGCCTGGAGAAAGGCCGTTATCCGCACCCAGCAAAATCCCGGCCAGGAGGGAAGCCTCCGGGTCTGGAAAGATGCGATAGATATTCTCCAGGGCACGCCCCTTCAAGGTATAGACCGCGTTGAAAAAAGCATTCCCGCCGCGGCCCGGCAGCCGGGTCGCTTCGGCCCTGGACAGGGTGCTGTAGATCCCGTGCCGGGCCAGGTAATCACGGTAGGAAAACTCCTCGGTTTCTGCCGGCGTGGCCAGATAGCCGCGCAGGCGCAGGCGGTCCCCATATTGGTACGTCTCATCCACCGGCAGGCGCGCCAGGAACAATCCGGAGACCGGAAGCAGCTGTTGGTTGCCGGTGTCGATGCTTTCGGCCTTCAGGCGCAAATTCTGATAGGTATCGCGCACGTCGGGCGGCTCGACCAGTACGCCTGTCACCAGGGTCTCATATTCCCGGTCGTTATACCAGGCGATGAAGTTGGGATTGATTTCCGGGACATGATACTGGTAACGCGCCGCTCCGACGAAGAAACTTACCAGCACAAGCGGGATGATTGGCAGGCCGGCGCGCTGGCCCAATGCAGCCACGGCACGGCGCCGGGCAAGCAGGTACGTGATGATACTTGCGAACAAAGCTGCCCCGGCCAGAATGAGCCAGGTGCTCACCGTTTGTGCCACCTGCCCGGCCAACAAGATCCCGGCAATGAAAGCGAGTGAGAGCCAGAAAAGGACGAACATGCGCATGTGTTGATTGTACAGCAAAATCGCCCTGTAGTCCCGGATAAGAAACAGGATTTTCAGGAAGGGTTTGCCATGCCTGCCAGCCTCAGGGAACTGCCATTCTCAGGACAACCGATACGATCACCTCCCCTCGCGCAGCCCCCTGCGGGCAGATCCGGCACAGGAATATTGTCCGCCCCCCTGGAACCGGATTGGGGGGAGACGCCGAAGGCCCCCGGAGGAACAGAGGCGGGTCATCTCGCCCCGCTGCCTGGAGCAAAAATGCTATAATGAGTCTGGAGTGTTAAAACATTTGATTTCAAGCGGTCTCTCCCCATGATCTCCGCTCCTTACCTTTGGCTTCTACTGCTCGTTTCCGCCCTGTGTGGCGCCATTGCAATCGCTGCCTGGATGTTCCTCCGTTCGCGAAAGTACGCTTCCTCGCCAACGGTACGCTGTGTTGTAATGGAGAATATCGAGGACCTGGTGGTTGTCCTGGATACCCGCGGGCGGATCATCGACTGCAATCGCGCCGCCCAGGCGGCCTGGGACATCCCCCCTCCGCTGCCAAAATCCATCCCGCCCGAAACCCTGCCACCCGCATGGGCAGCTTTATTTGAATCCTACCGGGGCATACCGGCCTGCAAGGAAGAGGTAACCATTGGCGCTGGAGAGGCCCGCCTCGTCTATGACCTCACCATTTCTTCGATTCAGGATACTCACCGGAAAATCCAGGGGCGTCTGTTTCTGTTTCACGACATCACCAGGCACAAACGAACCGAAGAGAACTTGTTGGTAAAAGAGCGTGCCATCGCCTCTTCCATCAACGCCATTGCCATCTCGAACCTGGAGGGGGACATCAACTATGTCAACCCATCTTTTCTGAAATTATGGGGATACCGGGATCAACTGGAAGTCCTTGGGCGGAACACCCTGGAATTCTGGCAGATGAAGGAAGAAACCCGGGAAATCATTAAAACGCTCCAGGGCCGCGGCGGCTGGATGGGCGAATCGGTCGCCCGCAGAAAAGACGGCTCGACCTTCGAAGCCCAAATCTCGGCCAGCATGATTCTGGATGCAGCCGGCCGGCCCTCCTCCATGCTGACCGCGCTGATCGACATTACCGGGCGCAAACAGACAGAAGCGGCCCTGCGTGAAAGCGAAGAACGTTACCGCACGCTGTTTGACAACATGATGGATGGCGTTTATCGCAGCACACACGCAGGAAAATTCGTGGATGTCAACCCCGCCATGGTGAAAATATTCGGATACGCCAGCCGGGAGGAAATGCTGGAAGTTGACATCAAGAAGGAATTGTATTTTTCCGAGGGAGATCGCAACAGCCTCTTTCTGGATACCGGCCAGGAGAAGATCGAGGTATTCCGCATGCGCCGCAAGGACGGCTCGGAGGTCTGGGTCGAAGACCATGGGCATTATGTCCATGACCAGGATGGGAATGTGATCTTCCACGAAGGCATTCTCAGGGATGTCACCGAACGCAAACGTTCGGAGGAAATCGTTCATTTGCGCCTGATGCTGTCGGAATTCGCTGCCACGCATTCGCTTGAGGAAACCATGCAGGCAGCCCTGGATGAAATCGGGGAAATTACCGGCAGCCCGATCGGCTTCTATCATTTCTTGGAACCGGACCAAAAGACGATTTCACTCCAGGCCTGGTCGACCCGGACACGCAATGAGTTTTGTCAGGCGCAGGGTGCCGGCGCTCACTACGACCTGGACAAAGCGGGGGTTTGGACAGATTGCATTCGTCAACGCAAACCGGTCATTCACAATGATTATGCTTCCCTGCCCCATCGCAGAGGCTTGCCGGCCGGCCATGCGGAAGTGATCCGGGAACTGGTGGTTCCCATCCTGCGCCGGGGACAGGTGGTCTCCATCCTGGGCATCGGGAACAAACCGACCAATTACGACGAAAGGGACGTCGAACTGGTCTCTTACATCGCGGATGTCATCTGGGAGATCGTGGAGCGCAAGCGCACAGAAGAAAAATTGCGCCAGTTATCCCGCGCCGTGGAACAAAGCCCGGCCAGTATCGTGATCACAGATATGGCCGGTAAAATCGAGTACGTAAACCCCAAATTCTCTCAAGTGACCGGCTACAGTCTGGAAGAGTCCCTCGGCCAGAACCCGCGTATCCTGAAAACCGACAAGACGCCCCGGGAAACCCACCGCCATCTCTGGGAAGCCCTTGCCGCAGGCAGGGAATGGCGCGGCGAATTCGTCAATCGGAAAAAGAATGGTGAGTTGTACTATGAATCCGCCAGCATATCCCCGATTACAGACAACTATGGCGTTACGACCCATTACCTGGCCGTCAAGGAAGACATCACGCCCCTCAAGCACAACGAGAAGAAATTGCGCCTGGCCAACCGGCGCCTTAAACTGCAGCTGAACGAAATCAAGCGCCTCCAGGCCGAACTGCGTGAGCAGGCCATCCGGGATCCGCTCACCGGCCTGCATAACCGCCGCTACCTGGATGAAACCCTGGAACGCGAGATGGCCCGTGCCCGGCGGGAGGGCTATGCGGTCAGTTTCATCATGCTGGATGTCGACCACTTCAAGAATGTAAACGACAATTACGGCCACGAAATTGGCGACAAAGTCTTGCAGCGCCTCGCCACCCTCCTGATAGAACAAACGCGTGCCGGGGACATCATTTGCCGCTACGGCGGCGAGGAATTCCTGATCGTATTGCCCAACACGCTCACACAGGCCGCCTTTCAAACTGCGGAACGATGGCGGAAAACGTTCCGTTCGCTCAAGATGGCGGCGGCTGAGACAGAATTCCATGTCACGATATCGGCTGGCGTGGCCTCCTATCCGGATCATGGCTCCACCAGCAAGGAAATCCTGATGGCAGCCGATAACGCCATGTACCAGGCTAAAGCCCGGGGACGCAACCGCGTGGTCGCCTGGAAAAGCAATCCCTGACGGGAAAAAACCGCTGCCACGGATAAGACGGGTGAGAAGGTGTCGGAGATTCACGACAAACCGTGTCCCTGCGGGATACAGGGCGCTCCGCGGGGGCGAAGTGTGTTCGACGTGGGCGAAGACACAAACCACCACACCTGACTACCGGCTGAGCAAGTTCACTTTTACAGGCCAATATTCGTACATGGACGATCCGACCACGCAGGGGGTGGAAGAGGGCTTCAAGCTGCTTTATTACGGGGCACGCTGGTATGACCCTGCGCTGGGACGTTTTTCTCAGGCGGATTCGATCATTCCGGGTGCAGGGGACAGCCAGGCGTGGGATAGGTTTGCCTACGTGAAAAATTCGCCGGTTACTTTCAATGATCCGACCGGCCACTACGCTGAATGTGGTACTCAGGCGGGGTTAGGTTGCGGAGGGGGCAATGGAAGTGGAGGGGATGGGGCTGGTGATGATGATTGGGACGCCGGGGAAGGCGGGGTTCATGGAGAGATCATTTATGACGATGAGGGTGGAAATCCAGTAACTTTTGATCCAAAAATTTGTGGACCTTACGGCCATGATGGCAAACTTTGCGTGGGGGGAGAAGGAATGTGTTATACATGGAGTGAGCTATATAAAATGCTTACGGCGGTTAGTTTGGAACCCGATTTAGCAGATGTTTTTGGACTTATCGTAAATTATGGTCGGCCTGCATGGAGACAACTAAAAGGAGGCTTTTCGCTGTCCCCCGTTGGTGAGGGACTAATTGGGGCGGCATTGCAAGCATTGGCTGATGCACAAAACCCCTATTTCTCGCCGCGGCAAAGGGTTATGAGGGCTGGTTATATTGGCGTTGAAAACGGAATGACGGATATATATTCTGAGGCAATTGGTATAGGAGTCGGTGCCCCTGTGGGGGCATTGATTGCCGGAGGAACTTGGGAAGGGGGAACCGTAGGAATTGGTACTCCAGCAGTACCGTTTGTGGCTACAGGAGGAGCACTTGCTGGCAAGGTCATTGTTTCACTTGCTATGAACTGGCAGGCGGAGGAAGCATGGAAATACCTAAATAGAACCATTATTTTTCCAAGGTTCAACCTTGGTCTACCGTAAATGAGGAGGATATTTGTTGTGAGAGAATTATTTTCGAGGGTTTTGTCAGCCATCGCAGAAAGAATTGAACGCATGAACACTCGCACGATTCTTAACTGGCTTCTGATAATTATTGCGATTTCTTTCTTCGTTACCATTGGCTATGTTGCAATTGTGCCCCCTACCCGGATACGTAATCCCCAATCATTGGGGTTTGTTTTTTTATTATGGGCGGCATTTCTTACAGTGATCAGCGGAATAGTGATTGTTGTAAGGAGAGAGGCTCCCATGCCTTTTCCCATGCAAGATATTCATGGAAAGTTTGCTGCATTCTTGGGAGTATTGCGAATTCTTCTGTTTATCGTCTGTATGGTCATTTCTTTATATTTTCTTGTGACAGAGTAAACTACAGAATGGTAACCCTTTCCCACACCCATATCCCACCCGGCCGCAGATACATCTGCCCTTTGCTTTGGATCGGGTGTTCTTCTGTTTTTTCTGGCTCGGGGATGGAAAGCGGGTAAAATCGGTGATGGGCAGTGAGACGATCCTGGGAGCCTGCCCTGAGCCTGTCGAAGGGTGGGCGGGCACTATGAAGTGGCCAGTCCTGCCACGGACTATATCGTTACGAAGT
>CAYLXB010000054.1:0-24431 GCA_964387495.1 uncultured Anaerolineaceae bacterium
CAGTGTAAGTTTCGAGAGTCAGGCTGGGTGATTGTGGAAAAAGTTCCAGGTTGCTCAGGCGCGGCAGGCCGCGTTTATGAATGACGGCAGTACCGCGCGACTGCAAGCCGATGGCAATTCCCGACCCGCTCAACTCGGTGCCGGTCTGCCCGATGACCGCCAGATCGGAGCTGTGGCAAACCCTGACGACCCGCGCAGTCAGTCCCTGGCTGGCGACCCCGCTCAGGATGGCAGCCAGGACATCTTCATGCAGTAGCCCGCCAATGGTATACGTCAGGGCCCCATTGAACGCCGGCCCCACCGCCACAATCACTTCCAGTTCAGTGCCTGCCCGTACAGGCCCAAATTCGGCCAATTTGGGAGAAGGAGCCCCGTCACTTCCGGTGAGAAATTCCTGCGGAGATCGCACTTGTGGCAGCGCCTGCACTTCACGCCAACGTGCGCCTTCCAACCGGTAACCCGTGCCGGGACCTGCATAGTCATTTGGATCGTTGAAAGCGCTGGTTACAAAAAAACCACCCCGGGTTTCTCCCCCTTCTGCTGGCACCTCGCCCAATCTCCCGGGAGGCTGTGCCTGGAAAATGGCCGAGGGCTGCAGGTAATCTCCGGCCACCCGTTGCCGCCCCATCTCCAGCAGGTTGGCGGCCACATCTTCAAAGCCGCCCTGCTGCAATACCTTGGCAACAGCCAGAAGACCTGTGTCCTCAGATAAAAAACGCCCGGAAGCTTCCAGGTCAGGCAAAGGATCACGCTCAGGCATATCATCACTGCTATGAGCCTCCGTTGCAGCTTCGACTTCTTCATTGGTGATTGGCGGCAGGTTCAGCCCGGCATAGACAGCCTGGATGGCAAGCGCGGCCCGGCGGCGGGCGGCCAGTATTTCAGCCTCAGTCACAGGTTTCAAGCCGCCTTCCACCTGCAGGTCGCGCTGTAGAACATTGTAATCATCGAAATCTTCGGCGTCGAAGTTGCCGCCGCCGAAGAGGTTATCGCGCCTGGGCACGGCGCTGTAACCGGAAAAAATAAAATCTGTCCCCGGGATGAACTGCAGCATCATCTTGGCGGTCTTGCGAATGGGCGAATGGGAGGCCATGGCATCATTACCCGAGGCCACCTCCAGGCCAAGCATGGCGGCCAGCAGATTCTCAGCCAGCACAGCCCGCACGCCACCGGGCAGCGACTCGGGCAGGGCAATGCACGAAATGGATCCGTTTTGCACACCCTGGCTGCCTGCCCCTCTGGTAACCAGCAGGCAGCGCGCTTCAAGGTAGAGCATCGAACAGCGCTCGGCCTGGCCCATCAGTGCCTCGGAGCCGGTCCCTGAAGTAAACCGCACCTTGACGCCCCGCGAGGCATAAGCAGAGGCCAGAAAGGCCTTCGACCAGGGGGTATCATCGCCATCCACAAAGACCCGCTCGGTGCCGTACACGGAAAGTGTCTCGGCATACGTCGTAAGACCCTTGATGGCCAATTGCAGGCCCAGTGATTCTTCGACCGCACACTGGGTCAGCACCCCGCCGCGCCCGGTCTGGGTTCCGACTAACACAGCCAAAGCATTGAAAGGCGCGTTGCGTGCCACGCGTACGGTGGTTTCCACTTCGGCAAAGCCGCGCACGGCAGCTTCCGCCGCGTCGGCGGCCAGCAGGGCAGGATGCTCGCGAAAATTGGTCACGTGTGCCTGATTGGCGGGCGTGCGCCGGACGCGCATCTTTGATAACCCCACCATCATTTCCAATACATTCAGATGCCGGATGATCTCGACCAGTTTGGCAGGCGTACAACCGCAGGCCAGGCGGCAAATAGTGCGGCGCGGCACGTTCACATCCACCAGCATGCGCGCCATCTGCAGGGATGGAGTCCCCATGGCTTCCTCGGCTACATCCAGGTCGAGGGCATGGTCTGCAATGAAGACATCCAGAGCATCGAAATCGGCCCGCAGCCGGCCATCCATCTCGACTACGCAGCCGTCTGCAAGGCGCAGCCCTGGTGGGGGGTCATAAGGGCTGTCGGTCACGGCCAGCCCCGCTTCCGGCCAGGGCTGGATGAAGGTATCCTGGTTGATTTCGCGTGCGGATAGAGCGGCAAAACGGCGGGAGGAGGACATATAAGCTCCTGGTACACAGAGTGGATTCGTTGCAGTATACAACAGAATCCGGCCGTCTGTTTTTCACCCCGTGTCATATCCGAGAGCAAGCCGAAGTTGAGAACAGGGGTTATCATATTTCCAACCCTGCTACAGCATGTACATACAGGTTCTCATTCACATGTAATTACTTGTTTGGACTTGTTACTTTCCCGGGTAAAATAAGGACAATATCGTGCAAAGCGGTTGTTTTCAGCCTGGCCGGAAAGCCCTACGTTTTACTGATCCAACCTATACCTGCCAGGAGGTGAGAAATACTTACCATCAAGGAGGTCCATCATATAACCGAACCCATTTTTTAGCCGAACCTGACCATCCAAGGCGTATCGATCTTCGTCGTCAAAAGGGATGATTTTGTTTTTCGTTTGCGCATTCCTTTCATCAAACTGTTTCAGCATGCAACTCCAACGAGCCCGCAAGCAGAAGCAGAAAACCCAATCGAATCAAAATAAACAAGGAAAAACCATGCCCAAATCAATGCGAAAACTTTACCTGGTCCCCCTCGTCATTATCCTGATGCTGGCCTTTCTGCCGGCTCAGAGCATCCAGGCTGGCAGGCCGGACCGACAACCCATGCAGCCACTTTCTGTATACGCTGGAGGGGAAGAGGATCGCGGTTGCCGCCTTACCTACACCCAGGTCAGCGGTGGGGGATACCACACCTGCGGATTGCGTTCAGATGGCAATCTCAGCTGCTGGGGGCGGAATGACCAAAACCAGATTATTGTCCCGGCCCTGCCGGCTGGCCTGACCTACACCCAGGTCAGTGCCGGCGCCTTTCACACCTGCGCCCTGCGTTCGAATGGGACAGCGGTCTGCTGGGGATTTAACAACAATGGACAGGCAACCGTCCCGGCCCTGGCTGGCGGCCTGACCTACACCCAGATCAGCGCCGGGAATGGGCACACCTGCGGCCTGGTTTCAGATGGTACTATTACTTGCTGGGGACAAAATGATTACACTCAAACGACCGTCCCGGCCCTGGCTGGCGGCCTGACCTATACCCGGGTCAGTACCGGGGAAGCACACAGCTGCGGCCTGATTTCGGACGGAACCGTGGATTGCTGGGGAAACAATGCTTTCTGGCAGACAGAAGTAGTTGCACTGCCTGGCGGCCTGACCTACACCCAGGTCGACTCCGGAGGGTTTCATTCCTGCGGGCTGCGCTCGGATGGGACCGCGGTCTGCTGGGGAAGCAATTCCTCTGGCCAGTTAACCGTGCCTGCCCTGGCCGGCGGCCTGACCTATACCCAGGTCAGCGTCGGAAAAAGTCACACCTGCGGCCGGGTTTCGGATGGAACGCTGAACTGCTGGGGGAGTAACAGCTATGGCCAGACAACCGTGCCCGCCCTGGCCGGCGGCTTGACCTATACCCAGGTCAGCGCCGCGCGGGAGTACCATACCTGCGGCCTGGTTTCAGATGGTACCCTGGCCTGTTGGGGATACAATAGTGACGGCGAGACGGATGTACCGGTAATTCTCACGCTCCATTCGACCGGCACCCTGGATGGCTGGGTGCTTGAATCCGGCGAAACCAGCAATGTGGGCGGTACACTGAACAACACCGCCGTCACTATCAGCCTGGGCGATAATGCGGCCGACAAACAATATCGCGCCATTCTCTCCTTCAATACCGCCACCCTGCCCAATGATGCTGTCATCACCAAGGTTACCCTTAGCATAAAACCGCAAAGCACGATTGGTACCAGCCCCTTCACCACGCACGGCGGTTTGCTGGTGGATATACGTAAGGGTGCCTTTAACAGCAACAGCGCTTTGGAACTGGTTGACTTCCAGGCCGCCGCCCTGCCTGGACTGAAAAACATAGGCAATCTTCCCAAGGTTCCGACCGGCGGATGGTACACCCGTACCTGGACTGGCAGCATCTTCCCTTATATCAACCGGGTCGGCATCACGCAGTTCCGCCTGCGTTTCAGCAAGGACGACAACGATGATACCAGTGCAGATTACATGAAGTTTTTCAGCGGTGACTATGCCACATTCGGTGACAGGCCAACGCTTGTCGTCGAATACACTGTTCCTTAGCCGCATACCACCAATCCCGCTATCCCAACGCTTCCGTGACTCTCTCACGGAAGCGTTTCTTATTAACCTAGTCAGTATCAGGAATTTATCCCTGGGGTAACGCCCCGTTCCTTACTCATCATGTGTTATTCGCATTTCCAAAAAACCTGTTGCATTTCAGCATGAATCCCTCTACAATAGATTCAAAGTAAGCATTGGAGATACGGCGGGCAGGTTCATCTACGCTTGCATCCGTAGTCCCTTCCTGATGACCCTCATTGCAGCAGGCATGGCAACATGGGCACCATATAAACAAGGAGCATACAATGAGGCGCTTTTGGTTCTTCCTGGTCGTCATAGGCCTGCTTTTGTGTTCCTGTTTTTAGCCCGCAGCCGGTAGTAGGGTAGGCCGCGAGTGATATTCGCGTACATGGATCCGTAGGAAACCCATGTCTAACATTTCAACCTCACTCATTCCCAGAGCGCCGCCTTAAAGGTGGCGCTCCGTCAGTTTTAGTACTTTTGCCCGCTCGTTTACACCCCCTGAGACTATATCGTATCAACATACCTGTGTCGATTTCAAAAAGGAGAAAAGTATGAAAACCAGACCGCGGCCCCTGTTTTTCACCCTGGTGAGTCTGCTCTTGCTCACCGCTTTGCTGGCCTGCCCGGCGCCAGCGCGCGCCGACAGCACCATCACCGTCGATTCGACAGCTGATGACACGAATTCGGACGGGCAGTGCACCCTCCGGGAAGCCATCACCAACGCCAACGATGACGCATCCACCTACGGTGACTGCACTGGCGGTTCCGGAGATGACACCATCCTATTCGATGGCAGTCTCGGCTCGGCCACCATCACGCTTTCTTCGACGCTGCCCACGATCTCTGACGACAATAACCTGACGCTAGACGGTGACAACCGCATCACCATCAGCGGGGCAAACAGTTACCGGGTATTCTATGTAACCGGGAACTTCACCTTGCAGAATATAACCATCACGAATGGGATGAGTAGTGGCGGCTACTCCGGTGGCGGAGCAATGATTTACGGCACGATGACCATCACCCACAGCACCTTCTCGAACAATCAGGCCACCAACAATGGCGGCGGGCTATGGAATGGCGGCACGCTCACCATCACCGGCAGCACCTTCTCGGGCAACTCCACTACCAATGATGGCGGTGGGATCAACAACGGCGGCACCTTGACAGTTGCCAACACCACGGTTACCGATAATACCGCCAATTATGGCGCCGGCCTGATGAACAACGGCGGTACTGCCACCATCCTGAACAGCACCATCTACGGCAACACTGCCAACCTCAGCAACGGCGGACTCTCTGCATATAATGGAGGCGTGGCACCTACAACCACCATTTACAACACGATCCTCGCCGGCAACACAGGCGGAGATTGCTGGAACCATGAAGGCTATGCCACCCTGAACGGCGGCAGCAACCTCATCGGGGTGACCACCACCTGTACCAGCATCGCCAGTACCAGTGCTGGTCCGAACCTGGGCAGCCTGGCCGGTTCACCCGCTTACTTCCCCCTCAACAACGGCTCCCCCGCCATCGACGCCGGCGATGATACCCAGTGTGCAGCCAGCCCTGCGAATAACGAATCCCAAAACGGCGTCACCCGTCCTGCGGACGGCGACGGTAATAACACGGCCGTCTGCGATATCGGTTCGTATGAGGTGCCGGATACCTTTCCTCCAACTGTTGTCTCCATAATCCGTGCCAAC
The DNA here is from genome assembly GCA_964387495.1 of uncultured Anaerolineaceae bacterium. Classification (GTDB taxonomy): domain Bacteria; phylum Chloroflexota; class Anaerolineae; order Anaerolineales; family Villigracilaceae; genus DSXF01. The sequence goes on from CAYLXB010000054.1 coordinate 5,920, forward strand.
CCGAATCCGACCTATTTTTCCTCGGTAAAATTTACGGTAACCTTCTCTGAAGCCGTGACGGATGTCGACAATGCCGACTTCACCCTGTCCAAGACGGGCACCATTACCGGCATGGCCATCGACACTGTCAGCGGATCGGGGGCAACCCGCACCGTCAGAGTAAAAACCGGCACGGGCAGCGGCACCCTGCGCCTGGACATCCCGGTTACTGCCAGCATTACTGACATGGCTCTCAATCCCATCTCCGGTCTTCCCCATATCGGCGATCAGGCATACAACGTGAAGAGAACCATGGTCTTCCGTTCGGCAGGCGCACTCGACGGCTGGGTGCTCGAATCCAGTGAAAACAGCAGCGCCGGCGGTTCGAAAGACTCCACAGCCACTAACTTCTACCTCGGTGACGACGCCGCGGACAAACAATACCGGAGCATTCTCTCCTTCGACACCAGCGGCCTGCCCGATTCAGCCGCCGTCACAAAGGTCACACTCAAGATCAAACTGCAGGGGACGACCGGTACCACCCCTTACGATACCCACGGCACCTTGCTGGTGGATGTTTACAAAGGCGCCTTCAGCGGCAGCAATGCCCTCCAGATTCTCGATTTTAATGCCGCGGCCAGCAAGAACAATGTCGGCAGTCTCCCCCGAACGCCGGTTGCTGGCTGGCACACCAAGGCCTGGGGGAGCGGCATTCTTCCATACATCAACCTGGGCGGCATCACCCAGCTCCGCCTGCGTTTCCAGGAGGGGGATAATGATGACATGAGCGCAGACTATCTAAGATTCTATAGCGGGAACGCCGCCATAACAAGTCGCCCCCAACTCATCGTCGAATTCGTCATCCCATAGTAAAAGATCTGTCATAATCCAGAGCGCTGCCTCTTTGGCAGCGCTCTGTGAAAAGGGGGCGACATTGGCGATAAATACCTTATAATCAGGGCAACCGACGATGAGCGCCATGCAACTCTTTACCGATCCCATGGAACATCATCCCTGGCGGGTTTCCCTGTTTGGCGGGCTGCGGATTACGTACCAGGGTCAACCGGTGTCACCCCCGCCATTTCGCTCACAATTGCTGCTTGCCTTGCTCCTGCTTCATCCTGGCAAGCATTTACGAGACCAGTTGGCCGGGCGGCTCTTCCCGGATTCCCCTGAGCCAACCGCCCGGGCCCGTTTAAGTGACCATCTCTGGCTGCTGAAAAATCACCTGCCGTCCTTCCCACTCTCGGCCACTGCAGTAGAAATCTGCGTGGATATGGGACAGGTATGGGTGGACGTGAACGAATTTCGCCTTTTGATTCAAGAAAACGACCGGGGCGCCCTTACCCGGGCCTTGGATTTGTACATCGGCGACCTGCTTCCTGAACAGGATGCGGATTGGCTCCTCCTGGAACGCGAAAATTTATATCTGGCATATGTTCGCTCCCTGCAGGCACTGATTACCCTTATCTTGAAATCCGGCCACCCACTCGAAGCCGTTCCTCTGCTCGAGAAATTACAGGCCCTCGAACCATTTGACGAGAACAACCTGCGCAGCCTCCTGCGCACCTATCAAGCGGTTGGGCAGCGCGGCGCGGCCCTGGCAGCCTTCGATCACTTCCGTATCAGGCTCAAAAATGAACTGGATCTGGAACCTGAGCCAGCCACAATGGAGTTCATCCAGGCCATCCGCACCCAGACAATGCCCCCTCCCCCCCCATCTGAGACGGCCGGCCTGCCGTCAGACCCTCAGGCTCTGTTCAAACGCGGCCTGCAGGCACTCTGGTGCGGAGACTTCCCTATGCTCCAGGCCTGCATCCACCGGCTGGAAAAACCAGCCGGGGAGGTTTTCCCTGGTGCTGCTGATAGCCTGCAGGCAGACTATGCCATCCTGTGCGGCGATTATGACCCTGCCAGGCAGTTGTTGGGAAAATATCGAGAGGCAGTTCCCCTGCCTGTCTTGGTACGCCAGATCCACCTTCAGGTGGAACTGAAAGATTTTCCGGAAGTCGTGGATTGCTGCAAGGCTGCCATTCTGGAGGCACATCGGCAGAAGGATTACATCTCTGAAATGCTCCTGCTTGCGGACCAGGGCCTTGCCTACCAGCGCACCGGAAACACCCTGGAAGCAATGCGGTGTGCCAACCAGATCATCACCCAGGCAGAAAAAGGGGAACAGCCCTGCCTGCTGGTACGAGGCTTGCTGCTCAAGGGTACCCTGCAGGTCGGTCAGGGATTCGAACGCGACGCCTTGGAAACATTCCACCATGCAGCCGCCTATGCCTCGGAGAACAATTTCCTGCCTCTCCTTTCCAGGGCAGAGGGCAAGCTTGGCTTAACATATCAAAATGCAGGCAAGTACCACTCGGCCATCCAGCATTATGAAAAAGCCCTGCAAATTGCGCGCAATCTGGGAATGAAACGAGATGAGGCCGAAAACCTCCAAAATTTTGCCATCGTTTTATCCTGTCTGGGACGGAATAAAGCCAGCATCCTGGCAATCCGCCAGGCCCGTGACATTCTGGCCACCCTGAACGACGAACAGGGCATGGCAAGTAATACATATCACCTTGCCTTCGGTCTGGCCTATGAGGAAAAGGGCGGCCTGGACGAATCCCTGACGCTGGGGAAGCAGGCTTTAAAGATCTTCGAGAAGCACCAATCCCTCGGTTGGATTGCTTCCGTCTACGGAATGCTGGGCTACATCTACTGGCTGAGGAACGAACCTCAGGCTGCCATCGAAGCCTGCGAAAAAGCCATACCAATTTACCGCCAGTTGAACGAAGCTGATTACATCCCAGAACTCTACGGATACATTGGCCTGGCATACCTGCAAAAAAGTGACCCCCAAAAGGCTCTCGAATATACGACCATAGCAATGGACGAAATGATGCGCAGTGAATTATATGACATCGCATCAGAAATTTATTTTGCCCATGCCTCAGCGCTGGATGCTGTGGGACAGGCAGACAACGCCAATGAATATTTCCGGCGCGGCTATCAAAACCTGCTGACCTATGCTGCTGAGATCGAAGATCCCGAAGCCTTGCAGGCATTTTTCCGGCGCGACCCGACCGTGAGGCGCCTTATGGAACAGGTTTATGCCCGCAGCCTGGCCCCTCACCCTCAGGTGCAAACACATCTCATTCGCGCCCGCGGCCGGAATTCGATCCCGGTTGCGCTGACTCTGGATGCCGGCGCCCCGGATGTCGTCCTCAAGAATGCAGCCGGAGCGGTAGCCCTGCGGCGTGTCCGCCTCCGGCGTATTTTGCATGAAGCTCGTCTTCAGGGCAGCCTGCCCTCGCTGGAACAAATCGCCAGGTTGATGAAAGTCAGCCTGCGCACCATTCAGCGGGACATTCGGTATCTGGAGGCACGGGGGGAGTTACCCGGCCCTGACAACATAGCTGACAGTGACTGACAAAACCGGCGGCACTTTTCGCCGGTTTTTGATTCTTGCGACAAATCCACGAGAGCGGTACGAGAATGAAGATGTAAAGTGAAGAAAATATGGCTGATCCGATTTCCTTCCACTACAGTTTCATCGTCCGCTGCTGGCGGGATTCAGGCGGCGCCCTGCGCGGCTGGGTCATTGATGTGCTCTCACAGCGCTCTTATCCCTTTGCCACGCGGAAGGAAATGAGCATCTGCATCGAGAATTTAACCCGGGAATCTCAGGCAGACGAAAACCCCGCTTCAGACCCCGGAATGGATAAAATGCCCCGATAATGTAGGAGCAAAATGCGCGAAGTTGGGAACCTCTACATCCATAATACCAAACGTCGTCTGATTATTGGCTGCATCAGTACATTGGTAAGCATTCCGATCATGCTCTGCTGCCTGGCGTTACTGCCCACAGTGGTATTCCCCACTCTGAATAAAATTGCAACCGGAGGAAATGAAAACACGCCTCTGGTCGTTATGAGTATCGTGGCTCTGGTCTCCATGATCGGGCTGATAGGCACCATGCTCATCGTTGCCATCGCTGTCATCAAACGCCGTGCCCGTTCGCTAGACGCTATATTCAAACCCCTGGGATTGACCGGCAGCACTTATCTGATCTATGGGCGGCATTATCAGGGTCAATTGGATGGGCGTGAGGTGGATGTTTACATCTCACGCGGCCCAACCGTGGAACTCCGTCTCAGGACAACTGTTCAGACACGTCTCCAGGTAGTGCCCAAAGGTTCCCTTCCTGCCACCGTGGCAGGGATATTTGACAAGGAGCCCCTCAGAACAATCGAGCCTGTCCTGAATGCCTTTTCCATCTACCCCATCGATCCGGCCTGGACCCTCAGCCTGCTTTCCGATCCCCGGGCTGTAGACTCCATCCAGGCATTGATGACAACAGGCGCAAGTTGGGCAGTTTTCCGTCGTGTGGAGGTTCAGCCGGGGGAAGTGCTGCTGTATCTTTACCGTTCCAGGAAAGTATTCGTCACTTCCATCGAACTTGACGCTGTGCAGACCTGGCTCAATGCCCTCCAAACTCTCGCACAGGCTGCAGAACGCCAGCTGGAACCTGGCATCACTGCACAGCCATTCAACGCAACCTCCCGCACCTCGCGCCAGAAAACGAATAAAATTTTGAACTATGCCATGGTGTTCATTGTAGGTATCATGCCTCTGTGCTTTATCGCTGTCGGCGTGATCGCATACTTCATTGCCTTGTCAAACTAAAACCAAAAGGAGAAAATCATGAAAACCCGCAAGTCAAAACTCATCTTCATTGCCATCTTCGCTGTCATCGCCCTCCTGCTCTCTGCCTGTCAGATTAACTTTATTACCGACATCAAGAGCGATGGATCCGGGGCCTACATCCAGGAAATCGGTTTCCAGGGAGATGAAGCCTCCATGGCCGGCCTGAGCAGCGCCGGAGACGATTTCTGTACCAGCCAGAACGAAGATACGCCTCCTGGCACCACCGTCCGCCAGGAAACGCGGAACGAGGATGAGACCTGGTGCATCTACGAAACGCCATTCGAGTCTTTGGAAGGCTTGAAAACCATCTACGGCACCACTGACACAGGAATTAACAACATCTCGCTTGCAGATGGAAAAATGACCTATGACATCACGCTCGACTTTAGCGGCGAAAGCAGTGACATGCCTTCGGGGGCTGCAATGTATTGGATCGTGAAAATGCCGGGCAGCCTCGTTGAAACGAATGCCACCCAACAGGACGGAAACACCCTCACCTGGAATCTTCAGGTCGGGCAGGTCAACAATATCCGCGCCGTCAGCAATGTTGGCGGGCTGAACCTGGGCGGCAACACACTCTGGTACGTATTGGGCGGCGTCGCATTCCTGTGCCTGTGCTGTGTCGTCCCACTCGCTGTCGCAGGCGGCATCTTCTTCTACACCCGCCGCAAGAAAAACGCGGCTGCACCCGAAACACCGGCTGAAATCCCTGCCTCCTGACAAACATCTTTTCGAGATGGACGACATCACTCTCAACCTGATTGTCCTGGCGATCTTCCTCCTGCTTGGCGGTGGAATCTTCCTGCTCGTCCGCCGCCAGCAGGCCCAAAAAGAACAGAAGATCATCCGGTTGGCTGCCGAGCGCGGCTGGGAATACGAAACGCTGAGCGAACCGCTGGCCAGGGGGACAAGCCTGAAGTCCCCCCGCTGGACCTTTGAGGCCGTCTCACGCTCCAGCGGGCGGCAAGTCGATTCCGCCTCCGGTTCCAGCAATGTTTCCATGCTCACCACCTGGCATGCAAATGCTCCCGGCAGCACGCTGCTGATCGGCCCGCGCACTTCCCGGGCAGACCTTGGCAGCCTGGGCGCGGCGCTCAGCCGCCAGGTACTGCAGCTCGCCCTCGGCGCAGATGCGGACGGCCTGAAGGAGGTGCAGGCCGGTAGTAGTGCCTTCCGGGAGCGCTACATGATCTGGGCACAAGACCCTGTCCAGGCTGAAACCCTACTCACCAACGCGGCAGTTGAATCTGCCCTGCTGGCCTGGCGGGGCAAGGCTCCGCTCATCAAACGCACATCCGAAGGTCTGACCATCGAACTCAATGGCGTGCATCTGAAAAAGACCGATGAAATCCTGACCCTCGTAAATCTTGGCGAGCTGCTGCTGGGATGGAAGTAACCCCACCATGACAGGGCAAATCGAGCAGGTGTTCCCCACACTGAAAGGAAATAGACCATGAAACGAATCCGCCTGACAGGCATATTGATCATTTTGGCCTTGGGTCTTCTACAGGCTTCCCCGATATTTGCAGCAGCCAGCCCGGTAACTTTTTCCTGGCACACCTTTTACGGCTCCTTGATGGGAGATGAAGGCTATGCCCTGGCCGTGGATGGCAGTGGCAATATTTACTTGGCGGGTGTCTCCAATGAAACGTGGAACGGCCCGGCCGGACAGCTCCCCCTGAACCCCTATCTTGGAGGAAAAGCCATCACAGTGGTCAAACTCTCCAAGCTGGGCAATTATCTCTGGCACACATTCTACGGTGGCGGGTCAATAGATATTGCCAACGATATTGCTGTAGACCAGAGCGGAAATGTTGTCGTGACCGGGGAGAGCCAGTTCTCATGGAACGGCCCGGGCGGGACCGGCCCGCTTAACCCCTATGCGGGCGCATTCGATATTTTCGTCCTCAGGCTGTCACCGGCCGGGGCATATGTCTGGCACACATTTTATGGCCTCAGCACCAACACAGACGCCGGCAACGGCATCGCCTGGGACACAAATGGTGATATCGTGGTTGCCGGCAAGAGCAATGACCCATGGAAAGGTCCTGGCACCCCGAACCCCGTCGATCCGCTGCATGCCTCCTCAGGCAGTGAGGAAATTGTGGTCCTGAAACTGGCTGGCTCGGGCGCCTACCAGTGGCACACATTTTACGGCTCATCCGGCGCGGACAAAGCCCTTGATGTCACTACGGACAGCAGCAATAAGATCTACGTAACGGGCTCTAGTAGCCAGACCTGGAACGGCCCGCTGGGAGAATCGCCCCTGGATACTTTTATTGCTGTCGATGACATCCTGGCCCTCAACCTGGGACCGGCAGGCAACTATGCCTGGCATGCATTCTATGGTTCGGATTCCTTGGATGAGGGCAGAGGCATTGCAGTCGATGGGGCCGGCAATATCTATGTTGCCGGGCGAAGCAATAATGGGTGGAACTATCCGAATGGTCCAATCCTTCCCATCCATGCCTACGCCGGTGGAGATGACGTAGTAGTAATCAAATTAAGTCCCAGCGGTTTACCCGCGCATCCTGTTTCTTACAGTTGGCATACATTTTTCGGCTCCGAGACCAACAATGATTTTGGATACGACATCGCCATCGGTAACGAAAGCATCCTGGTGAGTGGTTGGAGTGATGCTGCCTGGGAGGGGCCGGGCAATATCTCCCCGCTGAACGCCTACGCTGGCGGAAGGGATATCCTCGGGCTTTCTCTGACCAATGCAGGCATCTACCGCTGGCACACATTCTTCGGTTCCAGCGGGATGGACCAAGGTGACGGCGCGGCTGTGGATGGGAACGGTAATGCCATACTGGCAGGCTCCAGCGCGGCCACCTGGAACGGTACCGGCGGCACAACACCCAAACATACTCACAGTGGGGGCAATGACCTGGTGGTGATCAAGGTTGTCCAAAGTGTGACCAACACATTCCGCTCAGATGGCGCAAATGACGGCTGGATCCTCGAGTCGTCCGAAACCAGCAGCGCAGGCGGCACGCTGAACGCAACAAATACGACCTTCAACATCGGCGACGATGCGGCGGATAAACAATACCGGGGCATTCTCTCCTTTGACACCTCCTCTCTGGCCGATAACGCTGTCCTTACCAGGGTCACGCTTAAAATCAAACTTCAGAATACGGTTGGTACCAATCCCTTCACGACACATGGCAATTTGTCGGTGGATATCCGTAGAGGGGCATTCAGTAACAACAACGTCTTGCAAACCAGCGACTTCCAGGGGGCTGCCACAAAGAGTAACATCGGCAGTCTCTCGAGTGCGCCGGTCAGCGGCTGGTACCTTAAATCTTGGACAGGCAGCATCTTCTCTTATATCAACAAAACCGGCGTAACCCAGTTCCGCCTGCGTTTCAATACAGGGGACAACGACGACCGGGCTGCAGACTACTTGAAATTCTACAGCGGGAACGCAGGTGTCACGGGCCGCCCACAGTTGATCATCACATACTACATCCCATAACGCCATGTCCTAAAGGGACTTTATCCCGGCAGGAATTGCCTTCTACAACCAACGCTTCAAAAAAAGAACCCCGACGCTTTGTTGAGCCGGGGTTCTTTTCATAATCAACATCCCCATGCCAAGAATACTGCATTGCCTGAACGCACCTGAAATTCTACTCAAGAAGCCTGGAAAGTAGTATACTCCCTCCGCAAAAATCATCACGAACTGGGAGTTTACATGCCCGATCCACGCGTCACCAAGCTTGCGCAAGTCCTTGTTCACTACTCACTGGAAATCAAACCCGGTCAGCAGGTACTTCTTCAGACAGAACCACCTGCAGATGAACTCTCGCTGGCATTCATTAAGGAAGCCACCAAAGCCGGAGGCGTCGTCCTGACTCTCAACAAGATCCCGGGTGCTGATGAAGTGTTCTTCAAACACGCCACAAATGCACAGTTGGATTTCCTGATGCCGGTGCGCAAGACCATTTTGGAAACCTTCGATGCCCGCATGGTCATCGAAGCCTTATCCAACACGCGTGAACTGGCGGGCGTGGATCCCACCCGGATCGCCCGTTATCGCAAGTCCCAGGCGCCGCTGTTCAAGATCGCGGCAGACCGCTTTGCCCGCAAGGAATACCGCTGGTGTCTGACCGTCTATCCGACCGACTCCATGGCGCAGGAAGCCAATATGAGCCTGAGCGATTACCGTGAGTTTGTCTTTGGGGCCGGGATGCTCAACGAAGATGATCCGGTGGCTTTCTGGAAGGAAGAGGAAAAAAGGCAGCAACGCCTGGCCGGTTGGCTGAAAGGCCGCAAGCAGGCTGTCATTAAAGGGGAAAACGTCGACTTGACGCTTTCACTGGATGGGCGTGTCTTCGTACCCTGCGCCGGGACCGAAAATTTTCCGGATGGCGAGATCTTTACCAGCCCGGTGGAAGACTCGGCCAACGGCTGGATTCGCTTCAAGTATCCGGCCATTTACGATGGGCAGGAAGTCGAAGACATCGAACTCTGGTTCGAAAACGGGCGCATCGTCAAGGAAAAGGCCGGTAAAAATCAGGAAATGCTGACAGCCTTGCTGGATACGGATGCCGGTTCAAGGTACCTTGGTGAGTGGGGCATTGGCACCAACTACGGCATCACCCGTTTTACAAAGAATATGCTTTTTGATGAGAAGATCGGCGGCACCATTCACCTGGCTGCCGGACTGGGCATGCCGGAGGCAGGCGGCAGGAACGAATCCGGCCTGCATTGGGATATGTTGTGCGATATGGCCGCTTCCGAAGTAACCGTGGATGGCGACCTGTTCTATAAAAACGGTCAAACGGTTATCTGACATATGGAAAGTGAGAGGTTTTTCACGGCCATCCGGGAGGGGGACCGCAAACTGGTGGAGCAGTTGCTCCAGGCAGATGCTGGCTTGATCCAGTGCCAGGATATCAATGGGCTTTCCCCCATCCTGGTGGCTGTCTACTACAACCAGCGCGAAATTGCCGAACTGCTTGCCAACCAGAAAGTCTTGTTGGATATCTTCGAGGCTGCTGCCATCGGGCGCACCAACCATGTGGTGCGCATCCTGGCTAAAAAACCGGAACTGGCCAACGCTTACTCACCGGATGGCTTCCAGCCGCTTGGCCTGGCGGCTTTCTTTGGCCACATCGAAGTTATTGAATTTCTATTAAGAGCCGGTGTAGAGATCAACTCCCTCTCGCGCAACGCCCTCCAGGCTGCTCCAATCAATTCGGCTGCAGCCGGTGGTCATGCAGAAGTCATGCGCATCCTGCTCGACCATGGTGCAGATCCCAACACCCGCCAGGCAGGTGGATTCACCCCCCTGCACGCCGTGGCGCAAAGAGGCAACCTGCAGGCAGTTCTGCTCCTGTTGCTCAACGGTGCAGATTTGAAACTGAAAACGAATCAAGGAAAAACCCCTGTAGACCTGGCAAATGAGGCCGGTCACCCCGAGGCGGTCGAACTTTTGAGAACCGAAATTACCAAACGCTTTCGCAGCACGCGTAAAATCGGCGGGTGATCGCCTCAAAATTGGAATCTGCCCCAAACCTGCCTGCAGTTGGCCGTCACCTGCGTATGGCGCGCAGCACATCGTTCTGCAAGTCCCCCCTCAAATTAGAAAAATTCGGTGAAACTTTTCGCCGCGAGTCACGTATAATAATTTATAGTAAGACCACTGAGTTTTTTGTTCTCAAGGAGTAACCATGCGTACGAAACTATTTTCTGCACTGGCGTTGCTGGCTCTGCTGGCAATAACATTTGTATCTCCTGCCCAGGCTTTCAAAAGCCGGGAAGGGGATAAGATCGTCATCGGAAAAGATGAAATCGTTGCTGACGATCTTTATTTGTTTGCCGAAGAAGCCGTGGTCGACGGCACCATCCAGGGCGACCTGATCTTCTTCGGCGCTACCCTCACCCTGAACGGCACGGTCGAAGGTGACCTGATGGGCGGTGCCCAGGCAGTCATCATCAACGGTACTGTCAAGGATGATGTGCGCGTTGGCGGTGCAGCTATCCTGGTTGGGGATAAAGCCAATGTCGCAGACGACCTGCTCTTCGGCGGCGCCAGCCTGGAAACCAAGGCCGGTTCCACCGTTGGCGGCGACCTGCTCCTGGGTGGCTCCCAGGGACTGGTGGCCGGTGATGTCAGCGGGGACCTAAAAGTCGGCGCCAACGGTCTGGAATTGCGCGGCTCGGTTGGCGGGGATGTACAGGCCTACGTGAGCGAAAGGGAAGAAGGCGGCCCCCCTCCTGGCATGTATCTGCAGCAAATGCCGATTTCCATTCCATCGGTCCAAGCTGGCTTGACCATGGCCGATAGCGCCAAGATCGGTGGAAAACTGGAATACACCAGCACCAAGGACCTGCCCATCCCGTCCGGGATCGTTTCCGGGGAGATCAAGCGCATCTTACCCCAAGTCGCAGAAGAAATGGCAGTCAAGGAACCCACTATGGCTGAGAAGGTTGGCGAATGGTTCCTCAAACTTCTACGCAGCATCGTCACGCTCATCCTGGTTGGCTTGCTGCTTGCCTGGCTGTGCCCGGCCTTCGTCAAGAACTTGAGCGAGAAGGTCCAGTCCAAACCGTGGCCCAGCCTGGGTTGGGGTGTGCTGGCCTATGCAGCCTTCTTCTTCGCCTTGCTGGTGATCATCATCGTAATGATCCTGCTCGCGGTCATCTTCGGCGTCCTGACGCTGGGCGGCCTGAGCACGGCAGTGGTCTTCATCAGCCTGCTGGCCCTGTTCGGCTTGATCCTGGGCTTCGTGCTGGTGACCTCATACCTGGTAATGGTTGTAATGGGTCAATTGCTCGGCAAACTCATCTTCAAGCTGTTCGGGTCGAACCTGACAGACCACCGCATCTGGCCGATGCTGCTGGGCGTGTTCCTGGTCGCTATCCTGGTCGCCCTGCCCCTTGTAGGCTGGCTGATCAAGTTTGTGGTCATCTTCTTTGGTCTGGGTGCCATGTGGCTCTGGGGCCGCGAAGCACTGGCCAAACCGGCAGTATAACGACTCACAGCGAAACACAAAAAGGCTGTCCCGTGGGACAGCCTTTTTGATTGTCTCATGAAATCCGTCTGGAGATTCAGGCTCTCCAGAACCCGCGCCTCACAGGGCGAACATCCTCTGCGGTGATAAAGGCCTCCGCATCGATCTCGTTGACCAGCTTATGGACTCTATCCACATGCTTGCGCAGGACACTGCACTGCATCAGGGTCACCATGCCATCCTTGCCGCGCGCCGGAATTTCAGTCACGGCAAACCCCATCTCGCGCAGGTATTCTGCAATAGCCGCGCCGCGCCGGGGGCTGACAATGTTCAGGTGGATGTGCCCAATGGCCAGTTTTTCCTCGATCAACATGCCTACCACGTTGCCGGTCGCAAAACCGGCCGCGTACCCGAGGACGTTGAGCGGGTTATCCAGGTTGCTCAGCACGGAAGTGATGGCGATGACAAAGACGACCGATTGGCAGAAACCGAGGATCCATGCAACCAGTTTTCGCCCGCGCACCACGAACAACATGCGCAGGGTATCGAATGTCATATCGGTGACTCGCAGGGCAAAAATGCCCAATGCTGCCAGCCAGGCAGAAGGAGAAAGCAGGAATTCGAACATGGTTTATTTCTCTCCAGAAGCCTGCGCAGCTGGCAGGTACAACCGGTCAACATACTCTTTCAACATCCGGCGCGTGCTGAACTGCGGCGTAACCGTGCGCAGGGATTCTTTTACCCGGCTGATCCAATCCAGGGGCAGGTCTTCCGGAGTACGCTTATAGTATAGTGGGGTGATCTCGTCTTCCAACTTCTCATACAGGTCCGCTGCATCGGCTGCGTCCTGATCATCCGAATCCGGATCGCGATCATCGCCAATGGCCCAGCCGTTGCAGCCGTTGTAGGCCTCCCGCCACCAGCCATCCAGCACAGAGAAATTCAGTACGCCGTTCAGGCCGGCCTTCATCCCTGATGTGCCGGAGGCCTCATTGGGGCGCCGCGGCGTGTTGACCCACACATCCACACCCTGCACTAGGTAACGCGCCAAATTCATATCATAGTCTTCCAGGAAGACCAATCGCCCGCCGGTCTCGGCCAGTTTGACCGAACGGTAAATCTGTTGGATCAACTGTTTGCCGGGTTCGTCGGCGGGGTGTGCCTTACCGGCGAAAATGATCTGCACTGGCCGGTTGGGCTGGTTGAGCAGCCGCAGGATGCGTTGAAAATCGCTCAGGATCAGGCTGGCACGTTTATAGGTTGCAAAACGGCGCGCGAAACCGATGGTGAGTGCATAGGGGTTGAGCAGAACACCCGACGCGACCACCTGCACCGGGTGAATCCCCTCCTGCAGCCACTGCTGGCGGGCGCGCTCACGAATGTAATAGGCCAGTTTGCGCTTCAGGTGCAGGCGTATCGCCCACAGCGAAGCCGGAGGAATCCGCTCCACGCCGTCCCACATTGCTGGATCATCGATCCGCTCCAGCCAGTCTTCTCCCAGATAACGTTCATACAGGACCTGCAGGCGGCGGGCCATCCAGTTGGCGGTGTGCACACCGTTGGTCACATAGGTGATGGGGACATCGTCTTCATCCTTAACATCCGGCCACAGGAAATGCCACATGCGTCTTGACACACGCCCGTGCAGTTCCGCCACGGCATTCCGTCCTTCTGAAGAGCGCAGGGCCAGCACGCCCATGCTGAAGGTTTCCCCCCAGTTCTGGCGATTGCGGGCCAGGTCCACGAATTCATCACGTGTCAGGTTGAGCGTTGGCCACAGGGCAGCCAGGTACTTATCCACCAACCAGAGCGGGAATTCATCGTTCCCCGCCGGCACAGGCGTATGCGTGGTGAAAACATTGCTGGCACGGGTTTGGGCAATTGCCTGTTGGAAGGTCTTTCCCTGGGCCACCAGTTCGCGCGCCCGTTCCAGCGTCAGGAAAGCTGCATGTCCCTCGTTCATATGCCAGACAGCCGGGTCATACCCTAACAGACGCAAAGCACGCACACCGCCCACCCCCAGCAGGAGTTCCTGCGAGATGCGCCGTTCGAGATCGCTCCAATACAGGCGGGCCGATAGGCGCCTGTCTTCAGGAGAATTGGGGTCCGTGTCGGCATCCATCAAGTAGATTGGTACCCGTCCAACGCGAATCTCCCACAGGCGCAGGGCAACCGCACGGTCCGGGAATTCCACCTGGACGGTCAGCGGCTGGCCTTTGGCATCCAGGATGGGCAGCACGGGCAGTTCGTCGAAGTTAAGCGGATTGTTGCGGGCATCCTGCCAGCCATCCTCACTGATCCGTTGCGAGAAATAACCTTCGCAGTACAGGAATCCCACGCCGGCCAGCGGCAGGCCGAGGTCCGATGCTTCCTTGACATGGTCTCCCGCCAATACACCCAAGCCGCCGGAATAGACCGGCAGGGTCTCGTGCAGGCCGAATTCCATGGAAAAGTAAGCAATGTGGCGGTGTATCAGGTTGGGATGGGTTCGAGCCGCCCAGGTATTCTGGTCAGCCAGGTAACTGTCGAAAGCCTGAAAGACGCGGTCATAACTATCCAGGTAAGCCGGGTCTTGTGCTACTGCATTAAGCGCAACACGGTCCATCTGGCGCAGGAGTTTGATTGGATTATGTGCCAGGTCTTCCCACAGGGCATTGTCGATGCGCGAAAAAAGCCGGGAAGCATTCGGGGTCCAGGTCCACCACAGGTTATAGGCCAGTTCACCCAGGCGTCCAATGCGGCGCGGCAGGTCGAAGTGATTGGGAATACGTGAACGGAAAGTCATGAGTTTAATTCCTTGATTAAAAATAACGCTCGTAATCATACCATACCCGGAAGGCAGAAAGGCCTTACAACTGTTGTATGAATGTCGTAAAATGGACGCTGATGACCAATACTATTCAACTCTTCATTACCTGCCTGGTGGACACCTTTTTCCCGGAAACCGGCGAAGCCATGCTCAGGGTATTCAACCGGCTTGGTCTGCGGGTGGATTTTCCATCCGCCCAGACCTGCTGCGGACAGCCGGCCTTCAATGCCGGGCTTCGTTCGCAGGCGCGTCCTCTGGCTGAACATACCATCCAAGTCTTCGAATCCGCCCCTGGCGACGTGGTCATCCCCTCTGGCTCCTGCGCAGCAATGCTGCGGCATGGTTACTTGGAATTGTTCAAGGATGACCCGGCCTGGCTGGCACGCGCCCAGTCCCTGGCAGCGCACACGTATGAATTCAGTGAATACCTGGTCGACGTGCTGGGCGTGACAGATGTAGGCGCCCATTGGGATGGTCCCCTCACGTACCACCCGTCCTGTCATCTCCTGCGCGGCCTGGGGGTGGACCGCCAGCCGCGCGCCCTGCTGGCAGCTGTACAGGGTGCCCGGATCCTGGAATTGCCCCATGCAGATGAGTGTTGTGGCTTTGGCGGAGTCTTTTCAGTGGAACACCCTGCACTATCCGCCGAGTTCCTCAAACGCAAGATCGCCAACCTGGAGGCCAGCCAATCCCCTACCCTGGTGGTGGCCGATTCCGGCTGCCGCATGCACATCCTGGGAGGCCTGAAGCGCCTGGGCAGGGACTACCGCGTTCTGCATATCGCCGAACTGCTCGCGGGAAAGCCCTAGACAATGAAAGCCTCCCTTACTTTCCTGGGCTTGTTGGTCAGTCTGGTTGCGGCCTGCGCGCTGATCTACTCTGGGACAACGCCTGTAGGGAGCACGCTGGTGCCTGCATCGACAACATCAGCTATAGCATCGATCATCACCCTGACACCTTTTCGACCGGTCACCTTGACACCAACTGCAACCCGGTCTCCCACGCCCACCATGACCGCCACGCCGGAAATGTTGGTCACCCCTGTGGATCAATTAAAACCATTGAAAAAATTCGCCCGTGCCCGCGGCAGGCAAATTGGCACCCTGATTAGCATGGAGGCGCTGGAGGCAGATCCCAATTACAGGTCCAGGCTGCTGGAACAATTCGACAGCGCAACGATCAGCGGAATTTACTGGACCCACAAAGGGCCAAATCGTTTCGATTTCTCGAATACAGACCCGCTGGTGGATTTTGCTTTCGAAAACCGCCTCATCATACGCGGACAGTCGCTGGTATTTCACGGTTTGATGCCGGACTGGATTGAAAAGGAAGAACGCACCAAGGCTCAGGCCGAGCAGATCCTGCATGAATACATTTCCACCGTCGTCGGGCATTATCGCGGCAAAGTAAATGCCTGGGTGGTTGTCAACGAAGCCATAAACGCCGATGGGACGCTGCGGAACACCTATTGGTTGAGGACTATCGGGCCGGATTACATCGAAAAATCCTTTGCCTGGGCTCACAAGGCAGACCCTGAGGCTTTGCTCATCTACAATGACTATCACATGGAACGCTATGAGGCCAAACAGCAGGCCGTGTTTGAACTTGTAAAAGATTTCACCTCGCGCGGGGTTCCCATTCATGGAGTGGGCTTCCAATTACATTTTGAACTTGGCAGCGTCCCCCCCGGGGAGCGCCTCGAAAGCCGGATGAAGCCGTTTTCAGATATCGGTTTGCTTGTTTACATCACAGAACTGGACGTGATGCTGAAAGAACCCGCTTCCGCCGACCACCTGAAGCAGCAGGCGGAAATATATGCCCGGGTGATGAACGCCTGCCTGCGCGTGCCAAACTGCCTGCATTTTTCCACCTGGGGCTTTACTGACAAATATTCATGGATCCCCAGGCACTTCCCGGGCTACGGCTCCGCCCTCCTATTCGATGAAAACTACCGGCCCAAACCCGCCTATTACCAGTTACTGGACAGCCTGCGCACCGGCCAGCCCTGATCAAGCATTATTGATGAAATTTGATCATGGACTCCACCCCCGGGACAAATCCGTTCAAGACAGAGGCCCACAGCATGACCACAGCATTTACACAAAAAATCGAACAATCCCTCGCCAACCAGAATCTACAGGCCGCCCTGGATGCCAACACCGAACGCCGCAAAAAGGCCCGCCAGGCGGTTATTGCCACACTCCCGGACTTTGCAGAACGCCGCCTGCACGCTCATGCGGTCAAAGCTGATGTCATCGCCCATCTCGAAGAGTACCTGGCCCGCTTTATCTCCAACGTCGAAAAGAGCGGCATCCATGTCCATCGCGCCAAAGATTCGGCCGAGGCAGTCAGGGTAATTCTTGAAATCATCGAGCGTTCCCAGCCGGTTGGTATCCCGGGCGTCGCTCAAAAGGGCCCCATTTCTCCTCATCTGATCGCCAAGTCAAAATCCATGGTCTCTGAGGAGATCAATCTCAACCATGCCCTGGAAGCCGCCGGCCAGCGTGTCGTGGAGACCGACCTGGGGGAGTACATCGTCCAGTTGCGCGGCGAACGGCCCAGCCATATCATCACCCCTGCCGTCCACCTGCGGCGCAGTGATGTGGGTGCGCTCTTTGCCGAAAAACTTGGCATCCCTTACACTGAAGACATCCCCACTTTGACCAACACTGCCCGCCGGGTGCTGCGCGAAGTCTTCCTGACCGCCGACGTGGGCTTCTCCGGCGTCAACCTCGGCGTGGTCGAGAGTGGCACGCTCTGCCTGGTCACCAATGAAGGCAATGGGCGCATGGTCACCACCCTGCCGCCTGTGCATATCGCCCTGATGGGCATGGAGCGCCTGGTGCCCACGCTCGATGACCTGGCGCTCTGCCTCTCGATTCTGCCGCGTTCCGCCACCGGCCAGAAACTTAGCGTCTACACCAGCCTGATCCACGCCCCGCTCCCCGGCCAGACGCGCCACCTGGTCATCCTCGACAACGGACGCACTGCCCTGCGCAATTCCCCCCTCGCCGAGAGCCTGTACTGCCTGCGCTGCGGCGCATGCCTGAACGCCTGCCCGGTCTTCCGCGAACTGGGTGGGCATGCCTACGGCAGCATCTACCCCGGCCCGATCGGCTCGGTCATCTCCTCGGCCCTGGTGGACCCGGCCTATGCCTACCTGTCCCAGGCATCCTCCTTGTGCGGGGCCTGCCGGGAGGTCTGCCCGGTGGATATCGACCTGCCGGGCCTGCTGTTGCGGGTGCGGGCCGGGCAATATCCGGCCGCCGCGCCTAAGGGGGAGGGGGTTGGCATCCCGGGACCGATACGGCTGGGGTTGAAAGCCTTCCGCGCCATTGCCCAAAGTCCGCGCCTGTTTGCCATCTCCCAGCGTCTGGCCGGGCTGGCCGCGCGCATTGTCTCCCCGCGGACCGCCTGGCTGCGCCTGCCGGCCTTTACCGGCTGGGGCTACAGCAAGGATTTCCCGTCCCCGGCGGCGCGCCCCTTCCGCACCCGCTGGCAGGGGTTGAAGCAGGCAGGGGTGTCACAGGCTGAACTGGAGATAAAACCGCGAACCGTCCAGGAATCCGTCCAGCCCGAACCTTGCGCGCCGCAAGCGGATAAAATCGAGCAGTTCACGCGGGAACTCACTGTCCTGGGCGGGCATGTAGCCCGCTGCCGGGCAGGCGAACTGCCGGAAAAGATCATCGCCTTCCTGCAGGAGCGCGGCTTCGAGCAGGTGCTGGTGGACGACTTGGCAGCATCTCTGTTGCCAGAAAATGCTGGCATTCGTCTGGTGAAAGAGCCGGACGCCGGCCTCCGCTGCGGGGTAACTGGCGCACTGGCGGGCATTGCCGATACCGGCAGCCTGCTCATCGGCGCCAGCCAGGGCCAGGCCTTGAAAGCCTCCCTGCTGCCCGAAGTCCATCTCGCGATCCTGCCCCTCTCCAGGCTCGCAGCCAGCCTGCCGGAAGTGCTGGCCAGCCCTGAGTTCCGTGACCAAACCGCGGCCGTCATCCTCACCGGACCCAGCCGCACCGCCGATATCGAAATGACCCTCACCATCGGTGTCCATGGCCCGG
>CAYLXB010000055.1:0-23933 GCA_964387495.1 uncultured Anaerolineaceae bacterium
TGTCTTTCACCACTTTGGTTCAATACCCTGTCCGAACTTAAGTCCGAACCTCAGCCAAAAAACGCCTGTGGTAATGAGCGAACATTTTCCCCGTTGAGCCCAACCCGATCAAAAGCCTGCCAGTTTGGGGAGCAAGTGCACAACTGGAAAATTATATGATAAGACTGTATAATGCTGCCATTCACTCAACAAATGGAGACGACGATCATGACCGATGAAATTATCGAAGCGTTGGGGAAGTTCATCGCGACGAAGATTCTCAAACAGCCGGATTACGCGATTGCACCTGATGAACCGCTTTTGACCAGCGGCCTGGTGGATTCAATCTCACTGATGGATATCGTATTGTTTGCAGAGGATACTTACGGCGTTCGGATTGAAGATACCGAGCTGGTTCCCGACAAAATCAACACGCTTAAGCAACTGGCAGCGCTGATCCATTCACGCGAGGCTTCATGACAACCCTGGCACACTTACTTCGTGACTTGTACCAGAGTCAACCTGAGCGACCTGCCATCTACATGCAGCATGCCGGCCAACCTGACCGGACAGTAACCGCTGCGGACCTGCTTGCGGGGGCCAATGCCTATGCTGAAGCATATGCCCAGGAAGACATCCAGCCTGGCGAGGTGGTGGTCTTGATCCTGCAGCACGGTGCGGATTTGGTCTTTTCCTTCTACGGAGCAATTTTGCATGGCGCAATCCCATCCATCATGCCGTTTTTGAGTGAAAAACTCTCGCCCGAAAACTATCGCAAGGACCTGGCTGCTCTGATCTCCATCACGCGCCCCTCTGCTCTGGTCACCTACCCCGAATTTGAAAACGAAGTACGCGCCGCATTGGACGAGGGCACTTCGGTGCGAAAAGTCCTGGTCACCGGAAGGATTCCCGCCGCCAATAAACCGGATTTCGAGAAACTAGCGGGAATGAAACGGCTGCCAGAGGATATCGTGCTGCTCCAGCATTCCTCCGGCACCACCGGACTTCAGAAAGGGGTGGCGCTTTCCCACCGTGCTGTTTTGAACCAGCTGGATGCATATGGCAAGGCCATCGCTCTTGATCCAAAGAACGATGTTATCGTTTCGTGGCTGCCCCTGTATCACGATATGGGCCTGATTGCATGCTTTCTCATGCCGGTACTGACGGGAGTGCCGCTGGTGCTGATGTCACCGTTCGACTGGGTGCGCGCTCCTTACCGCCTGATGCAAGCCGTCTCAAAATATCGGGGCACACTCTCCTGGCTGCCCAACTTCGCTTATAACTTTTGCGCCCAAAAAATTCGTGATCATCACCTGGAAGGCGTGGATTTGTCGTCCTGGCGAGCCATCACAAACTGTGCCGAGCCGGTGCGCTGGGAAAGCCACCAACTCTTCCTGTCACATTTTGGGAAATACGGCTTACGCTCGACGGCGCTGCAAACCAGTTACGCAATGGCAGAAAATGTCTTCGGTGTGACCCAAAGCCCGATGGTGCGCGAACCGGTAACAGATGATGTCGACCGTGAGGCGGTGATGGTCGAGCGCATTGCACGGCCGGCCAAGCCCGGCAGCCTGGTGGTCAGGATGTTGTCCTCCGGCAGGCCAATTTGTAATACAGAGGTGCGCATTGTAGATGAGAAGGGCCATGAAACAGCAGAAAGGGTCATTGGCGAAGTGGCGTTGAAAAGTGACTGCATGCTGACAGGGTATTATAACCGCCCCGACATCACAAAAAAGGCCTTTATCGACGGCTGGTACCTGACCGGGGACTACGGCTATATGGCAGGCGGCGAATTGTATGTTACCGGCCGTAAGAAAGACATGATCATCGTAAACGGCAAGAACATCTACCCGCAGGATCTCGAACTGATGGCCTGTGAAATCCCCGGCGTTCACCCCGGCCGGACGGTGGCCTTTGGTATCTTCGACGAGGAAAACGGTACAGAAACAGTGGTGATCGTAGCTGAAGTGGATTCGGAAATTCCAGAAGAATACAAACGCATTGCCAATGAGATCCGCCAGCACGTCACAAAAAACACAGCCATTGCCCTGCGCTATGTCCATGTAGTCGGACCGAAATGGGTTCTGAAGACAAGCAGTGGAAAGGTAGCACGCTCTGCCAACAAAGAGAAATTCCTGAAAGAATTGAAACAGAACAAATGAAAATAGCACTCCTTGGAACACGCGGCGTACCGGCCAGTTACAGCGGCTTCGAAACGTGCGTGGAACAATTAGGACTCAGGCTGGCAGCACGCGGTCATGAAGTGACGGTTTACTGCCGCAGTCATCATATCACCTATGCAGGCGAAATGTATCAAGGGATGCGGCTGGTGAAACTACCCACCATTGCCAATAAATACCTGGATACGATTGTACACTCATACATCTCCTCGCTCCATGCGCTGGGACAGAGCTATGATATCGGCCTGTATTTTATTGCCGGCAACAGCCCGGTCACCTGGATTCCACGCCTGGTTGGGACCAAAACGATCCTTAACGTGGATGGCCTGGACTGGAGACGGGAAAAATGGCCGGCACTGGCGAAAAAATATATCCAGTTCGCAGAGTATCTGGCCACTCTCCTGCCCACTGCCTACCTGACCGACTCGCGGCACGTGCAACAGTATTACAAGGATCAATTCCACGACGAACCGGAATACATCCCCTACGGCTCAGATGTCGAAATCCTGCCTGCCGGAGAAACGCTGGCGAAATTCGGGTTGGAACCGAGAAAATATATCCTCTTCGTCGGACGCCTGGTACCTGAAAACTGTGCGCATCACCTGGTCGAGGCGTTTCGCGGTATCGACACGAACCTGAAATGCGTCATCGTTGGTGATGCTCCTTATGCAGAGGAGTACAAGGCCAGCCTGAGAGCCCTGGCAGGAGACGACAAAAGAATCATCTTCACGGGTTATGTCTTTGGCAAGGGATATCAGGAACTGGGATCGAATGCGGCCATCTTTATCGAAAGTTCCGGGGTTGGCGGAACCCACCCTGCACTTGTGGAAGCCATGGCATTCGGAAACTGCGTCATTGTTCATAATACTCCGGAGAACCTTGAAACCATCGGCGAGGGAGAAGCAGGCTTGAGTTATGATGGAAAGGTCGGAGCCGCCAGCCTGAGAGATGTTCTGGTAAAATTGATTTCCAACCCAGGTGCTGTTGATCAGTATCGAAAAAAGGGACAACAGCATGCCCGGCTTTATTATTCATGGGATGCCGTTACAGATGAGTATGAGCGAATGTTCTACCGGACGCTCAAGAAGCCATTACCAGAGCATCTGCTGCAAGCCTCGAACAAGTAAATTATGGAAGTCATCCAGACCAATATACCCGACGTATTGATTTTGACACCCCGCGTATTTGAGGACGACCGCGGCTTCTTTATGGAGACCTATCGAGCCAACGGGTTTGCAGAGTTTGGAATCACATACCCTTTCCTGCAGGACAATCATTCCCAATCCGTCAATGGCACGCTGAGAGGTTTACACTACCAGATTCGCCAGCCCCAGGGGAAACTGGTTAGAGTGATTTCAGGCGAGGTTTATGATGTAGCCGTTGATATCAGGCGTCCATCCGCCACCTTTGGAAAATGGTTCGGTGTGCATCTATCCGCCAGTAACAAACAGCAGTTATGGGTACCTCCCGGCTGCGCCCATGGTTTCTACGTACTCAGTGATTGGGCAGAGGTCATTTACAAGGCAACCGATTACTACGCCCCGCAATGGGAACGGACGTTATTCTGGAACGACCCGCAGATTGGAATTGAGTGGCCGTTGGCCAAAAATCAGCCTTTGCTTTTATCCGCGAAAGATCAAGCCGGCAGGCCGTTGAGCCAGGCCGAAGTATATGAGGAAGCATTATGAAAAATGTTCTTGTGACCGGTGGTGCAGGTTTTATCGGTGCAAACTTTGTACGTTACCTGCTGAACAACGATGCGCAAGTGCATGTGGTCAACCTGGATTTGCTCACGTATGCAGGCAGTCTCGAGAATCTGCGGGATCTGCCAGACCCGGCACGCCACACCTTTATTCAGGGAGATGTGTGCGACCAAAACCTGGCCGGGCGGCTGCTAAGGGAGCATGTCATTGACACGATCGTCCATTTTGCTGCCGAAACGCATGTAGACCGCTCCATCTTGGGGCCGACTGCCTTCATCCAAACCAATGTTATCGGAACGTTCACCATGCTGGAGGCAGCCCGGAAAGTCTGGTTGGAAGAAAAATCCCTGCCCCGGGAGCAGGTGCGCTTTCACCTCATCTCAACTGATGAAGTTTTTGGTTCGTTATCGCCAGAGGAGCCTGCCTTCTGTGAAGACACGCCGTATGCACCCCGCTCGCCATATGCAGCATCCAAAGCCTCGGCTGACCACCTGACGCGGGCGTATGGGCATACTTATGGACTGCCGGTAACGATCACCAACTGTTCCAACAATTATGGGCCATATCAGTTTCCGGAAAAGGTCATCCCATTGATGATCACCCATGCTTTGAACGGGAAGCCATTGCCGGTATATGGGGATGGGCGGCAAATCCGGGATTGGCTGCATGTGGAGGACCACTGCGAAGCCATTTGCTGCGTTCTGCAAAACGGCAGGTTGGGAGAAACCTATCTGGTGGGTGGTGACAACCAGACAATGAACATCAACCTGGTGGAAACTCTATGTGAGATCATGGATGAACTGAAGCCCGGCGCCGCCCCGCATGCCCGCCTGATCCAGTTCGTTACAGACCGGCCGGGGCATGACCGGCGGTATGCGATCAACACAATTAAAATTCGTACTGAGCTGAACTGGCAGCCCAGGCATAGTTTCAAGGAAGGCTTGCTGGAAACCGTCAAATGGTACCTGGATCACCTCACCTGGGTAGATGCCATTCACTCCCAGGGAGGCTACCAGGAATGGATCGATAAAAACTATACCAAGCGAACAGGTGGTAACAACTCATGAAAGGCATCATCCTGGCAGGAGGGCGCGGCACCCGTCTGGCGCCGCTGACCAACGTGGGAAGCAAGCAACTGCTGCCCGTTTACAACAAACCCATGATCTATTATCCGCTAAGCCTTCTGGTACTGGCGGGTATTCGTGAAATCCTGATCATCAGCACACCAGAAGACCTGCCAAACTTCAGGCGACTGCTTGGGAGCGGTCATCAGTGGGGTATTCATTTTGAATATGCCGAACAAGACCAACCACGCGGGCTGGCAGATGCGTTTATCGTCGGGCGTGATTTCGTTGACGGACAACCGGTTTGTCTTATTCTGGGAGATAATATCTTCTTTGGCCAGGGCCTGGTGGATAAGCTGCGCCTGGGTGCTGCCCTGACAGAAGGAGCACTGATCTTTGCCTACCCGGTCAACGATCCAGAACGATACGGTGTGGTGGCCTTCGACCAGAATGGGCGTGCCATCAGCATCGAAGAAAAACCCAAGTCGCCGCCTTCGAATTACGCAGTACCCGGCCTGTACTTTTATGATGAACAGGTCAGCGATTATGCTGCCCGGCTCAAGCCATCTGCGCGCGGTGAAATAGAAATCACTGACCTGAATAAAACCTATTTGAATAATGGGAACTTGCATGTAGAAGTGCTTGGCCGGGGAATCGCCTGGCTGGATGCAGGCACCCACGATGCACTCCTGCAGACATCCAATTTCGTTCAAACCATCGAACAACGTCAGGGCCTGCTGGTTGGGTCTCCGGAAGAGGCTGCTTACCGCAGTGGTTTCATTACCCGGGAACAATTGGTGGAACTCATCACACAGGTCAAAAGCAGTTACGGAGATTATCTGTCCCGAATGTTGGATGAGTCTTACTAATATGCGCATTCTCCTGCTGGGTAAGAATGGTCAACTCGGATGGGAATTACAACGCACGCTCCCACTGCTGGGAGATGTGTTCGCGTTGGACAAGGAAGAAATTGACTTTGCCAAAACCCATACCCTGCGGGAAACACTGAATACTTCTATGTGGGACTTGATCGTCAATGCCTCGGCATACACCGCAGTGGATCAAGCCGAGGCCGAGAGAGAAATCGCACGCAAAGTCAATGTGGAAGCCCCCCGTGTGATGGCCGAGGAGGCCAAAAAGAGAAATGCGCTTCTTATCCATTTCTCAACCGATTATGTTTTCGATGGCCTGAGCGAAAAACCATACACCGAGAAAGATATCCCCAACCCCCAAAATGCCTACGGAAGAACCAAACTTGAAGGAGAACAGGCCATCGAAGAAGTTGGAGGCCGTTTCTTCATCTTTCGCACCAGTTGGGTTTACAGCCTGCGAGCAGCTAATTTTATCACCCGGGTGATCAAACTGGCCCACCAACAGGAAGAACTGCGCGCCGTTACCGACCAAACCGGCTGCCCTACCTGGGCACGCATGCTGGCAGACTTGACCACGCATGTTATTGACAAGACCACAACCCTGGGGCTGGAATGGACCTCTTCAAGGTATGGAATCTATCATCTGGCCAGCCAGGAATATGTCAGCCGCTATGATATGGTTTGCTTCATTGTGCAGCAACTCGGGCTTCCAGTTCGAGTGAAACCTGCACTGACTCAGGAGTTCCCCGCGCCGGCCGTACGACCGCCCTTCTCTGCCTTGTCCTCGTCCTATTTCTGCGAGGTGTTCGATCTGCGTGTACCGGCCTGGCATGAAATGCTCAGGCTCGCCCTGGGAAACCTTTCGGAAGGCGCCACAAAATGAGGTTTCAGGCCTGTGTTTCGAACTTTTGGGCTGATAGTATAATCGAGGTAGAGAACCCTACCTGTTGAGTAGATGTTATGATTCGTCGTTTCTCGATAAACTTCGCCATCGTTTCCATGCTCATTGACCTGATTGTCATTGCAGGTGGGCTGTGGTTAATGGCATATTTCCGCCCCAACCTGGGCAACGCTGTCAATATACCCTTCATCCGTGAAATCCGCCGGCCAGTACAAATCCCGCTCATCCTGTATGGGGTCTTCCCCGTCATCTGGGTATTCATCATGCTCTTCTTCTCCGTCTATGACGGACGCAAGAACCTGCGAGTGGTAGACGAATTTACAAGCTTGACCCTGAGCGCCGCCCTGGCCGGGATCTCACTGGCCGGAATCCTCTACCTTTCCTACCGGGATATCTCCCGCTTGATGTTCGTCACATTTGTGATCATCACATACCTGGCCCTTCTGCTCTGGCGCATTCCTGCGCGGCTCCTATACCAACAACGCAACCGCGCCCTGGGACGCGTCCGACGCGTATTGATCATTGGAGCGGGTAACGTCGGAAAAGAAGTCGAACAGGAGCTAATTAAACATCCTGCTCATGTACAGGTTATTGGCTTTCTGGATGATGACCCGGCTAAATGCGAACAGGAAACGAACATCCTTGGAAAACTAGATGAGGTGCGCGAGATCATTACCAGGCACCAGGTGGACGATGTTGTCTGTGCCCTGCCCCTGCGTGCCTACGAACGCATGAACGATGTGGTCTGGGCTTTGAATGACGCACCGGTGGGGATTTGGATTGTGCCGGATTATTTCCAATGGACACTCCACCATGCCGAAACCGAAGATTTCAGCGGCATTCCCATGCTGGATGTGCGTGCTCCGGCCTTGAACGAGAACCAGCGCATGGTCAAGCGAATTCTCGACCTGAGCGTAGCTGCTGTTATCATTCTCCCGCTCTTGTTTGTAATGGGGATAATCTCACTTGCCATCCTCCTGGATGACGGGGCACCGGTACTGTTCCGCCAAAAACGGGTCGGGGAAAACGGCCGATTATTCACCATTTATAAATTCCGAACGATGGTCAAAAACGCTGAACAGATGCAAAAAATGGTGGAACAGGTGAACGAAGAGGGGAAAATTCTGCATAAACGTCCTGACGACCCGCGTGTGACGCGCGTGGGGCGTACCCTGCGCCGCTGGAGCCTGGATGAATTTCCACAAATTTTCAATATCATCCGCGGCACAATGAGCCTGGTGGGACCCCGCCCGGAATTGCTTCACCTGGTTGAGAAGTACCAGCCCTGGCAGCGTAAACGCTTCGCTGTTCCACCGGGTATCACCGGCTGGTGGCAAATCCACGGGCGCAGTGACCGGCCCATGCACCTGCATACCGAAGATGACCTTTACTATATCCAGAATTATTCAATCTGGCTGGATATCCAGATCTTGATCCGGACATTCTGGACTGCCGTGCGAGGCAAAGGGGCGTACTAATATTCCCCCTGAGAGAAAACACATGTTGAATAAAGAACACAAAATTTACGCTCTGTTGGGCTATCTGGCCGCGCTTGAGGGGCTGATCACTCTCTTTGTCGTCTTTGCAATCCCCGGTGACCCCAAAAATGCAGTGTTGTTGGGATACTCCCTCGAACGGCTGCTCATTGCAGCTGGGAACCTGATCCTGGCAGGTGGCTTTCTCAGCCTGGCCATTGGCCTTTCCAGAAAGAAGACATGGAGCGAACGGATCCTGGCATGGATGCAAACCCATCCCAGGAAGATGTTTTTATCTCTGACCCTCATCCTTGGCCTGGGCTGGGCCCTGGCTTGGACACCAGGTTACCGGTTCGGGGCGTGGCAGGCACACTTTGAACGTCTTTATCCTTTTATTTTGTGGCTTTTCGTGGTCGGAATTCAAACAACCTATGTCTACCTGCGCCAATCAAAACTGGAATGGGATGGATTCAAAGCAGAATTCCAACGCGACAACTCCCTGAAGCTGTGGGCTGGGGTCACGGCTGTGTTTTTCCTGTTGTGGGTTTGGATTGCATGGAGCAAAACAGGCCTGACGCCCGACACAGACTACTGGAACGAAGCGGGCGTTCCAGTATTGAACAGCCAGATCCTGGCCGGGCTTGGCATCGCCGGACTGGCGACCCTGCTGATGATGCGCTTCCGTAAATATACATCCGACTGGCGATTGGACCTGGGCTTGTTCCTGCTCATCTGGGCAGTTGCGGCCTGGGTCTGGGCGAAAGAGCCATTACTTTACAGCTATTTCCTGCGCCGCCCCATTGCACCAAATTATGAGTATTATCCCTTCTCGGATGCTGCCTATTATGATATCGGCGGACAATATGTGCTGCTGGGGCAGGGGATCAATAATGGCAACCTGACAGACAAACCACTGTACTCCCTGCTGCTGGCCGGCATGCATGCCCTGGGAGGCCAGTCCTATGAGCGCGTTATTAATATTCAGGTACTCGTCCTGGCCTTGCTGCCAGCGGTGCTCTACCTGATTGGGAAGAAGCTGCACAGCCGTGCATTGGGTCTGCTGGTGGCAGTCTTTGCGATCTTCAAAGAAAAGAACGCACTTGAGTCCACAATCGAAATCAAAGTCGCCCATTCAAAACTCATGCTGAGCGAGATGCCAGTGGCGCTCGCCCTGGCTGCTTTTACCCTGCTGGCAATTCTGTGGTTCAGCAATGTCGAAAACCGCCGTGTAGCGGCATTGTGGGCAGGGGGGATCCTGGGCACAGCTGCTCTGATCCGTCCCCATCCGCTTGCCATCCTGCCTTTCCTCTTGATCGGGAGTATGGGTGCAACAAAAAAAATCTCGCGTGCCTGGCTGGGGAGCGTGCTATTCTTCTGTCTCGGCACCTTCCTGGTCTTTGGTCCATGGACAGGTTACGTTCAGATCAAGGAAGGCAATAACTTCCTGATCGAAAAGGTCATGCGGGTGCTCAAGAGGCAAAAACATATTCTGCCTGAGCCGACACCGAATTCTTATAACCAGACAGATGCTTATGCCGATCTAATCCTACCGGAAAACTTGAAATCGTCTTCCATCGGCGTACTCCAATTGCCAGCTGTCCCTGCGGCCGGGGATGCTTTGCAGGAAAACGCCGATACCATAGCCAATTTTACAGAAAACTTTCCCGAACACTTCTGGCACAATCAAGTTACATCAATGCTGATCTTCCCCATAGCGTTCCGCTTCGACGATATCCAACACACTGTCTCCCAACCGATCTGGGATCTCGGCTGGACGGGGGAAATGTCTCTCGAAAACAAGATATTCCTGAGCATCAACCTTATCCTGATCGCCCTGGGAATATCTGCCTTGTGGAAGAAACACAGGATGATGGGATTGGTGCCCCTGATCGTGAATATGGCATATCACCTGGCAAACGCTTTCTCGCGTACATCAGGCAGTCGTTACATTATCCCCGTCGACTGGGTGTGGCTGATCTATTATGGTTTCGGCCTGCTGCAGGTGGTCAACTGGGCCAGTGTTCTGTTGCAAGTAAAGTCAAAAACCAATCATGCGGAGGAGAATGCAGCCGTGACCGGCCAGGTGCGGGCCGGAGTGACTTTGTCTGGCTATGTGCCTGCGCTCCTGGTTTTATGCCTGATCGGCCTGAGTCTGCCACTGTCCGGTATGGTGGTCAAGCCCGGATTCAACCACCCGCCGGAATCAAAGGTGTGGGTACAACTCAGCCGAAATAATCAAGATCTTCAAAAACAATTTCTATCACAGAAACTGAAAATCCGAAAAATCCCCAATTTCCTGAAGGGAAAAGGCGGGGTACTCCTGCATGGACGCGCATTGTACCCACGCTACTTCCACAACAAGCGCGGCGAGTGTGACATCTGTAACCGATTGGACCTGGCTTACCAGAGAAAATCATACAGCCGGCTGGGATTTACCTTGATTGGCAAGAGCAATGCGGGTGTAATCCTGCCATTGGGGAGCAAGCCCGAGATACCGAACTATTCAGAAGTCTATGTCATTGGATGCGTTACCAGCACAAGAAGGATCCACGATATTCAATTAATCGACGCGCTTGCAGTAATCGTTGTGCAAGGTGATAAACAGACTCTTTATGTAAGGCCACGGCTGCCCGCTGATTTGACCTGCCCATTCAATAAAAAGTAAAACCCAGGGCAGGCTACTCAGGCCTGCCCTGTTTTGATCTTCCCCATAAACCATATCCTGCTGTCCGCCGCACCTCGCGGCGGCGGTGTTGTTCATGGATCTCGGCTACGTGGGCAACTTTCTCTGCAATGGCGGCTTCCAGCCAGAGTCTGCCATGTTCGGCAGTCGCCAGGGAACCCGCGCCATAGGCGCCGGTTTTGGTATCATCATCCCAGGGCGGGTTGGCGACCAGCGCGCCGCCTTCCACCCAGTCCATGTAGTAATTGGGGGTGGCGACAAAGTCGGTTTCGTCCACAACTTTGGACATATCCACCAGGTCAGGGCGCAAGTGCAGGATGAAGGAGGTCTCCAATTCGCAGGCGTGGCCCATGCCGCCAATGCTGGAGCGACGATATTTTTCCAGCGCGGCGACACCCTCTGCGCCGGAAAGATAGAGGAAGGCAGTAGCGATGAAGGCACGCCGGTGGCGCTCGCCAGCATACTTGATCACATTGACCAGGAAAGACGAATTGCCGCCGTGCCCGCTCAGCAAATAGAAGCGGTCAAAGCCGCGTGCCACGAGGGCAGCCAGCGCCGCGATGTAAAAATCTTCGAAGGCACGCCCGCCAGCGTTGAGCGTCCCGGCAAAGGCCTGGCGGTGCATACTGACCCCATAAGGCATAACCGGCAGGCAGGCAGCCTGATCCGGCGCGGCATCAGCCGTGCCCCAGGCAACTGCTTCAATACAGAGCGTGTCCACGCACATGGGCAGGTGAAAGCCATGCTGTTCGGTGTGGCCGATGGGGATGAGGATGACTTTCATACGAGCGGCTTCAGGTAGAACCAGGGCAGCCGAGGCTGCTTCTGATTTCAAGAGAGCGGCAGACTGCGGCATGCGCAAGACGCAGGCACCCAAACCGAGATCGAGCCCTTGCGGAGTAAGAACATAGACGCGGCTAAAACCGTCGTCGCGCAGGCTTTCGAGGAGGTTGCCGACAAAAGCGCCCAGCACCGGATCGGGGACTTCCACGAGGCTGTCACGCCAACCATAGGGAATGGCGGGAAGCAGACCGAGACGGGGCGGCTCCCCCAGGGACTCGGCCAGCAGGTCCAGGTCATAGCCCGAACCGAGGGGGATGACCAGGGGAGTATCGCGGCGCAGGGCGGCCACGTCTGGCCAGGTCAGTTCTTCGTAGGCAAAAATTTCCGTCATGATCTGCTCCCGCCAACAAAATGGCGCTAATGAACCTCGAAGAGAAGCGAACAGCATGTCACCGCGCCTTCCGCCTTGGCTACTTCGGTCGCATCCACCAGCAGCATCTGGATGCCAGCGGCTGCCAGACGGGCACGCGTTTTGGGGAAAGCTGTTGGGTAAAGAATGCGATCCCCCACAAATACGGCGTTGGCAGAGGATGGTTCAGACGGGTCCACTTCGATAAAATCATAGCCAGGGAAAGCGCTCTTCTGCACCCAGACCGGATTGATGAGCAGGGTCTTCCCGGCCACCTGCGTGACCGCTGACTTGAGATGCAAACAGCCCGTGACCGGTACACCTTTGACGGCATAGCCGTAAGGCGCCAGGATGGCCTGCATCTGGTCAATGGCTGACTGGTTGCTGCGAGCAGTGAGGCCGACAAAGACAGATTTTCCTACACGCAAAATATCGCCGCCATCCACCGTACCAGGTGCCTCGATATAATATAGTTTGCGGTACGGTTTCAGGGTGCTGGCAATGGACTCGATTTCCGGCTTGCGGGAGTCGGCGCCGGGGCGGGTAATGATGGCGCACTCATCCAGCACCAGGGCAGTGTCTTCCACAAAAACCGAATCGGGCAAATCCAGCTCAACCGGCAGGGAAATGACCTTGTACCCCAACTGCTCGAGGGCCTGTTCATACTGACGGTGCTGGAGGCGGGCAAGATCCAGGTCAATGGGTATGCGTTGAAGGTGGGTCAATTCGCAGTCCTGCATGGCCGGGCTGATCTGGCGGGTGATGGCGATACGCATGATAGTCACTCCTTGTTGAGATGCTGGCAAGTATACAACAGAACCGCTTCAAGAACCGATATTTGCTGCCCGGCTGCCGGATTGGAGACAGAAGGGGCTATAATAACGGGGTCGAACAAACCGGAGATGAACTTATGACTGGTTTAAAACGTATTCTGATTCTTACAGCCGACGCCGGCTTCGGCCACCGCAGCGCGGCCAAAGCCATTGCGGCCGTTCTCCAGGAACTGCATCCGGCTGATTGTGTGGTTGAGATTGTCAATCCCCTGCTGGACAAACGAGTCCCGGCAATCCTGCGTAGAAGCGGAGCGAGTTATGACCGGCTGGTACGCGAGATGCCCCACCTCTACAAACTAAACTACGAAGTATCCGACGCCGGAGCAACCAGCGCCATGCTGCACGGTACGGTGGCGGCATTGCTATTCGAAGCAATGAGCGACCTGGTTCAACGTTTCCAACCGGACGCAATTGTCACTCCCTACCCGCTCTATCAGGCGCCACTGGCTGTATTATTTGCTCTGACACGGCGGAATATCCCCTTGCTCACAGTGGTCACCGACCTCGCGCCGGTGCACCGTACCTGGTTTCACAAGGCGGCTGACCTTTGCCTGGTACCCATGCCCGCCGTGCAGGAACAGGCACTTGAGTGCGGCCTTGCTCCGGACAGGGTGGTGGTGACGGGGATACCGGTCAATCCCAACCTGACGCGCAACGGGCGGAAACCAGCAGCCATCCGCTCAGAACTGGGCTGGCCGGTAGAATTAAAAACAGTACTGGCGGTTGGCAGTAAACGCAGCAAACACCTGCCCGGCCTGCTGCGGGCACTGAACCATTCCGGCCTGCCTCTGCAGCTGGCCATCGTCGCCGGAGGAGATGACGACCTGTACCGGCAATTCCTGGATACCGAGTGGCACGTGCCGGCTCATATATATAACTTCGTAGTGGATATGCCCACCCTGATGCGAGCTGCAGACTGTATCGCCTGCAAGGCTGGTGGACTGATCATCACCGAGTCGCTGGCGTGCGGCCTGCCAATCCTGCTGACAGACGTCATCGCGGGGCAGGAAACCAGCAACGCCCGGTATGTAGTCGAGGGTGGTGCGGGGGAACTGGTGCACAACCCGTTGGAGGGATTGGAGACGGTATTTCACTGGTTTGCGAATGGAGCCGAATTACTAGCGCTGCGCAGCCAGAGTGCCAGACAACTGGGGCGGCCTTATGCGGCTTATGATGCAGCCAGGCTGGCCTGGATGGAGGCCCTGCGCGGCCCACAGAGCCGGCCCGAACGCCTGCTGCCGGCCAAGATTGAGAGGCTTGTGAAGGATATCCTCCAGGCTGAAAACAAAGAGGAATCGCTGCAATAAATGCCACCCATCATCCTATATATGACCACGACAGATTCGAAATAAAACGGTGAAACAAAGAGTAACCAAAAGCGCCCATTTCTGGGCGCCTGGATTAGAGTAGCGGGGAGAGGACTCGAACCTCTGACCTCCGGGTTATGAGCCCGACGAGCTGCCACTGCTCTACCCCGCAACGACTTAAGCCCGCAGATTTTACTCGAAAGAGCCGCACACGTCAAGGAAGAAGTGTCAACTCGCGGCTGAAAAGGTAAAACGGTCCGGGAATGCGCCCGTCCGCCTGGCGCAGAACCAACAGCGCAGCGGTTGGTTCCTGGATGTTGTAGGAAAGGTTGGTGGCAAAAATCTGCATCTCCGTGCCGGAGAAAGACAACGGGCGAGAGTCGAGCACTTTCCCGCTGGCATCCAGCAATTCCAGAAGAACCGGTTGATCATTGAAGGGCTGGAAGCGGCCACGGGCCTGCAGGGAACCACCGCTGAATGTCAGCCCGGGTTTGGATGGAGAAAAAAAGACACAGCGCTCTGCCGGGCCGGGTGAATTGATGATGCTGGCGCCCGTGGAAAGCAGGAGGATATGCACCGAGACAACCGCCAAGGGGCGGCCCGATTCATCTGCTGTGGTGACCTGCAGACGGGCCAATTCAGCTGCGGCATCGATCGTAAAGGGAATATCCAGTGAAAGATAGGCGCCGCGATCAGATGAACCATAGAGCCGCACCAGGTTTTCTGCAACCAGGCGGCCATCTTCCCCGAACAATTCCACATTGACCAGGTTCTTTGCACCAGGGACAGCATAGCCACGCAGGCGCAGCGGTGAAGCGACCTTGGACAAGGGTCCAGGAGCCGTGATCTCGACCGGGCCCGGGGGCGGTAACGGCGTGGCCGTAAAAGGGGGAGTGGGCGTCTGGAGAGGCGGGATGGGTGTAGGAGTGGGCCGGGTGGGGGTGGGAGTCAGCTTGATCGTAGGTGGAGGCAAGCTCGCCTGAACAACCGGCCCGGGTTCTGTGCTGCCCTGAGGCAGCACGATCTCAGTCGGGGTGAGCGCCTGGGTCTGCGCGGCTGCAGCGGTCAGGGCAATGACCGTCGGCAGGTAAGACTCCGGGTAGGGAGTGGGGCCAACCTGCCCAAGCGGCAAGTCACAGGCCTGCAGCAGGAGCAGCAGGAACACGGATATAAACGAACGCAAAAATCTGGACATGGTCTGTTTTACTTACGGTTACAATCCAGGAAATAGAGGCCTCCCGCAGGGCGTCCTGCGGGAGGTTGGAGTTTACAGACCGTAGATATCGCTGTACTTGGTTTTGAGGTAGCGCAGGTAGGGTTCCGGTGTAATCTTGGAGCCGGTCACTCGCTGGACGAGTTCCTGCGGTTCGAACTTGCGCCCATGAACGTGAATATTGGTACGCAGCCAGCCAAGCAGTTCGTCGAATTTGCCCTGTCGGAACTGGTCGTCCAGATTGGGGATATCCTGGCGGATCTTTTCCATCAACTGGGCCGAGACAAGATTACCAAGTGCGTAGGTGGAGAAATAGCCCATCAGGCCGCTCGACCAATGCACATCCTGCAGGACTCCTTTGGCATCATTCAGCGGGACGATCCCCAGATATTCCTTCATCTTGATGTTCCAGACTTCCGGCAGGTCCTTGACGGCCAGACTTCCCTCAACAATACCAATTTCGATCTCGAGGCGCAACATGATGTGCATATTATAGGTGGCCTCATCAGCTTCGACACGGATAAATGAAGGTTCAACCTTGTTGATACCCTTGTAGAAAGTACGCAGGTCAACATTACCAAGTTGAGCAGGGAAAGCGGCCTGGAACTTGGGGTAGAAATGTTCCCAGAAAGGCAGGGAACGTCCAACAAGGTTTTCCCACATGCGCGACTGGGACTCGTGGACAGCCAGGGAGGTGCCGCCTGCCAAGGGAGTGCGCTCGAAGGACTGGTCAGAACCCTGGTCGTACATACCGTGGCCGGCCTCGTGCATGGTGCTGAAAAGGGCTGAAGCACCCATGTTCTTTTCGAAACGGGTGGTGATGCGCACATCGTTGATGCTGAAACTGGTTGTGAAGGGGTGGGCAGCCTTATCCTGGCGGCCACGCGTCCAGTCATAACCGAATTTGGTGACAACCTCCACACCAAGGTCCCACTGCTTTTGCTCCTCGAAATCGAGATGCAGGAAAGCATCATCCACCTGAGGCCGGGAGGCGATGGCCCGCAGGAGTTCAACCTGTTTGGGGCGCAGCGCTTCGAAAATAGCTTTGACATCGGCCGTTTTCATACCCGGCTCGAACTGGTCGAGCAGGACATCGTAAGGGTGGTCGGCAGGGGGAAAGAAAGAAACAAACTGTTTGCCAAGTTCGACCAGTTTTTCGAGGTGCGGGCGGAAGATCAAGTAATCCGATTTCGACCTGGCTTCCACCCAGGCCGGATGGGCCATGGTGGAAACCCGGGCAAACTCGGCCACGAATGCTGGCGGAACACGGGTGGCCTGGTCATAATCGTGCTGCGTGACTTTGATCAGGCGGGCATCATCGGAATCCGGATCTGCGCCGGCAAGTTCCGTTTTCAGATCAGCCAGCAGTTGACCCACCTCAGGGGAAGTGAACTTCTCATGGGCAATCTTTTGCAGGGTGCCCAGTTGATTGCCACGCGCCTCAGCGCCGCCTTCAGGCATGTAGGTTTGCTGGTCCCAACCGAGCAGCGCGGATGCGTTGTTCAAGTCGGCAACTTCAGCCAGGATAGATTTCAATTGTTCCAGTTTCTGACTCATGATTGACTCCTGTATTATGATATTTTCAGGAGGGCGGTTCCTGAAGAGGCCCAGCCGAAGATACGGTCAACCCCACAGGGTGTGCCCCACAATCCAGCAACAACCTTCCTCCGGCCTGACTGGGTAAATTAATTATACACCCGCTGCAAGGTTTTATTCATAACGCAGTGCCTCGACGGGCTGTAAATTTGCAGCCCGGCTGGCGGGGTAGATACCAAAGAAAAGCCCAACCGCAGCCGAAAAAAGGGTGGCCAGCAGGATCGAATCGACCCCAACGTTTGGTGTAAAGGGGGTGCCTGAGGCCTGGGCAATCTGCCCAACCACATAAGCGATCAACCAGCCGAGAAAGATACCGATTACCCCGCCAAGCAGGCTGAGCAGGGATGACTCGGTGAGAAATTGGATCATGATGTCATGTTTGCGCGCGCCCAGGGCTTTGCGCAGGCCGATCTCGCGCGTGCGTTCGGTGACCGAGACCAGCATGATGTTCATGATGCCAATGCCGCCTACCAGCAGGGAGATGGCCGCGATCCCACCGAGGAAAGTGGTGATCACGCCGGTAATGGTCGAGAAAGTGGTCAAGAGGTCCTGCTGGGAGAAAACGGTAAAATCATCTGCGCCAATGGGGGTGCGGTGGCGAGTCCGCAAAATTTGCGAGATTTCATCTGTGGCCTGCGGCACCAAGTCGGCGCTGACCGTCTGGACCAGAATCATATCCACGCGGTCGCGGCCGCCACGGCGGATCAGACGTGCCTGGGCAGTTGTAAAAGGAATAAAAGCCACATTATCCTGGCTGCCAAAAGAGCCGCCGCCTTTGGACTCCATCACCCCCAGAACGCGAAAAGGCTGGCCTTCGACCCGCACAGTCTCGCCGACAAGACCTGCCCGGCGATTAAATAGTTTGTCGGCCACCTCCGGACCGATCAGGATGACCGAAGCCCGGCCAAGCATATGTTCCTGGGTGAAGGTTTCCCCTTCGGTCACAGCGTAGTTGCGGACCGAAAAATACTCGGGAGTTACCCCACCCACCTGGGTAACAACCTGTTCCCCACCGGCAGAGACCTCAATGCTGCCCATCAAAGCCGGGGCAACTGCCTGTACAGAAGGAGCGGCAAAGGGATCTGCAATAGCCTGCGCATCTCCAAGCGTCAGCGGGCGGGTCACACGCACGTTTTCGCTCATGCCGCCTTCGAAAACGAACAACAGGTTCGTGCCGATGCCGCTGATGGAACCCGTGATGGAATCCTGAGCACCGCGTCCCACCGCCAGCATGGCGATCACTGCTGCAACGCCAATCACAATCCCTAGGATCGTAAGGCCGGAACGCAATTTATTGGAAGCCAGACTCTCCAGCGCTTCAAAGACCGCCTGGATGATATTCATTGGTCACTCTCCAACAACCCATCCCGCAGACGGATGATACGTTGGGTATGCTCTGCGATGCTTGGATCATGGGTGACAATGATCAGAGTGGTACCGCTTTCCCGGTTCAGCCCAAGCAGAATGTTCATGATTTCCCGCCCGACTTTCGAATCCAGGTTTCCAGTGGGCTCATCGGCCATGATCATGGCAGGTTCATTGATCAGGGCGCGGGCGATGGCTACACGCTGCTGCTGGCCGCCAGATAGTTCGGTGGGCCGGTGGTACATCCGGTCAGCCAGGCCAACTGCCGTCAGGGCCTGGCGGGCGCGTTCCTTCCGGTCGGTGGTCACTCCCGCGTAGCGCAGCGGCAGTTCGACATTGGAGAGCGCCGTAGCCCTCGAAAGCAGATTGAAGCTCTGGAAAACGAACCCCACCTTGCGGTTGCGGATGACTGCCAGTTGGTCATCGCTCAAGTCTGAGACCTTTTCCCCGTCCAGGTGATACTCCCCGGAGGTCGGCCGGTCGAGGCAGCCCAGGATATTCATCAGGGTGGACTTGCCAGAACCGGAAGGTCCCATGATGGCAACCACCTCGCCGCGCTTGATCTTGAACGAGACACCGCACAACGCGTTGACTTCCACCTCGCCCATTTTATAGGTCTTGGTCAGGCCCTCCGTTTCGATGACCCAATCCATACCCGCCTCCATTTACCGTTCCCTGACAAATGGCGGCGGTCCGTTGCCAGCCTGGAACATTGCCGGAGGATTCAGGATAATGCTATCAGCCTCTTTCAAATCACCGCCCACAATAACACTGTTCTCGTTGTCCGAAGCGCCAAGCACAACCATGACCATCTCGATCTGCTCGCCGACCAGGGCATAGACAACGCGGTCGCCATTGACCAGGCGCACTGAGCGATTGGGAACCAGGAGGGCATTCTTGATCTCTTCGACAATAATATTGACCGCAGCAGTCATGCCCGGGCGGACTCGTTCGTCGGCATCGGTCAATTCTACTGAAACATTGAAATTAACAACACCCTGGACAATATCCCCGGCCTGAGCCACCTCAACGACTTTGCCATGATATTCCCCACCCAGAATGGCATCGAAAGTCAATTCTGCCAATTGTCCTACTTCGATACTGTTGATGTCCACCTCGGAGATCTGGACATCCACCAACAGGTGGGAGAGGTCGTCCAGGCGAAAGCCAATCGTCCCCGGGCTGACCTGGTCACCGGCCAGCGGCTTGACCTCGGTCAGGGTGCCGGAAAAGGGCGCGGTCAAGCGGGCCAGATTGATGGTCGCCTGGACAGCCGACACACGGGCTTCAGCCGCAGCCACATCGCGCGGGTCCGGGCCATTCTTCAGCCGGTCATAGGTACGCTGGGCATCGCCCAACTGCGCTTCAGCCAGGGCCAGCCGTTCATCAGCCTGCTGTTTCTCTTCTTCATCCGGATAATATTTTATGGTTTTTACAGTAGGAATGCGTACCGGCCCGAGCGGCGTCATTTTGGTGTTGATCTTGATGATTTCATACTCAACCCGCTCATCCAGCTCCAGCCGATAATCCTTGGCGGTCTCATAGGCATCCTCAGCTTGGCGCAATGCAATCGCAGCCTGCGCCTGGGCGGTAGTGGAAGAGCGCACATCTTCCAGGGCCTTTTGAGCCGAAACAAGTTCTGCCTCGGCCAGGATGATGCTTTGCGGCAGCGAATCACTGGAAAGCGAAGCCAGGACGGCATCCGCCCAGACTTTATCGCCGATACGATAATTGACCGACTCGACCGTGCCCGTCGTCTGCCAGGCAAGCACAGCTGTCTGGCTGGCGCGCACTGTTCCGGTTGCACCCACGCTGGCCGTCAGGTTCCCCCGCTCAACCTTGACCGTCTCATACTGGTCAGCCAGGGATTTCTTTTGACCCCCACCCAGGATGATAAAAAGAATCGCCCCAACCAGCAGCACACCGGCCACAACCATCAGCCAGCGGCGCTTGCGAAGGAATTCCCAAACTTTCTTCATACACAGCCTCCACAACGCTCAACGTCCTGTCAAAAATGTGAGATTCCTGGCAAGTCTCGCCCATTGGGGATCTCACGACCCCCTTTCGTTCTGCAATGTCATATTCTCGAGGTGTGATTTTACACCATTGAGAGCGTTACGAAAAGAATGTTGGCAGTATGATATACGTAAATTTTACGAAAAAGATTGATGACGATTGTCACACGCATTGGTGACATTAATGGCTGTGTGTGTTGTCATAGTTTGGGTATTATCTTATTTGAGAGAGTAGTTAATTTTCACCGGGTTGTCTGGAGGACTACTATGCAGGCCGTCCAAAGTGAATTTCTAGCCATCGATCGTAAGACGCGCGTCTACATGCCGTTCTGCGACCTGCCAATGCGCCCGCCGGAAGAACGCATCCACGACTTTGAGGATGTCATGCGTCCGTTCGCGGAAGAATGCGCCATGTGGCATGCATCCCGCTGCATCCATTGTCCAGACCCGGCCCCCTGCATGGTGGCATGCCCGACCCACAACGACATTCCCT
This sequence comes from uncultured Anaerolineaceae bacterium, assembly GCA_964387495.1. Classification (GTDB taxonomy): domain Bacteria; phylum Chloroflexota; class Anaerolineae; order Anaerolineales; family Villigracilaceae; genus DSXF01. The sequence goes on from CAYLXB010000055.1 coordinate 20,872, forward strand.
CCGCCATGTGGCTGATCGAACAAGGCCGTTTCAAGGAAGCTGCCGAAATTTATCACAAGACATCCTCCCTGCCAGAGATCTGCGGGCGGGTCTGCCCGCATGATGCACTCTGCGAGGGGTCTTGCGTGCTGAACAAATACCACGAGCCGGTGCTGTGCGGCCCGCTGGAAGTGTTCGCTCTGGACTGGGAACGGGCGAACGAGCCTTACACGGTCCCGGTGGAAAAGCCAACCGGCAAAAAGGTGGCTGTGGTTGGAGCCGGGCCTTCCGGTCTGGGCTGCGCTCATGAGCTGATCAAACGCGGCCATGCTGCGACCATCTTCGATGCAAAACCTGCCCCGGGCGGTTTGCTGGTATACGGCATCCCCAACTTCAAATTACCGAAGACGGCTCTCTTCCAGAAATGGGAAGACCTGCGCAAGGCCGGGGTGAAGTTCATCGGCAATACTTACATCGGCAAAGACAAGACCATTGATGACCTTTTCAAGGAAGGTTTCGATGCGGTTTATGTAGGCGTAGGCACCAACATCGATGCAAAAATGGAAGTACCTGGTGAGGACCTGCCTGGGGTCTATGAAGCCACCGATTTCCTGATCCGCGGCAATGTGGACCCGCGGTACCTGCCCAGGGACAAACGCGAACCGCTGCAGATCGGCAAGCGCGTGGTGGTGATCGGAGGCGGCGACACGGCTTCCGACTGCCTGCGCACTGCCATTCGCCTGGGTTCCGAGGAAGTGACCTGCCTGTACCGGCGTACTGAAAAGGAAATGCCCGGTGGCAAAAAAGACCGCCAGATGACCAAAGAAGAAGGTGCCCGCTACCGCTTCCTGACCCAGCCGGTCAAGTTCATCGCCGGTGAAGACGGCCGCCTGGCGGCGGTCGAGTGCATCGAGATGGTGCTGGGTGAGCCGGATGCCAAAGGCCGCCGCAAGCCTGTGCCAGTTGAAGGCTCGAATTTCTCGGTGGCCTGTGATACAGCCGTCAAAGCCCTGGGCTATTGGCCCGATCCGGTGCTGGGTGAGACCACTCCCGGAATGGAAACCCACGACTGGGGCCTAATCACGGTCAAAGACCGCTCGACCGGCCAGACAAGCCGCGAGGGTGTCTTTGCCGGCGGGGATGTGGTCACCGGTCCCGACTTGGTGGTGACCGCCATGGTCGGCGGGCGCGTGGCAGCACAAGCGATCGACGAATATTTGAAGACGAAGAAGTAAGCTGACAAAGTGTCTAACTAAAAGGACAAAGCCCCCGGCGAAACTATTCGCCGGGGGCTTTATTGTTTCAAACTCAAATTCGGCTCAAGACTTTATTTCCACAACATCGATAGTCTCGTTAGCGTGCCACGGTGAAAGTCTTGAATGGACTCCAGGCAGTCCACACGCCGTTCACCTTGGCCTGCACGCGCCACCTGTAGATGCCAAATCCCAGAACATTGCCGGGAGTATGCGTACAGTTCGTGTCGCGGCATACACTGGAGGTGACCGCCTTGATGTAGACAGGCGTGGTGCCCTTCATCAACTGGTAGCGGTAGTCCGTCGCTCCGAAGACCTTCGACCATTTGTAGGTGGGGGTCTTGTCGGTGGTGACCAGTCTGGGCAGGCGCGGGATCGGAGGTGCAGACGCCAGGTTGACGATGCTGACCGCATACATCTGCATGCCCGCGTAACTGCCTCCCCACGGCATGCTGTGGATGTTGTAGTCCCATGTGTCGTGGATGTAGATCGTCTGCCCGGTTTCTGCATAGCCAACCCCAACAATGGTGTGGCCAAAAATGTTGATCATCACCGGCCGGCCAGCATCGATCTCCGCCTTGTAATCCGCATACGAAAAGCCTCCAGGAGCTCTGTTGTTCGTCAGCTGGCTGTAGCAGTCCGTCACCGTGTAGCCCCGGGCTTCATAAAAGAGTTTGCGCCCGTAGGTGCCATCCACGCTGTCGATTCCATAGGTGACCATGTCAGCGCAGGTCAGCGGCCCGCCGTAAGAGGTGTAATTGTAAAAGGCGGTCGAGCCATCCGAATTGCCGTAGGCATACTGGCTGGTCTTCATGTAGTCCCCAATGGCATCTCCCCAGGTGTGCTGGGTCCAGCCCCCGGCCATATATGGGTCCGGATCCTGGCTGCCATATTGCAGCCAGTAGTCATCGATCGAGCCCTTCGTGATTCGCCCATCCACGCCTTCATGCGAAGCCGCCAGCGGCAGGTTGGGATAGGTCCAGGGTTCCTGGTCCGTCCAGGTGGGCCAGTAACTGTTGTTCAGCGGCATCACACCGCCTTTCGTTGGACCTGTGTACATCTTCGGGTATCCCGTGCGATCGTAATAGCCGGCGATCATGGATCCCGACACCGAAGAGCACCCAAAGACCCAATCGAAGGTCGGGACGGTCAGAATGTTGCTCGCCCCACGCGCATCCACCGGCGTGCGCTGCAGTTCGTATCCTGCAGGAGGGGTCGGCGGCCCATTGATGATCGCCTTGGTCAGGCTGGTTCCATCTTCCATGACCACCGTGCTTGTGTCAATGTACCTGCCCCCTGCCGTGTCGGCTCCCTGGGCCTGCGCAAGCGACAGGCCGCCGGAATAGGACGCCAGCAGGAGAATAAGGACAAACAGCAGGCCGTACTGGAACCTGCGCACCAGCGCATTTCGTCTCTTGATCTGCATCTCTTTCTCCTTTTGTGAGAGGTCGAATCAATACTAACTTTCAAGACGGTCGAGGGTATGGTCTTGTAGTTGGATTGTGTGTTTTAGCGAGGTGGTTTCTCCCTTCGAGGTGATTTATGTTGTAGTAAACCAGCAATATGACATGCCCGTCTTTCAATTCCTGCACTTCAAGCCTTCCTGACATATACCCCGACCCGAACAAATTAATCTTATGCCAGGGAAATGTCTATGACAAGTGTTATTTGTCATATTCTCCCCTATTAAAACCAGCAACGAAAGGGACTGCCTTTTCTGGCAGTCCCTTGTGACAATGTAATTCCATTACCGGGGATTAAAATCCCACCGGACACTTACGGAGCGACGATGGTTTCGATGGTGTGATAGAACTTGTCAAGGCCCTGCAG
>CAYLXB010000056.1:0-23347 GCA_964387495.1 uncultured Anaerolineaceae bacterium
CTGAAAAGGAGTCTTTTTTATTGGTCGGAGGTTTCCCCTGCGGGGAGGCGCGCATCCTCCCGCCCCGACTGAAACGATGGGCGGCAGCTGCACTGCCGCCCATTATGATTCAAATCCGGCCTCTGTGTTTTATAATCAGGGTGGAGAGGAGAATCCCCATGAAAATGCAGAACATCCCCTTTGGCGTGACCGATTGGGCGGCGGTCGAGACGACCGGGCATCCCGGCGATGCCGGCCAGGCGCTCTGGCGCACCCGCCAGTTCGACGAACTGCGCGTGCGCATGGTGGAGTATTCGCCCGGCTACATCGCGAACCACTGGTGTTCGAAAGGCCATATCCTGCTGGTGCTGGAAGGCGAACTGCACACCCAGCTGCAGGACGGGCGCGAGTTCACGCTCAAGGCCGGCATGAGTTACCAGGTGGCGGACGGCGCCGAGCCGCACCGCTCCTCGACCCAGACCGGCGTGAAGTTGTTCATCGTGGATTGATTGAGCCATCCGGAGGAAAAATATGGAAACCCCTGCAGCGCAAGCCCCTGTCGTCAAGAACAATACCTATGCCATGCTTTCACCGGTCAACGGCGTGCTGGCCTTCATCGGCAACTGCCTGAACCTGTTCGTCATGCTCATCCCGGTCCTGCCGGTCGTGTGCGCGGTGCTCAACGGACTGTTCAGCCTGGGCGCGCTGGTAACGGGCGGCGTCGGCCTGATGCAGATCAACCGCAGCCAGGGGACCCAGACGGGCAAGGGCGCGGCCATCGCCGGGATCGTGCTGGGTGTGCTCGGGCTGATCGGCGCCTGCCTGATCCCCCTGATCGGCACGGCCGTGCTGGCCAAACTGGGCCTGGACCTGGGCGATGCCCTGCTGGTGCCCGTGGAATAATTGCCCGGGCCGGGAGCGGTCGAAAAGGCATTTCAGCCTTGCCAATCCACCTGCCTTCGATTATCCTTGTGTGTGGGAGTGGTTAGGTCCCGGAGGGCTTCCCGGTCTTCAAAACCGGTGGCGGGCCGCGTTGCGGGCCGCGGTGGGTTCGACCCCCATCCACTCCCGCCTTCCTTTTTATGGACCACAGGCCATGGACGGTGGACAAAGGTCCGGCGTCCATGCCTGTTTTTTCACGGCAGACCTTGATTGGTGCATCCTATGACTCTTCCTGAACCTGAGATCCTGCACACCCTGGTGGGGCGCATCTTCCGCAGCGACGACATCACCCTGGGCGACCCGCAGAAAACCTATGTCGTCCGTTACCGCGGCCATCTGCTGCTGGACGACTCGGCCCTGGCTTATGACCAGTTGGATGAAGCCGTCAAGCTGTACGGCCTCACGCCCCTGTTCCGCATCGAGGACGAGTCACAGGTGGTGTACCTGGTCAAGAGCCCGCCAACCCCCAGGCCGTCCAACAAGATCACCAACCTGGTGCTGTTCGTCCTGACCGCCTTCAGCGTGCTGCTGATCGGCGCGGTGGACAGTTACCAGGGGGAGGCGCCTGACAGTTACATCAAGTTGATCTTCGTTGCGCTGCTGCAGATCTGGCAGGGCTGGCCGTTTGCCTTGAGCCTGATGAGCATCCTGGCGGCGCATGAATTCGGCCATTACCTGGTGGGCCGCCATCATAAAGCGGATGTCACCCTGCCGTATTTCATCCCGTTCCCGTTCCCGGGCGTCAGCCCGTTTGGGACACTGGGCGCTTTCATCCAGATGAAGTCGCTGCCGCGCAACCGGCGCACGCTGCTGGATATCGGCATTGCCGGGCCGCTTTCGGGCCTGGCCGTGGCCATCCCCGTGCTTTTGTTGGGCCTGTCACTTTCGAATGTCGGACCGGTCCAGGGGCCGGGGATGATGGAAGGCAATTCCATCCTGTACCTGCTGGCGAAATTTGCGGTCTTTGGCAGACTGCTGCCGGAGCCGCTCAGTACGAATGGCCTGCCGGCCGGGCTGTACTGGCTGCGCTATATCTTCACTGGCATGCCCATCCCGGTGGGTGGACAGGATGTCTTCCTGCACCCGGTCGCCTGGGCGGGCTGGGCCGGACTGCTGGTAACGGCCATGAACCTGATCCCGGCCGGGCAGCTGGACGGGGGGCATGTGCTGTACGTTCTGCTCGGCAAGCGCGTCCGCAAGGTTTTTCCCTTCCTGCTGGGGGCGGTCCTGCTGATGGGGTTGGTCTGGAACGGCTGGCTGCTGTGGGCAGGGTTGTTGTTCCTCTTCGGCAGGGTCAATGCCGAGCCGCTCGACCAGATCACCCCGCTGGATACGCGGCGCAAGGTCATTGCGGTACTGATGCTGATCCTATTCCTGCTGGTCTTCATTCCTGTCCCGCTGGTTATTTATTAATGAAGGCTGTCCCTCTTTCCCGCTGGCTGGCATTTCTCGTAACCTTGGCGCTGGCTCTGCCGGCCTGCAGTTCCCCCGCGGGGGAGACGGCTGTGCCCTCTGCCCCGGCCGAGACCGAAGCGCCGTTCCTGACCCCCACGCCGGCGGCCACCCTCCCGCTGCAGAGCAGCCTGGGGGTCGAGGAGGAAGCCTTGCGCGGCATGCAGGTGAGTGTGTGGCATGGCTGGTTTGGGGCAGAGGCAACCCTCTTCCAGTCGCAGGTGGCGCAGTTCAACACCGACAATCCATGGGGCATCGTGGTGCTGGTCCAGCCGCAGGGCAATTACACCGAGCTGTTCAACGCCGTCAGTGCGGCACTGGCCGGAAGCCAGCGGCCGGACCTGGCGATCGCCCTGCCGGAACAGGCGCTGGCCTGGGACCAGGGCGGGGCGGTGGCCGACCTGGAGTTGTATGTGCGTGATCCGGTCTTTGGCCTGAGTCCGGCGGAACTGGCTGACTTCCCCAGCCCCTTCCTGGAAGGGGATATGCTGGAGGGGCGCCGCCTGGGACTGCCGGCCGAGCGCACGGCGCGCCTGCTGCTTTACAACCAGACCTGGGCGCGTGAACTGGGCTTCAACACAGCCCCGCTCACCCCGGCTGAATTCGAAGAGCAGACCTGCGCGGCCAACCGTTTCATGCGCTCGGATGCGCCGCCCGACAACGACGGGCAGGGCGGCTGGCTGGTGGATGCCAACCCGATGACCGCCCTGACCTGGATGCAGGCTTTCGACGGCGGTTTCCTGGCCCGCGACGGTTTCCGCTTTTTGACCCACCCGAACCTGGACGCGCTCACTTTTGTCAAGGAACTGTATGACAGGGGCTGCGCCTGGATGTCAATCGAAGGCAGCGACCAGGAGCACTTTGCCAGCCGCCGGGCGTTGTTTGCCACGGCCAGCCTGGAGGAGTTCTTCGGCCAGTCGCAGGCCTTCCTGCAGGCCGGCAACCGCGATGAGTGGACGGTGCTGCCCTTCCCCGGTTCGACGGGACGTGGGTTCATGATCTACGGCTCGTCCTACGTGCTGCTGAAATCAGAGGATACCCGCCAGCTGGCTGCCTGGCTGTTCATGCGCTGGATGCTTGCGTCGCAAAACCAGGTGCGCTGGGTGCAGGGAACCGGGCTGTACCCGCTGCGGGCTTCCATGCTGCCGGACCTGGCAGAATACCATCAGGGGCATCCCCAGTGGGCGGCAGCCGTGGAGTTGATTCCCCAGGGACAGACGCCGCCCAAAGTGGCCTACTGGCGCAAGATCCGGCCGGTGGTGGGCGATGCCTTCCTGTCCATGTTTCGTTTGAACATCGCCACCGGCCAGTTGTCTGCCCTGCTGGCGCGCATGGATGCAGCGGTGGCGGATTTGCAGGAGAAATGAATTCATACCTGGTCCGATCTGCGTCCCCTGCACAAAATGGATTATCATAAGGATTGGTTTGCGCAACAAGCGCGAACGAATCGTCATACAAGAGGTCGTTATGCCAATTTATGAATACGTTTGCCAGGACTGCAAGAAAGAATTCGAGGTCATCCGCCCAATGAGCCAGGCCGACAAGCCCATGGCCTGCGCGGCCTGCGGCGGCGAGAATATCAAGCGCAAACTGGCGCTGGTCACTGCCATGAGCGGCGGGCACGCGGTTTCCGGGGCTTCCGGCGGCTCGGCCTGCGGTTCGTGCAGCGGCGGGCACTGTTCGACCTGTGGACATTAGGAGGTTGAAAATGGAATACACCCAACTTGGCCGCACCGGCCTGAAGGTCTCCCGGCTCTGCCTGGGGACGATGAACTTTGGCCCTCACACCAGCGAGGCCGATAGTTTCGCCATCATGGACAAGGCCCTCGAACTGGGCATCAACTTCTTCGACACCGCCAACGTCTACGGCTGGAAGACCGGCGAAGGGGTGACCGAACAGATTGTCGGGCGCTGGTTTGCCCAGGGCGGCGGGCGGCGCGAGAAGACCGTCATCGCCACCAAAGTCTACGGCAGAATGGGCAACTGGCCCAACCAGTCACGCCTCTCCGCCCTGCATATCCGCCGCGCCTGCGAGGAGTCCCTGCGCCGCCTGCAGACGGATCACATTGACCTGTACCAGATGCATCACGTGGACCGCAACACGCCCTGGGAGGAGGTCTGGCAGGCAATGGAAGTGCTGGTACAGCAGGGCAAAGTGCTGTATGTCGGATCCTCCAACTTCGCCGGCTGGCACCTGGCCCGGGCGCAGGAGCAGGCGAGGGCGCGCCACTTCCTGGGGCTGGTGAGCGAGCAAAGCCTGTATAACCTGGATGCGCGTATGATCGAACTGGAAGTCATCCCGGCCTGCCAGGAATACGGCCTGGGGCTGATCCCCTGGAGCCCGCTGGCGGGCGGCCTGCTGGGCGGTGTGCTGCAGAAAATCGAGAAAGGCCGCCGCGCCGACGAGGATACCCGGAAGGAAATCGAGAAGAAGCGCCCGAAACTGGAAGCCTGGGAAACCTGCTGCAAGGAACTGGGCGAAGAACCGGCCGATGTAGCCCTGGCCTGGCTGCTGCATAACCCCGTCGTGACCGCACCCATCATCGGCCCGCGCACCCTGGAACAGTTGAGCGGCTCCCTGCGTGCCCTGAAGGTCAAACTCAACAAGGCCACGCTCACCCGGCTGAATGAGATCTTCCCCGGACCGGGCGGTGCGGCGCCCGAAGCCTACGCCTGGTAACAACAGAAGATTTGCGGACGCGGATGAAATGCTGCACGCGCGGCCCTGGAGGCCTGCGCTCGCCGGCATTCCTCCGCGTTCTATTTTACCGGTACATGGAGGCATATGAAGCCCATCAGTATCTTCAATGACGTACTCGGCCCGGTCATGCGCGGGCCATCCAGTTCGCACACGGCCGGATCGTACCACATCGGCCGCCTGGCGCGCTCCCTGTTCGGAGAGGCGCCGGTGCGGGTTGCCTTTGTCTTCGACCCTGGCGGCTCCTATGCCCAGGTTTACCGAGAGCAGAACAGCGACCGGGCTTTCGCTGCGGCCCTGCTGGGTTGGACGATCACGGATGAGCACTTCCTGGAGGCGTTGGATGCGGCAGAAGCGGCCGGGATGGAACTGCGCTTCCTCTCTGAAACGCTGCCGGAGGCAGAGCATCCCAACACGGTCGAAATACGCCTGGAAGACCGCCCGGGCTGCAGGCTGGTGCTGCGCGCCCGCTCCACCGGTGGCGGGGCGATCGTCGTCGACCGGGTGCAGGGCTGGCCGGTGATCCTGCGCGGCGATGCGCACGATGTGCTGGTGGATGCAGACCTGCGGGCCGAGGCCGCTGTGCGTGACCTGCTGGGGCAGGCCGGCAGGGTGCGCGGGGAAGCACCGCGCCTGGAACGGGAAGGCCGGGTACTGCTCCACGTTCAGTATGATGCACCGTTGAGCGCGGCAGAGCGCTTACGACTGTCCCAGAGAGCGGAAATCCGCGCCATCTGGACAACCACACCGGTCTTCTTCGTCCAGCGCGGCCCGGCGCTTTTCACTACGGCAGAGGAGATGGTGCGGCTGGCCGAAGGCAGGAATTGCCTGCTGGGAGAGGTTGGATTGGCGTATGAGGCCACTCTGCTGGAGCTGAGTGAGGCGGATGTGCTGGCCGAGACGGTGCGCCGCTACACGGTCATGCGGCAGTCGGCGGCGCGCGGCCTGGACGAGAACCTGCCGCCCATGCGCCTGCTCCAGCCGACAGCACGCCGGATCTTCCAGGCCGAGGCACAGGGGCGCCTGCCTTTTGGGGGCATGCAGGCCCGCGCCGCGGCGCGGGCGATGGCGGTGATGCACGTCAATGGCGGGGCGGGGGTGGTGTGCGCTGCGCCGACTGCCGGTTCGGCCGGCACCCTGCCCGGCACCCTGGTGACGCTGGCCGAAGAATTAAATCTGACCGATGAACAGGCTGCCCTGGCCCTGCTGGCTGCCTCGGCGGTGGGCGTGATCATTGCCACACGCGCCACCTTCGCGGCCGAAGTGGGCGGCTGCCAGGTGGAGATCGGCGCGGCTGGCGCCATGGCGGCAGCCGCCGCAGTGAGCGCAGCCGGCGGCAGCGCGGCCCAGGCTGTGGATGCGGCCGCGATCGCCTTCCAGAACACGATGGGCACCATCTGCGACCCGGTGCAGGGCATTGTCGAGATCCCCTGTCACACGCGCAACGCGGTCGCGGCGTCTTCGGCTTTTGTTTGTGCGGATTTGATCATGGGCGGTTACCAGAATCCCATCCCCCTGGATGAGACGATCGATGCCATGTATGCGGTTGGAAAGATGTTGCCGCGCGAGTTGAAGTGCACTGCCCTCGGCGGCCTGGCACTGGCTCCTTCAGCGTTGTCCATGCGGCAGGTCAAATCATGATATCTCCCTGGTTAAAGCACTCCGCCCTGGGTGAGGGGGGCACCCAAAGCGGAGTGACCATATTTTGCCATAGAATTCCATAATGTCAAGAGAAAAATGAAAATTTATTAATCTGCTGCATTGGCTGTTTTCGCTCCCTGCTAGAAGAAGGCGTTCCCATTATCAGCATCCCCATCAGGCTGCTCTGCAAAAAGACTCAAAGATACATTTACCAGGAGCAGTATACCAACAGCCCAGGATGGGCCGGTCAGAATTAGCAATCCCAATGCCAACCCCCAATTCATATGTAACGATCCCACAACCGACAGCAACAGCGGCAGGCAGCAGACCAATCCCGCAACCGTCATCAACAACAGGTAAAGTGGATTACGCGTCCGGAACCTGCGGTCGAGCAGGGAACGGAGAATAACCCCCTCCGTATGGGCTTCTTCGAAATCCGATGCAAGTGGGTCCAATCCGTAGTGACCCGGGCGGTTGCGGTAGCCGGGCCAGCCGGTCAGTAGATAGGCTTTTTCATCCATATATACCCAACCGGGCACCGGGCCGGCATCCGCGGGGATTTCCAAACCCTGAAATTCATCCATGTTCTCGGTGGCAGGCTGGCGGTACATTTCCTCTTCCAACTTCAGCCTGGAGTTGGCGAGGTTTTCCCGGGCAGGATAAAAGCGGGGATTGTGTTGAATGGCCTCAAGGTAGGCCTGCATGGCAGATTCCAGCTGCCCCGATCCTTCCAGGATCAGCCCCAGATAATTATAGGCAGGTGCGATATTCGGCAGGCTCTGCCTGGCTCGTTCACATGCTTCGATGGCTCTCTCAGGCTCATCGTTTTGCGCGTATGCAAGCGCCTGGTCCAGGTGCTGTTTTGCAGAAGATTTTTGGAAGTCTTTTTCGAAATCTTTCTCCAGGCTTTTCAGGTTAAACCAGGCATCCTCCGACTCGGGGTCAAGCAGCATGGCTTTTTGATAATCGGCCAGCGCTTTTTCCAACTGGCCTTCATCTTCATAAATTTCTCCCCGGTAGATGTACGCCTGGGCGAAATCAGGCATCAACTGGATTGCCAGGTTGCATTCGTTGATCGCTTTTTCAGAATTGCCTGTCTCCCGCAACGCTTCCATCCTGGCCATTGCCTGCTTGACTTGCAGCAGGATGGATTGCGGCGGTATTTCATTCAAACGCTCCGTTAAAATCTCCTTGATGATGGCAAAAGTTTCATCATTCCATTCTTCAGGGCATTCTGTCTGCCAGATTTGGAGCAGTTCTTCTGTTTCTTTCAAGTTGAGGTTCTGGCGAATTTGCTCTTGGAGATTTTTTTTCATCTCTCCCTCGATAATTTGCGTCTGGAAATAAAAACCTGATGACTGTATTTCAGAAATTATAGCAGGCTATTTCAAGTAACTGTGCCGCGTTCCTTTTCGGGGCGCGGCACAGTCTGGTTTAATTTTTTCTTCTTATTCCGGATATGCAGAGCTTACTCCTGCCCGTAATTCTCCGGCAGCCAGCAGCACAGGACCAGTTCACGTGCCGCCCGCACCTCATCCATGCGCCCGAAGGGCGTATTGTGCGGGGCCTCGTGCAGCAGTTCGGGCTGGGTCCTGGCTTCCTCTGCGATCTTGATCAACGCCTCGGCGAAACGGTCGAGCGTGTTCTTGTTCTCGGTCTCGGTCGGCTCGATCATCAGCGCCTCGTGCACGATGAGCGGGAAGTAGTTTGTCGGTGGATGGAAATCGTAGTCCATCAGGCGTTTGGCAATATCCAGGGCATGCACATCACTGCCTTCGAATTGGCCCTCGGCCACAAATTCGTGCATACAGATGCGGTCGTAGGGCACATGGAAGGTGCTGCGCAGGCGGGCGAGCAGGTAGTTGGCATTGAGCACTGCGTACTCTGCCACCTGGCGCATGCCGTCCGGCCCGTGCATGGCGATGTATGTAAAGGCGCGCACCAACCCGCCGCCGAAGTGGCCGTGGAAGGCCTTCATGCGGCCGATGGATTTGGCAGGCGTGATCCAGCCAAACAGGGGTGGCATTTCATCGTCGCCTTCCTCCAGCACGCCGACAACCGGCGCAGGCAGGAAGTCTGCCAGGTGTTCTGCCACGCCCACCGGGCCGGAACCGGGACCGCCGCCGCCATGCGGGACGGCGAAGGTCTTGTGCAGGTTGAAGTGCATCACATCGATGCCCAGATCGCCGGGGCGGACAATGCCGAGCAGGGCGTTCAGGTTGGCGCCGTCCCCATAGACCAGGCCGCCGGCCTCATGTACGATCCTGACCACATCTTCCACATGCTCGTCGAACAGGCCGAGAGTGTTGGGGTTGGTCAACATCAGGCCGAAGACGGTATCGTTGCATTGCGCTTTCAGGGCTTCCAGGTCCACGTTGCCGCGTGCGTCGGAGGGGATCTGGACTACTTCCAGACCCATCATGCCGGCAGAAGCCGGGTTGGTGCCATGCGCGGAGTCGGGGATGAGCATCTTGATGCGTTTGTGGTCGCCGCGGGACTTGTGGTATGCACGCATGATCAGGACACCGGTAAACTCACCGTGCGCCCCGGCAGCCGGCTGCAGTGTCACCGCCGCAAAGCCGCTGATCTCTTTCAGCCACTCCTGCAGGGTGTACATCAGAGCCAGGTTGCCCTGCACTGTTTCGACCGGCTGGAGCGGGTGGGTGTAAAGGAAGCCCGGCAGGCGGCAGGTGTCTTCATTAACCTTGGGGTTGTATTTCATCGTGCACGAGCCAAGCGGGTAAAAACCGTCATCCACGCTGTAGTTGAATTTGCTCAGGCGCATGTAGTGTCGTACCACATCCACTTCGGCCAGTTCAGGCAGGGGTAGATCCGGGCGCAGCAGGGATTGGGGTAATTCAGCGCGCGGTACATCCGGTTCCGGGAAGGTAACACCGGTGCGTCCTGGGGATGATAATTCAAAGATCGTCGGTTCCACGACCTTGGGCTGATCCTGCAGAATGAAATCAGTCATGGGCCACCTCCGCCAGAACTTCCACCAGGGCATCGATTTCTTCCCTGGTGTTCATTTCGGTCACAGCGATCAACATGTGGTCCTTGAGGGCCGGGTAGTCCTGGCCCAGATCATAGCCGCCCAGGATGCCGTGTTCGAGCAGGTGGGCGTTGACTTCCTCCACCGGACGACCGAGGCAGAGTGAAAATTCATGGAAGAACGGCGCCGAAAAGCACAGGCCCATGCCGGGCAGTTTACTCAATTGTTCGGCAGCGTAGTGCGCCTTGTGGTAACACAACTCGGCCACCTGGCGCAGGCCGTTCCTGCCTACCAGCGAGAGATAGACTGCCGAGGCCAGTGCCAGCAGGCCCTGGTTGGAGCAGATGTTGGATGTGGCGCGTTCGCGCTTGATATGTTGTTCGCGGGCAGTCAGGGTCAGCACATAGGCCCTCTGGCCGCGCTTGTCCACCGTCTCGCCGACCAGGCGGCCGGCCATCTTGTGGACGAATTTCTTGCGGGTGGTAAAGAAACCCAGCGAGGGCCCGCCGAACCACATCGGAATGCCCAGCGGCTGGCCTTCGCCGACGACCACGTCCGCACCCATGTCGCCGGGGGTTTTGAACAGTGCCAGGGCGGTTGGGTTGGCAACCACGCAGACCAGCGCTCCTTTGGCGTGGGCGGCCTCAATTAACTTCGCATAGTCATAGACGCGTCCGAAGAAATCAGGATACTGGACCGTGACGAGCATGGTGTTCTCGTCGATCAGCCCGGCGAGGGCTTCGGGACCAGCCTCCAGGTTCGAGGCGGCATTGTCTCCGGCCACTTCCAATTGCATGCCCTGGGTGTAAGTGCGGATCACGGCGCGGTATTGGGGGTGAACGGCGGGAGAAACGAGTACTTTACTGCGCTTGCCGCGGAACTGCGCCCAGGCCAGGTTGACTGCTTCGGCTGCCGCCGTAGCGCCGTCATAGTGGGACGCATTCGAGGCTTCCATCCCGGTCAGGGTGGTCATCAGGCTCTGGTATTCGAAGATCGCCTGGAGTGTCCCCTGGGAGATCTCCGGCTGGTAGGGGGTATAAGCAGTATAGAACTCACCGCGGCGCAGGATATGGTCCACTACCGAGGGGATATAGTGGTTGTACATACCCGCGCCGAGAAAAGAGACCAGGTCGCGCGTCGACTCGTTGGCAGCCGCCAGTTCGCCCAGTTCGGAGGCGGCTTCCATTTCAGTCAAAGCGGGAGGCAGGTCGAGCTTTGGGAAGCGGTGCCCGGCAGGGATGGCGTTGAACAGGTCTTCCAGTTTTTCGACGCCAACTGCCGCCAGCATCACATCCCGTTCTTTGGGAGAGATGGGGATATAGGTCATCAGAATCTCCTGAGTCGCACAGTCTTTGGCCGGCCGGCCAAATACAGACCTAAGTTTGACTGCCGGTTTGTGGGACTATTCGACTGCCCGATGGCTGGACTAATGCGACCTTTCCGCGCAGTATTTTTCGTAGGCGGCTGCATCCATCAAACCAGCAGCATTCCCGCCTTCGACCCTGGCCATCCAGCCTTCGCCATAGGGGTCTTTGTTCAGGATCTCGGGGCTGTCTGCCAGGCCCTCGTTCACTTCCGCGACCTTGCCGCTGACGGCGGCGTAGGATTCGGCAGCTGCCTTGACCGATTCGACCGATGCGATCGGTTTCCCGGCTTCGACGGAATCGCCCGCGCTGACCAGGATCTCGACGAAGACAATGTCTGAGAGCTGCCCCTGGGCATAATCTGTCAGCCCCATCTTGCCGCTGGCCGGGTCGAACCACTCATCGTTCTTGGTGTACTTGAGGTTGGTAGGAATATTGCTCATCTTTTATCTCCTCTTCGAATGGATTTTGGCGAATCAAAAAGGCGCGCACTTGCTCACGCGCCTCTGTAGGGTACCTGAGAGATTCGCCCTCCAGCCAGGCTTTCGGCCGGTGGAAGAGCTTGCACCGTCGGTGCCGGCGCACGAGACGCGCGGCTTTCCAGAGGAATGTGGAACAGGGTCCTTTTTACCTGAGAGTTTCATCCGGTCTCGCCAGTCCCGGATTTGCCCCTTCGGTGCTCACGCCAGCCAGAGCAGAAGCCTGGAGCGGTGAGGCTCTTCCCTGTTCCCATTCAGATTGTGGAGTTGATTCTACGGGGTAGAGGGGGAGAAGTCAAGAGGCGGCGAAAAAATATTCTCGTCTCTGTACTTCAGTGCCAGAGTGACGTTACAATTTTGTTAGTTGGCATTTGTTATGGCATTAATCGATTATGGGATGTCTAGTTGGGTATAATGTAAATGGACCCAGATCTTACCGCAACGATTCGTGCGCGCCTGGCAAGTTCAGGTAAAGTTAAATTTGGAGGTTGACGTGAAAAAGACGATCAAGTTAATGGTAGCGGTCTGTATACTTTCCTTGCTGCTGGCTTTACCTTACAGCAGCGGTAGTGTCAGGGCAGCCGATGCTGTCCCAATAACATATCGCCCGCTGGGGAATACATACACCAACAAGCCAACTTATTCATGGTCCTGGGTGAGTACAGCAGCCTCGTATAAACTACAGGTCTATGACATCGCAGCAGCAAGCACGGTGCTCAATGTTTCCATCAGCAGTTCATCCTGCAGTTCTGTAACAAAACGATGTTCCCATACGCCTTATAAGACACTAACTTATGGCAAAAGCTATAAGTGGAGAGTATCAGCCGGTACCAGTGCGTTCAGCGCCTGGAAAACATTTAAGCCCCTGGCGGGGTTTAATTCGCAATTTAATGGGAGTTCAAAAGGCTGGGTCAGCCGCCCGGGTGGAACCTGGCTCGTCAATACAGCTGTATATTACACGAGCGGTGTACTCAACAAAGCCTCCAGTGCGTCTTATGGCATTTCCAAGACCTTCAATAACTTTACCTACACTGCCAAGGTGAAAAGAATCAGTACCGGAGACTTGGCCAGCGGCCTGATCGTGCGAGGCACACCCGCTTTCAATTCACTGAATTACTGGAAGAATGGTTATCGTTTTCTGTATACGCAGGCCGGCAAGTTTGCTGTGATTGTGACGGTGAATGGGGTCGATTCATACTTGAAGGATTGGACCTACTCGCCGGCCATTATCCCCAGTGATTGGAATATCTTGAAGGTGATTGCGGACAATAGGCAATTCCGTTTCTATATCAATGGGACGCTGGTCTGGAGTGGAGCGGACAGCACCTTTGCTAGCGGGCAGGTCGGTTTTATCATGTTCCGGCAAACGCAGGAGGTTTTCAAGGTGGACTGGGCCACACTGGGCATGTCCGAACTTTTCAAGTGATTGCTTTGGGCAGCCTTACTCTTGCCGTAAGCGGGCATACTTTGACCTGCTGTTGCAAGGAGATATTGAAAATCACCACGATCAGCACCTGCTGATCGTGGTGATTTTAGGTCTGCGTGATCGGAAGTGAAGGAACACGCCTGTATTCTCCCATTGTTGTCTAACAAATTTGTGTTACTTGTTATAATTCACTCCACTGGCGAGCCATGATTCCTTTGCCAGAGATTGGATCAACACCGTTTTTCCCAGGAGCTGCAATGACAATCGATATTTCCCTCATACGCAAGCAATTCCCTGCACTGGAGCGTGACGCGATCTACTTTGATAACCCGGGTGGTACCCAGGTTGCCAGGCAGGTGGTGGATCGCATGACGGATTACCTGACCAGGCACAATGCCAACCATGGCGGTGCTTTTTCCACCAGCATCGAATCGGATGGAATTCTGGATGAAGCACACTGCGCCATGGCTGACTTTCTCAACGCGGCCAGCCCGCAGGAGATCATATTCGGCAACAACATGACCAGCCTGACCCTGCACATGAGCCGTTCCATTTCCCGGCTTTGGAATCCGGGGGATAAAATTGTGGTCACACGCATGGATCATGATGCCAATATTTCTCCCTGGCTGCTGGCAGCCCAGGACAAGGGCTGTAAAGTTCACTGGGTGGACTTTGATGTGGAGACCGGCATCCTCAATCTGGACGATATGCAAAAGGCGCTGGAACGCAAGCCGCGCCTGGTGGCGGTGGGATATGCCTCCAACGCGCTGGGTACCATCAATCCTGTAGGCAAAATCATCCAGATGGCACATGCAGCCGGATCACTGGTCTACGTGGATGCGGTGCAGTATGCTCCGCACGGCCCGATTGACGTTCAGAAACTGGGTTGTGATTTTCTGGTCTGCTCCAGTTACAAATTCTTCGGCCCGCATGCTGGCATTCTGTATGGGCGTGGCGACTTATTGAACGAACTTTTTGCCTACAAGGTCCGCCCGGCGACCAACGAAATCCCCGGTAAGTTCGAGACCGGCACTCAGAATCATGAGGGCATTGCCGGTGTGCTTGGTGCCATTGAGTATTTTGAGTGGTTTGGCAAGACTTTTGGCGCTGTGCACTATGAAGGCCTGGCTGAAGAAGGGTACACTGGCCGGCGACTGACCCTCAAACAGGCCATGACTGCTCTGCGTGCCGGAGAGTTCGAGATCGGCCGCACCCTGCTGGAAACCCTGCAAACCATCCCGGGCCTGCACCTCTATGGCCTGACCGAAGTGCGCCGCCTGGAAGAGCGTGTGCCGACTTTCGCCTTTACACTGCAGGGTCACCATCCCCGCCAGGTGGCTGAGAAGCTCGGCCAGGAAAACATTTATGTTTGGGACGGCAACTATTATGCTCTGGCTGTTACCGAACGTCTCGACCTGGAGAAGAGCGGCGGCATGGTGCGCGTGGGCGCAGCCCATTACAACACTCTGGAAGAAGTGGAGCGCCTGAAAGAAGCCCTGCTGAGATTGTAAGGCCTGCATGGACCTCCAACCTTATTACGACTTCCTGGTTCAAACGGCTTATCGCGCCGGGCGGATTACACTGGGCTATTACCAGACCGGTGTCCGCCCGGACTACAAGCCAGATGATACCCCGGTCACCGCTGCCGACCGCGCAGCCGAGGAATTCATCCGCGGCGAGATCGAAAGACATTACCCCGGTCACACCATTCTTGGCGAAGAGTTTGGCGCGTCGGAAATACCAGCTTCTGATTTCCGTTGGATCATTGATCCGATAGATGGCACAAAATCTTTCCTGCGGGGGGTACCTTTATATGCCGTGCTCGTCGGCCTGGAAATCGAGGGGGTGGTGCGCGCCGGCGCGGCTTTTTTCCCTGCCCTGGATGAGATGCTGAGTGCAGCAGATGGCTTGGGCTGCTGGTGGAATGGCCGCCGGGCGCGGGTTTCGGATGTTGCCAGTCTGAATCAGGCATATGTCTGTTATACAAATACCCGAAACATGGATACCTATGGCCGGGGTGCGGCATTCAACCAGCTTAACCAACGCGCGTATGCCCTGCGCGGCTGGAGCGATGCCTACGGTTACCTGGTTGTGGCTACCGGGCGTGCCGAACTCATGCTTGATCCAGTAATGCACATCTGGGACTGCGGCCCCTTCCCGCCGATATTTCGCGAGGCGGGCGGTTATTTTGGCGACTGGCAGGGCAACCCCAGCCACACATGGGGGGAGGCACTGGCCTGCAATCGTGTACTTCTGCCCGAGGTCCTCGAATTGATCCGCGCGGCCTGACCTTGCATGGAAGAATCGATTAAAACAGCCCGCTCAATCTGTGAACGGGCTGTTTTAATTTGGGGGATTCCTTACGGGCAGGCTTCCAGGACGATATCCTTGTCCATGACCGGTGTGCGGCCAATGATCATACCATCCCTGTCTGTTGCCACCAACTGGTATAACACCCAGGCATGGAAAAAGTGGCCGTAGTCATCGATCTTCTTCGATCGCAACTTGTATGTAAACACGCCCCCATCTTGTTTATCCATGGCAGCGCCTCTGCTCCATTTGGTTTCATCTTCGTATTTCTTATCCTTCAGGCGGATAAAAATGATCACACTGAAAACGCGCTCCGGGTCTTCCACTGTGGCGGTGATGGTGGTGTAATTTGGTTCGCAGATGCCCCAGTAGATGACCCGTCCGGCAGTCACGACGGATACAAAGCCCGTGTATCTGGAAGTGCCAACCGGCGTGGGGACGAGCGGGGGGATGAATGGCGTGCCAACGTTCGGAGGCACAGTCGGGATAAACGGCTCTTGCGCATTGTAGATGAGCGTTGGGGTGGCGGTAAAGGTGGGCGTGGGCTGGGTGGGGATGATCGTGGATGTACTGGTTGGGAGATCGGTCGGGGCAGGCGTCCCCTCGAGTGTTGGGGTTGGCATTTGAATCAGGTCCTGCAGTGTGGACAGGCTGCAGGCCGGCAGTACAAGGGATAAGACCAGAAGCAGGGCAAAAATTCGTCTCATATGCGCCTCCTCGGCAGTTATGATAATTGTATCCTATTCTGGAAAGACACAGCGTCACCGGTCCGGGTGACGCTGTGCATGACATTTTCTGCCTTTTCGAATCAGTCTTTCAAATAATCCAGCACGGCTGTGCTCATCAAGGCTGCAGCCTGGGGAAGGACTGCCTCGTCGAAGTCGAACCTGGGGTGGTGGTGAGCATAATCCAGCCCTTTTTCGGCATTGGCCGAGCCGATGAAGAAATAACAGCCATTGACCTTTTCCAGCATGAAAGACATGTCTTCAGCCCCCATCGTCAGGTAGGGTGCGGTTTCCATGTTTGCCTCGGGCAGGAGCCTGCGGGCTGCCTGTTGCACCAACTCGGCGGCCTGGGTGTTGTTGATGACTGCGGGGGAAATGCGTTTACTGGTGAATTCAGCCTCGCAGCCCATCCCTCGGGCTACGTTCTGGACGACCTCTTCCACCCGGCACAAGACGGTCTCGCGCACTTGCAGGTCAAAGGTGCGAATGGTGCCTTCCATTTCCACTTCCGGGGGAATGATGTTAAAAGCTGTCCCTCCATGGAAGGACCCAACGGTGACGACGGCCGGCTGGAGTGGCGCAACATTACGTGTCACTACGCTTTGGAGTGCCGTTACAACCTGGGCACCGGCCAGGATCGGGTCCAGGGCCAAGTGCGGTACTGCGCCATGCCCGCCGCGCCCGCGGATCTTGATCTTGAATGCTTCCGCTCCCGCCATGACCGGCCCGCCGGCAATGCACAGCCACCCAAGCGGTTTTTCGTTCCAGAGGTGCAGGCAGAGTATCAGGTCAGGCTTGGGATTTTCCAGCACACCCTGTGCAACCATCAATTCTGCCCCACACATTCCTTCAGGACCGATGACGCCTTCCTCGGCCGGCTGGAAGACGAATTTGACTGTGCCAGCCAATTCACGGCGGTGATTGTGCAGGATTTTGGCCACCGCCAACCCAATGGCAACATGGCCATCGTGGCCGCAGGCATGCATCTTGCCTGGCTCCTCGGACGCATACTCGGCACCGGTTTCTTCGCTCATGGGCAGGGCATCCATATCAGCGCGCAACAGGACGACAGGGCCAGGCCTGGCGCCTTCCAGCAGCCCCACCACACCTGTGTGGGCAATGCCGGTGCTCACTTTCAGCCCCAGTTTGGTCAATTCCTTGGCAACAATGGCGGCTGTGCGCGTCTCGTAAAAGCCAAGTTCGGGATGCCGGTGCAAATCGCGCCGCACAGCCTGGGTGTAAGGAAAAAGTTCCCCGGCTTCAGATAAGATGTCTGGCATTTGTCGTTTCCTTTCTAATATATGGATGATTTCAACCCCAGGTGAGCAGGCGAAACTTCTCTTCATAACGCGGCTGCTCATCCGTACTGTCTTCGGTGTGACGGGATCGCATGCGCTGCAGAAACTTCTCCGTGTCACCGATCTGGCTCTTGTGTTCGAGCAAGGCCTGGATTTTGATCGGCCAGGTATCGGTTACATCCAGCGCCACGTCCGGCTGGTGGGTGAGCGATATCCAGACTTCCCGGGGGGTATGTGGCGCCAGGCCTTCGTGGTGCAGTAGTTCCGGAAAATACAGCGGGTTGCCAGCAGCCGGGAAGACAGCATCCAGCACAACCTGTCCGGCTGCGCGGTGATCGGGGTGGTTGAGACGATAAGAACCTGGCGGAAACAGGTTCTGCGGGTCACAGGTGACCAGGACGTCCGGCTTGAACCGGCGGATCAGGCGGGTCACCTCCCGGCGCAGAGGCAGGTCGGCGGCCAGGTATCCGTCTTCCCGATCCAGGAAGTGTACCGCCTGTGCGCCGATGACGCGCGCAGCGGCTTTTTGTTCTTCCTGCCGTGCCCGGCAGAGATCACCTGGCAGGGTTTCGGGGTTGCTGGAGCCTTTGTCGCCGCAGGTCAGCAGGGTATAAATGATGTGATGACCCTGCCGCGCCCAGCGGGCAAGCGTGCCGCCGCAAAAAAATTCCGGGTCATCCGGATGGGCGAGGATGACCAGGATCTGTTGAGAACTTTCCCAGTGACCAGGGATGAAATGGCTCATTTTCTCGGTTTTCTGTCCGGCTGGGTACCATTGTTGCTCGGATTTCGGTCAAAGGGTGCTTCGGCTTTACGCTGCAGGGCCTCCAGTTCATCCTTGGGTTGGGTATCGCTGTAAGCAAACCAGCGGAAGCCGATCTCCGGGATTTCCACCAGTAACTGGCTGCTCAGGGGCTGGACATCCACGATCTTCCCCTCCCCCTGGGGCGTGATGACGGTCTTGCCACGTTTAGGCAGACCTTTGCGGGCCTCCACATACTGTTCGAATTCATAGGCCAGGCAGCAGCGTAAACGACCGCACATGCCGGTGATCTCCGAGGGGGTGAGGGAGATGCCCTGCTCTTTGGCCATCTTGATCGAGATGGGGCTGAAATCGGTCATGAACCTGGCGCAGCAGCGGGTTTCGATACCACAGGCGCCCATGCCTCCCAGAAGTTTGGCAACATCACGCGGGCCGATCTGGCGCAATTCAACCTGCGACTGTGAGTAGAGCTTTTGCATGTCGCGCCGCAGGGTCTTCAGGTCTACCTTGTCTTCCGTCTCGGTACTGAAAAGGAATGACAGGCGTGAACCATCGAAATTGAACTCAGCCGCAACGATCTTGACGTTGGATAACTGTAGTTCTGCCGCCCGGGCGCGGCAGGCGATCATGGCCTCCGTCTGGTGGGCTTCCCAGGTTTGGCGCAGTAACAGGTCACGCGGCGTAGCGCGGCGTTCAACGCTCTTCCAGCCGCCTTCCGGAGGGGCAGGGGCTTCGCTAAAGACCTGCGTAACTTCACCCAGGTGTTTGCCGCGGGAAGTATCCACGATCACATATTCGCCTGGGTGGATATTGGGAATAGCGGAACTATCGAAATGATAGACTTTTCCGATTTTGGTAAAACGAACACCGATAATGGTAGGCTTCATGGAAGGTATTATACCGTAAGGCGCCGTTTGAATAAAAAAATAGCCGCCCATCCCGACGGCTATTTTTCACTAAAATACTTCAATTGCCCACCGGCACCTTCGCAGGCAAAGGCGCATCAACCGTTCCGTTCCGCCCAGGTTGAGCTCGAGTAGTTTGGTCAAAGACCGGGAAATAGGTTGACAGTACTGTAAACAATAGAAGCACGCCGGCGGCCACTCCTGCCAGGATTGCCACTTCCATCCAGGAAGGCGAGTAATGAGCACCGTCCAGCGGCTTGATGGCGAACCAGGAGGCATTGAACCGGTTCATTACGATGCCAAAGGCCACCAGAATTGCACCAGCCAGCGATCCGGCGCGGCTCCAGCGGATCTTCTTGATGGAGAAGAGGACGATGGGCAGAAACACGCCGACACCAATTTCTGCCAGGAAGAGCAGACTATAAATACCGCTGCCAAAGAGAAGATTCAATTCCTCCGTGATCATCAGTTCGCCCAGTTTCAATGTGAGATAAAAAGCCAGGATCCAGGGCAGCATCCAACCTAATTTTTCAATAGCCTGCTGCCTGAGTGTCTGACCAAAGAACCAGGCACTGAGGATGGAACCAATGATAACCAGCGAGATGCCGGCCGCGAGTGAAGAGATCAGGAAAAACACTGGCAGCAGCATGGAATACCAGAGCGGGTGCAGACGCGGTGACATGACAATAAACAGGGTCCCCAGCGAGGATTGGTGCAGAGAGGAAAGCGTCACACCTGCAATCACCATTGGAATGGTGAACTTTTTGATCACCGCCAGCAGTTTTTTGTACCTGGTTTTTTCCAAAAGCACCGGGCTGAACTCATAGAACAGGATCGTCGAGTAAATCGCGATGCACCAACTGACCTCGAACAGTGCTGAACTAAGGTTGGGATACACCAGGAAATGCCAAAACCGGTCCCAGCGGCCCAGATCGAAGAACAGGATGACCAGCACCGAACCATAACCCAGCAGGCCAAACAGCACCGTCGGGCGGGTAGCCGGGTGCAGGTCATGCATGTGGAATACGTATACAAGAGCTGCCAGCGTAAAAGCGCCACCTGAAAGTGCGACCGTGGTCAAGTCAAAGCTGATCCAGATCCCCCAGGGAAATACCTTGCTTAAGTTTGTAGTTGTTCCCAGACCGGCATACAGGCGGTAAAGGCCAACACTTAATCCAAAAGCAGCCACCAATGCCAGGCCATAGGCAAATAGCGGCAATTTTTTCAGCTGGCTGATGATTTTGATCAGCATCTTATACCTCCTCTGCTGGTTTGTGACCGGCGTCATCAGCTTCGGCAGCGGCATTGTCATGACCCTGGCGTTTGATGGCCAGGTAGATTCCAGACATGCCCAAGGCTACGGCTGCAGCCACTGCCGGAGTGCCTTCGGTCACCAGCCTGTTGAAGTGCGCTGGAGATTCTGTCTGCTTGCCGGAAGGGAAACCCAGTTGGTCATAGGACACCGGGGAAATATAGAACGTGCATGTGCCACCGTTTTCATGCTCACCATAGATATGGTCAATGTAGCGCTGGGGCTCACTTTCAATGCGTTCGCGAGCCATCGCGAGCACTTCCTCACGGTTGCCAAACTGGATGGCTTTTGTTGGACAGGTGGCTGCGCAGGCAGGCTGCTCTCCCTCTGCCAGCCGTGAAACGCAGAAATCGCACTTGATAATCAGTGCAAAGCGCTTTTGCCACTCGAAATTTGGCACTTCGAACGGGCAGGCATACATGCAGTAACGGCAACCAATGCAGCGGTCTTCGTCGTAAACCACGATCCCATCATCATTCTGCTGTAATGCGCCAACTGTACAGGCAGATACACAGGATGGGTCGACACAATGCATACAGTGAAAAGGCGCAGAATAACGCTTCAGGTCGGGAAACTCCCCGAGAATGTCGGTGTCCTTTATCCAGATACGTGTATGATCCATGGGTACATTATTCTCTACACTGCATGCTACCAGGCAGGCTCGGCAGTCGATGCAGCGGGAGGCGTCTATCAGGAAACCGTGAGTATGGTTTGTGCGGGGTGTCATGAGTTATTCTCCTGCATACAACGGCTTACGAATTTTACCGGCAGGCGCTCCTGCAATTTTCTTTACCGACACAAAAGTCTGGCTGAGCGCCTGTCCGCCGCTGATCGGGTCGGTATAGGTGACATGCAAGGCCGAGTCGCTGGCCCCGACACCAAAGGCAGTGGTCAAAGCCTGGGAAAGGTGTCCATAGCCCGGCGTCAGGTAGACACAATCAGGGCGGATCGCCTTGGTAACCTTGAGCATGATGTTGGCCTTCCCAATCTCGCTGCTCACCTCCACCAGATCATAATCCTTCAGATTTAGTTTTTTGGCTGTCTGGCTGTTCATCCAAAGTCGTGGCTCATCAGAATATTTGTGTAATAGCTGGTTATTCTGGGTGCCAAACTGGGTGTGCTGGGCGACTTTGCCGGTCAACAGGTAGAATTCTCCATCCCCCGGTTCTGGTGGTGCTTCCCAGATGGGCCAGGGTGAGAAACCGGCATTGGCCAGAGTCTCGGAGTAGATTTCGATTTTTCTGGAGGGTGTGTTGAAGGTGATCTCTCCGTTTTTTTCTTCTTTCGGCATTTCGCCATAGCCTTTGGATTTGACTTCTTCCAGAGTTACCCCAAGGGGAATAAGCTGCTGGCGCAGGTAGTCTTCTTCATCTTCATACTGGAAATAATCGCCCAAACCAAGCCGTTCTCCGAGTTGTTTGTAGATCCATAAGGCGGACTTTGCTTCGCCCTGCGGCTCTATGACCGGCTGGCGCAAAAAAGCGTTGTCGCCCACCGGCAACAGTGGATCGTAGCGTTCCAGGTAGGAGGCTTCCGGCAGGACTACATCCGAGAACCAGGCCGTGTCATTCATAATGATGTCCACGGTGGCGATGAAGTCCATCATGCCAAAGGCTTCCAGGGTCTTGGCCCGGTCGGGCAGAGCCAGGATTGGGTTCTGGCGGGAGACGAACCAGCCATGCGCCTGGTAGGGCTGGCCGGTCAGCACCGCGTCGCGCAGCTCCTGGAAGACACCCAGTTTGAGCGGGACGAGGGGATATTTCCACGGCACGCCGTCCAACCGCAGGGCAGAGACACGCGGGTAAGGCGGTTGGGGCGGTTTACCCAATCCGGCTCCCTCAGCCGTCACATCTGTGGAGAGACAACCGCCGGTACGCAGAACATTGCCACTTAAAGCGTTCAGTGTGGCAATGGCGCGCTCGGTCTGGAAGGAGTTAATGAAGTTGGAAGTGCGCCAACCAGGGTGAGCGAGAGCGTTGTGTTTGGCGGCAGCATATTCGCGTGCGATGCGCTCGGTCGTGTCTGCCGGGACGCCGGTGATCGTTTCAGCCCACTTTGGTGTATACGGGCGCATGGCATCCTGGATGCCGTCGCAGCCCACTGTATACTGTTTGACGAAATCACAATCAGCCAACTCATTTATTACAATAATGTTGATCATTGCCAGCAGGAAAGCCGAGTCGGTGCCGGGGCGGATAGGAATCCATTCAGTGGCTTTTGAAGCGGTTTTGGTGTAACGAGGATCCAGATAGACGAGTTTTGCACCCCGGTCGATGGCCTCTGAAAGTTCGGATGTCTCTGAAGTGGAGATTGCTTCCATCATGTTGCGCCCCACCATCAGGATGAATTCGACATCCTTGTAGTTTCGTTCCGGCTCCTCAATGCCGTAAGTCAGAAGAAAGGCCGTGATCATTGCATTGAAGCACAGGGAACGCTGGGTTCCATAATTAGGCGAGCCAAAGGCATACAGGAGGTTCTCAAACTGCACCTGGCTCAGGTTATGAGTGGAGGAGAAGATCATTGCCTCCGGCCCATACTGCTGTTTGATCTTGAGCATGTTATCGGCCACGATATCCAGCGTTTCCTCCCAGGAAGCCTGGCGGAACTTGCCCTCGCCGCGTTTGCCCACCCGCACCAGGGGCGTGAGCACTCGGTCAGGATCATAAGTGTTCATCAAGCCCGATTGGCCGCGCGTGCACAACCTGCCCTTGGAATGCGGATGGATTGGATTGCCATCCAGTTTGACGACTCGCCCATTGCGTACTTTAGCAATCAAGCCGCAGCGCCAGACGCACATTTCACACATGCTGGGGATGTAACCGTCACCTTTGGCGTTCAGGTGCCCGGCGGCACGCGCCGCCTGTGCCACCTGTGGAGGGACAAACTGCCCAATTGCCAGGGCTGCAGCTGCTGTCCCACCAAGTTTTAGAAAGTCACGTCGTGACAGATTTTTTGCCATAGTTTGCTCCAGTGTACTGATAAGCGGTTGTAGAGAGTTTATTTTCCCTTGCGCTGGAGGCCTGCGCGGTCGATGAGGTAGAAGAGGAGCAGGGACATGAGG
>CAYLXB010000057.1:0-23243 GCA_964387495.1 uncultured Anaerolineaceae bacterium
CACCCCGGAATTCAAGGAAGAACTCAAGCAGTACAGCGTCAACTTCCGCGAGGTGGAGCATGTCGAGCAGGCCATTGCAGACGCAGACGTTATCCTGGTCGAGCCGGTCGTTCAGCCGGACTATACCAAGTCCCGCGACGAACGTTCTGGCAAGGATGTCGGCCTGACCCCCGCCAACTACAAGATTACGCGTGAACTGCTGACCAAGAAGGCCAAGTCAGATGCCATCCTGCTGCACTCGCTGCCGCGCATGGATGAGGTGCCGACGGATGTGGACATCACCCGCTGGTCGCGTTACTGGCAGGAGGCTTTCAACGGCGTGGTCATGCGCATGGCACTGATTGCGCTGGTTTTGGGAGCCACGGAATAGGCCATCTCGCAGGAACGGACAAGACTAACTGGTTCGTTCAATCAACCGGTTAGTCTTGTTTCAATTGCTGGCAACGTTCGCAACGTTAGATAGAAAAAAAGGAGTAAATAGTATGCAAACATTCTTACATGGACGCGATCTCATTGGTGACCTGGATTTTTCGAAGGAAGAGGTCGAAACCGTACTCGACGTGGCGTTTGACCTGAAGCGCAAGCGCGCCCTGAATGAACTGCATCCCTACCTGCGCGACAAGGTGCTGGCGATGCTGTTCTTCTTCTCATCCACGCGCACGCGCGGCTCTTTCGAGGCCGGTATGGCCCAGCTGGGCGGGCACGCAGCCTTCATCGAAAGCAAGACGACCCAGATTGCCCACGGCGATACACCCAAGGAGATCGGTGAGATCTTTGGCCGCTATTTCGACGGCATTGCCATCCGCCACGTTGACTGGGGCATCGGCAACGGCTACCTGAACGATGTCGCCAAACACTCACGCGTTCCCGTGCTCAACATGCAGTGCGACATTTACCATCCCTTCCAGTGCCTGGCAGACCTGATGACGATCGTCGAAAAGAAAGGCCGTGACCTGCGCCGCAAGAAGATGGTTGTTTCCTGGGCTTATGCAGCCTCCTACCAGAAACCGATGTCGGTTCCGCAGTCGCTCATCCTGCAGATGCCGCGCTTCGGCATGGATGTTGTCCTGGCCCACCCGCCGGAATTCAAGCTCATGCCCGGGATCATGGACCAGGCCCGGGAACAGGCCAGGAAGTTTGGCGCCGGTTTCGAGGTCATTTCTGATCCGGACGGCATGGAAAAGGCCTTCAAAGATGCAGACATCATCTACGCCAAGTCCTGGGGCGCCATGGTGCACACGCCCGATGCGGAAGAGGGCGCCAGGATCATCAAGAAATACGAGCACTGGATCACGGACGAAAAGAAGATGAAACTGGCAAAATCGGATGCCATTTACATGCACCCGCTGCCTGCCGACCGCAACGTCGAGGTTACGGATGGCGTCATGGATGGCCCGCAGTCGGTGGTTTATGATGAGGCCGAAAACCGCATGCATGCCCAAAAAGCCGTCATGGCACTGACAATGGGTTAGGCAACCAGTACAAACCAAAGGAGCACTTATGACAGACAAACCCCGCAAACTCGCTGTTGTCGCCATCGGCGGTAACTCACTGATCAAGGACGAGAAACACAAGACGGTCGAAGACCAGTACGAAGCCGCCAAGGAAACCACTTACCATATTGCCGATATGATCGAGGCCGGCTGGGATGTGGCCATCGGCCACGGGAACGGCCCGCAGGTCGGGTTCATCCTACGCCGCTCTGAAATTGCCGCCAAGGTGGAGGGCATGCACGAAGTACCGCTGGATGTGTGCGGTGCAGACAGCCAGGGCGCCATTGGCTACGCCCTGCAGCAGACCCTGCAGAACGAACTCTACCACCGCGGGATCAAGAAGAACGTCGCCACCGTCGTGACCCAGGTACTGGTGGACAAGAACGATAAGGCCTTCCAGAATCCCAGCAAACCCATCGGCGGCTTCATGGACGAAACAGAAGCCAAGCGCCGTGAAAAGGAACTGGACTGGAGCGTGGTGGAAGATGCCGGACGCGGCTGGCGGCGTGTGGTGGCATCCCCCCTGCCCAAGGAAGTGGTGGAGCTCGAGTCGGTCAAGTGCCTGCTGGATTCAGGGGTTGTCGTCATTACCGTGGGCGGCGGCGGCATCCCGGTCATCGACAAGGGTGAAGGCCAATACGCCGGTACGGCTGCGGTGATCGACAAGGATTTCGCTTCCAGCCTGCTGGCGCGCGAGATCGACGCTGACCTGTTCGTCATTTCCACCGCAGTCGAGAAGGTTGCCATTAATTTCGGCAAACCCGACCAGAAGTGGCTGGACAAAATGACACTGGCCGAGGCCAAGCAATACCTGGCCGAAGGCACACACTTCGCCAAAGGCTCCATGGCCCCCAAGATCCAGGCCGTCATCTGGTTCCTGGAAGCCAATCCCAATGGCAAGGCGCTGATCACCGACCCGAAAAATATCGGGCGCGCCCTCAAGGGCGAAACCGGCACCTGGATTGTGCCGTAACAAGACGTGTTAGAATCCTGGCGGGAGAAGTCTTCCGCCAGGATTTTTATTTTATGAAGCCATTCAAGGAAAAGTTCGCTGCATTCATCTCATCTCCTGCCAGTGCGCCGGGGATCATGCTGGTCGTCTGCTTCCTGGCCTATGGCCTGCTCATCCCCTCCCTGGGGTTTTACTGGGACGACCTGCCCATGTCCTGGATCCCCTATGAACTGGGCAGGGAGAAAAGCGTCCTGTATTTCTCGGAAAATCGCCCCGTCTGGGGAGAATTATACTGGTTCACCACCCGCATCCTGCCGCACACACCCCTGGCCTGGCAAATCTTTGGCCTGGTCTGGCGCTGGTTGAGCGGCGTTTCTCTCTGGCTGCTCATGCGCAAGATATGGCCGGAGCGCCAAAGCCTGGCATTGGGAGCCAGCCTGCTCTTCTTGGTCTACCCCGGATTCAACCAGCAGTTTGGCTCGTACCTATACGCCCACTTTTGGATCATCCTGACTGCCTTCCTGCTTTCCTTCTGGCTCATGCTGCTGGCCGAAGAAAACCGCCGCCTGTATCGGCCGCTGGCGATCCCGGCCTTGTTGTTATCCGCGGCAAATTTATGGACGTTGGAATATTTCTATCTTTTTGACCTGCTGCGGCCGCTGGTCCTGTTCGCCTTCCTGCGCGCTGAGCCGGACCGGAAAGGGCGGCTGAAGCGTTCGCTCCTGGCCTGGCTCCCATACCTGAGTGTTTTCCTGCTCTCCCTCTACTGGCGGTTGTTTCTGTACAAAGGCCAGACCACCCACTACCAATTCGACCTGTTGGCCGGGCTGGCAAACGATCCCGCCGGCACACTGAAATCATTGGCCGGGATGTTCTTCAACAGCCTGTGGATTGTCAATCTGCCGGCCTGGTTGAAAGCCTTCGAATTTCCGGACCCGGCATTGCAGGGTTGGCGTGTGTTTGGAACGTGGGGAGTGCTCGTCGCCGGGCTGGGCGCCGGGCTGGCAGTCTGCCTGCTCAAGGTGCGGGAGGAGGCCGGCGGCGGCAGGCCGGCCGGTAAATGGGTAACCGCAGCCGGCCTGCTGATCTGCATCATTGCCGGCTGGCCATTCTATCTGATCGGCCAGCCGCCCACACTGGCCTTCCCGATGAACCGCTTCACGATTTCGTTCATGCTGGGTGCATCCCTGCTGCTGGCCGGACTGCTGGAATGGCTGCCGGCGCGGCCGTGGCAGAAGGCGCTGGTGCTGGTGCTGGTCGTCGCGTTCTCGGCGGGCAGGCAGTTCCAGTGGGCGGATGAATACCGCCGGGCTTGGGCAACCCAGAAAACCCTGTTCTGGCAGATGTCCTGGCGCATGCCGGGCATCCAGCCGCACACCATGCTGCTGCTCAACGAAGATGGCATCGACTATTTCAGCGACAACTCCCTCTCCACCCCGCTGAATTGGATCTACGCCCCCGAAAACCGCTCGGACGAACTCCATTACATGCTCTATTTCCCAACCAACCGGCTGGGCGGCGATAATTTACCTGCACTCGAACCAGGCCACGCCACAAGCCATGATTATGACCGGGTGGCGGTCTTTCACGGGAACACATCCCAGGCCATTGTGATGGTCTACTCCCCTCCTGCCTGCCTGCGGGTGCTGGATCCGGCATTCGACGGTGACAACCATTTCATCCCAGACATCATGCGCGAAGCCGCACATCTCTCAGACGCGCGCTGGATTCTTACCGGGGGAACGCCGCGTCTGCCGGAAATCTACGCACCCGAACCGGTGCACGGCTGGTGCTACTTCTTCGAGCAGGCCGAACTGGCCCGCCAGGCAGGCAACTGGGAACGCGCCGCCCAGTTGGGCGACAAAGCCTTTGCCCTCGACGATCACCCCAACGACCCCGTCGAGCGCTTTGTATTCATCGAAGCCTATGCGCATACCGGCAACTGGGAACGCGCCGCTGAACTTTCGATCCAATCCTACCGGGTAAGCAGAAATTACGTCCGCCCGCTCCTGTGCACTTTGTGGCAGCGCATCGACCAGGAAACCGGCGCCAGCCCCGAAAAAGACGGCGCGCTCCTGGAAATGCGCACCACGCTGGGATGCACACCCTGAAATGGCTTTCATGCTACAATGATTTTATAGATAAGGAATGAAGCCTATGCGAAAGAGTTTATTCTTCCTTTCCCTGGCGATCCTGCTGCTCCTGGCAGCCTGCGGCCCTGCCGGGATGCCGCCACCCCCGACCAGCGCCCCTGCGGCCGTTGAAGCAACAGAGGCGCCCATCATTCTGCCCTCCACGCTCCAGACCCCCACGCCGGTGCCTTATCTGTTTGGCATGCTTCTGGCGGGGCCTTCCGATGATGGCGGCTGGAACCAGGCACATTACCAGGCCGGGCTGTATATCGAAGCCAAGCTGGGTGTCAAGATGATCCATCTCGACAAGGTCAATCCAGTTGACAACCCGGCCATGTCACCCGCCCAGGCTGCCGGGAACCTTGCCGGCCAGGGTGCAAAACTGGTCATCTTCACGGCCGCCGGGATGCAGCCGGAGAGTGTGACCTTTGCCCAGACTCACCCTGAGATCTATGTCATCAGCGTCGGCAGCGACACGGCCTGGGCAGACGGCCGGAATTACATTGAAATCCCCAACTTCGCCAACTTAATGGGCCGCATGGAATATGGGCAGATGCTGGCAGGCTGCGCCGCGGCCCTCAGCACGCAAAGCGGGCAGGTCGGCTATATCGGTCCTCTGCTCGGCGACGAATCCCGCAGGCTGGCAGCTTCTGCCTACCTGGGGACAAAGTATTGCTGGAGCAATTATCGCGGCCAGGATCCGGCAGCCTTGAGGTTCACGACCGCCTGGGCAGAGACAGCCGCCCCGGGCGAGGCCGCCAATGCTTTCTATGCAGATGGGTTCGATGTCGTGATTTCCGGCATCGATTCGGCCCCCATCTTCGAGGCCGCCAGGCAGAACCAAGCCGCAGGCCGGAACGTATGGGCCAGCGCTTATAATTCCATTCCGGCATGCGAACAAAATGCAGATGTCTGCCTGGGTACACCCTATTTCAACTGGGGCCCCGGCTATGTTGCCCTGGTCAAGACCGCCCTGGATGGCAACTGGCAGTCCATTTTTCGCTGGAACGGGCCGGACTGGGCCGATATCAACGAAAGTGAGACCAGCGCCATCGGTTTTCTGAACGGAGCCGCCCTCTCCCAGGATTCAGCCCTGACAGTGGAACAGTTCACCCTGGAACTGGCAAACGGCCTCAACCTCTGGGCGGGACCGCTGAACCTGCAGGACGGCAGTCTCTACCTGGCCGCAGGCGAAGTAGCCGGCGATCCACAAATATGGTACCTTCCGCAGCTGCTGGAGGGCATGGAGAGCCGGTGAAATGTCATAAAATGCCGCGCAGATTTAGACAATACGCGCCCCTAAACATGAGAAATGTACTTGATTTTCGCCGTATAATTGTAATACAATAAGTTGTCTGACAATATAGTACCAGGAAAGTGAAAGGAGGCCGCCCGTAATAATCATCACCCTCGTTGTTCATCCATGTTCATTAAATCCACAAATCCACCCACTCTTTGAAGGAGGAGTAGTCAATGCGTAAGTCACTTTACTTCGCGACCATGTTGCTGGCTGTTATGGCCATGGTCCTGTCTGCCTGCGGGCCTACGCCCACCGAGGCACCCGTCGTTGAGGAAAAACCGGAAGTCACCGAGGCTCCGGTTGTCACCGAGGCGCCTGTTGCCACCGAAGCACCCGCCGATGAATTCGTGTTCGGTATCCTGCTGGTCGGTCCGTATAATGATCACGGCTGGAGCCAGGCTCACTACGAAGCCGGTCAATATGTCGAAGAACTGACCGGCGCCAAGATGATCTACCTGGAGAATGTCTACGACGGCTCCACCGATCACCCCGGCACCACCGTTTCACAGCTGGCGGAAGAACTGGTTGCCCAGGGCGCAGATATGATCATCTTCAACTCCGATGCACAGCAGGAAGAGGCGATCAAATTCGCTGAAGCCCATCCCGAAGTCCCCGTCATCCATGCCTCCGGCGACAGCGCCTGGAAAGATGGAAAGAACTATAAGGACCTGCCCAACCTGATCGATATCATGGGCCGGATGGAATACGGCAAGATGATGGCCGGCTGCGCCGCCGCCCTGACCACACAGACCGGTCAGATTGGCTATCTTGGCCCGTTGATCAATTCTGAAACACTCCGCCTGGCTTCCTCGGCCTACCTCGGCGCCAAGTACTGCTGGACGGAATATATGGGCAAGGATGCCGCCGACCTGAAATTCAAGGTCACCTGGATTGGCTTCTGGTTCAACATCCCCGGCTTCACCTCCGACCCGACCCAGGTCGCCAACGACTTCATCAACACTGGCTACGATGTGATCATCTCCGGTATCGACACGACTGAAGGCCTGACCGAAGCCAAGAAGGCCTCGGCTGCCGGAAAACCCGTCTGGGGCATCCCCTATGACTATATCGGTTCGTGCGAAGAGGGCGCCGAAGTCTGCCTGGGCGTTCCCTATTTCAACTGGGGTCCTTCCTATCTCACCAACATCACTGCCATCATGGAAGGCAATGTCGAACCCCACTTCGAACTGAACGGGCCCGATTGGACCGACATCAACAACAAGGAAACCACCGCGATCGGCTTCGTGAAGGGTGCAGCCCTCAGTGAAGAAAGCGCTGCCAAGCTGGACGTGTTCATCGAAGCACTGGCGGGCGGTTTGAACCTGTGGACCGGGCCTCTCAATTTGCAGGACGGGACCGCCTATCTTGCCGATGGCGAGGTGGCCACCGACCAGCAGATCTGGTACCTGCCGCAGCTGCTCGAAGGCATGGAAGGCCAGAGCGTTTCCGAGTAATCACCTGTTCGTTACGGGGGAAGGCATCCGCCTTCCCCCGTTGTCATACCCACTGGTACCGGGAAGACCATTTCCTTCACCGAGGATTACTCATGAAAGTTGAACTGTGCGATATCCATAAACGTTTCGGCAAGGTGCATGCCAACGCGGGCATCTGCCTCACCGTTCCAGCAGGCACGATTCAAGGAATTTTGGGGGAAAACGGCGCGGGGAAAAGCACCCTGATGAAGATTCTTTCAGGATACTTTCGCGCTGACCATGGTGAAATTATCTTGGATGGAAAACCTGTCATTATTTCATCCCCGGCAGATGCGATCAATCATGGAATCGGTATGCTGCACCAGGACCCGCTGGATTTTCCACCCATGCGTGTGCTGGATAACTTCCTCTTGGGCCATGCGGGTGGGCTTTTTCCGAACCGGTCCGCCGTCATGCAGGATTTCAAGCGCCTGGCGGAACAATTCGGATTTTCCCTTGACCCGGACTCCTATGTCGACACGCTGACCGTGGGCGAGCGCCAACAGCTGGAGATCCTGCGCTTACTGTGGCTAGGTGCACACGCCCTCATCCTCGACGAACCGACCACCGGTATCAGCGCCAGCCAGAAGGAACTGCTCTTCACCACGCTCAAGAAACTGGCCGCCCAGGGCATGACGGTCATCTTCGTCTCGCACAAACTGGAGGATGTCGAATATCTCTGCGACAACATCGCAGTTTTCCGCGCCGGCAAATTGGTCGGCGAAACAAAGCCGCCCTACGTAACCAAGAAACTGGTGGAAATGATGTTCGGCAAGGAAATCTCCTTCGGGGCACGCAATGCCCTCAGCCAGGCAGAGAGCGTCATCTCTTTGCGCGCTGTCTCCATCGAGGAAGTGCGCCTCAAGATCAAGGATGTGAACCTGGAAATCCATGCCGGCGAGGTGATCGGCCTGGCAGGGATGGAAGGCAGCGGCCAGGGGCCTTTCCTGAGGGCCTGCGCCGGTCTTGTCCGGCCGGTGGGCGGAAAAGTCCACATCACCGGGAAAGACCTGACCGGAAAATCCTACCATGTTTACAAGAGTAACGGCGTGGAATTTCTTCCCGCAGCCCGGCTGGAAGAAGGGCTTGTGCCGGGCATGACCCTGAGCGAGCACTTCGACCTCTCCGAAAAGGCCGAGGGAGTTTTCATCGACCGGGAGCGCAGTGCGAGCGTGGCCCAGGAAAGGATTGCTTCCTTCAACATCAAGGGCACACCCCTGAGTACCGTCGAATCGCTCTCGGGCGGCAACCAACAACGCGCCCTTTTGTCCCTGCTGCGTTCCCCGCTATCATTGGTTTTGATCGAGCACCCAACCCGCGGCCTGGATATCGAATCGGTGATCTATATCTGGGGCAAGTTGAAGGAACGCTGCAAGCAGGGGACCGCCATCATCTTCATCTCGTCCGACCTGGAGGAAATTCTCCAATACAGCGATCGGGTCCTGGTTTTCTTCAACGGGAAAGTCTCCCGGCCGCTGGATGCCGAAACGACGAGTGTGGCCAAACTGGGTGAAATGATCGGGGGCAAAGGCTGGCAGGATATTCAAGCTGCCTGAAGGTGCATACGATGAAAAACAGCCGATTAACCAATTTGGGGTTTCAATTCCTGGCAGTCCTGCTGGCAATAGGCTTCACCACGCTGATCCTGCTGGCCGCAGGCGCACCGCCGTTGGAAGCATACAAGAATATCATCGTTGGTTCCGTGGGGTCATTCGATAAATTTTCGGATGTGCTGGTAGCCTGGATCCCGCTCCTCATCGCCGTGGCCGGGCTGCTGATCACCTTTTCTGCCGGCCTGTGGAACATCGGCGTGGAGGGCCAGATCACCCTCGGCGCCATTGCCACCACGGGAATGCTCAGGCTCCTGCAGGACACGACCACCCCGGCCGACCTGAGCATCGCCCTGAGCCTGCTGGCAGGCATGCTTGGGGGGGCCTTGTGGGCCGCACTGGCAGGCGCGCTCAAGACCTTTGGCGGGGTGAACGAAATCTTCGGCGGCCTGGGCCTGAACTTCGTAGCCACCGCGCTCACCATCTGGCTCATCTTCGGTCCGTGGAAACGACCCGGGGTCGCTTCCATCGGCGGGACAGAGTCATTCGAACCCCATCTCTGGCTGCCCACCCTGTCTGAATCCAGGCTAAGCCTGTGGGCCTTGGGGCTGGCGGTCATATCCATTGTCATCGTCTATTTCCTTCTGCAGGGGACCTATTTTGGCCTGCGCCTGAAGGCAGTCGGGAAAAACAGCAAGGCCGCCTACCTGCTGGGAGTCCCGACCTGGCAATACAGCATGCTGGCCTTCATGATCTGCGGTGCCTTTGCAGGCCTGGCCGGCGCCATGCAGGTCACGGCCGTCTACCACCGGCTGATCGGTTCCATCTCCAGCGGATACGGCTTCCTGGGACTGCTGGTGGCCATGCTGGTGAATTACCAGGCCATCTGGGCAATCCCCGTGGCACTTTTCTTCGCCGCACTGAATATCGGCGGGATTCAATTGCCCATCATCCTGAAACTGGACTCATCCATCACCGGCATCCTGCAGGGTGTCCTGGTATTGTTCGTCATCATGGTGGAAGGCGCCAGGCAGCGTCTCATGAAGCGCGCGGGAGAAAAACAATGAACACAGAAACCATTATCGTCGGGCTTGCAAGCGTCCTGGCCGCCGCCGCGCCGGTCCTGTTTGCCGTGATCGGCGAGACAATTTCCGAACGCGCTGGAGTGATCAACCTGTCCATGAACGGCACCATCCTGCTCACAGCCATGGCAGGCTTTGGCGTCGCCATCACCACGGACAACCTGTTCCTGGGCTTCCTGGCCGGCGCCCTGGTGGGCGCGCTGGTCTCCCTCCTGATCGCCTTCTGCAATATCACCCTGAAACAATCCCAGGTGGCGGTGGGGTTCGTGCTGGCCCTGGTCTGCCGGGACCTGTCCGATTTCCTGGGCAACCCCTACGTCGGGCTGGCGGGTCCCCGCCTGCCGTTTGCGCCCATCTCCGGCCTGAGCGACATCCCCGTTCTCGGCACCCTCTTGTTCCGCCAGGACCTGATGACTTACGTCAGTTACCTGCTGATCATCGTAGCCTGGATCTTCATCTACAAGACCCGCCCCGGCCTGATGCTGCAAGGCATCGGCGAAAAACCCGCCGCGGCCTTCGTGCGCGGCGCAAATGTCAACCGCCTGCGCTATTTCTACACGGTGCTGGGAGGCGCCATCATCGGGCTGGCCGGGCCGACCTACTCGCTCTCCGTCAAAGCCGGCTGGAAAGGCACGCTTTCCGGACTGGACGGCATCGGCTGGATTGCGCTGGCCATCACCATCTTCGGCGGCTGGAATCCCTTGCGGGCCGCATTCGGCGCCTATCTCTTCGCCTTCCTGCAGTGGCTGGGGCTGGTCCTGCAGCCCAGCCTGCCGGGCGTGCCATCCCAGGTACTCCAGGTGGCTCCCTTCCCGTTGATGATCCTCACCCTGCTCCTGGTCAACATCGGCAATGCCGAATGGGTCAGCCGGACCCTGGCAGCCTTGCCGGAACCAACCCGGCGCCTGATCGCAAAAGGACTGCGCGCCATGCGCGCCTCTCCGCCGGCAGCCTTGGGCGTCCCCTTCGAATCTGAATAACCGGCCGGCGGCACCCTCAGATACCCGATGATAAGTTGCGCTCTCTGGCGCAGCCGCCAGCGCCCATTGGCAATTGCCGCTTGTAATTGCCTGTGAAATATGGTACAAACTTAAGGTCAGACGATTATCAACCAACAAGTTATCCTATGCGCATCATTCAATCGAAGTCGGTTGCCAATCAAGTCGATGAAATCCTCCTGGAACGGATTCGGGGCGGAACCTACCTGGCCGGGGAGCGCATCCCCTCCGAGAGTGAATTGTCCGAAGAATTGGGCGTCAGCCGCGCCACCATCCGCACCACCCTGGCAAAACTGGCCGTCAACGGCCTGATCATCCGCAGGCAGGGCGATGGCACCTATGTCAACCCGCGCATCCAGGAAGTCAGCGCCCATGCCGGAAATTTGTGGGACCTGGTGCGCCTGATCGAAAGCAATGGCTTCGAACCCTCCATTCAACCCCTCGCCATCCAGCGCAGGCCCGCCACCGAAAAAGAATCCCAGGCACTGGCCCTGGACCCGGGCGAGGACCTGCTCTTCCTGCGCCGCCTGTTTCTCGCCGGTCAGCAGCCGGCAATCCTGGCCAACAACGTCATCCCATTTTCCCTGCTGCGCGAGCCCCTGGAAAGCGTCGACGGCCGCCTCCACATCCGGGAAATCTTCGAAAAATACTGCCGCCGAAGGATTGCCTTTGCCATCACCGAGATCCGCTCGGTCGTCATCCAGCAGGAAACATGCAGGTTTCTCGGTGGCAAAGCCCGCCGGCCCATCCTGGAGCTGCAGGTTTCGTTCTTTGGAAAAAACAATACGCCGCTTGCCTTGGGCGTGAATCATTTCGACGATTCGATCTTGAAATTAAGTCTGGTGCAGGCGTGGAATTAGGTGCACGCTTTACCCGGTGAGTCCTGAAGCCACGATCAGGTAATAAGGAGGCTGAGGTTTCGATGCGATCTAGACTGAACTCACTGTTCGATGCTTTACTGCCCGTCCTTGCCACCCTGGCCGCGTTGGCAGTCGGAGCCTTGTTCCTGCTCGCCCTCCAGGTCAACCCCGTCAAAGCCTATTCCGCCCTCCTGGATGGGGCCTTCGGCAGCACCAACGCCTTTGCAGAAACCCTGGTCAAGGCCACCCCTCTGCTCCTGGTTGCCCTGGGGATCTGCATCTCCTTCCGCGGCGACGTGATCAACATTGGCGGAGAGGGGCAGATGATCGTTGGGGCCATCCTGGCCACCTGGGTCGGGCTGACCTTCACCACCGCCCCCGGCTGGCTGACCATTGCGTTTGCCCTGCTGGCCGGCTTCCTCGGCGGCGCCATCTGGGGCGGCATCCCCGGCCTGCTGAAAGCCTATTTCCGCGTGAACGAAATCCTCAGCACGGTGATGATGA
Source organism: uncultured Anaerolineaceae bacterium (assembly GCA_964387495.1). Taxonomy (GTDB): domain Bacteria; phylum Chloroflexota; class Anaerolineae; order Anaerolineales; family Villigracilaceae; genus DSXF01. The sequence continues at coordinate 12,344 of CAYLXB010000057.1, forward strand.
ACGCCATCGCCGTCCAGTTGATGAACTTCCTCCTGCGCGGCCCCATGATCGACCCCTCCCAGGCCAGGCTGGCCTCGAAGATCCCCCAGACCGCCCGCCTGCTGGATGCTTTCCACCTGCCGCGCCTGGTTCCAACCCGCCTGCATCTCGGCGCGTTGATCGCCGTCATCCTGGCAATTCTCGTCTACATCCTGCTCTGGCGTACGACCCTCGGCTACCGCATCCGCGCCGTGGGCCAAAACCCGCATGCCTCGCGCTACGCAGGCATCAAAGTCCAGCATTACATGGTGCTGGCGCTCCTTTTGAGCGGCGCATTTGCCGGGCTGGCCGGCGCGGTGCAGGTCTACGGCGTCAACTACCGCATGATCACGGACGGTTCTGCTTCGGGGTTCACCGGCTCGGCGGGTTTCAACGGCATCGTGGCGGCCCTCTTCGGCCAGCTGCATCCCGTCTGGTCCATCCCCGCCTCCATCCTCTTTGGAGCGCTCCTCGTGGGAGCGAACTCGATGCAAAGAGCCGTCCAGGTTCCTTCGGCGCTCATCACCTCCCTGAACGGCCTGGTGGTCGTCTTCGTCGTCAGCAGTGAGATCTGGCGCCGCCGCAGGCAGCACCGCCGGCTGGCCGCCGTCAAAGAGGAAGAATCCCCCCCCAGGCCGGATCAGCCGCAGACGGCTGGAAAGGAGGCCGGACAATGATTTCTGACCTGCTCTCGGTTACCGTCCTGATCGGCATCCTGGCCTCGGGCATCCGCCTGGCCACCCCCTACCTCTATGCTGCCATTGGCGAGACCTTCAGCCAGAAGAGCGGCGTGCTCAACCTCGGCGTGGAAGGGCAGATGCTGCTCGGCTGCTTTGCCGCCTTCTACGTGGCCTTCACCACCGGAAGCCTGTGGCTCGGCGTTCTGGCCGCCATGATCGTCGGCGCCCTGATGGGGCTGGTCATGGCCTTTGTCACCGTCAACCTGCACGCCCAGCAGGGCATCAGCGGCATCGGTTTCTATCTCTTCGGCCTGGGCATGAGCGACCTGCTCTTCCAGAAACTGCTCGGAACCGTGGAAACCGTGAAAGGCTTCCCCAAGGTCCACATCCCCGGCCTGAGCGACATCCCCGGGATTGGCGAGATCTTCTTCAGCCAGAACCTGCTCGTTTACGGCGCCTACCTGCTCGTGCCCCTGGCATGGTTCGTCCTGAACAAAACCACCCTCGGCTTGAAGATCCGCTCGGTGGGCGAAAACCCCGACGCGGCCGATTCGCTCGGGGTGAGCGTGGCCCGCATCCGCTACTTCACCATCATTCTCGGCGGCACCCTCTCCGGCGTTGCAGGTGCATCCCTCTCGATTGCCCTCCTGAACGTCTTCCAGCAGAACATGACCAGCGGCATGGGCTTCATTGCCGTGGCCCTGGTCTACTTTGGCGCCTGGAACCCGGTCGGCGTGCTGGGCGGCGCCCTGCTCTTCAGCATGGTCAACTCCCTGCAGCTCTGGATCCAGGTGCTGGGCATCCCCATCCCCTCGGACATCGCCGTGATGATGCCCTACGTTCTGACCATCCTGGTTTTGGTCGCGTCCGTATCCAGGGTGCGCGCGCCTTCCGCCCTGACCAGACCCTTCGAACGGGAAGATTGATACCAGTAAGGAGGTGATCCTATAAAGCATATTCCAAACCATTCTCAATCTGTACCATTGACCATTCAATTCGATAAAAATTAGGAGAAGAAGATGAAAAAGTTTGCCTGGTTACTGACCCTCGTGATCGCCCTTTCCATGGTCCTGGCTGCCTGCGGCGGCGCTGCCCCTGAAGAGCCCCCGGCCGTGGAACCCACCGAAGCCCCCGCCGTTGCCACCGAAGCCCCGGCCCCGGTTGCCACCGAACCCCCCGCCCCTGCGGCAGAGCCGTTCCGCGTCGCGGTTGTGATGCCCAGCGCCATCAATGACCTGGCCTTCAGCCAGAGCATGTATGATGCCCTGATGGTCATCCAGGAAGAGATGGGCGGCCCCGAGATGTTCGAGATCGTTTACTCCGAGAACATGTTCGTCGTGGACGATGCGGCTGCCGCCATCCGTGACTATGCCTCCCAGGGATTTAACCTGGTGATCGCGCATGGCTCGCAGTATGGCTCCTCCCTGCAGGAGATCGCACCGGACTTCCCCGAGACCAGCTTCGCCTGGGGCACCACGGTGGATACCTTCGGCCAGCCGAACATCTTCGCTTATGAAGCGGCTTCCCAGGAAGGCGGTTACGTCAACGGCGTCCTGGCTGCCACCCTCAGCGAGAGCAGCGTGATCGGCGTGGTCGGCCCCATCGAGACCGGCGACGCGAAACTCTATGTGGACGGCTTCAAGGCCGGCGTCCTGGCCACCAATCCCGATGCCACCGTCAACGTGAACTACATCGGTTCCTTCTCGGATACCGCCCTGGCCGCTGAGGCCGCCAACACCCACATCTCCGCGGGCGCAGACGTGCTCACCGGCACCGCCCAAATGGTCGTCGGCGCCATCGGCAAGGCGGAAGAAGCCGGCGCCCTCTGGTTCGGCACCCAGTCCAACCAGACCTCCCTGGCCCCCGATATCGTCGTTGCCAGCCAGGTCTACCACTGGGAAGTCGCCCTGCGCGAGATGATCGCCCTGATCCAGGGCGGCACCCTGGGCGGGCAGTCCTTCACGGCCAACCTGGCCAACGGCGGCGAAGTGGTCGAATTCAACCCCGACTACGACCTCCCGGAAGAGGCCCAGACCCTGGCCGAAACCACCGTTCAAGGGATCATCGACGGCACCATCACCATTACCCTGCCGTAACCTGTAACACGCAACGAATTTGGGGAGCCTCATAAGAGGCTCCCCAAACCCAAGGATGGCACGATGACCAAATCGAACCCGCTTCCCTCCGGCCAGCCCCGCATCGAGACGCTCGAGATGCGCGGCATCACCAAGCGCTTCCCCGGCGTGCTCGCCAATGACCGGGTGGATTTCGATGTCAAATCGGGCGAGGTGCATGCCCTGCTGGGCGAAAACGGCGCCGGCAAAAGTACGTTGATGAAGATCCTCTACGGCCTGTATCATCCCGACGAAGGCGAAATCCTCCTGAACGGGAAGCCCGCCAGCATTTCCTCGCCCACAGATTCGATCGGCCTTGGCATCGGGATGATCCACCAGCATTTCATGCTCGTGCAGACCCTGACGGTGGCCGAAAACGTCGCCCTCGGCCTGCCATCCTCGCGCGGCCTGCTCACCGACCTCGACCGCGTCTCGAAAAGGATCCTGGAACTGGCCGACATCTACAACCTGAAGATCGACCCCTCCGCCTGCATCTGGCAGCTTTCGGTCGGCCAGCAGCAGCGGGTCGAGATCATCAAGGCCCTCTACCGCGGCGCAGACCTGCTCATCCTCGATGAGCCGACCGCCGTGCTCACCCCGCAGGAAGTGGACGAGTTGTTCGTCATCATGCGCCAGATGGTCAAAGACGGCCACGCACTTATCTTCATCTCTCATAAACTGCACGAAGTGGTCGAGATCAGCAGCCGGGTCACCGTCCTGCGCGACGGCCGCAAGATCGGCACCCGCCCCACATCCGAAACCACCAAGCAGGACCTGGCCAACTGGATGGTCGGGCGTGAGGTCGGTTTCGCCCCCGACCGGGGCCAGGTGGAAGCCGGCGAGGTCCGCCTGCGGCTGGAAGAGGTCTCCTGCGGCAGCGACCGGGGCACCCCCGGCCTGCGCGGTGTCAGCCTGGAGCTCCGCTCCGGCGAGATCCTCGGCCTGGCGGGCGTCTCCGGCAACGGCCAGCGCGAACTGGCGGAATGCGTCACCGGCCTGCGCAAGGTCACCTCCGGCCATGTCTGCCTGGAGGGGCAGGACGTGACCAACTTCGCCCCCGGCGTGCTCACCGGCCGCATGCTTTCCTACATCCCCGAGGAGCGCATGCGCGACGGCATGATCAAGGAATTCAGCGTGGCCGAGAACATGATCCTGCGGGAGCACCACAAACAGCCCTACTCCCGCAACGGCTTCCTGAACCTGCGCGGCATTGCCGGCCATGCCGACCGGTTGATTTCCCAGTTCCAGGTCAAGACCCCCTCCCGCGATACCCTCGCCAAGAACCTCTCCGGCGGGAATATCCAAAAAGTCGTGCTGGCGCGCGAAATCTCACGCAGCCCGCGCGTCATCCTCGCCGCCCAGCCCACGCGCGGCCTCGACATCGGCGCCACCGAGTACGTCCGCGAGCAGCTGCTTCTCCAGCGCAGCAAAGGCACCGCCATCCTGCTCATCTCCGAAGACCTGGACGAGATCCTGGCCCTCTCCGACCGCATCGCGGTCATCTACGAAGGGAAAATCATGGATATCGTCCCGCGCGCCCGGGCCACCCCCGAGAGACTGGGCCTGCTCATGGCAGGCGTCCACCCCGAAGAGAGCGCGCCCGCCGCACAGTAAACCGTCCACAACCAAAAACCATTCCAACGGTTCGGTGGTCGCTGATGGAACCATCAGTGGCGTTGGGCAATCCCATCGAAAAGTGCCGCCGCCAGAAAGAGAAAGGTGCCACCAATGAACCTTTGGCAAGAATACAAACGACCCGCCTCCATCGCGGAGGCCATCCAGGCCCTGACCAGCGCCCCCGGCCCGGCCCTGCCCATCGCCGGCGGCACAGACCTGCTCCTCGACCTGCGCCAGGGGCGCCATGCCCCCGTGCACACCCTGGTGGACCTGACCGGCGTGGCCGGGATGACCGTCATCGAACTGCGCGGCAGCGAACTCTTCATCGGTGCCGCCGTCCCGGTCAACCGCGTTCAGGCCCACCCGCTGGTCGGCCAGCACGCCCAGGCCTTGAGCGAAGCCTGTGCCCTGATCGCCGGCCCCCAGGTGCGCAACGTTGCCACGCTGGGCGGGAACGTCGGCCATGCCCTGCCCGCCGCAGACGGCACCATCGCCCTGCTGGCCCTCGACGCCCAGGCCGAAATCGCCGGGCCTTCCGGCAGCCGGCGCGTGCCCTTCCAGGAATTGTTCCTCGGCCCTGGCAAGTCCGCCCTCAAACAGGGGCAGGAACTGCTGGCCGGCTTCTACATCCAGACCATCCAGACCCTAAGGGTTTCGGAAACCCTTAGGGTCTCCTCCTGCTTCAAGCGCATCATGCGCCCGCAGGGCGTGGCCCTGCCCATCCTGAACAATGCCGTCTGGCTGGCGCGGGCGGGCGATTCCATCACCGATGCCCGCATCGCCGTCGGTCCCGGCGGCGGCACCCCCTTCCGGGCAGCCGAAGCCGAGGCCGCCCTGCGCGGGCAGCCGCTGAGCGCCGAGACCCTGCAGGGCGCCCTGGAAGCCCTGCTCGCCCAGGCCAGGTTCCGCACCAGCCCGCGCCGGGCCAGCGCCGAATACCGCCGCCACCTGGTGCGCACGCTCTTCGAAAACACCCTGAAAACTGCCTGGAACAGGGCAGAGACGGACGGCAGGTGATCCATGGACAAGCAGATTTCCCTCACAGTCAACGGTAAAGAATACACCCTGCCGGCCATCCCCGGCGAAATGCTGGCCGACCTCCTGCGCAACCGCCTGCGCCTGACCGGCACGAAGATCGGCTGCGGCGAGGCCGAATGCGGCGCCTGCACCGTCATCCTCGACGGCGAGGCGGTGATGTCCTGCGTCTATCCCGCCGAGCGGGCAGACGGCAGGACGATCCTGACCATCGAAGGGCTGGCCGGCCTGCACCCCGGCCCCGAAGGCCTGCACCCCCTCCAGGAAGCCTTCGTCCAGCACGGCGCAGTCCAGTGCGGCTTCTGCATCCCCGGCCAGATCATGACCGCCCACGCCCTGCTCCAGCGCCAGCCGGACCCATCGCGCGCCGAGATCCGCAGCGCCCTCAAGGACACCCTCTGCCGCTGTGCGGGCTACCCGACCATCGAGCGCGCCATCCTGGAGGCCGCCCGCAGCCTGCGCACCGGGGAACCCATCCGGCCGCCGGAAATCCCGGATTCCGCCCACGCCCATGCGGTCGTCGGACGCACGCACATCCGGCCGGATGCCGCGGCCAAGGTGACCGGGCAGGCCGTCTACTCCGATGACCTGGTCTTCGAAGGCATGCTCTATGCAGCCGTGCGCCGGGCACTGGTGCCGCACGCCTTCCTCAGAAAACTGGATATCTCGAAGGCACAAGCCCTGCCTGGCGTCGTCGCAGTCCTGACCGCGCAGGATATCCCCGGCGAACACAACCACGGCCTGGTCATCTACGACTGGCCGGTCATGGTCGGGATCGGGGAGCGCATCCGCTACGTGGGCGACGCGCTCGCCATCGTCGCCGCCCACAGCCAGGAGATCGCCGCCCAGGCCGCGGGCCTGATCGAAGCCGAGTTCGACCTCCAGCCGGTGATCAGCGGCCCCGTCCAGGCCCGCCGCGAGGACGTCCCCCAGCTGCATCCCAACGGCAACCTGCTCAAGCATATCAAGGTCCGCAAGGGGAACGTCGAGCAGGGCTTCGCCGAGGCGGATGTGATCCTGGAGCACACCTTCCACACCCCCACCACCGAGCATGCCTTCCTGGAGCCCGAATGCAGCCTGGCCGTGCCCACCCCCGACGGGCGCCTGGAAATCTACGTCGGCTCGCAGATCCCCTACCAGGACCGCACCCAGGTGGCGCGCGCCCTGGGCTGGCCCGAAGAACGCGTCCGCATCGTCGGCCAGTTGATGGGCGGCGGGTTCGGCGGGAAGGAAGACATCACCGGCCAGATCCATGCCGCCCTGCTGGCCAACGCCGCCGGCCGGCCGGTGAAATTGCTCTTCGACCGCCGCGAGAGCCTGCTGGTGCATCCCAAGCGCCACGCCACCCAGATCCGGGTCAAGGTCGGCGCAAAGCGGGACGGCCGCCTGACGGCGGTCGAAACGGAACTGTACGGCGACACGGGCGCCTACGCCTCCCTGGGTGAAAAGGTGATGACGCGCGCCACCACCCATTCGGCCGGGCCCTACGACATCCCGCATGTCCGCGCCGACTGTTACGCCATGTACACCAACAACCCCCCGGCCGGAGCCTTCCGCGGCTTCGGCGTGACGCAGTCGGCCTTTGCGGTCGAAAGCATGATGGATATGCTGGCCGAACGGCTGGGCCTCGACCGGGTGGAACTGCGCCGCATGAACGCCCTGCACGTGGGCAGCATCACCAATACCGGGCAGGAACTGCGCGAATCGGTCGGCCTGACCGAATGCCTGGATAAAGTCGCGAACACCATGTGCAAGGTGTCGGGGCTGACGCGCAAGGATCTGTTCACGCCCTTCGCCGCGCCCGGCGCGCCGCACCTAGTGCGCGCCTGGGGCCTGGCAGCGGCCTACAAGAACACCGGCCTGGGCGGCGGCGCCCCCGATATCTCCGGCGCCGAAGTGGAACTGTACGACGACGGCAGTTTCGAAGTCCGCAGTTCCGCCGCCGAACTCGGCCAGGGGCTGGTGACCGTCATGCGCCTGGCCGTGGCCGAGGAACTCTCGCTCCCGCCCGAGGCCGTGCGCGTCCTGGTCATGGACACCGACCTGACCCCCAACGGCGGCCCGACCACCGCCTCCCGCCAGACCTACGTGACCGGCAATGCCTCCCGCCGCGCTGCCCAGAGCCTGAAACAGGCCATCGCCCGCAGCCTGGCCGAGAAATTCGACCTGCCGCCGGAGAAGATCGAATTCCGTGCCGGGCGGGTGTTCGCCGGCGGCAACTCGCTCTCGTTTGCTGAAGTAGCCCGGGAAATGAAAGCCATGGGACAGCAGCCGCGCGTCCTGTACGAATACGAAGCCCCCCGCACACAGCCGCTGGGCGCCGGCGGCGACATGCACTTCGCCTTCTCGTTCGCCGTCCAGGCGGCCGAGGTCGAAGTGGATACACTGACCGGTGAGGTGCGCGTCCTGCGCGTCATCGCCGCCAACGATGTCGGCGCGGCCGTCAACCCCCTCGGCCTGCAGGGCCAGGTGGAAGGCGGCGTGATGATGGGTCTGGGCAATTGCCTGACCGAGGAATTCATCGTCGAAGAGGGCAATGTGGTCACCGACCACCTGGCGCGCTACCGCATCCCCGGCATCCAGTTGACCCCGGAGATCACCTCCATCATCGTCGAGCATCCCACCGCCGAGGGGCCATACGGCGCCAAGGGCGTGGGCGAGGTGGTCAGCATCCCCACCTCAGCCGCCATCACGAACGCCATCTACAATGCCGCAGGCGTACGGGTCGACCGCCTGCCCGTGGACCAGGAAAAGATCGCCCGCGCCCTGGCCCCCTGGTAAAAGGCCGAACCCGGCAGGGCCAAACAAGCGTCCCGAAGGCTTCGCCGCGCAGTCTGGATCCCGCGCTCGACCCTTCGGGGCGTTTGTTCTCACTTACTAACCTTAAATTCGCCCGTACTGGCATCAATATCAATCGCGAATATGGCACCGTATTTGCCCTCGGTTTTCGGCCAATACTCGACCGACCAGCCTGTTGCACTTCCATATGAGCCCAGGGTTATTGCTAAAGAACAGTGATTTCCTTCCCTTCGGCGCACCTGCTTGCCTCCGTTTTCCTCGGCGATCTGCAAGGCATCCTCAGCCGTGAGGTTTATGGTATCGGGGCCAGAAGAATGCCATTTCTCATACCGGGGGTATGTAGCCTCTCCCCACTGTACGATTTGATACAAGGGGTGTATATGTATGGCGGATACGTTATGGGTTGTCATATCGTCTTTATAAAAGATGAAACCTGCATAATCAAATCCACCGGGACGATCATGGCAGTCTGATATTCCAAATTCCATCCAATACAACTGCCAGCCTTTCAAAGATTCGTTCTTGTTCAGCTGATGTACAGCCTCCGCCACCAGCACGTAATCTAACTGCTTCCATGGATATGTCCCGGATGGTGTAGAATCTGGGGCAATTGTGACTTGGACGTTGGGCTCTCCATGGATGGGTATAAAAACATTCTTCTTTGCATCCCCCAGATCCACGAGAATCGTCTCCGGATCGATGTTGTAAGCATTATCAGCAATATACCCCTCAGGGTATGTTTCGATTCCCCTGTAGTCGCCCGGATCCAGGTAATACAGGGTGCGATATCTAATCACCCCTGTTAGGAAACCGCCTAAACGGTTGTCAACCGCGAGGAACAAAAAGTATCCCACGCCAAGCATGATTATCAATGATCGAAGTAGAGTTCGTTTTTTCATCTTCGATAATCTCCTCTTGCTCCCAATAATTCGCGCTGGACGCAAGACGGTACTCCCTCCGCCAGGGATGTAATCCAGTCATCCCCCAAGCCAAGACGGGCTGAGCCACTTCCCGGTTCGGTCCGTCTTTTTTCATGGATAATTACCACATGTTTGGTTTGTGCTCCTATGGCTCACTTCACCGGATATAACTCATCAATGTTTCCATAACCTACCCAAGGGGATAATTTTTCTTGGGCAAGATTGTCCTCATTATCACCAACAATCAAACCGTCGGTTTTAATAAGGTCTTCTAAGTGGTTTACATCAAAGAAGGTGATAACAGACACAAGGGTATCTGGTGCTATTTTTAAGTCATCCCCAAATACACTGAAGGTATCATATCCAAATACGATCCCTCTCTGAGGGTCGAGTACATAAAACCAAGTATGGTATGTATTCGATGTCGGCAGAATTAGTAATCCTGGGCCTATCACTTTAGACTGTAACGCATATTTTGGAGAGCCGAACTTTTCGATGCATTTCTCAAATGATGCAATTCCTTCTTGATTTGTAAAATCAATCATCGCAACGACACCGTCAAGCAAGTAAACTTTAACTTCCTCACCGGTAGTCAAGGAAAAGTCGATATATCCGCTGAATATATACCAAGGTTTATCTACAACTATGATACTTTCTTTAACCACATCTGTGAAACCTTCAACTTTTTTTTTGACTTCTGTTGTCCGCGTTTCTCCTGGCTCAATTTGACGCCAGCAGGGAGGAGTACATTCGTCTGAAAATACCGCAGAATTGTCAAATTGGCAGGCCGAAAGTAGAAATATGAATGTTGGTAAAACCGACCTTATGAAAACGGAAACTTTTTTCTTCATTAACAATCTCCATACATATCAGGGTACTGGTACGCCTGCGTCAATCTGGATGAGTGTATTCATTTGGGTTATGACATTCGTATTTGGAATGGCGGCTGAGTCGTAAATCATGTTTTCAAAAGCCATGGCAAAATATTCTGCCGATCCATTATTTCCATATAAATCTCCCTTGACATAACTGTAACCATTGGGAACACCACTTGTACCATTCCATGCTCGTAGTCCAGAAGGGCCATTCAACGTTGTAGTTGTAGCGTCCCATGTGGTAACTTCCAAGAATTTAATTAGAAAATCAGCGTTTCCGCCTCCACAAATAGTGGCATCACAGAACTTGGAAGTAAAATCTCCTATTTGTAGTCCACATCCTGTAAGCGATAAACAAGCCGGAGGTCCTACGGTGGTATTGTCATAAATATGGGCCAATTCGTGTACGACCGAGCTAAGTACAAACCCGCCCTCCTCGAGATGAACTGTGTTTCCCATTACGAAGTTATATCTCCCAAATAGACTACCATGTTTAAAGGTTGTTCCTCCAAGGTATTTATACATCCATGCAAGGCCCTTTCCCTCAGTAATTGAATTTACATACATTTCAATATCGTACCCCGCCCGATAAATCATTTCCAATTCGCTTGATGTCCATTCGCCGGAAAGTTTCCACTTAAATCTTCGCTCAACATACTTTTTGCTAAGTTTTGTTTTTTTCCAATCCATGTCTACAACCGGCTTGTTCCCATCATCAAGTATTACAGGCCGATGCCCTGACGGATCTGCAAATCTTGACGGCGAATTCTCGACATAACTGTACCTATTCCAACTCTGCGGATCCCCCGCACTCGGCACGATCGTATCCGGCTGCACAAAAC
>CAYLXB010000058.1:0-22610 GCA_964387495.1 uncultured Anaerolineaceae bacterium
GTCTTTCACCACTTTGGTTCAATACCCTGTCCGAACTTAAGTCCGAACCTCAGAAAAGTTCCTTGCATCCTGCGCCAGTCTGCTGTATAATCTTCCCGCCCCGCCACCATAGCTCAGATGGTAGAGCAGACGATTCGTAATCGTCCGGTCAAGAGTTCAAATCTCTTTGGTGGCTCAGAGCAAACTGCGGCGCACTTTGGGAGTGCGCCGCAGTTTTTGTTGGATGAAGGTGCGTCGTAATTCGCTTTATTTCAGAGGTCATAATTCCCGGAGGCTTCGGGCTGGTAGAGGATCTTCCCGACCCGCAGGCGCCTTTTCCCGGCCGGGACCTCCCACTCGAACACATCCCCCACCTCGTAGCCGAGCATGGCGGTGCCGATGGGCGCCAGGACCGATATCCGGCCCAGGGTATGGTCGGCGTTTTCCGGGAAAACCAGGGTGTAGGTCTCCTCTTCGCCCGTGTCCAGGTCGACCAGGGAGACGGTCGAATTCATGGTGATGACATCCGCGGGGACAGCCTGCGGCAGGACGATTTCCGCACGGTTAAGTTCCTGGCGGAGTTTTTCCAGGTATTCACTTTTGCGGTACTCCGTGGACTGGGCATCCAGGAGCAGTTTCTGCAGGCGCTCGAGATCGAATTGGGTGATGCAAATGGGTTTACCGCTCATGGGTGTCGTTTCGCTCCTTGTGCTCTTTTCTCGGACCTGAGGGCGGATTGCGTAAATGCATGGTCTGACACCATTCTACCTCAGCCCGTCGAAAAAGAAAGCCCCCGGGCCAAAAAAGTGCGACGCACCTTCGATCCTTCGCTTTGCGCAGGACAGGGGTGCGCCGCAGTTTCTCATCTACCAGTTATAGATCTTGTCCAGCTCTTCCCCCGGGACGTCGAAGACGCTGTTGTGCGGCGGGAGCGGCTCACGGGTCATCCACTCGGGCAGGCGGTCATCGGCAGCGGTAAAGCCGGCGCGGCGGTTGAACTCGCGCTCCAGGTCGATGGTCTGCTTGCCGAGCACCGAGAGGATGTCGGACTCCACGCCCCAGCCGTAGCGGGCGTTGAGCAGGTCGCGGATGGTCTCCGGCGGGGCGACGGCAAAGCCGAAGGCGGCAAAGATGCAGACGCCCAGGGTATCGTAGCCGGCCATGGCGATCTGCTTCTTGCGGGAGACTTCCACCTGCACGGTCGGGTCGAGGTGGTTGATCTTATCCCGCACGGTCTGGCCGCAGGTGTGGTCGGCGCCCTGGGGGGTGGTGGCATAGGTGACGCCCATGCCCTTGATGGCGCGCGGTTCATAGGCAGACATGGCCTGGTTTTTGGTGACCGGGACGCGCTCGATGCCCAGGATCTTGCCGGTCCAGCCGGCGCCGGAGCCGAGGATGCGGCCCAGGGGCGTGTTGCGGCGGATCTCATCGCATAACTCCAGGGCGCGCTGGCCGTCGCCGAATTCCATCAGTCCGGCATCCGCGGCCACGCCCAGGGCGGCGCCCAGTTCGATGGAGCACAGGCCCAGGTCGTTGGCCTGCCAGTTGAGGCGGCCGATCATATCCAGCTCACCGATCCCCAGGTTGGAACCCATCAGGCCGATGGTTTCATACTCGAGCGGGGAGACGATGGTCTTGCCCTGCGCATCCGCCAGCACGTTGGAGCAGCGGATGATGCAGCCCGCCATGCAGGCATGGGTGGTGTTGCCCTCGCCGCCGCGCGCCAGGATCAATTCGCGCATGGTTTCGCCGCAGATGTCATCGGCCTTCTCGAAGGTGCCGGAGGAGAAGTTGCGGGTCGGCAGGCCGCCGAAGCCGTCCGTCATGTGCACCATGGCGGGCGTGCCGTAGTCGCTGTAGGTCTTGGTCTGCGGATGTTCCATGAGGAACTTGTTGTAGACCTTCTGCGCGGTGCGGAAGGCTTCCATGTCGAGGATGGGAGGCTTCTGCCCGCCGGTGGAATCAAAGACAATGGCCTTGAGGCCCTTGGAACCCATGAGCGCGCCCAGCCCGCCGCGGGCGTTGATGCGCGAGGGGATGCCGTCCTTGTCCAGGTTGAGGATGCCGGCCGAGGCCATCTTCATCTCGCCGCCCGGGCCGATCATCGAAATCGCGACTTTGCGGCCGTAACGTTCCTTCAACATTTCGGCGGTATCGTAAACGCCTTTGCCCGCAACCTCCCCGGCCGGGTCGAAGCGGACGCCATCCATGGTCAGGACCAGGACAGACAACCCCGCCTCGGCAGGCCAGTCTTCGATGATCAGGGCCTTGATGCCCATGGCAGCGATCTGCAGGGAGGTGGTGCCGCCCGAGTTGGCTTCCTTGACGCCGCCGGTCAGCGGGGATTTGCCGCCCACCGAGAGCCGGTCCACCGAGGAGAGCATATGGCCGGTCAACAGGCCGGGGCAGAAGATGAGTTTGTTCTTCGGGCCGAGCGGTTCGCATTCCGCCGGGACTTCGTCCAGAAGAATGCGGGCGATCAGGCCGCGCCCGCCCAGGCGCTCCCAGGCGGCGGGGACGGGTTCTTTTGTGAACGTTCGCGTACGAACGTTTACGCGCCAGATTTCCATGAGATACAATCTCCTTTCTATATACCCATCATCCAGCGAACAAGGCCTTGACCGCCTCACGAAAGACTTTGGTGTGGTGGTCCACATCGGCTTCGGTGGTATCCGCAGCGATAAGGGCCATGTTGTGGAAGGGTGTCATCAGGATGCCGCGGTTCAAGGCCCAGAGGTGCATGAAGCGGTCCAGTTCGCTGTCCACGGCGGCATTGGCCTCGCCGCCGTTGCGGGGCGGTTCGGCGCGGAACCAGTATTCCACCCGGAAGCCCAGACGCTTGACGATCCAGGGCAGGTTGAACTCCTGGATGGTGTCCAGCACACCCTGCTCATAGCGGTCGGCCAGTTTCTCGCAGCGGTCATACATGGCCGGGGTGAGGACGCTTTCGAGGGTGGCCCTCATGACCGCGATGGAGAGGGCGTTGCCAGCCAGGGTGCCGCCGATGCCGCCCACATCCGAATCGTCCAGTTCGAGTTTGGCCCAGAACTTATCGGCCACTTCCTGGGTGAAGCCGTAGACCCCGGCCGGGATGCCGCTGGCCAGCGGCTTGCCGCAGGTCAGGAAATCGGGCTGGAGGCCGTATTTGCCGGTGTACCCGCCGGGGCCGGTGCACAGGGTGTGCGTCTCATCGATGATGAGATAGGTACCGGTCCTGCGGGTAATCTCACGCAGGGCAGCATGATAACCGGGATCGGGATGGATGATGCCGATGTTGGTCATGACCGGCTCGGCCAGCACCACGGCCACGTCCCCGGCAGACAGGGCGGTTTCAAGGGCAGGGATATCGTTGAACTCGATCACCCGGGTGGTCTCGACCGGATCGACCGGCGGGCCGAGGTTGCCGCGCCGCGGGCCGGGGGTGCCTTCCTCGTCCAGCGTGATGAACGATTCATCCACCGAACCGTGATAACAGTAGTTGAAAACCAGGACCTTTGGCCGCCCGGTGATATGGCGCGCCATGCGGATGGCAAAACGGTTGGCGTCGGTGGCGGTCAGGGTGAACTGCCAGTATTTCAAGCCGAAACGGCGCTGGAGTTCCTCGCCCACCCAGATGGCATCCTCGATGGGCAGCATGAAGGTGATGCCCCGGGCGGCCTGCTTCTGGATGGCTTCCACGGCGGCCTCCGGGGAGTGGCCGGTCATGGCGCCCGTATCGCCCAGGCAAAAGTCGGTATATGTGCGCCCGTCCACATCCGTGAAGTGTGCGCCTTTGGCTTCCCGGACAAAAACCGGGAAAGTACCGGCCCAGCGGATCATCCAGAGCATGGGCACGCCGCCCTGCATGGACTGGCGAGCCTGCTGGAACAGGGCATGGGATTCGGGGTGGTCTGCGTGGAACTTCTTTTCTTCAGCAACGAGCAAGGCTTCAAGCCGCGAGCGGTCAAGAACTGCAACCATAGTGCCTCCGGTGAATAAAAGATGGCGGTGGACGGCAGGCTGTGCCGCCGCCGTCCACCGCCAGGGATATCCTGTTCTAGAAAGTTTCCTTCAATGCTTCGCCAAAGATGCGCAGGGCATCGTTGACCTGGGCTTCGTTCACGATCAGGGGCGGGATCCAGCGGATGGTGTTGTCATAGGTACCGCATGAGAGCAGCAACAGGCCGCGTTCCTCGCAGGCGTGCACGAGTTTCTTGATCGAGGCCTTTTCGGCGGGCTTGCCCTTGACGGTGAACTCGGTGCCGATCATCAATCCCAGGCCGCGCACATCGCCCATGACCGGGTACTCCTCCTGGAGTTTGCGCAGGCCGGTGGTCAACTGGAGGCCGCGGCGGGCGGCGTTGCCGGGCATATCCTCATCCCGCATGGCGCGGATGGTGGCCACACCTGCGGCGCAGGAGACCGGGTTGGCACCGTAGGTGCCGCCATGCGAACCGGTGTCCCATTTCTTCATCAGGTCGAGGCGGCTGAAGACGCCCGAAAGCGGCAGGCCGGAGGCAATGCCCTTGGCCACGGTCATGATATCGGGAACCACGCCGTAGTGCTCCAGAGCAAACCATTTACCCGTGCGCCCAAAGCCCGACTGGACTTCATCGAAGATGAGCAGGATGCCGTGCTTATCGCACAGTTCGCGCAAACCCTTCATGAAGGCCGCCGGAGGCGCCACATAGCCGCCCTCCCCCAGAACCGGCTCGATCAGGATGGCTGCAGTCTCCTTGGGGGAGGTCTGTGAAAGCAACAATTCCTCCAGGGCGGCCAGGCAATATCCGGTAGTCTGTTCTTCCGACATGCCAAGTTTATAGGCATAGGGATAAGGTGTCACAAAGACACCCGCGGGCAGCGGCTGGTAGCCGGAGCGATAGATGGTCTTGGAGGTCGTCAGGGCCATCGCGCCAGCCGTCCGGCCGTGGAACGAACCGCTAAAAACGATCACATTGGGCTTGCCGGTGGCAAAGCGCGCCAGTTTGACGGCGCCTTCCAGGGCTTCGGCGCCGGAGTTGCTGAAGAAGAAGCCGTCGATCGAGGCCGGAACGACCTGCTTAAGTTCGGCGATCAATTCCATCAGCGGTTTGTGGATGATGATGTTGGTCTGCGCATGCAGGAACAGCCCGGCCTGCTTCTGGATGGCTTCCACGACCTTCGGGTGGCAGTGGCCGGTGTTGGTCACGCCAATCCCGCAGGTGAAATCGAGGTACTTCCTGCCATCCGCGGCATAAATATAGGCCCCTTCAGCGCGTTCGGCTTCGATCGAGAAGATACGCGTCCAAACGGGAGACATGTGAGACTTGTTTTCGAAGATGGTCATAGTTACTTCCTTTTTTATAGTGTGAAATATGTATAAAAAGGGGAGGGAGTGTTCCCTCCCCTGCGGGGACTGGTTATGCGGGCAGGTATTCCGCTGCCCACTCGATGCCAAGTTTTGTGAGGGTTTCCTTCTTTGGAATCCCATCGCCGGTCATACCGGCCAGTTTGTAATATTCGTCCAGGGCCGCTTCGAGTTCTTCGTGCGTGACAGCCTTGCCGGCAGTGGGGCCGGTGCCGGTCAACGGCTTGAAGAACTTCTTGGGCAGTACATCGTCCTTGCGGGTGAAGCCTTCGCGGGCGTTGAAAGTGCGCATGAGCATCAAGCGGCGCTTTCCCAATTCCATCAGTTCATCCAGAGTCACATCCCAGCCGGTGACAGCCCGCACCATGGCCGCGGTGTCCTCACCATCATACAAACACCAGGTGGGCCCATAGACGAACTGGCAGACGGTGAGCGTGTCCATCATACTATAAAAACATTCACCCAGGTAGCCAAAGCGCACCTTCTCGGGCGTCAGGCTGAAGGGCGGCTGCGGGGAACCCAGGCCAATCTGCTTGAGGCGATCCACGTTGAAGTCACCGACACCCTCTTCATAATACGGGTCATGTTCGCTGGACTGGTGGTCGGCACCAAACGGGTTGACGGCATAGATGAGCGCCAGGGAGCGCTTGGACTGAGGCATGTGGGCCGGGGCCTCCTCGTTCTTGCAGGTCACCAGGCATTCATCGGCGCCCTTGCCCCAGACTTTGGCAGCGCGGGCGGAACCCTCGGCCAGCACCGGGCCCAGTTTGCCGGACTTTGTGACGATCTGGTTGAGGACTTCCAGCATGGCCTCCGCATTGCCAAAACGCAGGTCGATGCCGCCGGTTTCCTCCTGGGTGATGATGCCCTTTTCGTAGCACTCCATGGCAAAGGCAATGGTGGCGCCGCAGGTAATGGTATCCACGCCGTACATATCGCAGATCTGGTGCGCCTGGCAGACGGCCGCCAGGTCGGAAATGCCACAGTAGGAACCAAAGGTGCCCAGGGTCTCATATTCCGGGCCGCCATAGTAGGGATCAGCCTTGTATTTGCCCTCGGTGATCTCGACCACGCGCTTGCAGCGGATGATGCAGGCATAGCAGGTGTCACGTTTTTTCAGGATGGTCTCGACGATCTTCTCACCGCTGATGGATTCGGCGCCTTCGAACTGGCCTTCGGTGTAGTTCCGGGTGGGCAGGGATCCGATCATGTTCTGGAACATGACCACGCCGGCCGTGCCCAGTTTGCCCAGGCCGTCCACATCGGGATTGGCGGCCGATTTTTCCGGGCCGGCCTTGTTGAGCGCCACCAGGGCCTTCTGGTCGGCAATGGCCGGGCGGCTCTTGCCGCGGACGACAATGGCTTTCAACTGCTTGGAAGCCATCACCAGGCCCATGCCGGTGCGGCCGTTCATCCGGTTGGCCATATTGACGATGGCGGAGAAGCGCACACCCTTCTCGGCAGCCGGGCCAATCTGCATCACCTGGGCCTTTGCATCGCCCACCTCTTCCTTGAGCAATTGGTCCACCTCCCCGGTCACCTTGCCCAACAGGTGGGAGGCGTCATGGAGTTCGACCTTGCCGTCCAGGATGGTCAGGTAGACCCATTTGGGCGATTTGCCGCGGAAGACGATGCCGTCATACCCCGCGAACTTGAACTCGGCCGGGAAGAAACCGCCGGCCTGCGAGTCGCCGATGGCGCCCGACATGGGGGATTTGGCATTGACGTTGATGCGACTCTGCCCCGAGATGGGAGCCCCGGTAACCACGCTCGGGAACACCGTAAGCAGGTTCTCCGGTCCAAGCGGATCAGCGCCTTTGGGGACTTCGCGCAGGATGTAATAGAGCGCCATGGCCGAACCACCCATGTACTTGCGGTAAAAGGACTCAGGCGGTTCTTCCACTGTAATTTTTCCTGTGCTCAAATCAACCTGCAAAATCTTGCCGTGGTAACCGTATGGCATGGTCAGCTCCTTTTCTTTAAAATCTTGCATTAAATAAGCGAACAAATAATGGCAAAGGCGTTGCGCAGCAAGGTGCGCTGCGCAACGCAGAGGGACAAAGGAGGAGATCAATCTCCTGTTTCGGCCTGTTCGGGCGACTTGCTCCAGGCGAACGGTTCGGACATGTCAACCGGCTTGCCGTTGATGTCCTTGAGCGGCTTGGGCGGGTCCTGCTTCTGGGTCAAAAGCGAGACCACGATCAGGAAGACGACGGAGATGAAGAAGGCCGGGGTGGAAGCGATGTAGATCGAATCCCAGACCACATCATCCATCATTTCACCTTCGTAGACCACCGGCAGGATATAGGTATACATCCAGACGAAGGTCAGAACGAGCCACGAGATCATGCCGCTGAAGAAGGAAGCCAGCGCACCGGTGTGGTTGGCTTTCTTCCAGTAGAAGCCGATGAGATAGGGCGCAGCCATGCCCACCAGGATGGAGGTGTTGGCCATGACTGCCAGTTTGTAGATGGTGGAGGCGAACAGGGCGATCGCCAGGCTGAGAATGCCGCTGACCACCAAGCCCCAGCGGGTGAGCGCCAGCTGGGCCTTGTCAGAGAGGTCGGGTTTGTAGACCTTGACGATGTTCTCGGTGAACATGGTGGCACCGGCCAGCATGGAACTGTCGGAGGTGCTCATCAGGGCCGAGGCCAGGGCAGCCACGAAGACAGCCGTCAGGATGGGCGGCAGGAATTTCATGGCCATGGCAATCAAGACGAACTCGGTCTGAGTCTCTTCCAGTTCCGGCCCCAGGGCACCATAGGCCACCACACCGATCAAGGGCGCCAGCACGCCAAAGCCCAGGTAGAGAGCGGCGGCTACAAAGGTGGATTTGACAGCGGTGTCCTCATCCTTGGAGGCACAGGTACGCTGCAGATAGTCCTGCGCGGGGATGGCGCCCAGGCCAAGCGAGAGCCAGGCGGCAATGTAGTAGAACCAGCCGTGCATGCCGAAGTAGCCGTAATAACCATCATTGGCAGTAGGCCAGAGGGCAAAGGTGTTGGTGGTATACTGCGCGCCTGCGAGGCTGATCATCTTATCCCAGCCACCCAACTCGATGATGATGGCAATGGTGATCATGAGCAGACCGATGGCGGTCAGGAACATCTGCATGAAGTCCAGGGCAGTATCGGCCCACAGGCCGCCGGCCATGGTGTAGATCGTCACAATGCCGGCCACGAGCACCATACCCACCCAGAGGGGCCAGCCGAGCAGCGCGGTCAGAATGGCGCCGCCGGCCACGATCTGGGCAGCCGTCCAGCCGAAGTAGGTGATGATCTGGGTGACCGTGCCGATGACCGACATGGCGGTGCCGTAGCGCTGCTGGAAGAAGTCCATGATGGTCACATACTGGGCGCGGCGGGCAATGCGCACGACCAGGATGCCGGCGATGATCAGGCACATGGTGGCGCCAAACGGGTCGAAGACCACACCCTGGAAACCGTAGGAGTAGGCTTCCGAACTGGAGCCCATCAGGGTTTCCGCCGCGAACCAGGTGGCCATGATGGAGGGGGCAGCCATCCACAGGGGCAGGCGCCGTCCGGCCAGAACATAGTCGGTACTGGTCTCGACTTTCTTGGAGGCCCAGTAGCCGATAATCAGGCGGATGATCAAAATTACAACGATCCCGCCGATGATCAGGCCGGAGTACTCATAGTTCTGAAAATCCATCTCATTCTCCTCTCTCTATGCTGAAATGCCGCGTTCATGGGCTGGACGCGGGGTTACATTTCCTTGATCCCGTAGGGGAAGCCGTAATCAGCCATCTTCTCCATGAACGGGATGGGGTCAAAGGCCTCCGGACCAAGGACGCCAACGCCCTTCCAGACGCCATGCTCGAGCAGGTCCATGCCAATGACGGCATTGAAGGCAGTCTGAGCTACAACGGACTGGCAGCCGAATTTCTTCATGCATTTCTTGTTATCGGCCACCTGATAGATATAGACCTGCTTGTCCTTGCCATCCTTCTTGCCCTTGATCCAGGTTCCCGCGCAGGTCAGGCCGTCCATGCGGTCGCCCAGGTGGGCGGGGTCAGGCAGGCAGGCAGCCACCACGTCGCGCGGCGCGACCATGACGTCCTTGACCTTGATGGGTTCCTTGTTATCCAGGCCAAGCATGTGCAGGGTCTTCAGGACGCCGATAAACTCGTCGCCCAGGCCGTACTTGA
The DNA here is from genome assembly GCA_964387495.1 of uncultured Anaerolineaceae bacterium. Classification (GTDB taxonomy): domain Bacteria; phylum Chloroflexota; class Anaerolineae; order Anaerolineales; family Villigracilaceae; genus DSXF01. The sequence continues at coordinate 9,474 of CAYLXB010000058.1, forward strand.
ACGTAACACGCTTGCATTTAACCCAGCGCGGCACCAGCAGGACTTCTTCGTGTTCCACGTTGACAACCTCGATCTTGCCAATGCCCTCGGGGAATTCGAAGGTTTCAGGCTCGGAGAAAGGTTCAGTCGTGAACCAGCCCTTGCCCTTTTCCCAGATGACCGGCGGGTTGAGGCATTCCTCGATGGTGGTCCAGATGGAGAAATTGGGGGCGAAATCGTAGCCCTTGACCACCAGGTTGGCGCCGTCGCGGATGCCGATCTCCTCGATCTCGTCGAAGAGATGATCCTGCGCGTAGCGGGCAAAGACATCCGCCATGCCGGGTTCCACGCCCAGGCCAACCAGGCAGAGGATACCCTTCTGTTCCCAGTCCTTGGCGCGCTCGAACTGGTAATCGCCCAGTTTCACACCACACTTCTGGAAGGGTTTCTTCGGGTGAGGCGAACTGAGCGTCATTGCCATGTCCATATAATTGACGCCGACATTGTATGCGGCATCGAAGATGGCCTCATTGAACGACGGGTCGCAGGCGTTCATGATGAGATCCACTTTGTACTTTTTGGCGAGTTTCTCGATCATCTCACGCTTGCGGGCGTCGACCCATTCGATGGGGTAACGCTTGGGGTCGCCCAGTTTGTCCTGGACTTCCTTGATGCGTTCCTTGCTGTAATCGGTGAGCACCATCTGCTCCATCCATGGGCGGTTCTTGGCGATTGCAGCGATTGCCTCCCCAACACCGCCGGTTCCAACGAGTAGTACCTTCATTCCTGCTTCTCCTTTTCCAAAGGTAAAATTCCGGCCGAAACCGGTTGTTCCTAAAAATAGATTTCCTTCTGGATCTTCAGGTGGATGAAAGATTCGGATTCCTTCACGCCATCGATCCGGTAGAGGCTTTCGGCCAGGAACTGAAGCAGGTGGGATTGATCGCGGCAGACGACCTCTGCCAGCATGTCGTACGAGCCACTGACGAGGATGAGATAAATCACCTCATCCAATGCAGCGATCTTTTCCGCCACCTCGTATATCTTATCGCCCTGGACCTTGATGCCGATCATCGCCATGGTCTTGTAGCCCATGCGCAGGGGGTTGGTAATGGCGACGACGCGCAGAATCCCCATCTCCACCAAGCGGTTGTAGCGCATGCGGATCATGCCGGGGGAGACATTCAGCTGTTCGGCAATCTGGGCAAAGGCCATCCTGCCGTCCTGCCGCAGGAGGTTGACGATCTGCCGGTCAACTTCATCCAAATTGTTCACATCAGGGGCTGCGTTTACGATATTCACGTCCATAGTTTACAACTTTTCGGCACCAAAGTCAACTGTTTTTTGCATTTTCGGCAAAATTATCCATACTTTTTTGCGTATTACACAAACAAATGAAACCCCGAGGGTCCCGAGGACCCTCAGGGTTTCGCAAGGGAACACTAGCTATCGTACTCTTCTTTCCTTAACTTGCGCAGCGCATCCTTGATGGGATTGACGCCAAAGACGGATTTCAAGGAAATATCCATGGGGTTGCCGTCGATGTCGGTAAGGGGCTTGGGAGGATCCACTTTCTGGGTGAAGAGTGAAACCAGGATCACCAGAGCCAGGGAGGTGAAGAAGGCCGGGAAGGAGGCGACATAGGTCGCATCCCAGAAGGCGCAGTCGCGCACGACCTCATCGGTTGCCATCAATGACAGGTCGCCGCCTGAGCAGACATAGGCCGTCGAATCGCCGCCCAGGCCAACGTTCTGGGCGATGATGATGCAGGCACCCCAGACAATAAAGCCGCCAATGTAGCCGGCCACAGCGCCATACTGGTTGGTTTTCTTCCAGTACATACCCAAGGCAAAGGGGGAGAACAGCCCCACCAGCAGGAGCGACCAGGCGATGACGCCCAGCTCATAGATCACGGCGGCAGAGATAGCCACGATGATGCCAACGGCACCGCTAATGGCCACCATGATGCGCGTCCACTTGACCTCAGATTTGGCATCCAGCTGCTTGCCGAACAGAGGGAACAGGTTCTGGGTCACGACCGAGGCGCCTGCCAGCAGGGAGCTGTCGGAGGTGCTCATCAGGGCGGAAGCCAGGGCAGCCATGAAGATGGCCGTCAGGACCGGCGGGACGTGCTGCAAGGCAGCAGCCACCAAAACACCATCCGGGTTTTCCATGGCGGGGTTCAACTTGAACATCATGATGCCGATCAAGGGCGACATGATGCCAAAGACCAGGTAGAGCACACCGGCCATGTAGGTACCCCAGACAGCCGTGGCTTCGTTGCGCCCGGACATGGAGCGCTGGAAGAGGTCCTGGGTGGGGACGGAGCCAAAACCGATGGCCATCCAGGCTGCAACCCAGTACATCCAGCCCATGCTGCCAAAGTAACCCAGGTAACCGGCATCTCCCTTCATATCCGGCAGCAGGGTGAAGGGTTTGGGGTTGTAGAGCGTTTCGGAGATGCCCGTCATGGCATCCCAACCGCCAACTGCCTTCATGGTGAACAGGAAGATGAGCAACATGCCACCGGCGGTGAAGAACATCTGGATGAAGTCCAGCAGCGTATCGGCCAGCATGCCGCCGAGCATGGTGTAGCCGGTGACCCAGACGGCCACCAGGATCATGCCGACTTCAACCGGCACAGCCGGGAAGAGGGCATTGACGATCGTGCCGGCAGCCACCATCTGCGCGCCCGTCCAGACGAAGTAGGTCATGAGCTGCAGGATGGAAGCCAGGACCGTCATGGTCTTGCCAAAGCGGTGCTCGAAGAAGTCCACCACCGTCAGGTAGCGGGCACGGCGCATGACACGGGTAAATAGGAAGCCCGAAAGGAACAGGCAGGCCGAGGCACCAAAGGGGTCGAAGATGACGCCCTGGAAGCCGTACTGGTAAGCCGTGGAGGAGGCGCCCATGAGCGTCTCGGCGGCAAACCAGGTAGCCATGACCGAAGCACCGACCATGTAGATCGGCAGGCGGCGTCCAGCCACGATGTAGTCAGCGGCATCCGAGACCTTTCGTGAGGCCCAAATGCCGACGCCCATGCGGATGGCGAAGAAGCCCACAATGAAGGCCACGATGAGCCAGACGTACGGATATCCGGAAAGATCCATTGCATTCTCCTTGGTTGACTAGAGTGTTTTGGCGACTTCCGCCACTGTATCATACAGGGCGTTGAGACCTTGATCCATCTCCTCCTGGGTGATCACCAGGGGGGGTTCGATGCGGATGGTGGTGGCGCTGGTCAGCGTCCCGGCCACCAGGACACCGCGCTTGAACAAGCCGGCTGCCACTTCGAAGCCGATCTCGGGGGTGTGGAAGTGCTGGCCGATGAGCAGGCCCTTGCCGGTGACGCTCTTGTAGACCTGCGGGTATTTCTCTGCCAGAGCCTTCACCTTTGCCATCATGTAATCACCCTTCCTGGCGGCCTGCTCCCAGAGTTTGTCACGCAGGGTGACATTGATGGCCGCAATGGCCGCCGAGCAGGCCAGCGCGCCGCCGCCGGTGGTGGTGGTGTGGATGAAGGGATTCGGGTACATCATGCACTGCCAGATCTCCTCGTAGGCGCTGATGGGCATGACGCCGCCGCCCAGCGACTTGGCCACAGCCAGGATATCGGGCACAACCCCCCAGTGCTCCACACCCCATAGCTTGCCGGTGCGGCCCAGGCCGGTCTGGACCTCGTCGGCGATCAGCAGGGTCTTGTAGTGTTTCGTGGCTTCGCGGATGCGCGGCCAGAAATCATCCGGCGGGACAATGCCGCCAGCCTCGCCCTGGATGGGCTCGAAGAGGACGCCGGCCACGCCGATGCCGACCTTGTCGCAGATCTCCAGCTGGCGTTCGACGGCATCCGCATCCCCAAAGGGGACATGGTAGATCGGGCCGCCATAGAGCATGCCGGGCGGGGTACGGTAATCGGCCTTGCCCATCATCGAGAGGGAGCCCATGGTCTTGCCATGGAAGGCCTTGACCGCCACAATGAAGGCCGGTTTCTGGGTGTACATCTTGGCCAGTTTGATGGCACCTTCGATCGACTCGGTGCCGCTGGCGCAGAAGAACGAGTACTTGATATCGCCGGGGGTGATCTCGGCCATCAGGCGGGCCAGGACACCGCGCAGGGGGTCGATCAGTTCCTGGCTGGGCATGGGGGTGCGCTTCAGCTGTGCAGCCACGTTGTCCACCACGTCCGGGTGGCTCCAGCCATGGTCCATCATGCCATAGCCGCCCAGGAAGTCAATGTACTTGCGTCCCAGCACATCTTCAAAGGTCGCCCCACGGCCGGTCCACTCGGTGGCGGCCCACTGCCCGGCCTGGGTCACCGACTTGCGGTATTCCAGCCAGCCCTTGTTGAAGTGCTCAGCGAAGTTGTACTTCGACTCTTCGATGATCCACTTGCCCTCGTCCTCGGGGACACGTTCTTTGTGGATGATGTCGATCCACTTCTTAGAGTATTCCAATGCAGCGTTCAAATCTTGCGGCATAACAACCTCCTTCAGGGTTTGAGATAAGAATTATTTGACTATACGCAATTGTCAATAATACCTCCTTCAGCCGCCTCGGTAGCCCATTTCACTCCGGGTTTCAGCTGGCTCCTTCTCATCTGGAAAAGGACGCGGGATGCGCCACTGGTAGACATCCTTGAGCACCATGGGCACGATGGAGGTGGTAGTCTTGCGCACACCGGGCATCTTGCCAATCACTTCGGTGGCAAAGTGATAAATCTCGGCGGTATCATGGGCCACGATCTGGACAGAAATATCCATTTCCCCAATCGAGCAAGCCAGATAACTGACAGTCTCGAACGCCGCCAACCGCCGCACCACATCCTGAATCTGGGGCGGCTCAACCTCCACAAATACGTCCGCCACAACCGAATAACCGAATTTGCGAGGGTTGGCAACCGCGCTGATACGAATCAGGCCGTCCGCCACCATCCGTTCAATGCGGTAGCGCACGGCCCGTTCCGAGGTGTTGCCAATGCGGCGGGCAACTTCCGCCGCGGGCATCCGCCCGTCTTCCATTAACAGCTCGATGATCTGCAGGTCGGTTTCGTCGGTTTTATACATGTTTTTTATGTTTTGTGGTCTTTTACGACAGACATTATATACTTTACTCCCAAACAGACATGACATTCAAGTGACATTTGTCACATTAAGAAAAGCAGGGCTGCCCGGCAAGCGGGCAGCCCCGGTCGAACCCCTGAACGACATTTATTTACTTGGGTGACTTGGTCTTGTAGTTCAAGGTGTAGGTGTAGTCGGCATAGCTGGTGAAGCCCTCGGGGGCATCGAACGTAACCAGCATGACGGCCTTCTGTGACCACTTCAGGACGCTCTGCAACTGGATCATGCCTTCTTCAGTCACATTGTCCATATCAATAGTGATCACCTTGTACTGGTTGCCCTTGGCGGTGCCCTTGATGCCAACAAACGTGACGGTGAAATCGTTGTTGATCGGCACAACCTCGGTGATGTCCTTAAAGATGGAGGCGTCCGTCCCATCCGAAATCAGGGTGCCATCCACCATGACGTTGTCGATGTACCAGCCGGTGTAGGACGTGGCCCAGTCGGTCACCATGCGGAAGGCAACCAGGATATCCTGGCCGGCGTAGGCGCTCAGGTCATAGGTCAGCGTGACCGGAGCGGTGATGTAGCTGGTCAGGCCGGGCAGGTTTTCAATGACCTTGGGATGGGCGTTGGGATCGTGATCGGCGGTGGAATAGCCCTGTCCATCCGACAGGCTGGTCCAGGTCAGGCCGCCATCGGTCGAGACCTGTACAAAGGCGAAGTCCCAGTAATCCTCCAGGTCCCAGATGGTATCGAACTGGAGCATGCCGCCGCCGGTGGTCTCGAAGATGGCCCAGTTATCCGCCAGGTCGCCGGTGCCGCTATACAACCAGCCATCCTCCGAGGTCCAGGCAGTGGGATACATGGTGTAATCCACGCCGTTGAAGGTCAGTGAACGCAGGTTCTTCGGATTGCCGCTAATCCAGATGTAATCGGTACCCCATGGCGGCGCGCCGGGGGTGCTGTAAGCCTCCGGATTCGGCGCATCCGGCGTGCCGATGTTCAGTTTGAAGTCGAGGTCCTTGAACTGGTAGAAACCTTCGTTGGGTGTCTTCGAGTCGATCAGTTTCGCGACCGCCCAATCATGGTAAATATCAGCAAAATCCTTCTCGCTTCCATAGGCAGCCAGGGTGTCGTTGATTCCGGCGATTCCGTTCAACTGATTATGGAAGAGCGCCTGGATGAACGGCTCGCCATACTTTTCCATCAAGTAATACTGGAACAGGAAGGCGTTGCCGTAATCGGCCAGGATTTCCAGGCCGCCCTGGTCTTCCCAGACCACCAGGGAATTCTCCGGAAGATCGGCGGTATCTTCCAGGTGACCCCAAACGGATACACCGTAGCCGCAGACCACCATTGCAAAGTCGGCCATACCCTCATTGACAAAGGTATCCTCGTCCGAGTCATAGTCATCATGCAGCAGGTGCTGGTACTCGTGGGCAAAAATGCCCTCATAGAGGTAAGGGCGGGTGCCATCCGGCCCGATCCGGTTGGCCCAATCGTAGGCGTCGATGCTGATGATATTGCGGTCAAAATAGACCTCGAAGGTCGGCGAGTAGAAGCCGGCGATGTAGTTCGGATAGGTGGGGTCGTAATAGTTCTCATCGCGTACGTTCGAGACCAGGACGATCTGGCGGCCTGCAGTGTCGTAATAGTAATCCGCAGGCAGGCCAAGCAGGGACGGCAGGTAGGCATAGGTACCGTCAAGCGGGTTGGCCGGGCCAAAGAATGAGGTCTCGGTGGGCAGAATGTTGTCATCGAACTCGCCCATCAAATACGCCACCTGTTCGCAGGTGACCACCGGGGTGGCCCTGGGATCGCCTGCCTGCCAGGCCAGGTTGGTTTGCACCCAGACCTGCGAAGCACCACTCTCGCCCATCAGGTTGAAAGTGGTGACCTGATACCTGCCCGTATAGTCATTGAGAATCAGGAAATACTTCGTATCCGTTATACAATCCGTAGTGGAGGCGGCCGCTGCGGCCTGGGCAGCTTTTTGCTGAGCCTGCAAGGCCTTCTGGTTGACCGGCGCAATCCGGTCCGGGGTGGCTTCCCAGCTGCGGATCTGAGGGCCGACATCCACAGGGCTGTAATTGGGCAGTTTGGCTGCCGCAACGATCACTGTTGGCACCAGGGCGGTTAGTAGTACGATGATGCCAACAATCGAGACGATTCTCTTGTTCATTATCTTTCAGCTCCTATTCTGAAATTTGATCTGAACAATCAGACACGTGCGGGTCAAACATTTTTTCCGGGACACCTCCTTGAAACAAAAAGACTGCCGCAGGAAGGATAACCCTTCGGCAGTCTGGCAGTCTGCCTAGCAGACCCATAACTTTGCGCCCCCACTTCACAGTGGGTTTGCCTTTTCGAGGTTGTGCACGACGACTCGGGATGATCGTACCTTTAGGGCAAAATGCTCCGTTGCAGACAGATTCTTTACAATTTTGTAATTATATTGTAATCATATTTTAATGCCTGTCAACATTACCACGGTACGAAAAAACAGGGGCTGACCGGTTTCCGGACAGCCCCTGCAGGAGGGTTAGAACTTACGCGACCATTCTTTCGGCCAGCGCTCAATGATCACCTTGGTCTGGGTGAAGAACTCGATGGCATGCTTGCCCTGGCCGTGCAGGTCACCAAAGAAACTGTCCTTCCAACCGCTGAACGGGAAGAACGCCATGGGGGCGGCCACGCCGATGTTGATGCCGATGTTGCCGGCATCCGCTTCGTTGCGGAATTTGCGGGCAGCGGCGCCATCATGGGTGAAGATCGAACCCATGTTGCCATACTTGCCGTCATTCAGGATCTTGATGGCATCTTCGACCGTCTTGCAGTGCATGATCCCCAACACGGGGCCAAAGACCTCGGTTGTGGCGATGATCCCGCCGACAGGAGTGTCGGTCAGGATGGTGGGGCGGATGAAATTACCGTTTTCGTAACCGGAGATGACCGCGTTGCGTCCATCCACCAGCATCTCGGCCCCCTCTTCCAGGCCCTGCTTGATCAGGCCTTCAATGCGGACCTTATCCTGGGGCGTGATGACGGGGCCCATCTGGACTTCGGGCAGAAGGCCATAACCGGTCACCCGCTTCGAGGCGGCCTCTGCAAAGGCGGGGATGAAAATCTTATCCGCTTCGCCGATCATGATGGCGGTGGAAGCAGCCAGGCAGCGCTGGCCGGAGCAGCCAAAAGCGCTATCCATCATGATGGAGGTGGTGGTATTCACATCCGCGTCGGGCAGGATGAGCACCGGATTCTTGGCCCCGCCAGCCGCGGAGACACGCTTGCCGTTTGCCGTGCCGCGGCTGTAGACATGCCTGGCAACCTCGGTCGAACCGACAAAGCTGATCGACTTGATCAACGGGTGGTCAAGAATCCCATCCACGATCTCCGCACCGCCGTGGACCATGTTGACCACGCCGGCAGGGAAACCGGCCTCTTCCATCAAGCGGAACAACTTGACCATGGTGATGGGCACGCGGCTCGAAGGCTTGATCACCACGGTATTCCCGGTTGCAACCGCATAGGGGATGAACCAAAAACCGATCATGGCCGGGAAGTTGAATGGCGAAATGATACCTGCCACCCCCAGCGGCTGGCGGATCATCATTTCATCAATGCCGGGGGCAATATCTTCGACCACATCCCCCATCATCAGAGAAGGGGTTCCGCAGGCCACTTCCACGTTCTCGATTGCCCGGCGCATCTCTCCGCGCGATTCGTCCAGGACCTTGCCGTGTTCCTCGGTGATACAGCGGGCCAGGTCTTCACAGTTTGCTTCCAGCAGTTCCTTGAGTTTGAAGAGGTACTGGATGCGTTTGGTAACCGGCACCCGGCGCCAATCCTGGAAGGCCTTGTGGGCGACCTGGACAGCTTCATCCAACTCGGCAACAGAAGATACCGGCACTTTGGCCAGGAGTTCAGCAGTGGCTGGATTATGGACATCCCTGAATTTACCGGTCGAGGATGGCACCCATTTTCCATTGACGTAGTTTTGTAAAATCTGCTCGTTCATGTGTTTACTCCATAGGTTGAATTTATATCAGGCGAACCTGGCAAAGGGTTACTACTTGACTGCCTGGTCGGCAACTTCGATGGCCCGCTCAATGATGCCCAGGCCGTGCGCCAATTCGTCCTTCGAAATCACCAGCGGCGGGACGATGAAGATCATATTCTTCGAGACGAAGGTGGTCAACCCCTCGGCCAGCATGCGGGATTTGACCTCATTCATTACCGCGGTATCCATGCGTTCCCTGGTGCCGCGGTCTTTGACCAGTTCGATGACCGAGAACAGGCCAATGTAGCGAACATCACCGATGGAAATGTGCTTATGCTTCATTTCCTCCAGGCTCCCGCCCAAGTATTTGCCCATCTCGATGGTGTGTTCGAACAGGTTCTCTTCCTTATACACATTCAGCGTTGCCACACCAGCCGCGCAGGACATGGGATGGCCAAAGTAGGTCAGGCCCATGTAGAGCATCTTGTCTTCAAAGTGCCGGGCAATGGCATCCGAGACGATCACCCCGCCCAAGGGGAGATAGCCGGAGGTGACACCCTTCGCAAAAGTGATGATATCCGGAACCACGCCCCAGTTATCCACGGCAAACCACTTGCCGGTACGGCCAAAGCCACTCATCACCTCGTCCGAGACGAGCAGGATGCCGTATTTTTTGGTCATCTCGCGCAGGCGCGGCCAGTACTCGTCCGGGGCAATGATGATACCGTTCGAGCCGGTGACACCTTCCAGGAAGATGGCGGCGATGGTTTCGGGGCCTTCGTTTTGGATCATCTGCTCGACATGATTAATGCAGTCCAGGTGGCAGGTCTGGCGGGTGTGCCCGAAGGGGCAGCGATAGCAGTAAGGATCCAAAATATGCACCACACCGGGAATCCCCGGCTCGACAGGCGGGCGGCGGTAATCACCGCTGAGGCTGATCGCCCCATACGTGGCGCCGTGATACGAGATATAACGGGCAAAAAGTTTGTGCCGGCCGGTATAGAAACGGGCAAACTTGATCGCATTCTCATTGGCTTCCGCTCCTCCCAGGGTGAAGAAGACCTTGTTCAAATCACCGGGAGCAACCTCGGCCAGCATCCTGCCCAGGCGGGCCTTTGGTTCGGTGGCCATGCTGGGGTGTGCAGCCGTCAGATGGGCGGCCTGCTCCTGGATGGCGGCGATCACCTTGGGGTGCTGGTAGCCGACATTCAGGTTCATCAACTGGGCCGAGAAATCCATGTAACGCTTGCCATCCGGATCCCAGAAATAGATGCCTTCACCGCCCGCCACCGGGATGGGTTTGGCATCTTTTTGCACCGACCATGAGAAAAAGACATGCTCGCGGCTGGTTTGGACAATTTCCTGCGAAGTCATCGGTTTATTGGACATGAGATTCTCCTGGTGAGGTTGCCTGCCGGCAAAAAGAGACCGGCAGGGCAAGCTCACAAAAATTCTAGCGTTTCACCGACTTGACGGCGTCCTGGTAGACGTTCAAAGTCTCGTCAATGTCGGCCTCGGTATGTGAGTAGCACAGGAACCAGGGCTCGCGTGCATCATGGTCAGGCATGACACCGCGTTCGATGGCAGCCTCGGTCAGGCGCAAATAGTAATCCTTGTCACTGTCGTTCCAGTTGCGCTGGCAGGTGACCTTTTCCGCCCCGATGGCGAAGGAGAACATGGCCGGATAGCCGCTGAAAATGGCCGGAACGCCCGCTTCAGCAAAGATCTTTTTCAGGCCATCCATCAGGCGCTGCCCGCGCTTCTCAATGGTCTTGAGGATGGGTTGTTCCTTCAACAGGGTCAGGGTGGCGTAAGCTGCCGCAACGCCAGGTTTGTTATTAGTGTAGGTGCCGCCCTGGGCAACACCGTGGCCGATGATGCTCATGATCTCTTTCCGGCCTCCAAAAGCCGCCACCGGGTAACCATTACCGAGCGCCTTGGCGTAGGTGGCCAGATCGGGTTTGATCTTATGGTACTCCTGCGCACCGCCGTTGGCAATCCGGAAGCCCGTCTTGACCTCATCCAGGATGAAGACACAGCCATATTCCTCTGTCTGTTTGCGGATCAGTTCGAGAAAACCCTTCTGGGGATCGATGGCGCCGCAGTTGCCCTGGCAGGGTTCGGTGATGACGGCCGCGATCTGGTGGCCGTAGGATTTCATGACCCGCTCGAAACCTTCGAAGTCGTTGAACGGCAGGGTGATGATCTTCTGGCCCAGTTCCTTGGGGATGCCCGAGGAAGCCGGCACCGGGATGGGGCTGCGGGCGTTCCCATAGGCCTCGGAGGGCGCGTAGGTGGACCACAGGGTGTAATCATGGAAGCCGTGGTAATTCCCCTCGAACTTGAGTACGACTTCGCGGCCGGTATAGGCACGCGCCACGCGGATGGCATGCATGGTGGCCTCAGTGCCAGAGCAGGCCAGGCGGCCCATTTCCACAGCCGGGCACATCTCCACGATCTTCTCCATGACCGAGACTTCCAATTCGGTGGTCATGGCGGCCAGCACGCCCTGCTGAATCTCCTCGATCACCCTGGCATCCACTGCCTCGTAGGAATGGCCGAGAATGATCGGCCCAAAAGCCAGGCGGTAATCGATATAACGATTACCATCCACGTCCCACAGGTAGGCGCCTTTAGCTTTTTGCATGTAGGGCGTGATCTCCTCCCCCCAGAAACGGAAGTTCGAATTCACCCCCAGCGGCATGACCTTGAAGGCCCGCTTTTGCAGTTCTACGGCTTTCTTGTTGTTTTCGAACATGGTATCCTCCTGAAACTAATGGAAAGTATCAGCGTTCCTCATCCGAACCGGCCTCATCCAACACCAGGTCCGGAGGGATACGCCATTGGTGAACATCCTTCAACACCTCGGGGACGATGGAGGTGGTCGTCTTGCGCACGCCGGGAATCTTGCCGACCACATCGGTCACAAAGCGATAGACTTCGGCAGTGCTCTTCCCCACAACCTGAATACTGACATCGTTTTCGCCGATGGAAAAAGCTACGTAACAGACATTTTTCAGCGCCGCGGCCTTCCGGGCTACCGAAAGGATCGAGTCGGCTTCGACTTCAAGCCAGACATCGGCATTGGTGGAAAGACCCAGAGCGCGGGGATTGACCACGGCAGTGACATTGATGACCTTGCTGGCGATCAAGCGTTCGATGCGGTAGCGGATCATGCGCTCGGTGATTTCGGGCAGGCGGCGCGCCATCTCTGAGGCAGACATGCGCCCATCCTCCATCAACATATTTACAATTGCGAGGTCTATTTTGTCAATTTTATACATTTTCTCTTGTTATCACTTCCGATTATTACACCCGCACTTACTATACAGAAAACCCGGTACAGAGTCAATAGGAAAATAACAAGCAGATGTCACAAGAAATGCAATAGAATGTCATGTTGACGGTAAATTATGCAAAAGGTATAATAAGCCTTCGGCATAATTTCGAATTTTAGGAGAGTGGGCTTATGACCACAACAAACGAAAACGCGCTCGACAGTGCGCTTGCGCCCAAAACGAAGTTGACGGGCACTGTTATCAAGACAACGCTGGCGGGGATCATAGTAGATGTAGGCAAGGAACTTCCCGGTGTGGTGCACATCTCACAATTACGCAAGGAACCGGTCAACCGGGTGGAAGATTTCATCCAGGTGGGCCAGAACGTGGATGTGTGGGTGCGGCGCACCCGCAAAGACCGCATCGAGATGACGATGATCGAGCCGCTGGGGCTGGAATGGGGCGAAATGAAGCCCGAAATGATCGTCAAGGGAAAAGTTGTCCGGCTGGAAACCTATGGCGCCTTTGTGGATATCGGCGCAGAGCGCCCCGGACTGGTGCACGTCAGCGAACTGGCGCGCGGCTATGTCAAGTCGGCCAGTGAAGTGGTCAAAGAAGGCGACGAGATCGAAGCCATGATCCTGGATGTCGACCGCCGCAAGAAGCAGATCCGCCTGAGCATGAAAGCCCTGCAGCCCGAAACCATCGAGGAGAAACCTCCCAAAGAGGAGCGCAAACCGAGAGGAAAAGGCAAGGGTAAGCGGGACGCCAGGCCCGAAGGCGAAGAAGCAAAGGCCCATCCGGCCGAACCCGAGCT
>CAYLXB010000059.1:0-16932 GCA_964387495.1 uncultured Anaerolineaceae bacterium
AGGAGCATTTCATCGACCCGGCCTGGCGCGAGACTATTTTGTTGAGCGTAGGTGTGCGCGGCCTGATCAACCGCCAGCCGCGAGCAGCCGGGGAGATGGTGCGGGCTATGCTCAAGATGGATTGTGATAGTGAGCATCCCTGTGCCAGCCTTTTGCTGGCGGGGGCGTGCCTGGAGGATGTGGGCGAACTTGGGCTGGGGCGGGCGGCAAGCGAGGAAGTGCTCTCCGCCCTGACGCGCGCCTCTCTTGACCGCAGCCTGCCGCCGGGCACGCAGCGGGATGCGGGTTTTATCCTGGGACGGCTGGCGGGGGGCAGCCCGGATTTCCTGGCGCAGATCCGGCCGGACCTGGACGAGTGGGTGCAGATCCCGGCGGGAAAGTTTCGTTATGGCGGGGATGATTTTCCAGAACGAGACGAAACAATAGCAAAACCCTTCTGCGTCGCAAAGTACCCGGTCACCAACCTGCAGTACCGGCGTTTCGTCGCCGACGGCGGCTACGAGAAGAAGGAATTCTGGAGCGCGGAGGGCTGGCTGTGGCGGACGGGGAAGTGGGATACCAGGGCGCCCAAGGAATACCAGGACTGGCTCTCCCGGCGCCCGGCCGAGAAGCGCGGCGAGCCGTTCTACTGGCACGACCAGAAGTGGAACAACCCGCTGGCGCCGGTGGCGGGGGTGTGCTGGTTCGAGGCAGAGGCATACGCCAACTGGCTGTCACAGAAAAGCGGGCGCCCGGTGCGCCTGCCTGCGGAGCAGGAGTGGGAGCGGGCGGCGCGCGGCACCAAGGGGCGGGAATATGCCTGGGGGGAGGGGTTCGACCGGAACAAGCTCAACTGCGCCGAGTTCTGGGCTGAGGATGAAGAAATCGATTGGGTGAATTGGCTCACGAAAGAAGGAAGAGGCCGCAAAGAAGCCTCGACTTCGTTCATCGGGCAGTTCCCGGCGGGGGCGACGCCTGAAGGTATCTGTGATCTGTCCGGCAATGTCTGGGAGTGGACGAATTCGTGGTATGAGAAAGAGCAGGTCAACCGGGTCCTGCGCGGCGGGTCCTGGAACGGTAATCGCGGGCTCGTGCGCTGTGCGTCCCGCTACGGGCTCGTCCCCGTCGACTTCGACGACAATGTTGGGTTTCGTTTTTTTTCCCCTGGCTCATATTCCTGAGTGCTGAGTTCTGGCTTCTGATTTCTGGGAACTGGATCCTGGGGTATAGACCCTAAAGGTCTTTCCCGCAGACCGGAGAATTGTTTTGCAAGGGGGGTCCGGCGGGCGGGGAAACTGATTTGTAAAAAAGACCTTTAGGGTCTGGATTGGCAGGGGCCCGCCGAGCGGCGGGCCCCTGGTTTTATGGTGCGGGTTACTTCTTCCGGCTGAACGGGACGAAGACGGTCACGGATTGGGCGGCGGTGTTGCCGCCGGCGTCTGTGACCAGGTAGGTGATGGTGTAGGTGCGGCCTTCCTGGTTGAGGCCGGAGCGTTCGGCGCGCAGCTGGAAGTGGAAGGTGTCGAGGATGAGGATGTCCTCCGGGAAGTCGCCGTCGCCCAGGCCTTCATCGGCTTCGCTGGAGGTGATGGAAACCAGGGTGACGACCGGGTTCGGGTCGAAGTTGTCGCTGACCGTGACCGCGGCGGTGACATCCACATACTTGTGGTTGGCCGGCCAGAGCGAATCGGGGCTGACCGTGAGCGTCTCGAAGACCGGGGCGATCTCGTCGCGGACGGCCAGGCCGATGATGACCGGGTCGTGGTCGGAGGAGCGGTAGGCATCCGGGGCGTAGAGGGCGTCCTGGGCGGGCAGTTTGAAGGTCATTTCGTAGTCGATCAGGTCGGGTTCGTCGGCGTTGATGTGCCAGTCGGTCAGGCCGGTGATCTCAGCCACCAGGCCGGCGCTGGCCAGGGCATGGTCGAGATAGCCCAACTGGCCGTCGAAGACGTAGGAGTAGGCCGCCTCGCCCTGGAACTGGAAGACCAGGTCAGTATAGTCGTCGGCGGTGCCGGGGAGGTCATCGGGACCGGCCTTGATGGCGTCGATGGGGTCTTCCTTGTCGTAGGAGTTCAGGTCGCCGATGATGAGGAAGTCACTGTCGCCGCTGGCGGTGGGGTCGCCGGCCAGCCAGTCGACGAGGGCCTGGGCGGCCAGGGTGCGGGTGATATTGCAGTTGCCCGCGCCGTCGCCGGTATCCGGGTCGCCGACATCGTTGCAGTCGGAGCCCTTGGATTTGAGGTGGTTGACGGCCAGGGTGAAGATGCTGCCGGTGGTGTTGTCCAGGAAGGTCTGGGCCAGGGCCGGGCGGTTCTTGTCATCCAGGAAGCGGGGGTCGACCGTGGAGTCGAGGATGGCGTAACTGCCAAGCAGCGAGACGGCGGCGGGCTTGTAGAGCAGGGCCACCTTGATGGCATCCGAGCCGATCACGCCGGTGTGGATATAGTCGTAGGTCCCGGCGCCGCTGGCGGCGTTCAGCCCGTCCACCAGGTCCTGCACGGCTTCATCGTTGATGTTGTTCTCGATCTCCAGCAGGCCGACCACATCCGCGTCGATGGCGGTGAGGGCGGCGATGATCTTGTCACGCTGGCGGGTGAACTCCTCGGGGGTGTCCGCGCCGCGGCATTCCTGGTCCTGGAGCGGGCCGCAGATGAAGGCGCCGGTGTCGATGGTCGAGAAGTAGTTGAGCACGTTGAACGAAGCAACCTTCAGATTACCGCCGACCGGGTCGGGCTGGGCGGTGCGCGGGTTGGCGGCGGTGTAGGCTGCGCCCTGGGTGGGCTGGATGCGGTACAGGTCGAAGGAGTAGTCCAGCACCCCGGTCACACCCTGGAGGAGGTCGCCGCCGCGGAACAGGTTGCCCAGGTCGAAGGTGCTGCCATTGGGATGGATGGCCGGGTCCGGATTCTGGGCCGTGCGGCCGTCATCCAGGGTGATCTTGTCGAGCAGGAATTCCTGGGCGGCCTGGATGGCAGGCGCGCCGGGCTCGAATTCGGCCGTGGGGGTCAGGCGGCGGGCGGAGGTCAGGACAAGCTCGCCGTAACGGTCGAAGTTGAAGTATTCGGAGATGTAGAGCTCCTGCGGGAAGGTGACCAGCATGCCTTCGTAGGCTTCGAACGCCTCCAGGCTGGCCACCGGCAGGGAGAGGGCGGAGGGTGAGACGCTGCTGCCGGAGGAGCAGAGCCAGATCTTGGAGGCGCTGACCTCGGTCATGCCGTTGTACTCGGAGACCGTGCCGCGCACGCGCACGGCATCGCCCAGGCTGACGTCCATGCCGCCCGGGGCGTAGACGAAGACGCCGTCCGAGGTGGCCGGATCGCCATCGCCCACGGGGTCCTGGACGTGGAAGCCGTTCAGGCTGCCGTTATCCGGCGCGGTGTTGTTCTGGAAATCACCGACCACCACCCCTTCGAGGGCGACTTCCGTGCCAACCAGGGGGCTGGCGGGGCCGCTGCCCTGGACCGCATAGATGGAGGTGAAGGGGTCGCCGCAGGCTTCGGGCGGCGGGGTGTAGGCCTGGTTGGGGGCGCCGGGGGTGTTGTAGGCTTCGCCGAGGATGAGCGTGCCGGGGTAGCCGGGGATGCCGCCCAGTTCGAAGTCATTGCGCAGCCAGTCGCCGGCCAGATCGGTATCGTAGCCATCCGGGAGGCGCGAGGCGCCGCCGGGGGCGTACGGGCTGAGGCCGTCGTAGCTGGGCCCGAGGACCGGAGTCCCGTAGGTATAGTCCCCTGAACCCCCGTCGTTCACGGCCACCGAATCGACGAGCGTCTCCCAGGGAGTCACGTCGAAGAGGCCGTCGTTGTTCGAATCGAGATCGTTGTTAAGGGCGCCGGTGAAGTTCTTGACGAGCAGCAAGGAGAGCGTGCCGTTCTCCAGGGCATTGGCCGGCAGATTGGCGAGGTAAAGCCCGGTAGCATCGGTCGTGCCGAGGCCGATGACCTCGTCCACGATGCCGGCGCCGGTGGTATCGCCTTCGATCTCGAGGATGGTGTAGGCGGAATAGTCCGCCCCGGGCGCGCCGAAGATCTCGACATACTCCACGTCGGTGCCGGTGGTGCTGGCGGAGAACTCGTTGATCTTCGGGTCAAGCGCCCCACAGGCGGCGGTGTGAAGCCCCAGCCCGTCGAAGGTGTTGTTGGCGTAGCCGTCCCACTCGAGTGCGGGGTCGAAGGCGTCGCTGCCATCCGGGTCCCCGGCGCAGATATCCGCCTTGCGGCGCAGGGTGTTATCGGCGGTGCTGGTCAGGCCGGCGCCCCATTCCGTGCCGGGGTCGAAGCCGGCCTGCCCGATGACATCCAGGGCGGCCGTGCCTTTGCGGAGCAGGATGGCGTCATCGCCGTTGAACCAGCTGGTGCCCTGCTTCTGGTCGGCCTGGGCCAGGATGGCGGGGTCGGTGGCATTCGTTGGCGCAACGACATATACATCGCCGGCGGCAACCGAGCCTGTCAGGTTGATGGTGTAGGTGGATGAGCCGCCATTGAAAGACATCAGGAGGTTGTAGCCCCCGGCGGCCAGGTCAACGCTCGAGCCGGTGCCATTGTAGATTTCCAGCGCCTTGTTATAGCTCGAGCCTTCGATATACTCGGAAAAGAACAATTCGGCCGGCGGACCTGCCAGCACGGGCCGCGGCGCCGACAGGTTTGCCAGCATCAGCGCCAGGGTCAAAGTTAGAGCAAAGAACCGGTACAGCTTGTGCATGATGGTGCCCTCCCAAGGATATGAAGATGGCGTACTGAAATCATTGTACGGCAGAGCTTACAAAATTGCAAGGTGGCCCGAAAGGGTGAGGCAAGGTCGAGAATTGTTTACAAATCGACCAGTCTGCGTCCCTGGGGAGGGGAAATTCCGGCAAATATATGGGCATGTTGAAGTACCGAGCTGACCCGGAGGGCCTTTGTGCGATGACCCCTCAGCCGGCCCCCTGTGCCCTACGGGGGTTCGGCGCTGGAGAGCGCCGGCTAATCTGGCATAACCAATCTGGCATAGATGAATCCCGGCGCTTCTGGAATGATAAAGGTGACAGTCACCTGTTGGTCACAGGATCACGCCAGTGTCAGCCCCCATTACCGGCCGGGAGTTTGGGCATCCAGAAAGCCATGAGCAGGGCGGCGAAGAGGGCCAGGGTGCCGCCGAAGAGGAAGGGGGCGGAGGGGCCAAATCCGGGCCAGGCGCCGGCACCCTGCCAGAGCAGGCCGGCGATGAAGGATGCCGGAAAGGCCAGAAGGCCAATGATGGCGTTGTAGGTGCCATAAGCCGTGCCGCGCAGGTGCTCCGGCACCAGGTCGGCAACCAGGGCGTTGGCGGTGCCATAGGCCAGGCCGTAATACAGGCCATAGGCCACATACAGAACCCAGACCTGCCAGGCGGAGCGGGCAAAGGCAAATCCCAGGTAGATGAGCGCATATACCAGCCAGCCGCCAATGATCAGGCGGCGGCGGCCAACCCGATCCGAAAGCGCGCCGGCAGGGGTCGAGACCAGGGCGTAGATGAGGTTGAACATGGCCAGCATGATGAGAATGCCGGTGACGGAGATGCCCAGGTTCTGGGCGCGCAGCACCAGGAAGGCATCCGACGAGTTGCCGAGGGTGAAGATGCTGACGATCCCCAGGAAGATTATGAACGGTTTTCCCATGCCGCGCAGGGAAAACCGGGGCGCGGCGCGCTGGCCCTGAATGGGCACGTCCCTGGCTCCGACTGCCAGGGAAATAATCGCCAGGAAAGCCGGGAGCAGGCTGACCAGCACCACGGTTTGGAAAGTGGGTTGGGACAGGCCCAGCGTGTTCTTTTGAGCGAACCAGACGATAAGAAACGCGGCCAGGATCCCGACCAATGCACCGGCGGTATCCATCGCCCGGTGGAAGCCAAAGGCCAGGCCGCGGGTTTCGCTGGTAACCGAATCTGCCACCAGGGCGTCGCGCGGGGCGGCGCGGATGCCTTTGCCCACCCGGTCCACCCAGCGGACCGCTGCAACCAGTCCCCAGGTGTTGGCAAAGTAGAAGAAGGGCTTGGATACGGCTGAAAACCCATAGCCGAAGACGGCCAGCCATTTCCGGCCGCCCAATTTGTCGGAAAGCCAGCCCGAGAACAATTTCAGGATACTGGCGGTTGCTTCTGCAAAGCCTTCGATCAGGCCGATGATGTTCGTTTTTATCCCCAGGACATTTGCCAGGAAGAGCGGCAGGATGTTGAGCACCATTTCGCTGGAAATGTCCATAAAGAAACTGGTCAATCCAATCGCCCAGACATTGCGCGGCAATTGCCTGATGGTGGTGCGCTGCGTCGAAACTTCATCTGTTTCTACTGTTTCTGCCATGGGATGCCTCTGTTTTCATGATCTTGGGTGATTATGGTCGAGCAGCTCTGAGCGACAGCGAAGAGCGTGGCAAGATTACATTTTACCGTCATTTTCAGGCAGTAGTGGTTTCACCCTCAATCTTTTCTTAAAGTCAGAATTCTTGTCCAAATCAATGATTATGTCACCCTGGGGGAGCGGTTTGGGGGAGCGGTTTTGCGCCTGGAGGGCCTCCGGATTGGCACGGAGATGCTTCGGCGGAAGAACGCCGCCTCAGCATGACACGCATGAAGGACCTTAAGAAAAGTGTGGTTTCACCCTGTATCTCTGCGGGATGCTGCGCGATGGACTGCGCAGCGCACCGCTCAACCAGCGGGACAGGGTGGCTAATTGTACCTTTTTCCCAGCCTGTCCGCCACACCGTCCCGGTGCCCTTCGGGAGGGCAGACGATACGGCAAAAGATCAACGCCGCAACATGACAAGGGGACCAGCGGGCCGGGGCAAAGCGTGTGGAAAATAAAATGGTGATATAATGCAAACATATGAATATCTATTCAGGTGTTTGTAACTATGACAACCATTCCTGTCCTTGATGAGCATACTGCAGCTCATGTGGCCGAGTTGTTTCGTGCGTTCAGCGATACCAGCCGAGTGCGCATCCTTTCGGCCGTGGTCGAACGCGAGATGAATATTTCGGCGCTGGCGGAGCTGGTCGGTGTGACCGAGTCGGCAGTTTCCCACCATATGCGCGGCCTGCGGCAGTTACATATCGTCCGGGCGCGGCGCGAAGGCAAAGAGGTCTATTACAGCGTGGTAGACCCGCACTTGGTGGCGTTGTTCCAGCAGGGGGTCAGGCACATACAGGAAGATTGAGGCCAGCCGGCAGTTCATTCCCAGATCCATTCAACGAGGTTCCATATGATCATGGCGAGTTCCATCCCGGATGATGAAGGCGTTCGAAATCATGCCGCGCTGGCGGGCCTGACGGCCGGGGAAGTCCTGGCGCGCCGGGCAGAGTTTGGCGAGAACCGTCTGCCCAGCGAAAAGGGGGTTTCGGCCTGGGCGATCCTGTTCAACCAGGTCAAAAGCCCGCTGGTCTACATCATCCTGGCGGCGGCCGGGATATCGCTGGCACTGCGTGAGTTTGGCGATTTTGCCATCATCATGACCGTGGTGGTGGTGGATGTGGTCCTGGGCTTCATCCAAGAGTACCAGGCGCAGCGCACCTATATGGCCCTGAAAGGCCTGCTCAAGCCGACTACGACCGTGATCCGGGACGGGCAGCGCCTGGAGGTGGAAGTGTGGGAACTGGTGCCGGGGGACCTGGTGGTGCTGAACGCCGGTGAAAAAGCTCCGGGGGACGGCGAACTGGTCGAGGCCACCAAATTGTCCCTCGACGAAGCCATCCTGACGGGGGAGAGCGAGCCGGTCAACAAGCAGGCAACCGGCCGGACGGGAGGAAACTCACCGGAAGAGGCTCTCGCGGCGCAAAGCCAGGTGTTTATGGGCACCACAGTGTTGACGGGGCGGGGGATCCTGCGCATCACGCAGACGGGGACGAAGACCGAACTGGGCCAGATCGCGGCCAGCCTGAGCGAGCACGTCGAGGAGGATACCCCCCTGCAGGTGCGGCTCAAGGCGTTCAGCAAGGTTTTGACCTATATCGTGGCGGGGGCCACGCTGGTAATCCTGGCGGCGGGGCTGGCCATGGGGCGGGAGTTCTTCGACATGCTGCGCACCTCGATCATCCTGGCCATCGCGGCGGTGCCCGAGGGGCTGTTGATCGCGGTGACGGTGATCCTGGTGCTGGGGATGCGCAAGATCCTCAAACGCAGCGGCCTGGTGAAGCGCCTGCTGGCCGTGGAGACACTCGGTTCGGTGACGGTGATCTGCACCGACAAAACGGGCACACTGACCGAAGGACGGATGCGGGTGAACCGTGCGGAGCTGGCGGACAGGGAGCGTGCCTGGCAGACCATGGTGCTGTGCAACAACCTGGAAGGCCCGGTGGATATTGCCCTGTGGGAATTTGCCGAGAAGGAAATGGGGGGCAGCCCGCAGGAATTGTTCGATAACTCCCAACGCTTGGCGGAGGAACTGTTCACCAGCGAAACGAAGTACATGATCACGCATGTGACCGGCAACATCTTCCAGGGGGGACGGTATTTTTTCCTGAAAGGGGCGCCGGAGATCGTCCTGGGAATGTGCGCGGTGTCCGGTGAGGAACAGGAGCGCATCCTGGGACAGGTAGATGCCTGGGCCGGGGAAGGGCTGCGGCTCCTGGGGCTGGCCTGCCGTCGCGGCGGGAGCATGGAAGATTACAGCGGGTATGCCTGGCTTGGGCTGCTCGGCATGGAAGATCCCGTGCGGGAGGGGGTGCGGGAGGCGATCCAGGTGGCGCGGCAGGCGGGCATTCAGGTGAAGATGATCACTGGCGACTACCGGCGCACGGCAGAGCGGATCGGCATCGGCATCGGCCTGGCACGCCAGGAGGATCAGACGCTGGAAGGCGGGCAGATCGCCGCCCTGAGCAACGAGCAGCTGCAGGAAGAAGTCAGGCGAACGGCCGTATTCGCGCGCATCCGCCCGCAGGATAAATTCCGCATCATCCGGGCATTGCAGGCCAACGGCGAAGTTACAGCCATGATCGGGGACGGTGTGAACGACGCGCCGGCTCTGAAGCGCGCCAACATTGGGGTGGTGGTGGGCAGCGCCACAGACGTGTCCAAGGAGACCGCGGACCTGATCCTGCTCGACAACAACTTCCGCACCATCGTGGCCGCCATCGAGGAAGGGCGGGTGATCTTTTCCAACATCCGCAAGGTGGTGGCTTATGTGCTTTCCAACTCATTTGCGGAGGTACTGACGATCTTTACGGCCATGATGCTGCGCTGGCCGGCCCCGCTGGCGGTGGCGCAAATCCTGTGGATCCACCTGATCTGCGACGGGCCGCTGGACATCGTGCTGAGTTTCGAGCCCAAGGAAGCGGGCATCATGGATGAAAAGCCGCGTTCCCTGAAGGCGCCGATCCTGACCCGGCTGGGCATATCCTTGATCGGCGTGATCAGCATCACCAGTTCCATCTTTGCCCTGGCGCTGTTCGGACATTATTTCCAGATGCACAACAACCCGGTGGAGGGGCGCAGCATCGTCTTTGCCAGTTTTGCACTCAACTCGATCGTCTATATCTTTGCCTACCGCAGCATGCGCCTGCCGATGTACCGCATGAACAGACTGAGCGCCAACAAACCGCTGATCTGGGCGGCGGTGGCAGGCGTCCTGACCATTGCAGCGGCCTTTTTGATCCCCGGCCTGAGGAACGTGCTGGGAATCGTGCCCCTGACCCTGGAGGAATGGCTGTGGGTGGCCGGCGTTGGGCTGGCCCTGATGGTCGCCGTCGAGATCGGCAAGGCGATCAGCAACCGGCTGCATACGAACGATTAGAACGATATATGGTGTTTTCGGCTGTCCGCCGGACCGTGAGAGGAAGGTAAGATATGTCGAGCAAGAAAGGCCGTGTTCTTTTTGCCCTGGGGATTACCTCTGCCCTGGGCATCGCTTGGCTCCTGCGGCAGCGCGGCGAGGAGATGCGCGGCCTGCGCTGCCTGCGGCAGGTGCTCACCCGGCGCCACGGGGCAGGGAAGGCAGAGCACTTGGTGGCAGCAGTGCTCCAGGAACATGCTGTCCTGCTGGCCGAAACCCCCATGCCGGAAAACCGGGACCTGCGCTGGCACCTGAAAGAGAATATCCTGCCGGGGCTGGCGATGTACCGCGTGCTGCTGCAGGAGCATGACAACGACCGGCAGGCCGCGCTGGCAGAGGTGGATGAGGTCATTCGTACCCGGACGCTGGCAGCCAACTGCCTGCTGCTGGCGCCGTTGAAGGTACTGCCGGCGCCCTTCGGAATCTTCAGAGCGGGCTTCGGCCTGGCGATGAAAAAGTTCCCGGCGGAGGGCTGGGATATCACTTACATCGAAAACGGCAAGGACAGGGTTGCCTTCAACATCACGCGCTGTTTCTACCTGAATACCCTGACTGCCTGCGGAGCGCCGGAACTGACCGCCTCGTTCTGCAAGAGCGATGATGTGATGGCCGAGTTGTTCCCGCCTTCCATCCGCTTCGAGCGCCTGCACACCCTGGGACGCGGCGACATGGTGTGTGATTTCCGCTACTGCCGCGTCGAGAAACCATAGTACAGACTCACAGCGAGGAGGCCGTATGAAGACGGATGCTTTCCGGGAGCAGGTTGTGATTGTTACGGGGGCATCAGCGGGGATCGGTAAAGCCCTGGCGCTGCAACTGGCGCGGCAGGGTGCCAGGGTGGCGATTGCGGCACGGCGTACCGAACGGCTGGAACAGGTGGCGGCGGAGTGCCGCACGGCAGGGGCGGAGGTGCTGGCGGTGCCGACGGATGTCAGCGATGAAGCCCAGTGCAAAGCATTGGTGGAGAAAACGGTGGCGGCATTCGGCAGGCTGGATATGCTGATCAACAATGCCGGCCTGGCTGCCAGTGCGCTGTTCGATGAATTCCCTGACTTGAGCCTTTTCCGGCATACCCTGGACGTCAACCTGTACGGGGCGGTGAACTGCACCTATTACGCGCTCTCCCACTTGAAGCAGAGCAAGGGGCGCATTGTGGCGATTTCCAGCATGGGCGGGAAATCAGCCATTCCATACAACACCCCCTACTGCGCCAGCAAATACGGCCTGCACGGATTTTATGATTCCCTGCGCATGGAACTACACCGGCAGGGGGTTAGCGTCACCGTGATCTGTCCCTGGTGGGTGGTGACCGAGTTTCATGCTGCGCAGTTGAACAAGGACGGGGAGCCGCGCGGGGCGGCGCGCGGCCGGGATCTGTATACGGATAAGATGATGAGCGCCGAACGCTGTGCGGAGATTACGCTGCAGGCGGCATACAAACGCCGGCGGGAGGTGCTGCTGGGCCCGGGGCTGCTGGCGGTGTGGCTTAAAACGCTGGCGCCCGGCTTCGTGGACTGGCTGGTGGTCAAGGTGGTACTGGAGCCTGCCGCCCGGCGCGCCCGTGCAAAGAAGGACGGCGCAAAATGACCAACTGGTGGAACCGATTCGTCTACCGGCTATGGGCGCCAATCTACGATGCCACGGTCGGGCATTTTTTCCTGCCGGGCAGGAAACGGGCCATCGAAGTCCTCAACATCCAGCCCGGCGAACGCGTTCTGCTGGTGGGGGTGGGCACCGGGGCTGACCTGCCGCTGCTGCCCCAGGGCGTGCAAGCCACAGGGGTGGACATCAGCCCGGCCATGCTTGCCAGGGCGCTCCGGAAGCTGCCGCTGCTGGGGCGGGAGGTGAGGCTGTTGGAGGGCGACGCCCAGAGGCTGCTGGTGGATGAAGCCGGTTACGATGTCGTCATCTTCAACTTGATCCTGAGCGTGATTCCGGATGGGGCAGCCTGCCTGCGGGAAAACCTGCGCGCCCTCAAACCCGGAGGACGCGCAGTTGTCTTCGATAAATTCCTGCCGGATGCCGGCAGGTTGACCCTGGGGCGGCGGCTGTTCAACCTGGGCAGCACCCTCTTTGGCACCGATATCACCCGGCGTTTTGGCGACCTGGCGCCAGGGATCGGGATTGGGGTGATTCGGGATGAACCTTCCCTGATGAACGGGACCTACCGGGTAATCCTGCTTGGGAAAAGCGCGGCCTGATCAGGCCCGGACAAGCTGGACCAGGTAGTTATAGTCCCTGGCGAACCAGGACTGGGAAACGGCAATGCGGTTGGCGGTCACATTCACGGTTTCACCGGCGATCTCGACGGTTTTCAGGGACAGCCCGGTGCCCTCCAGCAACAGCAGCAAGTCGGCCGGCGTATAACAACGCAGGGCTTGGGCGAGAGCGTTTTCAGGGTTGGCCGTGGGCTGCCATTCGTCCATCCAGCAGCCCTGAATGGGATCATAATGGCAGCGTTCGAACATCTCGACCGAGCCGGGCACACCCGGCAGGGGGGCGAGGCGCCACTCCCGGCCGGAATCCCGGGCCGGGCCAGCGGGGTTGTAGATATCCAGGAGGGCACTGCCTTGCGGGGCGAGCCATTCATGGGCGATGCGCCGGAGCAGGCGGCGCTGGTCGCCATCCGAACCTATGCCGAAAACTTGCCAGCAGGTGACGACATCAAAAGGCCCGGGGAGATCGACCGTGTAGAAATCGGCCTCCAGGAAGGTGAGCGCGCCTTTGCGCGGGGTTTTCAATAACTCCCGGGCATAGGCGGCATCGGTGGGGTTGAGTTCGATGGCGACGACGGTATGACCGGCCTCCGCCAGGGCAGCCGCGGTGCGCCCCGGCCCTGCGCCGAGGTCAAGGATGCGTTTGGGGCCCTGCCCGCAGAGGCGCTCGATCGTGTCCAGCCTCTCCTTATGCGTCCCCGGCGCCTGAGGATCTTTTCCCCACCAGATGCCGGCCTGGGTATAGAAATCCTTGACCCAGTCCCGGGAATAGTTTTCCTGCCGCAAGAGAGATTTCATTCATCACCTCGATGATCCTTGTAATTATCGAATTTCCGTAGGTCAATTATAGGTCAGTTCCTTGTACCAGAAGTCCTGACCAACAGGCCATCCACGGCGGGCAGGATCACGCCCAGGAGCAGGGCTTCGATCCCGGCCAGGATGTTCAGGCTCTTCATGCCGTCGGCCATGACCACGCCGGGCAGGAATACCAGGAGCAGCACGAGGAGCACCGCAGCGGCGATGGCCAGCGGGAGCGACCAGGCTTCGGGGTAGTGGACAAGACCCAGGGGAGGCACAGAGAAGAATGTCTCCGGTTCCCCCCAGGGGTCCGTGAGGTCGCGGCTCCGAGTTCGCGGACGATCGAGACAGTCTGGTCCCCCATTTGCTGGACGCTATGCGGGCGGATGATGCCGGGCACATCCTGGGCGGTGTGCTTTTCCTTGAAGGGAGTGCTGTTGTAATGGCCGCCCCCGCTGAAGGAGGTCCAGGCGCCGTCGGTGTAGGAATCGGCAAGGGTGCCTACCAGCCAGCCATTCCTGGGACCAACTTCATTGGTCGAGATTGGCCCGGCGACGGCGGTGTCGAGGCTGATGGCGACGCGCACCTCGCTCATCCAGGGGTGCTCACGCACGAAGGCCTTGGTGCCGGTGAAGGCGTCGGGTTCTTCCTCACCGTCGTCGAACAGGGCGATGATATCGCTGCGCGGCGCAGGGCCGACAGCCCGGTCAACGCGCCAAGCTTCAGGCCCTGGCCTACGGTCACTGCCCCACTCAGGCGGCGGTACAGCCAGACGGTGAAGATGGCACTGCCCCAGAAGGCGGCAAAACGCAGAATGTTGATGAGGCCAATGAACGGCAGGTTGGAAAGCAGCGTGGTCAGTACGGCGCCGCACGCAGCCGCGAGCCACAGATTCTTTTTATCCATGATTTTCTCTTTTTTTCTGGTAGGCCGGGTTGGAAAACCCGTTGAGTGAGAGGATAGTATTCAGCAGGGTCTCGTAACTGGCGCCCTTGGTGACAAAGCCGTCCGCTCCAGCCTCGCGGGCAGACTGCACTTCTTCCGGACCGGCATGGAGGCTGAGAATGACCACCCGCACGGCAGGCAGAAGGGTTTTGATCTGCCGGGTGGCTTCGAAGCCATCCAGGATGGGCATCTCCAGGTCCATCAGAACCACATCCGGCTGGAGTTCCCGGGCCAGTTGAACGGCTTCACTGCCGTTGCTGGCTTCGCCGATTACTTTGAGGCTGATTCTCCTGGCAGCCAGATCGAGCAGGGTGGCCAGCCCCTGGCGCACCTGCGGCATGTCGTCCACGATCAAAACTCGAATATCTTCCATGCAGACAGGATACCAAAACAAGGCCCCGGCCGCATCGGGCGGGGGGCGGAATTTGCTCTAGGTACAAGGGCGGATTTCAGGAGTAGGTCTGGAGGCGCAGGGCCGGCGGGAAAACGACCGCGGCACGGCTGAGACGAACGTAACGCGAAATGATGACATTTGTAATTGATTCGAGGCCGGATTTGTTATACCGTTATTTTAACCTTGGCGTTGTGCCCTGCGGATCGAGAGGCAAGCCGATAAGCAAACACTGCCCGGCAAACGATCTGGAAAAATGCGTTGACTGCCAATCTGTTTGTGCGAGTTGGCAGTTACTATTTTCTATGCTGGGATACCTTATATTCCAGCCGTGCTCCAACCGATAGGAAAGCATTCACTTTGCGAGGTGATGCATGACAATGAATACTCACCCAGCACTCCCTGAATTCGAGTATGTTCGACCAGGGAACCTGGTCGAAGCCAGCGAATTTCTATCCCGCAATCCTGATACAGCGCGTCCGTTCCTGGGTGGAACGGACGTGTTCGTCCGCATGCGGGATGGGGTGATAAAGCCCAAGTTCCTGGTTGACCTTAAGAACCTGGATGGGATGCAGGAACTGCGCTTTGACCCCCAGGCGGGCCTGACGATCGGTGCGGCAGTCAACATGAATCAAGTCATTGCCTCCCCACTGGTTCAGGCATATTACCCCCTTCTGGCGGAAGCCTGCCGCTCGGTGGCCAGTTACCAACTCCGGACGCGGGCGACAATTGTCGGGAATATCTGTAATGCTTCCCCGGCAGGGGATACGATTGGGGCCAGCCTTGTTTTGGGGGGCGTTTTGCACATTCAGGGAACTGCCGGAACGCGGCGGCAGCCACTGGCGGGATTCTTCCTCGGCCCCGGCAAGACCATCCTGAAGCCCGGCGATATCGTGACCGCGATCCAATTCCCAATTCCTCCGGCGGGTTGTGCAGGCAGGTATATAAAACTGGGGCGCAACCAGTTGAGTGATCTGTCCATCATCGGGGTGACAGCCTTTGGCTATAAGGACCAGGCCTGCCCCTCCGGATACCGCTTCCGCCTGGCCCTGGCTTCGGTTGCGCCGGTGCCTCTTGTCCCGACCGAAGTGGAGGCGTACCTGGCGAACAACGCCATCGCACCGGAAACCATCCAGGCTGCAGCCAGGATGGCAGCGGAGGCCTGCTCACCGATCGATGATGTACGCAGCGGAGCGCGCTATCGCAGGCAGATGATCAAGAACACAACTGCCAGGGCCCTGACCGAGGTTTGGAAACACCTGGGCTGAGGCAGATACCCTGTGGAGGAACCATGTCATTCCATCAGATAAATGTCACCGTAAATAATAGCGTGGAACAAATGGTCGTTCCGTCGAACATGA
Organism: uncultured Anaerolineaceae bacterium; assembly: GCA_964387495.1. Classification (GTDB taxonomy): domain Bacteria; phylum Chloroflexota; class Anaerolineae; order Anaerolineales; family Villigracilaceae; genus DSXF01. The sequence goes on from CAYLXB010000059.1 coordinate 15,467, forward strand.
CGCTCATGCAGATGCTGCGCGAGAGCCTGGCGCTGACCGGGACGAAGAACGGCTGTTCGGCCGGTGAGTGCGGCGCCTGTACGGTCCTGTTGAATGGTGAGCCGGTCAACAGCTGCATGGTGCTGGCGGTCGAATGTGACGGCGCGCAGATCGTTACGATGGAGGGTCTGGCAGGCGAGAAGCACCTCGACCCGATCCAGGAGGCAATCATTCAGGCTGGCGGGGTCCAATGTGGATTCTGTACACCCGGCATCCTGATCTCGGCGCGCGCTTTGCTGAACCGCAATCCCGATCCGACTGATGATGAGATACGGGAGGCCCTGGTTGGGAATCTGTGCCGGTGTACCGGTTATGTCCGGATCATCCAGAGTGTAAAAGAGGCTGCCAGGATGCAGGCGATGCAAGCCTGACCCCTGACTTGTGCATCCCCGTTGACAATCTTTCACCTTGTCATACCCATAAGGAGATAACTTATGGCCGAGCCAAAAATTCGAAACACATCCAGCCCGGTGGGCGAGAACAAACCTCGCATCGACGCGCATGAAAAGGTGACCGGTGCGGCTGTCTTTGCCGATGATATCCAGTTCGGAAAATCCCTGCTCCATGCGCGCATCAAGCGCAGCCCCCACCCCCACGCGCTCATCAAAAGAATCGATGTTACGAAAGCGCTTGCCATGCCTGGAGTGAAGGCAGTTGTCACGGGTGAAGACTTTCCGGGTTACATCGGTTTATATTTGCAGGACCGTTATATTTTCTGCCGCGACCGGGTGCGCTATATCGGGGATCCTGTTGCCGGCGTGGCAGCCACCAGCGAAGATATTGCAGAAAAGGCTTTGGATCTGATCGAAGTGGAATATGAAGCGCTGGCGCCGGTCTTCGACCCGGAGTTCGGAGCCTGTGCCGACGCCCCTCTGCTACATCCTGACCTGGGCAAATATGTGGTGGCGAACTTCATTTTCCCCAAGACGGGGACAAATATCTCAAACCATTTCAGAATTCGCAAAGGTGATGTAGAGGGTGCCTGGAAGAAGTGCGGGGCGGTGGTCGAGCGCAAATATAAAATTCCTCACATCCAACATGTCCCCATCGAGCCGCATGTGGCCATTGCGAAAGTGGATGAGGCAGGAGAGATCACTCTGTGGGGCAGTTCACAATCGCCTTTTGCCCAGCGGAATCTCATCTCGCAGTCCATGGGCATCTCTCCAAGCAAAATGCGTGTCATTGCGCCCTTCGTTGGAGGTGGATTCGGCTGCAAGGCGGGTGTCAGCATGGAATCCCTCGCAGTGGCGATTGCCACTAAAGTGAAAGGTCACCCGGTAAAATTGCGTCTGACCCGCGAAGAGGAATTTTTCACCGCTTTTGTCCGCCAGGGGCTGGTGGCATATTTCAAGATGGGTTGCGACGAAAAGGGCCGCCTTCTCGCGATGGAAAATCAATTCTATTGGGATGGTGGAGCCTATACGGAA
>CAYLXB010000059.1:16942-21676 GCA_964387495.1 uncultured Anaerolineaceae bacterium
GGGTCAATATTACACGGGCTTCAGGGTACAGCAGCAGCGGTCCTTACGAGGTTCCCAATATCAAGACCGACAGTTACTGCGTTTATACCAACCATCCCGTGGGCGGGCCGATGCGAGGTTTTGGAATGCCAGAAATGCATGCCGGCTTGGAACAGTGCATTGATGAACTGGCCCTTAAAATCGGCATGGATGCCGTGGAGTTTCGCAAACTCAATTGCCTGAAAACAGGCAGTGTCCTGGTGACCGGCAGCAAGATGCACGCCACCGGCCTGTTGCAGTGCATCGAGAAAACCGCGGATGCCATTGGATGGGAAAAAAAATCTCCTGCCAGCGCACCCAACAAGCGGCGGGGAAAGGGGCTGGCTCTGATGTGGAAGGCTCCTGCCATGCCGCCCAATGCCGGTTCAAGCGCCTGGGTCGAATTGGTCGAAGATGGAACGCTCAACGTGGGAGTCGGCGGGCAGGAACTCGGCCAGGGTGTGTTCACTGTGGCTGCACAGATGGCCGCGGCTGCCCTCGGTGTTCCCTATGAAGCGGTGCGAATCGCAACCCCGGTCGATACACGTTACAGCCCCTACGAATGGCAAACGGTCGCCAGCCGTCTCACTTGGAGCATGGGCAATGCCATTGTCAATGCTGCCAGGGACGCGCGCCACCAGATTCTGGATATCGTCGCGGAGGCCTGGGGCGAAACGCCAGATGATCTGGACATTACCAATGGCGTTGTGATTTCCTATAAAAGCGAGAAGGAAATCCCTCTCAAAAACCTGGTGATCTATGGTTTGCCCAAACCCGGCGACCAGGGATGGCGCGGCGGACCGATCGTTGGACGCGGTAATTTCATGCCAGGTTATGTTACCGGGCTGGATCCCGAAACCGGGCAGGGCGAACGTGCAGTCGTACACTACACCACCGGCGCACAGGCCGTAGAGTTGGAAGTAGACCTGGATACCGGGCGCATCGAGATCCTCAAAGGCGTCTCCACATTCGACGTTGGGAAAGCCATCAATCCCGAAATGGTGAGAGCACAAATGGAAGGGGGATTTGTGCAGGGGATGAGTTCGGCGCTCTTCGAGAGCCTGAAACTGAAAGACGGTGTGGTTCAAAACCCCAGTTTCGTGGATTACCGGATCGCCACCTCCTCAGATGTGCCTCGAGAATTACAGGCCTTCATCGTCGAAGTTCCACAGGATGATGGTCCCTGGGGAGCGCGCGGCATCGGGGAACATTCCATGGTGCCAACGATACCTGCAATTGCGAATGCCATCCAGGATGCAATCGGCATCCGTTTCGAAGGGCCGCCCTTCACGGCTGAAAAAATCTACCTGGCTATGCTGGAGGCCGGGGTCATCAAGGAATGATTGTCATGATTGTCAAAACGCTGGTCAAAACCAGTGAATTCCATGATTCGGTCAGCCTGATGCTGGCGGCCCGCGAACTCTCCAAATTGGAGGGCATCAGGGATGCGGCGATCGTCATGGGCACGGCAGCTAACAAATCGATCCTGGCCGACGCGGGCCTGCTGGATGAGGCAGCCAGAGCCGCCTCCCCCAACGACCTGGTCATCGCGGTCAGCGCCGCGGATGAGGCGATGGCAGATGCAGCCCTGCAGAAGGCTGAAATGTTATTGAAGAAGAAAGCCGCTTCCGGCCCGGCGGGTGAGTTCAAACCGAAAACGATGCGCGCGGCCCTGTCCATGAATCCGTCCGCAAATGTGGCGGTCATCTCGGTGGCAGGCCGCTACGCGGCGGATGAGGCCTGGGAGGCGTTGAACCATGGCCTGCACGTCCTGCTCTTCAGCGATAATGTCTCACTGGAAGATGAGATTGCCCTGAAACAGTACGCCCGCGAACACGGCCTGCTGTTGATGGGCCCGGGGGCTGGGACGACCATCCTCAACCACGTGGCCCTCGGCTTCGCGAATGTGCTCCCGCCCGGCCCGGTGGGAATCATCTCGGCGGCGGGGACAGGGCTGCAGGAAGTCAGCACACTGCTGGCACGGCACGGGGTGGGCATCAGCCAGGGCATTGGCACGGGGGGCCGCGACCTAAAAAAGGAAGTTGGCGGCATCATGATGTTGGAGGCATTGAAGTCACTCCAGCAGGATGAGGCGACAAGCGTACTGGTGCTGGTCAGCAAGCCGCCGGCTGATGAAGTGGTGCAAGCCATTCTTGAGCAGGTGGCTGCCTGTGCCAAACCGACCGTGATCTGTTTCCTGGGCGGGGAGACCTCCGCCCTGGCAAAGGTTCCCAACGTAATCCCTGCTCATACCTTGTACGAATGCGCGCTGCTGACTGTACGAGCCGTACGGCCCGCGATAGGTGACATTTGTGAATACCTCAGGGCGGAAAATGTCCGGCTGGCAGAGCAGGCCGGGACCCTAAAACGGGGCTTGAAGGCCAGCCAGCGCTACCTGCGCGGACTCTTCTCCGGTGGGACGCTGTGTTATGAGGCCCAAGTGATCTGGAAGGAAATGCTGGCAAGCCCGGTGTATTCCAATGCGCCTCTGCCGGGCGGCCCCGCACTGTCCGATTCGGCCAGGAGCCAGCAGCACACCGCTGTGGACCTCGGTGAGGAGGAATTCACGGTCGGGCGCCCGCACCCCATGATCGATAACGACCTGCGCATCCGCCGCCTGCTGCAGGAGGCGCGCGACCCTGAAGCAGCGGTCATCCTGCTGGATGTGGTGCTGGGATACGGTGCGCGTCCTGATCCGGCGGGTGAACTCGCACCCGCGATCCGGCAGGCAAAAGAACTCGCAGGACGTGAACTGATCGTTGTGACGTCCGTCACCGGCACCGAAGAGGACCCGCAGCGATTGAGCGCGCAGGTGACTGCCTTGGAGGATGCCGGCGCGATCGTGTGTGAGAGCAACGCGACTGCCTCCCGGCTGGCCGGGTTGCTGGTTTTGGATTGAAGGGGAGCATGTCATGACAAAAATCAACGCCATTTTCGGAAAAGACCTTACCGTTCTCAATGCCGGCCTGGCGGGCATGGCAAAATCGGTCGGCGACCAGGGAGTGCGGGTGATCGATCTCGATTGGCAGCCCCCCAGGGAGGGTGTGCCGCGCCTGCGGCGCACCCGCTCGGGGATCGTGATGGATGCGGCCAACCAGGAGGTGGTGGAGCGCATCAAACGCGGGCAGGCCGTCCTGGTGGGGATGGGAATTGCCAGGGACGTCATTCCCGGCATGCATGCCCGCATGATCCTGCATGCCGGCCCGCCCATCGAATGGGAGCGCATGTGCGGCCCGACGCGCGGCGCGGTGATGGGTGCGCTGGTCTACGAAGGGCTGGCGCAGGATGAAGACGAGGCGCTGAAGCTGGCCCAGTCCGGTGCGATCGAGTTCTCGCCCTGCCATCACCATCACGCGGTTGGCCCCATGGCCGGCGTCGTTTCGCCCGGCATGCCGGTGTGGATCCTTGAGAACAAAACTTTTGGCAACCGCACCTATTGCACTCTGAACGAAGGATTGGGGAAAGTCCTGCGTTATGGCGGGATGGGGCCGGAGGTCTATGCCCGCTTGAAGTGGATGGCGAGCGACCTCTACCCGGCATTGGATCGCGCCCTGCAGAGCCTGCCGAATGGGATTGACATAAAAAGCCTGATCGCCCAGGCCCTGCACATGGGAGATGAATGTCACAACCGCAATCGTGCCGCCACATCCTTGTTCCTGCGTGCCATCGGCCCGGCGCTGGCCCGCACGAACAAGGAAAATGAAGTATTGGCCAGAGTGATCGAGTTTATCGACCGCAACGATCACTTCTTCCTGAACCTGAGTATGCCGGCCGGGAAGGCCATGCTCGAACCGGCGGAAGGAGTGGAAGGCAGCACCATCGTCACGGTGATGGCGCGCAATGGTACAGACTTCGGCATCCGCCTGGCCTCCATGCCCGAGCGCTGGTTCACCGCGCCCGCCGGAAAGGTGCAGGGATTGTACTTTCCTCAATACTCGGAGAAGGATGCCAACCCGGATATCGGCGACAGCACCATCACGGAGACGGCAGGATACGGAGGCATGGCCATGGCAGCCGCGCCGGCCATCACCCAGTTCGTGGGCGGGACCCCGCAACTGGCGTTGCAGGCCACCCTCGAAATGTATGAAATCACTTTTGGCGAGCATGAAAACCTGACCATCCCGGCGCTCAATTTCCGCGGCACACCGCTCGGCATCGACGTCCGCCGGGTGATGGAGACCGGCATCCTGCCACAGATCAATACCGGCATCGCCCACAAGGATCCCGGCGTGGGTATGGTCGGGGCAGGGATCCTGCGCGCACCGGAGGCGTGTTTCCGGGATGCGCTGGATGCACTGGCCCAGTGAAGAAAATATCATCCAAAACGTGAAAGGAGATAAAAAATGAAATTCATTGATCTGACCATACCATTGGGAATCGCCACGCCTGCCTGGCCGACCTATGAGCCGCTGCAGGTCAAGTACTTCAAACGACTGGCGCCCAACGGGGCCAACGGGCAGGTGGTGACCCATTCCAACCACCTCGGGACCCACCTGGATGGCGAAATCCATTTCCATACACCGGGCAAGGATATCGCCTCGCTCGACATGGATTTCCTTGTCCACGAAGCGGCGGTGGTGGATCTGAGCGATATTTGCGGCGACTACGATGTGTACACCAGCAAAATGGTCGAAGAGCGGGTCGAGGTGCGCGAGGGTGACATCCTCATCATCCATACCGGCTACCACCACTTTGGCTGGGACATGCCCACGGCCG
>CAYLXB010000060.1:0-21116 GCA_964387495.1 uncultured Anaerolineaceae bacterium
CGATCGGGGCGGATTCCGGGGATGCGCCTCCGGCAGGGCTGGCCGGCGTGCAGGCAGCCAGCAGGAGCAGGAGGATGGGGTACACAAACCGGGCAGGTAAAGTGGCTTTCATCGCTAAATCATTATATAATCCATTCAGATAAAAATTCAATCCCACCTTTGGAGGCCAACCTATGCCCAAGCATACCACTGAAGACCGCTTTGGTCACCTGCGCACCAGCATCGAGATCCAGCCCGGTGAACGCGTTTCCATCTGCCGCTGCGGCGCCTCGAAGGAATGGCCTTTTTGCGACGGTGTCCACAAAACATTACCCAATAACGTCGGCCCGGCAGCGGTGACGGTTGTAACGGAGGATGAACCAGAAGAAAAACCAGCCTAGCCCCTGCCGCGATACGGTTATAATTGTGCCCCGGAGGCTTGAACATGGAAATAACCTGGTATGGACACTCCTGCTTTCGCCTAATGGAGCGCGGCATGGCGACATTGGTCACTGATCCGTTCGATCATTCTGCCGTCGGCTACGAAGCGCTCAAACTCAAAGCTGATATCGTCACGGTCAGCCATAACGCGCCGGGGCATAATTTTGTCAGCGCGGTCAAGGGAAGTTTGCATATCCTGACCGGACCGGGCGAATACGAAATTGGCGGTGTATTCATCACCGGTGTCCAAACCGATGGGCAGGGCACCAAGAAAGATGATGGGCCGCGCAATACCCTGTACGTCTTTGATTTCAATGGCCTTAATGTTGCCCACCTGGGTGACCTGCGCCAGGTTCCGCCCCAGGCGGAGATCGAAGCGCTGGGAACCGTGCATATCGCCCTGGTTCCTGTGGGCGGCAGCGGTGCTCTGAATGCGGCCAAGGCGGCCGAAGTGGTCAGCCTGCTCGAGCCGAATATTGTCATCCCGATGCACTACGCTACACCGGCTTCGAAGGTGGAACTGGAATCACTTAGTAAATTCCTGAAAGAGATGGGATTGGGAGAACCCTCCCGGCAGGCTTCCTTTACGGTCAAACGTGCCAGTGAACTGCCAGAGGAAACCCGCCTCGTCGTACTGGATTATCAAAGCGGGTCGTAGGAGTTTTCCGTGCCAGTAAAAGTTCTGATGACCTGGGATATCTCACCCGAACACGAGCGCGAGTATTTTGAATTTGTCATTGGGGAGTTCATCCCCGGTGTCCAGCGGCTGGGTTTCCAAACTTCTGAAGCGTGGGTGACAATCTATGGTTCCTACCCGCAGATCCAGGTGGGGATGCTGGCCCCGGATTCAACCGCGGTGCGGCGCATGATGAATTCTGCGGATTGGCAGAACCTGTATGAGCAGTTGTCCACTTATGTGACCAATTTTGCATATAAAGTCGTTCCGGCCAAAGGAGGCTTCCAGTTCTAGGCTGGCCCCTCATTGGTAAGTAGGAGGTACCATGAACCGTCGTGTAAACCTGTGCATTTCTATCGCTTTTGTCGTGGTGTTGGTCCTGACGGCCTGTACCTCAACGGGGTCGGGGGATGAAAAGGTGACCTTGATTTACCGGGACTGGGAGGGGGTGGTTCCGCAATCGGTGCTGGATGATTTCGAGGTCCAGACCGGCATTCATATCGATTACCAGTATTATGATGCCCAAGAGGACGCGATCGCCGAACTGCGCGCCGGAAGCGTGTGCGATATCCTGGTGGTTGAAAACCAACTGGTCAGCGGAATGATTCGGGATGGAATGCTGGCCGAGATCAACTATAAAAACATTCCCAACTTCAAGAATGTCTCTGCAAATTTTCGCGATCTGGCTTATGACCCCGGCAACCGGCATTCGATCCCCTACAGTTGGGGAACCACCGGCCTGGCTGTGCGCACCGATGCGGTTTCCCAACCGGTCAACAAGTGGGCAGATCTGTGGAAACTGGGGCCGGGCGAGAAAGTGGTTGTCTGGAGCCTGCCACGTTACACGATTGGTATGGCACTGCGCGGGCTTGGGTACTCGGTCAACTCTGAGAATCCTGAAGAACTTGAACAGGCCCTGGCAAAGTTGATCGAGTTAAAACCGCGCATGATCGTGGTGGATTGGGAGCCTGCCGTCAGTACCTCTTACCTGGCGACGATGGAGGCTGTGGCGGGCATGGGGCAGGCCGATGACCAGTATGCTGCCGAAGAACGGAATTTACCGATCAAGTATATCCTGCCCCAGGACGGTGGTCTGTTATGGGGGGATAATTACACCATCCCGGTGCAATCCGAGCACCAGCAGGCGGCCGAAGAATTCATCAACTACCTGTTGAGTGCAGAGGTTGCGGCCACGATCATCAATGAAACCTATTACTGGCTTCCCAACGATGCAGCCCTGCCATTGGTCAAGCCTGAGATCCGTGAAAACCCGGCCATCTTCCCCACACAAGCCTCGATCGAGGGCTCTGAGATCATGCTCCCGCTCAGCCCCGAGGGCGAGGCTCTCTACGCGGATATATGGGAGCGTTTTCTGGCCGCCCAACCATAGAAATGCAGCGTCTGTATATTGCCATCTCCTCCCGTTTGGGTTTTGCTCACCAGAGTCTGCGTCGCACCCTGCTGGGTGTGCTTGTCCTGACTCTGCTGTTTACGTTGGTGACTTTTCTTTTTGGAGCGATCTACTTCGTTCGTTTCACAGAAAAAAACACCTGGGGGAACCGCCAGCGGGATACGGCTCTGGGTGCGGCCAGCACATTAAATAATTTCATGAAGGTAATCCAGAACGATCTGGAAGTGGTGGGCAGAATCGATCCGGCGTACCTGGTTTCCCACCCCGGCCTGATGGAGTCGTTGCTGGCAGATGAGCCGGCGCTGCTAGAAATCGTGTGTGTGGATGCTGAAGCACAGCCGTATGCGGGTACATATCAGGATGCAGCCATCCTTGCCAGTACTTTTACCATTCCACAATCCTCGTGGTTCGCAGCTGCTTCGAAAGGTGAAACCTATATTGGCCGCGTGGAAGTATCCGCGCAAAATACACCTTACCTGGTGCTGGCGATACCCTCGCCGGCAGGGGGCGTTGTGGCTGGCCGGCTGCGCATGGATGTGCTCTGGGACCTGGTAGGCGATATTCGCATGGGTCAGACCGGTAAAGCATATGTGGTCGACGAGTTCGGGGATGTGATTGCGCATCCCAACTCGGAACTGGTATTACAGCGAACCAACCTGGTTGGCCGCCCGGAGTTTGTGGCCGGAGGTCAGGCTTTCGATGCCCTGTATCAGGGCCAGTATGTGAATTTCGAGGGCCGGCATGTGCTGGGCGCGGCTTTCCCGGTTTTTGGGAATCGCTGGGTCATGTTCGTGGAAATTCCCCTGGCCGAGGCATTTGCTTTGACCCGCGATGCAACCATTTTTCTTGGTATCGGCCTTCTGTTGATCACTGTCCTGGTGGGGATTATGGCCAACCGGACCCTGGAGAGTAAGATCTTCCGTCCGGTCAAGGTGCTGAGGGACGGTGTGGAAAAGATCGGACGCGGGCAGTTGAATCATCGCGTGGATGTGGCCCGGCGTGATGAATTGGCTGATGTGGCAGATGCTTTCAATATCATGGCTTATCGCCTGCAGCAGCGTGAACTTGCCCTGCAGGAAGCCCGCGACCAGGCACTGGATGCCAATCGTTTCAAGAGTCAGCTGCTTGCGCATGTCAGCCATGATTTGCGCACTCCACTGGGGGTGATCATTGGGCATGCTGAGATGTGGCAAGATGGCGTTTTTGGATCCATCAACATGGAACAGAAATTCAGCATCGAACGCATCCTCGCAAACGCCAACCTGCTGAAAGAATTAATCGGCACCCTGCTGGATGAATCCCAACTGGAAGCCGGGCGGTTTAAATTGAATACTGCCGCCTTCGCCAGCAATCGCCTGCTGGAGGGTTTCAAGGCCACGCTCATCCCCATCGCGGAGGGAAAAAAACTTGCCCTGGATGTCAGCATGGAGACAGGCTTCCCGGAGCGCCTCTTCGGGGACCTGCCGCGCATCCAGCAGATCATTTTTAACCTGGTGGATAACGCCATCAAGTTTACCCAGGAAGGCGGCATTACGGTGCGTTTCTTCTGCCCGGATAAGGAACATTGGGCTTTTTCGGTGGCTGATACCGGCTCTGGCATTCCCCCGGAAATGCACCAACTGGTTTTTGAGCCTTTCCGGCAGGCAGAACTCCCGACCGATATGCGCAGGAAAGGGGTCGGCCTGGGGCTTTCGGTGGTTTCCCAACTCACCGCTGCCATGCAGGGCAAAGTCCTTCTCGAAAGTGAGGTGGGAAAGGGTAGTACCTTCATTATTACTTTACCCATCCAGGAGGAAAAGAAAAAGTGAATAAACACCTGGCATTCATTATCGAGGATGAAAACGACCTGGCAATGATCTTTGCCAGGGCGTTGGATGGCGCCGGTTTTTCCACTGAACGCATTCTGACAGGCGATGCGGCCATGAAACGCCTGCGGGAGGCTGTTCCGGATGTGGTGATCCTTGACCTGCATCTCCCCAATGTGAGCGGGTTGGAAATCCTGCAGGCCATCCGCGCGGATGAACGCCTGGCCAAAACACGTGTCATTGTTGCCTCGGCCGACGCGCGCATGTCTGAACTGACCGTGCCACAGGCCGACCTGGTGCTCATCAAGCCGGTTAGTTTTATCCAGCTGCGCGACCTGGCTGCACGGCTGGCCGGGGATCAACAGTAAGCCGGCCATGGGTTCTTCCGACCTTGCCGGACGCTTGCTTGCCTGGTACCACCGTCACGGCCGGCGGCTGCCCTGGCGCGGCCACCCTGATCCATATGCGGTTTGGGTTTCGGAGATTATGCTCCAGCAGACCCGTGTCGAGACGGTTATCCCCTACTTCGAGCGCTGGATGGAGCGCTTTCCAACCCTGGAGGCCCTGGCGGCAGCCTCCCAGCAGGAGGTGCTGAATGCCTGGGAAGGGCTGGGGTACTACAGCCGGGCGCGCAACCTGCATAAAGCGGCTCAAATTGTAGTCAATAAGTATGGGGGCAGCCTGCCGCCGGATTTGAAGGCCCTGCGCACACTACCCGGGATTGGGCGCTATACAGCCGGGGCGATCGCTTCAATCGCCTTTGGCATGGACGCGCCGACGCTGGATGGGAACCTGCGGCGCGTTTTTGCCCGCCTCTTTAATGTGATTGAACCGGCCGATGTTCCCTCCGGAGAGCGGCTCCTTTGGGAACTGGCAGAAGCGCACCTGCCGCCTGGCCAGGCTGGAGATTACAACCAGGCACTCATGGACCTTGGAGCGCTGCTTTGCCTGCCGCAAAACCCGCGCTGCGCACTCTGCCCCCTGTCCGAATTGTGCCTGGCGAACCAGCGCGGCGTGCAGAAGGAACGCCCGGTGCTTAAACCCAAGGCAGTTGTACCGCATTATACGGTCACAGCCGGGGTGCTGCAACGCGGTGAGCGTGTCCTGTTGGCGCAGCGTCCGCCGGATGGTCTGCTGGGAGGGTTGTGGGAATTTCCGGGCGGGAAACAAGATGACGGCGAGGACCTGTCCGCCTGCCTGCAGCGTGAGCTGCGTGAAGAACTGGGGATCGAGGTGTCGGTTGGCGAATCCCTGGGGACTTACCGGCATGCCTACACCCACTTCCGGATCACCCTGCATGCCTTCGCCTGTACGCTTGAGTCCGGTGAGCCGCAGGCCCTGGAGGCCAGCCAGATCTGCTGGGTGTCGGTGAGCGAACTCCGGGCTTACCCGATGGGCAAAGTAGACCGCCTGATTGCCCGTAACCTGCAGCAATCCAATGGCTGAGCAAACTTTCGAAGTGGAACGCAGGCGCATGGTGGATGAGCAGATCATCCGCAGGGGCCTGTGCGAGCCGCGACTGCTGGAGGCCATGCAGGCTGTACCGCGTCACCTGTTCGTGCCGCCCGAATACCAGGAGTATGCATATGCGGATGGCCCCCTGCCGATCGGATGCGGGCAGACCATTTCCCAGCCCTATATCGTGGCCTTGATGACCCAGCTGCTGGAGCTGCACGGCACGGAGCGCGTGCTGGAAGTCGGCACCGGCTCCGGCTACCAAGCTGCAGTTTTGGCGCACCTGGCGGCTGAGGTTCACACCGTGGAGATCCTGCCGGGGCTGGCCAGTAGGGCCGGGAAAATCCTGAACCGGCTGGGGGTGGACAATATTCACTGTCACGTTTCTGACGGTTCACTTGGCTGGCCAGAGGCTGCACCCTATGAGGGTATCCTGGTTGCCGCATCTGCCCCGGACGTTCCTCCGCCACTGCAGGAACAACTGGCGGATGGCGGGCGGCTGGTACTGCCGGTCGGCGGACGCATTTCCCAGGAGCTGCTGGTGGTGACCCGCCGGGGAGAGAAGCTCGAGCGCCAGACCGTTCTGAGTGTGGCCTTTGTACCCCTGCGCGGCGCGCATGGGTGGAAGGAAGCGCCTTTCTAACGCCTGGTCAATCTATACTTTATGTGGGGATCTCAAGGCTGACAGTTCAATGCCTGCCGAATTTCACGGCCTATATCAGCGTATTCCGGTTCACTGCCCAGGCGCCGCCAGAACGAGCACAGCGCGACGCGGGCAGATGGGGATTCGTTCCAGACGGTTCGACTGAGCTTTTCCGCCGCCTCCAGCCTGCCGGTGCGTGCATGCCCTTCGATAAAAACCAGCCATTCCACCGGGTCGCGTGGCTCATATCCCTGCTTCGACGCCTGCTGGCCGAGTGCGGTCACCTGCGGCCAGTTGCGCATTTGCCGGGCCAATTCTGCTTTTTCATAGTAATAACACCAGCCATGAGGCGGCTCCTTCCCAAAGATGGCCTCGGGCAGGCGCGGCGTGGGCGCCTCGCCAATAACACCGGAAGGTTTTGAAAGTGCAATCGCCGGCATGAAAGCCGGGTCAAAGATGGCTGCGTTCATTTCAATTGATCCGTTCGCTTCGTCTATGTATAACGGGTCAAGGATTTTCAGGCATCCAGCCACCTCCGGCAGGTAGATGGCAATGGAATCATCGGTCGAACCGGAAAAAGTGGAGGTGGTGTATTGGATGTGGAGAGAAATGTTTTCTTCGAGGCGGGGTAGTTTTGACCCGCCGGTGCGCAGGTCAGGGTAGAGCAGGATATATCCGAGCTCAGAGGATGAATTTTCCGGCGCGTAGACCCAGTTGAGCGGCGCTGTCAGGCTGAAGTCCGTCTCGTGGGAGACGGGCAGTTCCCGGGCAAAGAGGGTCGTTTGAGGTCTAATCTCCGGCGCCCGCCAGGCAAGCTGCCAGAAGAATTCCTTTTGCCTGGCCCAATCCTGCTGGTAAGCACGCGCCTGGCTGAAGTGCTGGGCGACTGCCAGGGCGAGGATCAGGCAGATCAATGCATTCCGGCGCGGGCCAGCTTTGACCAGGGCCAGCACCCCGCTGATGAACAGGCTGCCGCCGAGCATCATGGAAACATAGAAACGGTCCCAGCCAAAATTAAAGCGCAGGGGCAGACCGGCCAGCCAAGATGGAAATCGTCCGGCCAGCAGACTCAGCAGCCCGAACAGGATGGCCTGGTAGGGCCAGGCCGGAGCATTCGGTTCACTCTGGGAGAGGTCGAGCCTGGTGAGGTAGAGCCAGGCAAGCCCAAAACTTGCCAGGATCAGTGCAATGGTCAGCCAGGCAAAGCCGCCTGTTTCCCACAGGCTTTTGGGGAGTTGGAACCAGGTCAGCGCACCGCCTGAAAGCATGGCCGAACCGGCATCTTTGAGATAGTCCGTAAGGGCTTTCTCAAGTCCAAACTGCTCCAGGTCGAGTGTGCCGTAATAAATGTATTTACCAGAGCGGTAAAAACTGCGCAGCCAGAACAGGTTGCCAATCCAGAGCAGGATGTAGGGCAGCCAGTGCCGGAGGATGAATTTGATCCGCTGGCTAAAGCGGGTTGAGTATTCTCCGGAAACCTGCCACAGGAAGAGGGGGCGCAGGATTTCCATGCCGATGAAATATTCGGTCGGCAGGATGCCCACTACCAGCAGGCCGAGCGCCAGGGGCAGGACTGGCAGGCCGCGGTGCCCGGCGCGGGCACTCCGGATGCTCAGGCCGAGAGAGAGCAGGTAAGCTGTGAGGGGAATGAAATGCTGGTTGGCATAGGTGATGGGAATCCACTGCTGGGTGAAAGCCGGATAGACCAGGAAAAACAGGCTGGCCGTCAATGCGTGACGCCGGGCATCCGGCCAGACTGTCCGCAGGCAGAACCAGGCTGCAAGCCCGGTGATGAAGCGCATGAGCAGGCCGAAAATCTGCCAGGCCAGTGGCGTGGCCGGGATCAGGCTGGCGGTCAGGTATACAATCGGCCACAGGAAGGGGCGCCAATGTTCAAAGACGCCGACGACTTCACCCGGACCATGGATGGATATATTCCAGATGTAAGGCCAGTCATCCCAATACAAACCCAGCCAGGGGAGCAGCAGGCCATAGGCAAGCAGGGTCAGGCAGAGAAATGCCAGCGGGATCGTCCGGGCGGAAAACCGATTCGTTTTCATGGGTGTAACTGTAATTATACAGTTTTGAGAACCAAAGCGCTGGGCAGCCAGATAACAAAAACGTGCCCCGCCGGGCACGTTTTTGTTATCGAGTTCGAGCAGTCATACCCTGGTCATGGTCACAAAGACCATCGGCCGGCGCTTGGTCTCGTTGTAGAGCACCGTTCGCACGGCGTCCTCGAGCAGTTTTTCCTGACTCAGGCCGCCGCCATTAACGATGTCCATGATGCGCTTTTGGACTTCGGGGATGAGTGCCTCGGCATCTTCCGGGGAGATGAAGCCGCGCGTGATGACCTCCGGCTGGTCGAGCAGGCGGCCGGAATATTTGTCCAGGCTCAGGTTGATCAGGAAGATGCCCGAGCGGGCCAGTTTTTCGCGCTCGCGCATGACATCATCATCCACCTCACCAATACTTTGCCCTTCCACGAAGACGTAACCGCCCGGGATGCGCTCGGCCAGGTGCAGTTTGCCCTCGGCAAGTTCCACGACCTGCCCGTTCTCCACCACCACGATGTGATCATCCGGGATGCCCACCTGGCGCGCCAGGGCGGCATGGCGGGTCAACTGGCGCAGTTCGCCGTGGATAGGGATGAAGTATTTGGGGCGCACCAGGTTGAGCAGCAGTTTCTGCTCCTCCTGGCTGGCGTGACCGGAGACATGCACCGGTGCGGTGGCATCATAAATGACATTGGCGCCGCGCCTGATCATGCGGTTGATGGTCTTGCTGATGCTTTCCTCGTTGCCGGGGATGGGGTGGGAAGACAGGATAACGGTGTCTCCGGACTTGAGGTCGAACTGGCGGTTGGTGCCGGTGGAAAGCCGCCCGATGATGGAGGATGGCTCTCCCTGCGTGCCTGTGCACATCAGCACCACCTGGTTGTCGGGCAGATTGATGGCTTCTTCCACGCTGACCAGGATGTCATCGGGGATTTCCAGGTAGCCCATCTTGCGGGCGATTTTGGCATTATCCACCATACTGGTGCCCACGAAAGCCAGTTTACGCCTGTGGTGAACCGCGGCGTCGGCGACCTGCTGCATACGGGAGATGAGCGAGGCGAATGTGGCGATGATGACGCGTCCGGGGGCGTTCTTGAGTACCTCATCGAATGCCGGGCCGATGACACGCTCGGAGGGCGTCCAGCCCGGCCGCTCAGCATTGGTCGAATCGGCAAGCAGGACATCCACACCGCGCTGTGAGAACTCGGCCAGTTTGGCATAATCGGTCGGCCAGCCGTCCACCGGTGTGTGGTCCAGTTTGAAGTCGCCGGTGTGGACGATCAACCCCGCGGGTGTGGTAATGCCCAGCCCGAAACCATCCGGGATGGAATGGCAGACGTGGAAGGTCTCCACTTTGAAGGGGCCGATGTGAACCGTCTCGCCAGCCTTAAGGGTGTGCAGGTCGGCCTTGCCCGCCATGCCGCGGCGTGCCAGTTTGACATCGATCAGGCCGCGCGTCAGGAGAGAGGCGTAAATAGGAGCAGGGACGCGCTCGAGCACATGCTGGATGGCGCCGATGTGATCTTCGTGCCCGTGGGTGATGATGATGCCCCGCACACGGTGGCCCTTGTCATGCAGATACTCGAAGTCGGGGATGATGTAGTCGATGCCAAGCATATCGTTATCGGGAAACATCAGCCCGGCATCCACCACCAGGATATCATCCTGGCATTCATAGGCCATCATATTCTTGCCGACCTCCCCCAGGCCACCAAGCGGGATGATTCTCAGTTTTTTCTCTTTACTCATGTCATTTTCCTTGCCGGTACCCGCCCTGAATCGAAATACGAATCCCCCCGGCAATCCCTGCCGGGGTTTGGGGAAGTGCAACCGGATTGTAAGATCATTAACTGCCCAAATTGGACAGTGAAAGTCAACATATTATGTAGGCAGTATAGCAGGGGATGGGGAGATTGGCAAGGTTACAGCAGCCGGTCTCCGCCATCCACCGAATCGGCCCGGTAGTGACAGCCGCGGCTCTGGCGGTTGTGACGCGCCGACAGGGCCAGGATAAGGGCTACCTCCACGGCGTTGCGCAGGCCGATCAGGCCATCGCTCAGTTTGGTGACGCGGTAGAAGGTCTCGATTTCGTTCTGCATGTGGCGCAATTCGCGAATGGCACGCGAGAGCCGGTCACCGGAGCGGATCAGCCCCACGTAGTGCCACGTGATGTTTTGGATGGTCTGCATGTCGCCCTGGATGAGCGCCGGGTCGGGTTCCTGGGTCAGGCCGGATTCGTCCCAGGCCGGGATATCCTCCGGCGGAGGCGTGGCAGGCGGCGTGGCGGCAAGGAAGCGGGTCTCGATGTCTCGTCCGGCGCGCGTGCCCCAGACCAGACCTTCCAGCAGGGAGGTGGATGCCAGGCGGTTGGCGCCGTGCAGGCCGGTGCAGGAGACTTCGCCGACAGCATACAGGTTCTGGATGCTGGTGCGGCCATACTCATCCACCGCGGCGCCGCCGCAGGAGTAGTGGGCGGCAGGGACGACCGGGATGGGCTCGCGGGTGATATCGATGCCCACGCGCAGGCACTCGGCGCAAATATTGGGGAAGCGCTCCTTGATCCTGGCGGCCGGCATGTGCGAGGCGATGTCGAGCAGGACGTGTGAATAATCATGCGCTTCCATCTCAGTGTGGATGGCGCGGGCTACAACGTCGCGCGGCGCAAGGTCTTTCCACTCGGGTGAATATTTTTCCATGAAGGGCTGGCTGTCCGGCGTCAGCAGGATGCCTCCCTCGCCGCGCACGGCTTCGCTGATCAAGAAGCCCTCCGCACCGGGTGCAGCCAGGGCGGTGGGGTGGAACTGGATGTATTCGGCGTTCAGGATGCGCGCGCCGGCGCGATGGGCCATGGCCAAGCCATCGCCGCGTGCGCCCGGCGGGTTGGTGGTGTTGCGGTAGATACGCCCCAGGCCGCCGGTGGCCAGAATGGTAGTGGCGGCCAATGTGCGGTGGACAGCGCTTCCTTTTCGGTCGAAGACGTAAGCGCCGAAACATGCCACGGGTTCATAGGCCTTGAGCGGATCGCGGGAATGGTGAGGATAGGTGATCAGATCAACGGCAGTGGCATTGGTCAGCAGTTCGATATTGGGCTGCTGGCGGATCACTTGCATGAGCCCCTCGATGATGGCACGCCCGGTCCCATCCCCAACATGGAGGATACGCCGCTTCGAGTGGGCGCCTTCCTGCCCCCAGGCGGGCTCACCGCTGGCCTCCCGGTCGAAGGGAACGCCGGCATACTGGATGAGAATCTCCTGCAGGAGTGCCGGACCTTCCTCGGCCAGTATGCGGGCTGCCTTCGGCAGTGATGCTCCCGCACCGGCGGCCAGAATATCTTCCACCAACAGCTCGGGCGTGTCTCCCGGCCCACGGCCAATGATGCCGCCCTGTGCCCAGCGCGTGTTGGATTCATTTGGCTCGGGCTCACGCGTGATCAGGATGATCCTTCGCTCCGGGTTGCGGGCCAGCTGCAGGGCTGCTGACGCCCCGGCAATGCCGGAGCCGATGATAAGCACATCCGTTGTTTTCATGGCTTTCCTTTGGTGTGAAATTCTCCAGTGTCAGCGGGGGATGCAGCGGGGTTGGTTACCCGATCTGGATCATTCTTTCCACGGCGCGGCGGGCCTGCACGCGGGTCTCTTCCGGCACGTCGATCACGTAGCGGTTGAGTTTGAGGGCGTCGCGGGTGTCTTCCAGCGTGATCAGGTTCATGTGCGGGCAGCGCACCATGCACAGGCGGAGCATCTCCTTCTCCGGGTTGGCAGCGGCGATGTTATCGCCCATGGCGCACTCAGTCAGGATGAGGTAATGCGGGGCTTTGGTTTCCTGCACATACTTGACCATGGCATTGGTGGAGCCGGAAAAATCCGCCGCGGCGGTGACCTCCGGGCTGCACTCCGGATGAGCCAGGATGACCACATCCGGGAACTGGGCGCGCACGGTCTCGATATCTTTGACGGTGAATTTCTCGTGCACCTCGCAGCGCCCGCGCCAGCCGATGAACTGGTAATCCAGGCCGGAGTCGGGGTAGTTGACTGTGCCGGGCATGGGGAAGATGATGTGCCTGCCGGTCTCGCGGGCCACATTCCCGGCCAGGTATTCATCCGGCAGAAAGATGATTGCCTCGCTCTTGAGCGATTCGACCACGGCCACCGCATTGGATGATGTGCAACAGATATCCGATTCGGCCTTTACATCTGCGTAGGTATTGACGTAAGTGACCACCGGCACGCCCGGGAAGCGGGCCTTCAGGGCACGCACATCCGCGGCAGTGATGGACTCGGCTAGGGAACAGCCGGCCTTTTCGGCCGGGAGCAGAACGGTCTTGGATGGGTTCAGGATTTTGGCCGTTTCGGCCATGAATTTGACCCCGCAGAAGACGATCACATCCTGGCTGGCCAGGGCGGCTTTGCGGGACAGGTCGAGCGAGTCACCGGTGAAGTCGGGAATGGATTGGAACAGCGCCGGTTCCATGTAGTTATGCCCCAGGATGACAGCATTACGCTCTTTCTTGAGGGCATTGATCTCGACTGCGACCTCGGCTTTATAGCGCAGTTCCACATCCGGTACGATGCGGCTGAGTTTGGCTTTGAGCATTTCGTACATTTGCCGGGTTTCAGGGGTCATGCAATCCTCCTGAAGAGATGCCAGACAGGCGGCCGGTCAACGGCCCCCAGCCCGGAGATAGTCGAATGAAACATCGAAAACTTTGGCGGAGTGGGTCAGCGCACCGGAGGAGATGTAATCCACCCCGGTTTCGGCGATCCGGCGCACACTCTCCAGGGTGACATTGCCGGAGGCTTCTAGCCTGGCACGCCCCTGGGCCAGGCGCACGGCCTCGGCCATCATTTCAAAACTCATATTATCGAGCAGGATGCGTTCCACGCCCTGGGAAAGGGCTTCATGCACATCCTCCAGCGTGCGGGCTTCGACCTCGATCTCCAGGCCAGCTGCGCCTGCCCGGGCCAGACTGACTGCCTGGGTGATGGAGCCGGCAAAATCAATGTGGTTGTCCTTGATCAGCACCATGTCATACAGGCCAATGCGGTGGTTTTGCCCGCCGCCGCGCCGTACGGCCAGTTTGTCGGCCATGCGCAGTCCGGGGACGGTCTTGCGTGTATCGAGGATGACGGTCTTGGTTCCGGCGACCGCCTCCACGAATTGATGCGTCAGGGTGGCAATGCCTGAGATGCGCCCCAGGAAGTTGAGCGCTGTGCGTTCAGCGGTCAGCAGGCTGCGGGCCGGGCCGGAGACGAGCGCCAGCACCTGGCCTTTGGTCACGTACGCACCTTCACCCACCTGGGGGCGGAAGTCCACACGCGGGTCAACCATTTCGTAGACTGCCTGTGCCACGTCCAGCCCCGCGGCCATCCCCTCCTGCTTGGCGATGATCTGGCCCTGCATGGAGGCTTCTGGCGGCAGGATGCTGTTGCTGGTGACATCGCCAGTCCCGATATCTTCGGCCAGGGCGCGGCGGATGGCCTCCAGGATGTCAGGGTGAAGTTCCAAAAATGGTGCTCCTCGCTTCGTGTAATTTATACACTAAATGAAGTTCGAAATGAAAACGGGCTGCCCCGCTCCGGTTTAGGTCAGACAAATTATAGTACCCATCCGCGACCTGTCAAGCCTGACCCGGCCGGCCTGCCCTGCGGCAACAGGCAATGTGATAAAAATGGGGTCGGAGAAAAGCAATTCGGCCATTATAATGACGGTAATGTCCGAGAAGAGATACCCTATGAAAAAGCCCGCCTTTGCCCTGATCCTTATGCTGCTGACCAGCCTGGCCTGCAGCACGCTGATCCACTCCAGCAACTCACAGGCGACCGAGGCGCCTGCCGGCGGGACACCCCCTGCCGGCACCGAGGCACCATTGGAAAAGACCCTGCTGTTCGAGGATGATTTCTCCAGCCCCAGCACGGGATGGGATATGGTCAACCTGGACTATAAAATCACGGACTACACCCGGAAGGGTTTCCGTATCTGGGTCGGCCAGGCGCAGCTGGATGTGTGGTCCAACCTGAACAGCAACTTCGATGGCGATGTGCTCGTCCAGGTGGACGCCACCAGGATCGGCGGCCCGGATGCCAACGATTTTGGCGTCACCTGCCGCCATACGGAGAAGATCGACAGCACCGGAAAAAGGACCTATTCCTACTATGCTTTCCTGATCAGCAGTGATGGAAAAGCGGCCATTGTCAAGTCGGTGAAAGGGAAGGTCACTTTTCTAAATAAAGATGAAGGGATGAAGCCGGTCGAGGCCGTCAAGACAGGCCGGGCAAAGAATACATTGCTGGCCTCCTGCATCGGAAATGTGTTGACGTTGAATGTCAACGGGGAGAAGGTCATCAGGCAGAAAGACTCTTCGATCCCTGGCGGAGGGGATGTGGGCCTGATCGCCGGCACATTCGATGAGGGGGGCGTGGATATCCTGTTTGAAAATTTCAAAGTGTTTTCCCCCTGATGGCTTCAGGCCTGGGCACAAAAAAGCAGGGCAATCCCGGATGGGATGACCCTGCTTTCCTTTTATCCACCAGCAACATCTTTCGGCCAGGCTTGCCTATTCTTTGGCGCCTTTTTTGGCAGTCGTGCCCCTCTGGCGCCTGGCGGATGGCCGGAAGGGGGGCACGTCAATCACACAGACCTGGGATGAACTCGCATCCAGGATGCGGTTCCAGAGGGATGGGTGGTTGACGCTGAAATCGTCCGGCGGCAGGGTGGAGGTCAGGACCGTGGGCAGGCGGTTGTTGAAACGCTGGTTGAGCAGCTGGTAGAGTTTGTCTTCCGCCCAGGCGGAGTGGGTGCCGCTTTCCTTTATGTCATCCAGGATCAACAGGGGGGTAATGCTGATTTCGTAGAAGCGGCGGTCGAAGGAGACATCCGAATTGGGCTTGAAGGTGGTCTTCAGGTAATCCAGCAGGGAGGAGACATCCACCATGGTAGCCCGGCCGCCGGAGGCCAGGTGATAATTCCCGACGGCGGCTGCCAGGTGGGTTTTGCCGCAGTAAGACTGGCCAACCAGTACCAGCCAGCCTTCGGGCTTTTCGGCAAAGTGCATGGCCGAGTGGAAGGCATCCCGCAGGGATTTGATGTTCTCGGCGGTTACCCGGTCGCGGATGATCTCCGATTCCTTGTGCCGCCCGGTGGCGTACTTCTTTTCCCTGACCACGGTGGTTACGACTTCCTTGCCGACCTCCTCCTCCCGGAAGGCAAAGTTCCCGAAGGTCATTTCCTTGATGCGTGCCGTGGAGAGCATGGAGATGCCGGGGTTGCTGGTCTCGTTGGGGCGGCGGTAATCCGGGGCGGTGATGCGCAGGTGCTTCACGAATTCATCATCCTGCAGGCGTGAGCGGATGCGGCCCTCGATCTCATCCAGCATCAGGTTGGTGGTGATGACGGTGGGCAGTTTGTTGATATAGCGGTAATTGATGATCTGGAACAGTTTTTCCTGCGCCCAGGCGGTGGCATTCTGTGTGCCGAAATCGTCCAATACCAGCAGGGCGGCCGTGCGCACTTCCTCGAAGCGTGCCTCGAAGGTCGTCTCGGGGTCGCTGTAGGCGAAACGCAGCGAGTCAAGCAGGTCGGGCACGGTGATGAAGAGCGTAGGAACACCCAGTTCCACGGCTTCGTTGGCGATTGCCGCTGCCAGGTGGGTCTTGCCGCAGCCATAGGCGCCTTCCAGTAGCAGCCAGTAAGTGCGCCGGACGACGAAATCCTGCGCGGCAGCCAGGGCGGCCTCCAGGCTTTCCTGCTCCTGGGGTGTGATCAGGATGGCTTTTTTGTTGCCGTGCGGGCTGAAATTCTTGAAGCGCAGGTGACTCAGGCGTTCCAGGTTGCTGAGCGTATACAGGCGCTGGCGTGCGTTCTCGGCGATCTCGGTGCTGCGGCAGGTGCAGGGCTCCAGACGGCCGAACCGGGGATGGCCGGGCGGCACGTCCAGGCGCAGAAAACCGACCCCGCCGCACAGCGGGCAGCCGGGCTTGCCCAGCGAATCCGCCGCAGCCTCAGTCCCGCTTGAGGTACTCGGCGAACTGGCTGTTCGAGTAGGGACTGGTATCTTTTTCAGCGTCTCGTCCAGTTTGCTTTTGGGCATGGCCTTCTTCTTTCCAGCGTTTCAGGATGGCTTCGGCATACTTCCAGTTGCGCTTGTTGCGCTCGACCGCGATCTGGATGGCCTCTGCGATCCACCCGGCCGGGTAGGTCTGCTCGGCCTCTTTGAGCGCATCGGCCATCAACGGTGTGAGCGGGCCGATATTCTCTTCGTATAAGCGGAAGATGTTGGGCCGCTCGCGCGGCGGGCCGGAGGCGGGTTTGTCGTGTGGGTGCCAGATGCCGTTGCGGATGGCCTCGGAGGCGGCCCGGCCGCGCGGGCTGTTCAGGAAGTAGAATACCTCCGGGTCGCGCTGGGCCCGGATGAGCGTGCCGCGCGCCACGGCTTTGTCCAGCCCGGCGCGCACCTCGTCCGGCGTCCGGCTCAGGGGTTCGAAATCCGGCAGCTGCAGGGCATGGAAGGGGCCTTCCATGTGGGCCACGTGCCAGAGGGCGTACAGGGTGACCTTTATCTCGTCCGGGTCGTCCAGCGCGCCCAGCAGGCGGATGAACGAGTCGGGCAGCGGGGTGAAGGTCTCCTGGTCGCTGAAGCCGGGAAATTTTTTCATGGGGCGGGCTACATTTCCGAGAGGTCCACCCGGCGGGTGGCAGCGTTCTCGAACTTGGCCAGGCTGGAGCGGAAGATCAGTTCCACCGTTCCGACCGGGCCGTTGCGGTGCTTGGCGACCATGATCTCGGCCACGTTCTGTTTGACGGTATCTTTTTCGTACTGGTCAGGCCGGTAGATGAACATGACGATGTCGGCGTCCTGTTCGAGTGATCCAGATTCTCTCAGGTCCGAGAGCACAGGGCGTTTGTCGGTGCGTTGTTCGACGGCGCGGCTCAACTGGGCTGCGGCCAGCACGGGGACGTTGATCTCGCGCGCCAGCACTTTGAGGCTGCGGGAGATGTACGAGACTTCCTGGACGCGGTTGTCGTTGCGCGTGTCGCCGCCCATCAATTGCAGGTAGTCGAGGACGATCAGGTCGAGGCCGTATTCCATGTGCAGGCGGCGGCACTTGGTGCGCAGCTGCAGGGGGGTGATGGCGGGGGTGTCATCCAGGAAGATGTGCGTATCCGAGAAGACCTCGATGGCGTGCGTGAAGAGCGGCCAGTCCTCGTCGGTCAACTTGCCGGTGCGCAGGTGCTGGCTGTCGATGCCGGTCTCCTGGGCGATGAGGCGCTGGGCAACCTGCTCGTTGGACATTTCCAGCGAGAAGACTGCCACGTGTTTTTTGTGCATCAGGGCTGCATTCCTGGCCACCGAGAGCAGGAAGCCGGTCTTGCCCTGGCCGGGACGCCCGGCGATGATGAGCAGGTCGGAAGCCTGCAGCCCGGCCAGCAGGCGGTCGAGGTCGATGAAGCCGGTCGGCACGCCGAAGATCTCCTCGTCGCGGCGGGCCAGTTCGTCCGTGCGGTCATAGACTTCGGACATGACCTGGCGGATGGGCTTGACATCGTGCTTGAGGCGCCGTTCGGAGACATTGAAGATGGCTTTTTCGGCTTCGCCCAGCACGGTCTCGATCTGGTTTTCTTCCGTATAGGCCAGCGAGGCGACCTGGTTGGCGGCGTTGATCATCTTGCGCCGCAGGGCATGGGCTTCGACCACGTGCCCGTAGGCTTCGGCATGCAGGGAGGAGGGCACCTGGTTGACCAGGGCGGTCAGGAAGGCTGGGCCGCCGATCTCGCCCAGCTGGCCCATGCGGTCGAGTTCCTCGGTGACGGTCAGCAGGTCGATGGGGACGCGCTGTTCGTGCAGGCGGGTGAAGGCATCCCAGACCCAGCGCAGGCGGTGGATGTAGAAATCCTCGCCCTGCAGGAACTGGGCGACATCGTAATACACCTCCGGGTTGATCAGCACCGCTCCGATGACGGCCTCTTCGGCCTCGCGGCTGTGCGGGATGCCCGGCGCGGCGGATGCGGTGTACTGCTCGTCCCCATAAGGGGTTTCAGGAGACAGGGCGTCGCTCATGGTTCCTTCGGTTCGTCGGGCTGGTCGGATGCATCCGGCTGGTCATCGTCCTTCTTTTCCCGGTCGAGTTTTTCTAGGAAGTCCTCGAAAATCGAGAGGCGGTCCTGGCCCGGCTCGGCCGGCGGGAGCGGTACAGCGGGCGCGTCGGAGCCGGCGGGCGCCTCGGACTGGATATCCTTTTCGGGGGTCGTCCCGGCGCTGTCCATGACCTCTTCGGCCACAAAAATGGGGACATGGGCGCGCACGGCCAGGGCGATGGCGTCGGATGGGCGCGAATCGATGGAGAGCGTCTGGCCGTTGATCTCGGCCACGATATTGCCGTAGAAGATATCCTCGCGCAGGGAAACGATTTCCACCTGCCGGATCCTGGCGTTGAAGGTATCGAACAGGTTCTTGAGCAGGTCATGGGTCAGCGGGCGGGCCATTTCGATCTCTTGCAGGGCCACGGTGATGGCCTCGGCTTCGTACGGCCCAACCCAGATGGGCAAAAAGCGTTCGCCGCCCACCTGGCGCAGGACCACCACGCGCTGAGGGGACATCAGGCTGACGCGTATGCTGTCGATTACTACTTCCACAAATCCAGGCATGCTACTCTCCAGGCCGTCAAGGTGATGGCTGTATTTTAGCACAAAGCATGATATTGTCAGATTCTCCAATTACGGCTATAATCCCCCCTTGCCAATCGGGGCGTGGCGCAGCCCGGCTAGCGCGCTTGCATGGGGTGCAAGAGGTCGGAGGTTCAAATCCTCTCGCCCCGACTAAAAAAAAGAACCATCAATGGGTTCTTTTTTACTTTAAGAAAACTTTTAGCATTTCGCCAAATCCCGTCATCTTTATGGATATAATAATGATCTGAAGTAATTCCATGATTTCATTGGAGAAGATGACTTGAGAAGAACTTTAATCTCGATTATGTTTTTGGTTGCACTGATCCTTTCAGCGTGCAGCCCTGCAAAAGCCACCCCCAAAACTGATGTGAACGTCCAAACCGCAGTTGCAGAGTTGATGCAGCAAACAGCCGACGCCGCTGCCGCCAACCAACCCCAACCGACTGAACCCCAGGTAGCTGCGACGCAGGAACCTCAGGCAGCCTCCCCGGTTGCCTCCCAAGATGTTGAATCAGCCCTGGTTGTGGCTGGTGACTTACCCGAAGGCATTGTCGCAAATGAGGTAACCACCACCATGGATGGTCGTTTCAATGTTTTACCACCAGCGGTCAAAGCACTCCGGCAAGTTTTCATTCGTGAGCTCGACCAAAAAGAAGTCGGCAGTGTAAGTATCTTTCAATACAACACCAAAGAAAAAGCTGACCAGGCATTTAACCAACTGGTAGGAATGGTTGGCAACAATTCTCACGCAGAGCCTGAAATTGGCGATTCCAGCATGTTTGTTTCCGCGTCGGTTTCCATCCTGGATTATTTTTTCACCTCCGGTGATGTGGCCTTCACTCGCTGCACTTCCACCATCCACATCCGCCTGGAATATCGCACAAGTGAGTATGATGAAACCGGCGCACAATTATTTGACTATGCCAAAAAATTGGATGAACGCCTGACCCCGCTCCTCTGCTCGCAATAATGAGTCGTTCCATTCAAATAACCAAAATGGATATTTGTAACCGGACTATTTTAGTCTGATTATGAATTATAATTATGCTATGAAAAATAACTTTTCCAGACGTGATTTTCTCAAATGGTCAACCCTGGGGCTTGCCAGCATGGCCTTCCGATCCATGCGTTTACCCGGTGAACTGGTTGATACCGGTGATATTGCTCGTATCGGCACTGATTCGGTCAGTGTATACAGCCAACCTGATGATAAAAGTAGAATTTTGTATCAACGCTATCGGGATGAACTGGTAAATATTTATTATGAAGTCCAATCAGAAAAGGGACCCCTTCATAATCCCCTGTGGTATCGGGTTTGGCGCGGTTATATCCACAGCGCTCACCTCCAAAGGGTAACTTACAAATTGAATCCTGTGGCAAGTTGGATCCCTGAAAAGGGCCAAATTGCTGAAGTGACTGTCCCCTATACCCAGACCATGCGCTATACCTCATATTATGGATGGGAACCCGTGTACCGCTTGTATTATGGATCAAACCACTGGGTGGTTGACATCGAAGAAGGTCCTGATGGCAAACCCTGGTACAAATTAATCGATGAACTGATTGATATTGATTATCATGTTCCAGCTGAACACTTGCGAATGATTGGCCCCGAAGAATTTGAACCCATTAACCCGGATGTTCCACACGAACTGAAACGTATTGAAGTGTCGCTGGCGCAGCAAACATTAACCGCCTTTGAAGGGGATACGGTTGTGTTAAAGACGAAAATCTCTTCTGGACTCAATTTCAAACCCGCAGGGCAATTACCCTGGAACACACCCACTGGCACTTATAATATTTATTCAAAAATGCCCTCGAAACATATGGGAGATGGCAATCTCACCTCCGATATTAATGCTTATGAAATTCCCGGTGTACCCTGGGTTTGCTTCTTCGTCAGCGAAGGGGGAGTGGCCACACACGGTACTTACTGGCATAATAATTTTGGCACACCCATGAGCCATGGCTGTGTCAATATGCGCAA
>CAYLXB010000061.1:0-20033 GCA_964387495.1 uncultured Anaerolineaceae bacterium
GTCCTTGCCGGGCAGGTGGTCTCCATCCTGGCTTCCACCATGGTGGAGTTCTCCCTTTCCATTTGGGTCTTCAAGCAGACCAGCAGTGTTACCGTCCTGGGCGGGATGACAACGGCTTTCACGATCCCGTTCCTGCTGCTTACACCCGTCGCCGGGGTCATGGTGGACCGCTACAACCGCAAACTGATGATGATGGCCTCCGACATTACTGCCGGCCTGGGGACGTTTGCCATCCTGATCCTTTATCTCACCAGCGGTCTGCAGCCCTGGCATTTCTATATCGTCAATGCGACCATTGGCATCGGGACGGCCTTCCACTGGCCGGCTTATTCGGCAGCGGTCACGACCATGGTGCCCAAGGAACATTATGGCCGTGCGAATGGGATGATGTCATTCGTCGAGACCGGGCCGGGCATCGCGGCCCCCATGCTGGCCGGTATTCTCCTGCCTCTGATCGATATCAAGGGTATCTTGCTGATCGACCTGAGCGCGCTGGTCCTGGCAGTCACTGCACTCCTGGTCGTCCATATCCCTCAGCCTGCCCGCACCCTGGAAGGCCGGGAAGGGGAGGGCGGCCTGCTCAAGGAAGCGGCTTATGGCTTTGCTTACATCCTCAAGCGCCCCAGTCTGGCGGGTTTTGTCATCATCCTGTTCTTCGCGAACCTGTTTTGCGGGTTTTGCAACGCTGTCGTTACGCCGGTTGTCCTGGCCCGCACGGGGAATGACAGCGTGGTACTCGGTTCCGTCCAGATGGCCGGGGCGGCCTCCTTTGCACTGGGCGGCCTGGCATTGAGCGTGTGGGGAGGCTTGAAACGGCGCCTGCATGGCTTTTTGATCGGCTGGTTACTTTACTGGTTGTTCAGTGCAGTTTTCTTCGGCCTTGGCCGCGGACCGGCTGCCTGGATCCCCCTGAGCCTGTTTGGCGGGATATTTGCCACCCTCGGCATCACTTCGGGCCAGACTTTGCTTCAGGTGAAAGTTGCACCGGATGTGCAGGGGCGTGTCTTTGCCGCCCGCCGTTTGCTTACCTGGATGCCTGACATGGTCACGCCTTTGCTGGGCGGTCTGCTGGCCGATTATGTCATGGAACCTGCCATGCAGGGGGGCGGCAGCCTCCCGGCTGCTTTTGGCCGGCTGCTCGGCACAGGCCCCGGCTCCGGGATGAGCCTGCAAATGATCACGTTCGGCTTGCTGACCATTTTTACCCTGCTTCTTGGATACGCCTTTCCCCAGGTCCGTGATATGGAAGATATCCTGCCGGACCATGATCAGTTGGAGCTTGAACAAACAAAGGAACAGTCTTAATGAAGATTCGCGATTTTACCCCGCAGGATTATCCTGCACTGGTTGACATCCACCACAGTTTGCAGATCGTCTGGCCGGAAAGGCCTCCTACTCCCGAAGCCTGGGCTGCCGCGGACCAGCACCGCAACCCGAAGTGTAAATACCGCCGTTGGGTTGCCGTTGAGGAAGGGGATGGTGACGCCGCAGTCGGTTTTGCAACCTATGGGCAGAGTGCTGATGATTACCATCCGCAGCGATTCTACATCAATGTAGAGGTTTATCCGAAGTACCAGCGGCGCGGCATTGGCTCGGCGCTCTATGCCCGGGTCTGGGAGGGACTGCAGCAGTTCGACCCGCGTGTCCTGCGGGCGGATGCCTTCACGAACCTGCCGCAGGGCTTTTCCTTTCTCCAAAAACAGGGTTTTCGTGAGGTTTTTCGTGAGACCCCCGTCCACCTGGATGTTGCCGCATTCGACCCGGCTCCCTACTCTGGGCTGGAGGCGAAGTTACAGGCAGAGGGGATTCTCATCAAGACTCTGCGCGAGTTGGAAGCAGATCCTGGCCGTGACCGGAAGGTCTATGATTTGTACTGGAAGATATATGAGGATCTTCCGTCGGAAGAAAATCAGATTGAGATACCGGCCTTCGATGAATGGGTCACCTGGGGATTGAACGATCCCACCATCCTGCATGATGCATATTTTGTCGCCATACAGGGAGATGAGTATATCGGCTTGCGGGAACTGGGGCAGGACCCTGGCAGTAATACGCTCCTGGGCGGATTGCTGGGTGTCCGGCGCAGCCACCGCAAGCGGGGCATTGGCCTGGCCATGCAGCTGCGCGGCATCGCCTACGCCCGGCAGCATGGCTGCCCCCTGCTCAAGACCTGCACGGCTGTTCAAAATGCTCCGATGCAGGCCCTGTTCGACAAACTAGGCTATGCCCGTGACCCGGAATGGCTCCAGTGCCAGAAGGATATTGCGGCTCCCGCTACCTGAGAGGATGGAGTTCCGTATATGAAAATTCCACTGGGTGCCCTCCCTTACATCTATCCCATCCCCATCACCCTGGTCGGGGCGAATGTGCACGGCAAGCCCAACTTTGCAACCATTGGCGATACCGGTTTGATGGGCATTAACCCGCCGCTGGTCTATGTCTCATCCCATCGCGACCACTACACCAACACCGGCATTCTCGAGAACGGCACCTTCAGCATCAATTTTCCCACCACCTCCATGCTGGCTGTGACCGATTACTGCGGCACCGTCTCCGGCCGGGAGGTGGACAAAGCCGCTTTGTTTGAGGTTTTTTTTGGGCAGACGGGGACCGCTCCGCTGATTGTCGAGTGCCCGCTCAACCTGGAATGCCGCCTGGTTCAGGAATTCTCCATCCAGCACCGCCAGGTCTTTATTGGTGAGGTGGCGCAGGCTTTTGCCAGCCCGGAGTATGTGACCGGGCAGGAAGAGCGCAAAACGCTGGCGGACCTGACCCGCCTCGACCCCATCCTGTATGCTCTCGATAACCGCTATTACTGTATCGGTGCTCCGATTGGGACTGGTTACCAGGAAGCCTGTAAAATAAAAGGAGTTGGATAATGGGTGGCAGAAGGTTCCTCATCCGTTATGATCCACGGCAGGTGCTATTGATTGCTGCCGGAGTCTTACTATTGTCACTGCTGGCGGCGTGTGCTGCTCCCCCTGCCCTTATCCCCACCTCCACCCCACCCGTAATCCGGACGGCCGAACCTACATTCCTTCCAACTATTACCCTTACCCCTACATTGGCGCCTCTCTCCGGCGCTGGCGGCGGTTTGATCGCTTTTACGACCATGCAGGGCAGTAACTGGCAGATTTACGCCATGAACGCGGACGGCAGCGGGCAGAGGCGGCTGACCGTTGGCGTCCGGGGAGGCTATGAGCCCTCCTGGTCGCCAGATGGCGCCAGGCTTGTTTTTCAATATGATGGACTCTGGATTGCAGATATTTCCACTGCCGATATTTCCAGAATATCCCTGGACCTGTCGGGCGGTAAACTGGAGAATCCCTATCTGGTCAAACCTGCCTGGTCCCCTGGTGGCGAGTGGATTGTATTTCTTAATGAGTCAGGCTTTGCAGGTGACATATATCTTGTCCGGCCCGACGGAACGGAACTAAAGCGCCTGACATCAACTGGCGATGTATCGCGGGACGGGAATCTTGTCTGGTCCCCGGATGGCAAGCGCATCGCGTTTTCCGCTGGTGTTGGCGGAGAACTTGAGATCTATGTTTTGGATATCGCAGAAGCCCTGCAGGGTAAAGATGACCGCCGCCAGTTGACTGACAGTCCGGCGCTTGTGCGGAATCTCGTTTCTTCCTGGTCGCCGGATGGCTCCAGGATTGCATTTTCTTCTGATCGTGACGGCAACATGGAAATCTACCTGATGGACCCGGATGGTGGCAGCGTAACCAGCCTCACGGATCATCCCGCGCGCGATGTCGAACCTTGTTGGTCGCCCGATGGCAGTCAGATCGCATTTTCATCCGACCGCAGCGGAGATTACGAGATCTATGTCTTGAATGTCAATGAGGCAGTTCAGGATATGGCGACTGCCAGTGTCAGGCAACTGACAGACAATTCGAATGAAGATGCCGGCCCGGTTTGGGGATCAATGCCAAGATGAATACTGCCCAGCAAACACCTCCCTGCCTTGAAACCCCTCACCTCCTCCTGCGTCCCTGGTCACCCCGGGATGCCGGCCGCCTGTTCGATATTGTTCAGGAAGAGAATATCTTCCGGTATTTCCCGCGCACAGCACCGCCGCCCCGCGCCTGGGTGGACAGATACATTGACCATCATAAAAAGCAGTGGGAAGAACATGGCTGCGGGCATTGGGCGGTGGTGAGCCGTTTCGATGAACAAGTCATTGGCTGGACCGGCCTGGAATACCTCCCCGACCTGGATGAGGTCGAAGTGGCTTACCTGCTCAGCAAACAGGCCCGGGGACATGGTTATGCCACCGAGGCCGCCCAGGCTGCCCTGCGCTTTGGCTTTGAAAGCCTGCATCTGCCTGCCATCATCGGCCTGGTGCATCCTGGAAACGCCGCCTCCATCCGCGTGCTGGAGAAATGCGGCTTGATTTATGCCGACACCCTCAATCTGTGGGGCATGGATTTGCTGCGTTACCGTCTCCAGGCAGCCTTTCGTGAATAAGAACCTGTACACCTGTCCAACCTAAAGATTATCCACCTGGGGGATGTCAAGCCTGCCTCTCCCTGCTACCTTTAAGGGTGATTGGAAGAGGGGCCAGTACCCGGAGGCGGCTTGGCGAGCCGTCTCCGGGCGTTAAATAGGACAGTTGACCAGTTTGAAAATCCGCTCATGGGCGGATGCCTGGAAGCGGCTCCTGTGCTATCCTTGGTCCTGTAGGAAAGGGAAACGACCGTTCTTGTGGATCATCCTCTCGTTTGCCTTGACTCGCATAGCATCCAGGGGGCAAACATACCTGCCCGGACGGCCCTCCAGGGCCGTCTTTTTTTTGGGGGGATCATGTTGCGAAAATTGTACAGGTGACCAATGCAAAAATCAGCCGTGCGGCTGATGGAGAAAACCCGGACTTCTGCTATCCTTGACGTAGAAAACACAAAGCGCAAGCAATGTTGTTTTTCCTCCTTACGAGAGGGAGCCAGGGAAAGGGCGGTTTCCCTGGCTCCCCTTCAATTTCTTGTATGTGGTAATGGCGAATGCGGATATTAATTGCCGAAGGACATGCTCGTGTGCGCCGCGCCCTCTCTGTTCTGCTTCAGGAACAGGCGGGTTGGACGGTCGCCGGTACGGCCGGCAGTCTTGAGGAACTGACTCAAAAACTGCAGACCTGCCGCCCGGACATCCTGCTGCTCGACTGGGAGTTGCCCGGCGGGCCCCTGGATCGCATGGCGATCGTCCTGCGGCGTTGTTTCCCCGATTTGATCCTGATCGTGATGACCACCCGCCCCGAGGTGATGCATCAGGTCAAGGAATTGGGCATCGGGCTTTCCTTCAGCAAGGCTGATTCACCTGAAAGGCTTTTGAACCTGATCTGCACGGAGTACAGCCCCAAAAAACAGCGCCTGCCCGGGCAGGCGCGCTTTGCCGGGCAGGTCCGCTAAGTTGATTCCGGGCAGGCAGGATTGCCCGGGTTTTAATTTTCACTCAGGCTGACAATCCTGGCCGAACCGGACACACTTTCGCTGACCCGGGGCTGGCCGCTGTAGGCCACCTTTCCGCTGCCGCTGATGGTTACCTCCAGGCTCCCGCTCACCGCCAGTTCCGCGTTGCCGGAGCCGCCGATCCTCACCTGGGCCGCCTCGCTCTGCAGGCCTTCTGCCAGGTAATTGCCCGAGCCGCCGATCTCGAGGGATTGCTTCTGCACCTGGCCGGCCAGCACGATCTTCCCTGATCCGCTGATTTCTGTATCGATTGAATCCGCCTCCAGCCGGGTGATGCTCACCTTTCCTGAACCGCCGACCCGCGTCTGGACCGCCTGCGCTTTCACCTGTTCGAGATCCATCCTTCCCGAGCCGTCGATTTTCAATTCCAGGTTCTCCGCCTCGACCTGTCCCGCCTCGAAGCGCCCTGATCCGGCGATCCTGAAGCCTGCAATTTCCTTCATGTTCACGTGGAACCGAACGGGCTGACTTGGCAGAATGAACTTCAGCGCCTCCCGGTCATACGAGATGACCAGTGTTCCATCCTGCACTTCTGTCTTGATGTTTGCCAGCAGGTTATCATCGGCTTCGACTACCAGGCCTTCCACCTCACCCTGCGTCACGTAGACTTCACCGAACCCCTTCAGCGTCACGCGGTCGAAGCCGCTGACGATGCGGCTCTCCTTGACGATTGTCCCGGATCCCTTGACGATGGACGGCACACAGCCCGAAAGCAGGGCGAGTGCAGCAGCCCCCAGAAAAACAAGGATGAAATATTTGGACATTTTCTTACTCCTTTCTGATCGATACGCCAAGCATAGTGCTTTTACGCGTTTCCTGCCTAACAACCGGCTATCAGGGGACTACTGGGCGGAATTTGAGTTGCCATCCGTATCCATTTTTCCCTTTTAAACCCGGAGCGCGTATAATTACTCCATGCCTGACCTTGCCCTTTCGCGCCTGCAAGCCTACCGTGCCTGCACCTTCTGCCTGCCTCCCGCGCCGCGCATCTCCTCCCCGGCCCAGGCACTCGACTTTGTCAACCGGCGCGGCTTTGTCTACTTATGGCCCATCAAAGGCATCCTGCTCCCCAGCCTGTGGACCGCGGTTGCCGGGGACCGCCCCGTCGCCGATGAACACGATGACCCCGGGCATATCACCTGGGGTTGGAAAGACGATGCCCTAGCTAAACGCATCTGGTATTACGCCAAGGTCCTGCGCCGCAAAGCCACATTCATCTCGCTGGAACTTGCCCCCTATTTCTATGCCCTCAGCGAAAACTATGGCTCGCCCGAAGAGGATCATCTCCTGGCGTATGAGCAGGGCCGCCTCACCCTGGCTGCCAGGAATATCTACGAAGCCATCCTGGCAGAAGGCCCCCTGGATACTCTCTCCCTGCGCAAAGCCGCCCGCCTCTCCAGTTCGTCCGCGGAACCGGAGTTCAACCGGGCCCTCGAGAGCCTGCAGGTTGATTTCAAGGTCCTGCCCATCGGTGTGGCGCCCGTCGGCGCCTGGAAGTACGCCTTCATCTACCAGGTTGTTGCCCGCCATTACCCCGACCTGCCCGAACAGGCCCGCCGTATCGGAGAGTCCGAGGCCCGCGCCCGCCTCATCACCTGCTACTTTAGATCTGTCGGTGCAGCCCGCGAGCGTGAACTTGCCCGCCTCTTTGGCTGGCCCCCGGAACTCATCACCCGCACCCTGCGTACATTGCTTCAGTCCAACCTGCTTGCCGCCGGCCTTTCCCTGGAAAATGCCCCCGGTTCCTGGTTCGTCCTCCCTGAACTACTGGAGTGATCCTTTTCGATTGCTCTGTTTGCATATTACTTCCGTACCTCCATTTTTTAGTTGACATTTGACCGAAAGCTGATATAGTATTTACATTGTCCGTCTCCGCCGTGGTTCTTTATTGTCGCAACAACAATGAAAGATCTCCTTTCCACCCATATTCTTAACCGGCAGACCCTTCCTCCCGGAGGGTTTGCCGGTTTGATTCAAACCTGCCAGCAGCAGGCCTGGAACGGGCTCCTCAGGCTGGATTCTGGCGATCTCTCTGCCATCCTCACTTTTTTTAAGGGCCAGGCGGATGCGCTCTACCGCTTCGAGGAGGATGGCTGGCAGGTGGTGCCGGGCCAGCCCGCCTCTGCTCTTTCTGAGCCTCAACTGGCAAAACTGGGCTGGCTGCCCATGCCCCCCGAAGGCTTGCGGATTGCAAAGCTTTTTTTGGAAGCCCGCACCCGCCTCGTTGAGACGCTCAGCCTGCCTGCTTCCGAGGTCCCTTCTCATCTTGAATCAGTGTTTGCCGGGGACGAGCCCGGACTGCTCCGTCTGAATACCGGGTCTGCCGAACACCTGGTTGTCATCCCCGGCCTGGGTTTCCCTTTTGCCGAGGTACTCTCTGCCTCAGCGGCCGGTGCCCAGTATTCCCTCGCCAACGTTGACGACCTGCCCGTGCAGGCAGGCGAAACCTGCCAGGCCTCCTTTTATGCCACCTCCCCGGCCCAGGATGCCTGGCGCCTGTACCACCTGCGCCTGGCTTTTGTTGCCCTCATGCGGCTGCTCATCTTACGCTTTGGTGATCTGACGGCGCGCGCCATGTCGCAGCGTCTTTGTGCCCAGTTGACCGCCTCGATCCAGGGGCGCGGCTGGGAGATCAGCCTGGAGGATCACAAGGTCGTGCACCCGCATGTTTTCAAAGACCTGGATCAGGCCGCCCTTGCCTACTCCTTCGTTTTCGAACAGTTTTTTATCCGGATTCAACCGTTCATCGGCGCCCGCCTGACGCGGGACATGCGCGAGGATATGCTGCAAAAATTGAACCAGCCCCTGCGTGAACTTCTGCATGCCTATGTCCAGCCGCTCCGGCTTCCCGAACTCGACAAGATCGTTGCTTCAGGGAGATGACCAGCATATGAATCGTTATGTTGACTTCAGGCAGAAATCCACACGCATCTTCTGGGTGGTGATGATCATTGCTGCGCTCTTCCTTCTCGCCTATGTTTACATTTATACCTTTGAGCCATTCTCCTCCTTTGGCAATGATCTTGCCTCCAACCTCATGACCATCTTTGCTGCTCTGTGCGGGGCGGCTGCTGTGACCGGGGTCTGGGTTGTTTATGATCGGGCCGACCCCTCCCGCCAGGTCTGGAGCCGCTTTGCATTGGGCCTCTGGCTGTGGACGTTTGCAGAACTGGCCTGGTCGGTCCTGAACATGACTGTCGGGGAGGTGGAGATCGGATTTCCCGATATCTTCTGGATTCTTGCTTATGGCCCCCTGGCGGCTGCCCTCTTCCGGCAATACCGGCTGGTTGTCCCCCCGCTGCCGGAGGCTGTTATCCGGCTGAAACGACTCTCGCGCATCTGGTATCTGGCACTGTTGGCTCTCAGTGCGCTGGTTGTGCTGGATTTTTTCCGGCCCCTGGACTTTATCACGATCCTTATCAATGCCTTTTATCCACTCGGCGATTTACTGCTGGGGCTGGGCGCCCTCTGGCTGGTTAACCGCTTCAGGGGCGGCACCTTTGCCCGCCCCTGGAATGGCTTTCTCTGGTTCACGGTTTCTGACCTGTTATTTGCTGTTCTCGAAGCCACCGGCGCTTACACGTGGAGCGTGGAAAACTCGAATTTCCTCAGTACTTTTGCGGATGTCCTGTACACTGCTGCCTACCTTGCTGTCGCCATTGGCGCCCTGGGGCAGTGGCTGACCCTGCGTTACGCCTTCACGAAAGAAAACAGCAGCTGATTCTGTACCGCTTCTGGTGCGGCCTTTACCCTTTGCCTCTCAAAATTTCTTTCTCTGCCTGCCTCGTCTCATCCACGATCTTCTTCGCATCTGCCTTTACTTCCGCCGTTGCACTGGGGGTCATGGGGATGAACTTGACCAGGTCGCGCGCCTCCTGCATCAGCGTCTTTACCTTCGCAATATATTCCAGGTTGTTTCTTCCCCCCTCCTCGGGCACGCGCACCCCGCGCGCCTTCTCGATCAGCGCCCGCGCCCGCTGGATCCGCTCGACCGCCGGAATCAACCGCGCCATACCGCCTCCTGATGGTGTTTCGTTTTAATTTCCAATTTTTTGCAAGGCTTTCCCCTCTGTCAGCCGTTCCGGGCGTGCGGCCGGCTCCCCCGGCTGTTACGCCTTGCCGGTGAACACCGTAATCTCCTGCTCCACGGTCGTATCCTTGCGCAGGAAGCGCGCCAGCACACCCTTTACTTTCCAGACCAGAGTCCAGTCATCGCTCGCAGCGCTTGGCGGGCAGGGGATGGGAAACTGGACCTTGAACGGCAGGTTGACGGTCTGCCCGCCTTCCAGCCGCATTTTGTCGGCCAGTTTGACCTTGATCACTTCTTCCTTTGCCAGCCCCTGGTCATAGCTGACCGTCTCGCTGCGCACCAGTTCCAGCCGCACCTGGGTCACATCGAAACTCTTCACAGGCCGGATCACCAGCGTCCCGCTCACCGTCTCGCTGGAGAGCCAGACCGTCCCGGGCAATTCCAGGTGCAGGTTCGTCTGTTCCATCTCGCTCGATTGGCCGTACTGTCCCGCCGTCTTTTCCCCCGCCGGCGGCACAGGCACCGTCAGCGGTGCTTCCGCGTTGAAATCTGAAGCCAGTTTCCGGTCCAGCGTCGCCTTCACAAACCAGCGCACCTTTATGATTTTCCCGGGCACACTCGCCAGGGTTCCGGCGGGGATCTGCGTTTTGTAACTGAAAGTGTGCACCGTCCCGGGGCCCAGGGCCGTATCCAGCAGGAACACCTGTGGATCGAACTCCATGGGCAGGCTGTAGCGGTGTTCGGTCAGCGTGGTGTCGGTGTTGCCGTCCGAGTCCGTGCTCTCATCCCAACTGCGATAGTCGAACTCCTCCAGGCAGATCAGCACCGCCCGCCCTTCCTGGAAACGTATCTCCTTGCCCGTTTCGAAGGTGATCGTGGCCGTTACGGTTTCACCCGGCAGATACTCCCCCGACTCCCGGTCGAGGGCGACCTTCAGGCTTTCCTGCTTGCCCTTCAAAAAGTTGAACATGGGGACTCCTTTGTATAAAAAAATGCCCGTTCAGCTGTTGGCTCTCCGATATTATACCCAATCTCCGTATTCTTCCCCGCTTCCTTGCGCGGCCTGCTGGATCCGTCGCTCGTCCATTGTCAGATTTATGACGTATAATGACATAAATATCCCCTATAATCCAGACAGAAAGTGACCCATGACCCGGCCCGCCAACCGCCTGCTCACCCTCATTCTGCTTCTCCAGCAGCGCCCCAACCAGAAAGCCGCCGATCTGGCAGGCCAGTTGGGCGTCTCGGTGCGCACCCTGCACCGTTACTTCGAACTGCTCGATGAGATGGGCATCCCTGTCTATTCCGAGCGCGGCCCCTGCGGCGGCTTCTCTCTCGTGCGCGGTTACCGCATGCCGCCTCTCATCTTCACTCCCGAAGAAGCCGTCGCCGTTCACCTTGGCACCAGCCTGGTCGGCGAGGTCTGGGGTCCGCTGTACCAGGAAGCGGCCCTGGCTGCTATGACCAAACTCGACCACCTCCTGCCTGACGAACAGCGCCAGGAGGTCGCCTGGGCCCGCCGTTCCCTTGTCACCACCGGCCTGCAGCGTTCCGACTGGAACCTGATTGCTCCGATCCTGGACAAGCTGCGCCGCGCCGTGCGTGAGTGCCGCACAGTGGAGATGGCCTACCATTCCAGCAGCAGCCCCCACCCTCTTCAGCGCGAACTCGACCCTTACACCCTGGTGCACCGCTGGGGCTGGTGGTACGTCATCGGCTACTGCCACCTGCGCTTGGAACTGCGCTCCTTTCGCGTCGACCGCATTGCCTTTCTCAGCCTGACCGCCCGGACCTTCCAGTTCCCGTCGGATTTCGACATCCGTGCCTACCTGGCCCGGGAGTGGCAGGCCCAGCCCCACATGCAGGTCAGGCTGCGCTTTGCGCCCGAGGCGGCGCATGTTGCCCGTTACAACCGTTCCAGTTGGGAGAATCTGGCCGAGTCCCCGGATGGCTCCATCGAAGTCACGTTCCAGGTGCCCGACCTCACCTGGGCGGCTTCGACCACGCTGGCCTACGGCCCCCAGGTTACGGTGCTCGAGCCGCCTGAACTGTGCCGGATGGTGCGTGACTGGGCCCAGGCCATCCAATCCCGATATCCTGAAGGAGATGCCTCGAATGCAAGAACCGTATGATCTGATCGATGTCAACGCCGGCAACGTGGACAAGACCGGCTTTTTCTGCTACATGAGCAAGCGCAAAGAGCCGGGCTACCATCAAAAACGGGCCTGGCTGGAGGCGCGTTTCACCGAGGGGTTGAAACTCAAGATCCTGCACGAACACGGCGGTCGGGACACGGCCTTCATCGAGTACATTCCCGGTGAATATGCCTGGCGAGCGGTCCATGCGCCCGGTTACCTGGTCGTCCACTGCCTATGGGTGGTGGGCAAGGGCAGAGGCAAAGGCTTCGGAACCCGCCTGCTGGATGAATGCCTGGCCGATGCCTGCCGGCAGGGGAAGCACGGCGTGGTCATGGTCTCCAGCGATCTGACCTGGCTGGCGGATAAGGGTTTGTTCCTGAAAAACGGCTTCGTCGAACTGGAGCAGGCCCCGCCCTCCTTCCAACTGCTGGTGCACCGCCTGGATTCGGCTCCGCTGCCCTCCTTTCCCTCGGATTGGGAGGCCCGCCTGTCCGCTTTTGGCCCCGGCTTGAGCGTGGTGCGCACGCCGCAGTGCCCGTACATCGAGAATGCCAGCCGCTCCTGCCTGCAGATCGCCTCGGAATTGGGCCTGCCCGCCCGCACGGTGGAGTTCACCACTGCCCGGGAGGTGCAGGAGGCGGCTCCCAGTGCTTACGGCGTCTTCGGGCTGGTCTATAACGGCCGCCTGCTTTCTTACACTTACCTCGACCGGGCTGCCTTCGAAAAGCGGCTGGCCCAGATTGGAGAATGAATGTTAGCCCTGGACCTCAAGAAAGACCTGAAGTACCTGTATGCCCCACCGGCAAAGAAGATCGAACTCGTGGATGTGCCTGCCATGCAGTTCATCCTCCTGGACGGCGCCATCGAAGCGGACCAATCCCCCGGCACCTCGCCGCTCTTCCAGGAAAATACGCAGGCCATGTACGGCATGGCGTACACCCTTAAGTTCATGCTCAAGAAGCGCAAACAGGACCCGGTTGACTATCCTGTCATGGCCCTGGAGGGATTGTGGTGGATCGAGGACGGCGTCTTCGACCTGCGCCGGCCCGGCAACTGGAAGTACAGCCTGATGATCATGCAGCCGGATGTGGTCACCGCGGCCGTATTTGCAGAGGCGCTGGCCCAATTGCGCACCAAGAAAGGCGGCCTGCCCGCCTTTGCCCGCCTGCGCCTGGAAACCTTCCGGGAGGGTCTGTGCGTCCAGACCATGCATCTCGGTCCCTATGCCAGCGAGCCTGCCACCCTGGAGCGCATGCAGGCCTTCATGCAGGCCAATGTCCTGCGTGACCGCGTTGGCCTGGGCGGCAAGCACCACGAGATTTATCTCGGTGACCCGCGCAAGGGCGACCCGGCCAAACTCAAGACTGTCCTGCGCCACCCGGTGGAGAAGATTGCCTGATGCCTGGCAGCTGGTTCGAAATCCTGCCGGTCGACTCGCTGCCTGCGCTGCTGGAAGAACAGCCGGATGCGGCGCTCAGTTACTTTGTCCGCCGCGACCTGCTGGAGGAGGACGTTCCGCCCGTGGATACGCTCTGGAGCCTGCCGGAGGCGGCCCGCCTGGCCGCCAGGCAGCAGCCCCTTGGTTCCTGGCGCTATCCCGGCGGCAGTTCCGGCCTGCCCTCCGGCAGCAACTACGACCTGCTGGAAACGTTCCGCAGCCTGCGCCTGCTGGTCGACATGTATGGGTTCGACCACCGGCACCCGGCCATCCAGGAGGCCGCCGCGTACCTGTTTTCCTGCCAGACGCCGGAAGGGGATATCCGCGGCATCCTTGGCAACCAGTACATGCCTTATTATCACGGCGCCATCCTGGCCCTGCTTGTCAGGGCTGGCTATGCGGAGGATGCTCGCCTCTGCAAGGGGCTGGACTGGCTGCTCTCGGTGCGCCAGTTGGATGGCGGCTGGATCGTCCCGGCCCAGGCTGTCCCGGCCAGACAGAAGACCCCGCAGTTCTGGCGGGGTCCATCCCTGCCTCCGGAGCGGGAGCTGCCTTCCTCCCACCTGGCCACCGATATGGCCCTGCGCCCCTTTGCAGCCCATCCGGCTTACCGTTCCCGCCTGGAGGTGCAGTCTGCGGCCCGCCTGCTGAAGGGCCGCCTGCTGCAG
Source organism: uncultured Anaerolineaceae bacterium (assembly GCA_964387495.1). Taxonomy (GTDB): domain Bacteria; phylum Chloroflexota; class Anaerolineae; order Anaerolineales; family Villigracilaceae; genus DSXF01. The sequence goes on from CAYLXB010000061.1 coordinate 13,743, forward strand.
CCCGACAAATATAACGACCGGCGCGGGGCAGCCTACTGGCTGAAGTTCCAATACCCATTCTGGTGGCATAACCTGGTGGCAACCCTGGACAGCCTGTCACTCCTGGGGTTTGGGCGGGAGGACGAGGCCATTGCCCGCGGCCTGCGCTGGTTCCCGGAGCACCAGTCTCCCGACGGCCTGTGGGAGACCGGCTACGGCAAGGGCAGGCGGGCCGGGGAGATGCGCGCCTGGGTCGGGCTGGCGGCTTGCCGGGTCTTGAAATGTTTTTACACAATGGAGTGATGTTCCATGCCGGTCATCGATCAGCTTGCCTGTTCCCTCGGCCGCCGCGACGAGGTCCCCAACCGGGAACTCGCCCGCAGGCTGGCCGCCGCGCAGGATCGCGCGGGTATTCGTGAAATCGTTGCAAACCTGTCGAACAGGGAGCGTGCCATCCAGGCTGACTGCATCAAGGTCCTCTACGAAGTCGGATATCTCGATCCCTCGCTGGTGGCGCCCCATGCCCTCGACTGCCTCAAATTGCTCAGGAGTCGTGATAACCGCCTGGTGTGGGGCGGGATGATCACCCTTGCCACCATCGGCGCCCTCGCTGCGGAGGCCCTCTACCCGCACTGGGCGGAGATCCGCCGGGCGATGGACGGCGGATCGGTCATCACCCGGGATGCCGGGGTGCTGGCTCTGGCCGGGATTGCCTCGGCCAACATTGCGTATAGCCAGGATATCTTCCCTTTCCTGCTCGACCACCTGGGCACCTGCCGCCCCAAGGATGTCCCCCAGCACTGCGAGAAGACTCTGCCCGCTGTGAATGCCGAAAACAAAGCCGCCTTCATTGCTGTCCTGACCAAACGCCTGGAAGATTTGCAGGGTGCCCAACTCAAACGCGTCCAGAAAGTCATCCAGGCTGCTGGCAGCCGATGATCTCTGACGAGGCAGCTTCATGTCCAAAGCCAAAACTGCTCCCCGCCTTCTTCCAGGTGGTCAACCGCTAAAGGCATACACGGGCCGGGTTCCGCCTTGTGGTGTCTTTTGCGGCGGCTGCCCAAACTACCTGCGCGAGCGCAATCCCTGCCCCGGCGCACAGCTCAGCCGGCGCTGCGCCCTCAAGGCCTGCCGGTTTTACACTTGCTCCCAGGAAAAGGGAATCGCCCATTGCTGCCAGTGCAGGGAATATCCCTGCCCGCGCTTCAAACGTTTTGCCCGCAACTGGGTAAAATACGGCCAGGACTTTTTCATAAACCAGGCAGACCTGCGAACCCTCGGTGAGCAGGCCTGCCTCGAGACCTGGAATGCACGCGCTGACGGTCGGTGTCCTGGAACGCATGGTTGAGACTCGGGAACTTGCGCCTGGAAAACCGGTTCCTGCATGTATGGTTGAAAAAAGGAGTGTGTCATGGATCGACAGGCCTTTCGTACGTATCTGATATCCCGCAACACACCTCCGGACGGGGTGGAAGCCTCCCTGGCCCTGGCCGAACGTTTCGAAACTTTCCTGGCAGATCAGCAACCGGATGCCGCTTCTGCCTGGGCTTTCTCCCGGCTGCTGATCGAAGCGGATGAGAACACCGAAGAGAATTACATTGCCCTGATCCGCTACTGCTACCTGATCAGGAACAATGACATGTATATCGCCCTCCTTGAACTCGTTGACGGCGGTGAGGTGGGCGGTAACTTCTTCAGGAAAGTCGCTGAAGAATTCGGGGAAGCCCTGCAGGATGAAGTCTTTGCCGGTACCGGCATTGCCCCCTATGGCACGCCCACCCCTGACAAGCCGCGTTTCCTGCATCCCGCCCTCGAACGCCTGCAGTCCAGGATCGGTGCGCAGGCCTGCCGGGACTTTCTCTCTGCCAGCCTGCGGGACCTCCCCGATGAATATTACCTGGAGGATCGCGAAATGTACCGCCAGTCGCGGAACATCGATGATTACCTGGTAAAGAGGAAGCAGGCTTTTATCGAGCGTTTGATTGCCTGCCAACAGAGCGGCCGCCTGTTCTTTGCTCAAGAGGTCACGGACGAAGTCATTGCCTTTGTGCAGGATCACCCGGAAATGGGGGGCGGCCGGCGGGAGGGCAATCTCGTCTATGAGACCAAGATCCCCTACCAGGCGAAGCAGTACCTGGCCGAGAACGACCCGGTCCTGAAACGCTATTATTACTGCCATTGCCCATGGGCGCGCGAGGCAATCAAGAATACTGCCGTGCACCTGGTTGCGGATTTTTGTTATTGCAGCGGCGGCTTTCACAAAAAGGCGTTCGAGATCATCTTCGATCAGCCTCTGAAGGTGGATGTGCTTGCCTCGGTGCTTAGAGGGGATGACTGCTGCCGCTTCGCCATCCACCTCCCGGAGGGTGTTGCGTAAGGAATTGGGAGTGCCGGGCTTTGCTCCCGCACTCCCGGGAAAGGAATGGGTACCATGACCTGGACCGACCAACTCAATCGCGATTCGCTTTCCTGGCTGCTCGAAGCGGCTGACCCCGGTGTGCGTTACCTGGCCCTGCGCGACCTGCAGGGATTACCTGCAAACCACCCTGAACTGCTGGCCGCCCAAAAAACAGCCCATGAAAATGGCCCGACCGCTGCCATCCTGGCGCGGATGCACCCGGACGGTTACTGGGCTGAACCCGGCCCCGGCTATCTGCCGAAATATTATTCCTCGGTCTGGTCGCTGGTCTTGCTCGGCCAGCTGGGTGCTTCGGCCGCCATGGACGAACGCCTCGCGCGTGCCTGTGACTATATCCTGGAGCAGGCCCTGACGCCCGCCGGCCAGTTCTCGGCCAGCGGGGCGCCCTCCGGCACGGCCGATTGCATCCAGGGTGAATGTTGCGAAGCTCTCCTGGCGCTCGGCCATGACGACCCGCGTCTTGCCCGGGCCTTCGAGTGGATGGCGCGCACCGTCACCGGCGAGGGTCTGGCTCCTTCCAGCCAGCGGGAGGCCCCCCTGCGCTACTACGCTGGCAAGTGCGGCCCGAACTTTGCCTGTGGTTCCAACGATAAAAAGCCCTGCGCCTGGGGCGCGGTCAAGGTCATGCTCGCCTTTGGCCGCTGGCCTGCCGGCCGCCGCACCCCGCTCATCGAAAACGCCATCCGCCAGGGGCTGGACTTCCTCTTCAGTGTCGATCCCGCCACGGCGGCCTATCCCTCCGGCTACGCTCCCAAACCCAGCGGCAACTGGTGGAAGTTCGGCTTCCCGGTCTTTTACGTCAGCGACCTGCTTCAGGTACTCGAAGCCCTGGCAGGCCTCGGCTGTGCCGGGGACCCACGCCTGGCGAATGCCGTCGAACTTGTCTGCCGGAAGCAGGATGCCCGGGGCCGCTGGCTCCTCGAATACGACTACACCGGCAAGACCTGGGTCGATTTCGGCCCGAAGAAGGCGCCCAACAAGTGGGTCACCCTGCGCGCCCTGCGCCTGCTCAAGGCAGTTGCGGAGGCATGAACATGGCGGAATCACCTGTGTTGGCCTGGCTTCTCGATTCGGATGAACCCTGGACGCGCTGCCGCACCCACCTCGACCTGCTTGGCGCCTCTCCGGACGACCCTGCCCCTGCCCAGGCCCGCCGGGAGATGCTTGCCCACCCGGCGGTGCGCGGCCTGCTCACGGCTGCTGGCACCTGGGGTGACCTGCCCGTCCGGCGCCACAACGACGCCTCCCACTCCCTCTATGCCCTCGCCACCCTGGCCGATTTCGGCCTGCGTCACACTGACTTCGGCATGGAGATACTAATTGGCAGGGTGCTGGCTCACCAGTCCCCCGAGGGTGCCTTCCAGAGCGTGATCAATGTCCCCAAGGCCTTTGGGGGTGATGATACCGACCGCTGGACCTGGATGCCCTGCGACGCGCCCACCCTGCTTTACAGCCTGGCTTCCTTTGGGTTGGGGGCAGATTCCCGCCTGCAGGCTGCGGCTGCGCATCTGGCCGGCCTGGTAAATGAGAACGGCTGGCGCTGTGTCTGTGCCCCTGAACTGGGCAGATTCCACGGCCCCGGCCGCAAGGATGACCCCTGCCCGGTCGCCAATCTGTATGCCCTCAAAGCCCTCTCTCTGTTCCCCGAATGGCGTGCCAGTGCCCCCGTCCGGGCCGGTGCTGAAATGCTTCTCTCGCACTGGGAGAAGCGTAAGGAGAAAAAGTTCTACCTCTTCGGCATGGGCACTGACTTCCTGAAACTCAAATACCCCTTCATCTGGTATGACCTCCTGCATGTTGTCACGGTCCTCAGCCGCTTTCCCTTCCTCCACCCCGACCCGCGCTTCCGGGAGATGCTGGCTGCCCTCACTGCCCAGGCGGATGCAGGCGGGCGCTATACTGCCGGTTCGATGTACCAGTCCTGGAAAGGCTGGTCTTTCGCCGACAAAAAGAACCCCTCCCCCTGGCTGACCCTCCTCGTCCTGCGCCTCCGGCGATCGGTTGGGGAGTCTTGATTTGCCAGTGGCCGCCGGATACGATTGGTCGGCGGTCTCCCGCGCAGTGTCCTGTGGGCAGCGCCATTCACCTTGTGAGATCTTATGCAAACTTTCCACTTCTGGCAACGTTGGTTGTTCGTTGTGTCCTTGGTAATCCTTGTCTTTGGATTGCTGCTGGCTCTCTTCAACCAGTCCCTGCCGTTTGACCTGCTGCTCAACAACCAGGTCGATCCCGTCTTCTGGGGCGGCTCAGAGGTTCCTCCTGCGGTGGCCGCCTTCCAGCCCTGGGTGTACGGCGTGCTGGGTGCCACGATGGCCGGCTGGGGTGTCTTCCTGGCCTTCATTGTCCACTATCCCTTTGGAAACAGGGAACCCTGGTCCTGGACCTGCATCCTGTCGGGTCTGGTGCTCTGGTACGTGGCGGATACCGGCCTCTCGCTGTACTACGGCGTCATCTTCAATGCTCTCTTCAATACGGCCTTCTTCCTGGCCGGGGTCCTGCCGCTCTTTTTCACCCGCAAGGAATTTTCCCGATGAAGCTCCTCGCCCTCGAACACGAACTCCCCGCGGCTGCCGCCGCGGACTTCAAGCGCTACGCCAGGGCCGAAGCCCGCCGGGCCTGGGAACTCTATCAGTCCGGCCTGATCCGTGAACTCTACTTTCACCGCGACGACCACACCGCCATCCTGGTGCTCGAGTGCGAGGACCTGGAGCAGGCCCGCCAGGCCCTCTCCAGCCTGCCGCTGGCGGCGCACGGTCTGATCACCTTCGAGATCATCCCCCTCGTCCCCTATAACGGCTTCGAACGCCTGTTCGCGGCCTGAACCTGGTATGCCGCGGCCGCGCCCGGCAGGTACTTAAGGGTCATCCCGGCTGCTTTGCCGCTGTCTTGAAATCCGATTCCCTCCTCACTATAATGACAATGCAATGAAATTGCAATGAATTGTGGCCGGTGGAAAGGAGGTGCCGACAGGAATTCAATGCTGCCCGACTCGCCAGCAAGCCGGGTATCGTGCCGCATTGTTTTGGATGATGAAAGGAAGTGTTGCATGAAAACCAGAACCATTTTTGGGTTGGTTCTTGTCCTGGCAGTCCTGCTGTTCTCTGCCGGCCAGCCGGCGGTGCAGGCCCAGGAGGACAGCGGGGGAGCCGGTGTGCCTGTCGTGAAGACCTATCTCGATGCCGACGTGGAGGCTATCAAGGCGGAGAGCAGGGGCGCGGTCTTCACCGACGTTGCCGTGCAGGGCACCGCCTGGGTGCCTGAACTGCGTGTCAAATTCTCCGCCTTTTCGATCCGGGCCTGGGGTGCGGTGGCCAAGGCCAAGGCTGCCGGGGACCAGTGGGTGCATATTCCCATCGCCTATCCCACCTACATAAAGAGCACGGGCGAAAAGATCGTATATGTCGAATTCTGCGCCAAGTCCAGCGCCGGGGCGAACACCAAGCCCGTCAAGATGGACCTGTGGGGCAATGACGGCCGTTTCTACACCGGCGCGGTCTCCTGGCCGGCCGACAATGCCTACCACTGCTGGGGCGTCTCTTTCAACCCGGGCACCTGGAAGCAGTCCCTCGGCATCAGCGTGCTGCTCCATTTTGCCAACACCACCGATACCATTACCCTCTATAAAGGCTGGGCCAGCTTCAACGAGTAAGCCTTCGGCCGGACCGATTCAACGTGCGGCGCACCTGCCAGGTGCGCCGCACATTTTTATCTCATGGCTTGGTATAATTCATTCATCTGATTTCCTGCCCGGCCATCCATGCCAGATACCCCTCAACGCCTGCGTGTCTTCCTCTGCCACGCCTCCGGTGACAAACCCCGGGTGCGTGAACTCTATCAGCGCCTGCTCGCCGAAGGCTGGATCGACCCCTGGCTGGACGAGGAGAAGTTGCTGC
>CAYLXB010000062.1:0-19782 GCA_964387495.1 uncultured Anaerolineaceae bacterium
CAAAAAAAAATTAGTATTGAGATGGAAGATTACGTCGTAATGCCCGGTTGGGCATTTTTGTTTTGGGACGGTACGACCACGCAGAGAATTACCGATAAAGATAAAACAGTCGTAATGCCCGGTTGGGCATTTTTGTTTTGGGACCTGTTCGCTGTGTTCGCTGTCTTGTTTGTCGTAGTAGTGGGACGTAATGCCCGGTGGGGCATTTTTGTTTTGGGACCCAACTTCTCCTCGCTGTAAGCCCACAAACGGACTTCGGTCGTAATGCCCGGTTGGGCATTTTTGTTTTGGGACGAAGAGGCAAGGAAAGCCGTACAATTGGAGTATCCTACGTCGTAATGCCCGGTTGGGCATTTTTGTTTTGGGACATACTACCTCGATTGGGAATATCGCAAAGACCATATCAGGTCGTAATGCCCGGTTGGGCATTTTTGTTTTGGGACGTAAATTGTTTCAGATTCTAAGCCTTTAGCCTTATGTCGTAATGCCCGGTTGGGCATTTTTGTTTTGGGACGAATCTGCAATAGTAAAAACAATCCATGCGTGTGCGTCGTAATGCCCGGTTGGGCATTTTTGTTTTGGGACGGCAAGTGAGTCGGCAATTACAGCCGCAACAAAGTCGTCGTAATGCCCGGTTGGGCATTTTTGTTTTGGGACAGGCCCGACATCTGTAAGAATGGTGGTGATACCGTTTGTCGTAATGCCCGGTTGGGCATTTTTGTTTTGGGACTTTCTTTATTTGCTTTGCCGCTTCATCGAGTGGGGTCGTAATGCCCGGTTGGGCATTTTTGTTTTGGGACTTCTCTGTGATTGTGACGATCACAACCCGAACCGCCCAGGTCGTAATGCCCGGTTGGGCATTTTTGTTTTGGGACAACGGCGGCCCGCACATACCAAAACCGCCGTAGGAGATGTCGTAATGCCCGGTTGGGCATTTTTGTTTTGGGACGGCACTACTCTAACACACAGCAACGGACGCGATAGCGTCGTAATGCCCGGTTGGGCATTTTTGTTTTGGGACATGTTGACGAATGTCAGGACGTTAGTAAACTAAATGTCGTAATGCCCGGTTGGGCATTTTTGTTTTGGGACTCAGAACGTGGACAAGCCGCTTTATTGCTTGTCTTTATGGTCGTAATGCCCGGTTGGGCATTTTTGTTTTGGGACCAATGGAAGAGAATGTATCATGCGAATTGTGGGAGGCATGTCGTAATGCCCGGTTGGGCATTTTTGTTTTGGGACAGAAAGTTCAGTTTGTAATTGGGGGATATGCATTTTTAGGTCGTAATGCCCGGTTGGGCATTTTTGTTTTGGGACCGATAACAGCCTGATGAAGCCAATGCAAGACACACTCTGTCGTAATGCCCGGTTGGGCATTTTTGTTTTGGGACATAGTCAAGCACTGCCATTGTACTGGCGAAATATCGTCGTAATGCCCGGTTGGGCATTTTTGTTTTGGGACCAGGAACGGAACCACGAGGCTCCCACCGTTGACATGTCGTAATGCCCGGTTGGGCATTTTTGTTTTGGGACGAAACCGGTATTATAACCGATTCTCAGTTTGTTGGTCGTAATGCCCGGTTGGGCATTTTTGTTTTGGGACGCAGGTAGGCGCTGGCCGTGATGGGAGACTGAAGTCGTAATGCCCGGTTGGGCATTTTTGTTTTGGGACCGATATGTTCCAATCAATTCGCAATGAGGATGTTGTCGTAATGCCCGGTTGGGCATTTTTGTTTTGGGACATACTTCGCCCATGCCGCATCCCACTTCTCTTTCGTCGTAATGCCCGGTTGGGCATTTTTGTTTTGGGACATTTCTTGTAAGAAGATTTCTTGTAATAAGTAAGGTCGTAATGCCCGGTTGGGCATTTTTGTTTTGGGACGCCTGCCCCTGTTCGCCACGCTTCTGCCTCCGCACAGTGTCGTAATGCCCGGTTGGGCATTTTTGTTTTGGGACTTTATTCTTGTAATTTTTTTTTAAAATCGTCAATCGGTCGTAATGCCCGGTTGGGCATTTTTGTTTTGGGACCTAAACAGGCTGTATCAGCCATGCAAGTTATGACTCGTCGTAATGCCCGGTTGGGCATTTTTGTTTTGGGACCGATATGCTTTCAAGCTTCGAATCTGATGTAGTTCTGTCGTAATGCCCGGTTGGGCATTTTTGTTTTGGGACAGTATAGTATAAGGTTAATCAATGTTAAGATTGTATGTCGTAATGCCCGGTTGGGCATTTTTGTTTTGGGACTGAAGCGGTTACAAGCTTGCGGATTGAAAAGGCCAAGCTGTCGTAATGCCCGGTTGGGCATTTTTGTTTTGGGACAAAGTGGAAAATTTGGTAAGTTTTGGGCCTGCCCAGTCGTAATGCCCGGTTGGGCATTTTTGTTTTGGGACTAAGATTAGATTTAGGGAAAAGAGAAAAGAAAGAGGGTCGTAATGCCCGGTTGGGCATTTTTGTTTTGGGACTTTCATTTGATCTAATTGCTTTTTTAATTGCTTTTTGTCGTAATGCCCGGTTGGGCATTTTTGTTTTGGGACTGGCAAGAATGGTCAAACTTTGGCATCTGGGACTTTGGGTCGTAATGCCCGGTTGGGCATTTTTGTTTTGGGACCCTGATTTCATTTTTGATTCTACCTCAAAAAGATTCACTTTCCTTCCGGGAAATCATACAGGAAAGCGGCTGCCATTGAAAGATTCGTAAAAGGAATGTTAGATTGTTAAGGTTCCGGCGGCATCTGCGAACCCCCCGGGTGAAATGCCCTGTTTTCGTGCAAACCCGGTCAGGGGTTCGCAATCGTCACACAACCACCAGGCCCGGCGGCGGTGAGACCCGGCCCTGGCCTTTTACCGAGATTCTTTCGCGGCAGGCCTGGCACAGGCTGTAGACGCGCAGCGAGTCTTCCTTTTCGCTCATCACCTTCTGCGACTTTTTGTGGATCTTCTCCAGTTCGTCCGGCGTCAGGTAGGCTTCGAAGACGCTGCCCTGCACCCGTTCGCCCAGGGATTCCATCAGTTTCGCGATCTTGGCCCGGCGCTTGTTGTCGCCGATATCGTAGGCCAGCACGTAGAAACTGCGCTCTGCCACGGCTGCCGGTCTTTCAGCGGAAACCCATGCCCCGGTAATCCGGCTCGCCGCGCGTCAGGCAGCCAGCCAGCTGGCGGGCTTGTTCGATCAGGCACTGGCGCAGGCTGAATTTGAGTCCGCGCAGGGGATGGGTGTGGGTCTGGTCGAGGCGGGTTTCGTAAGCCTTGACGAACCGGCGCTTGCCTTCGTCGCTCAACAGCACCGGGCGCTCCGGCGGGCCGGGTGAGAAATCTGCCGGCTTGACCTGCCCCGAATGGCAGGCCCACAGCACCAGGCCGTCCACCACCGGCCGGAATTCCTCCAGCAGGTCGAGCGCCAGCGCCGGACGGTTGTAGACGTATTCATGCAGGAAACCGGCGTAGGGGTCCAGCCCGGCGGTTTCGATGGCCCCGGCAGCGGCCTGGCCCAGGAGGGTGTAGCCAAAGGAGAGAAGCACATTGACCGGGTCTGCGGGCGGGCGGCGGTTGCGATCGCAGAACTTCCAGGCCGGATCGAAGAAGGTGCGGTAGGCTGCAAAATAGGCTGCCGTCGAGGCCCCCTCCAGGCCGCGCAGGCTGTGCAGGTTGACCTTGTGGGCCAGTCCTTCAAGCGCCTGGTTCAGGCTGGCAGCGCTGGCTTCCACCGCCGGGCTGCGCTCCTGGCGCGTGTTGCGCAGCAGCAGGGCGCGCTGATGTTCGAGCTTGGCGCGGACAAAGGACCTGGCCATGCACAGGCTGAATTCGGCGTCGTTCAGGCGCATGTACTGGGCCCGGCGCAGGGGCACATGCGGGGTCAGTTCGCCGATCAGGCGGCCGCGGTATTCACCGTTCTGGGTCAGGAAGACCACCTGGCTGTTCTGCACCAGCAGCGCGTCCATTGCGGGCGTTGTCAGCCCGATGTTGCCGAACAAGACCACCTGCTCCACCTGCGCCAGCGGCAGGCTGGTGAGCACTTCCGGGGGCTCGCCTGATTCCACGTCCCGTTCCACCTGCAGGCGGCGGTTGCGGATGCGGATCTTGGTGTTCTGCTGGACCAGGTAGAGCGGGGGCATGCGGTTAGTATTCCTCCAGCGCCCGGCATTGGCCGAGGCCCTGGGCAGTGCCGGCGCCGGCGCCCGAGAACTGGGCAAAGGCAGCCAGGCTTTGGAGGATGCCCAGCCAGTAGCGGTCGGGGTTGAGGGCCACGTACTGCACCCGGCCGGTGGCGCCCACGCGCAGGCCGCCGTCCTTGAGGGGCACGGCCCGGCTGAGCAGGTCGAAGCGGCTGACGGCAAGCGCTTCGGCGGCAAAGCGGCGGGTTTCGGCGGGCAGGGCCAGGGGGGCGAAGGTGTTCCAGCGTTCGAGCAGGCTGCCGAAGAAAAGCTCGGGCAGGGGCAGGGGCTGGGAGCGCTCCTGGCTGTGGAAGACGAGCGGCGCCGCCAGGTGGAACTGCAGTTTGCGGGGCGGGATGTCTGCGGCCACCAGGCGCTGGCTCAGTTCACGGTAATCGGCCATGGCCGCCCAGGGGTGTCCGGCGGCGTCCCAGGAGACGCTTTCGACCTGGAAGGGGAGGAGATCCAGTTCAAGGCTTTGGCCGGGGGCGAGCGGGCCGTCCTGTGCGGCCTGGAGCAGGCATGCGCTCACCGGGGGGGTGAGCGCGGTGAAGCGCAGGCTGTAAGTGCGCTGCGGGTCCAGGTGGTGGCGGGGGAAGTAGCCGAGCAGGCTGGAAACGGTGTAAGGGCGCGGCCCGGCGCCATCGTGCAGGTCGGCAGCCAGGGCGGGCTCCCGCTGCTGGACGACTTTGAGCAGGGCGGCCTGGGCGGCGCGTCCCCACCACATGGGGGTCGTGTCTTCGCCTTCCGCGTGCGCCTGCAGGGGGCGGAGCACCAGGGCCAGGGAGAGCAGGTCGGGCATCAGTAACGCTCCTTGCGGGCGGCGTCGCGCAGGGCCTGCAGGTTGATGATCTCTGCCACTTCGAAGCGCGGCGGCAGGGCGTCTGCAGCCGGCTTGAGGCGCAGGATGGGCGGAAAGTAACCCATGCGTCCGTGGAGCTCGGCCAGGGTGATGGCCGCGATATAGTTGAAGGAGGGCAGGTTCACGAGGATGGGGGCGGTCTGCCATTCCTGGGGATCGAGGCTGACGGCCTGCAGGGCTTTCTGCAGCTGCGGCTGGAAGGGTTGTTCGTGGTCGAAGTGGATGGGGAGGTCGATGACCTGGTCCAGGAAACTGCCCGTGAGCGCCTGGATCTGGGCTTTTTGGGCAGGGGTGATGGGGTGGGAGAAGTTGAGGAGGAGCATGAGGTTATCAGGGGAGCAGGGTTGGCGGCAGAAGCGCGTCAGCCAGGTAATCCAGCTCGGGCAGCAATTCTTCCACTTTCTGTTTGAGATGTGCGGCCGGTTCGGGTTCAGAGCGCATGCCGACATGGGCAATGTCATTGCGCAGCCTGGTGGCACGGCTCCACAGGGTGCAAATTCTATCGATATCGTCCAGCGTTTCCAGTGAACGATCGAATGGAGACCTTTCGCGGATATTTGGAGCAGGCTTTCGCCTTTCCACGGCGTTGTTGATGGCCATCTCCAGTGGCCTGCGCCCATTTTCATAATCCAGCAGGGGAGCTTCAAAGTACAAAGCAAGAACCGAAACGATCCACTCACGCAGCAGGGTGGCGGCCTGAACGACCCGGTTATGGGCATTGTACCAATGGATCATCTGCAACTGCAGGCGCAGGTTCCGGGTCAGGTTCTCCTTGCGGCCGGCATCCTGCAGCCCAAACTGGCCGTACTCAGCTATGATCTTCTCGGCCAGCAGGGCAAAGGGTGGGGCACTGCGGCTGATGACCGGCAGCGCTCGATTCAGACTGTCTGACAGGTGCGCGGCCGAGTTCATGACTTCCAGGGGACGGGTTACCTGCAAGGCCAGGGAAACCTCCTGCAGGCTGTCGGCGGCGTTCTTCAACTTTTTCCCCAGATCGCGCATTTCCAAATCCTGGCCCATTTGCGGACCGCTGGGCATGCCCCGGCGCAGCAGGTCGGCCAGGGCGGCGCTTTCACCCGTCTCTGTGAAATGACCGGTGGCATTTGTCCAGTCAAGCAGGCCAACAAAAGGCGTCAGATCAAAAACGGGGGCGCGGTCGGTGGATGCGGGCGGTTCAGATTGCGGTTGGCGCGCTTCCCAAGCGCCGTACAGCACGCGCTGTACCTGTACCTGCTTGGCTGTGCGCAGGTAAGCCACTGCCAGGAAGGCCAGGAACGGCAGGGAGCGGAATGAGTGGGTTACGTCGATGATGACCTGTTCGCCCTGCTCGACAACGCCGGTCAGGGCATTGAAAATAGACCACAGGTCGGTCTCGCTGTGGCCTTCGGGAATGTGGACTGGTTGCCAGGAAACGCCGGCCGCATCCAGGTCTGCGCCCATCTCTGACAGATTGGTATGCCCGGCAACGGTGGGGGTGACACAAACCAAGAGTTGTTCGGGCTGGATGAAGTGCGCCATGGCCACCGGAAAAAAACGGGTGGTGCATTCCTGGCCGCCCCAAGTGTAGGTGGTTGGTTTATAAGCGCCTGTGCCCAAAAAACTGATGACTTTCATTGTTTCTCCAAAATCAGCAAGGCCCAGCCCAGGGGAGCGGCGGGGCGGGCCACGCCGTCTTTGATGCGCATGATGGCGCGCTTTGAGCGGGGGAAAGGATCGCCCTCCCGGCGCGGCGGGCTGTTGTGTCCGGCCTTGTGCAGGCGGAACTGCTGGATAATCTGCTCGAAGCAGCGCTTATCTTTCTGCAGGTGCGTCCAGAAAGTCTTTCCGTCCCAGCCCGTCCCCCAGCCAACCTGGACCAGGGCCTGGTTGGAATCCAGCCCGGCCCGGGCAAGGTCGCGGTAGAAGGCGGCGATGGCCCCTGTTCCCTCGGCATGCTCGAACCAGTCTGCCAGTTCCTGGATGCGCGCCAGGCTGTGGGCCTGCGTGCGCTTGAGCATTTCATCCAGCCAGTGCCGGCGGCTGCCAAAATGCAGGATAGGCTCCGCCTGGGAACTGAACAGGGTCTCGTCCACGGTCAGCGAACCCGTGAAGGTCACATCCCCGGGGATGGCTTCCAGTTCGATGGGGGAACCGGCGCTCTTTTTGGTTAGTACCTGGGCATTGACCAACATCAGGCTGCCGCCCGCCTGCTGCGGACCGAACAGGTCTGCCACGTGCACGGCGCGCATCAAATCCAGGTTGGGGTTGGCGCCAAACATCTTGCGTTCCAGCGGCTGCCCGGCCCATGAACGCCTGGGTCCGATGGCATTCAAGTCAGGTTGGACTTCCTTCCAACCTGTCCAGGCCAGGGCCGTGCGCAGGGCGCCTTTGAGCGACGATCCGGGGATGTAGGGCCGGTCGCAGATGTCCTTGATAAACGATCTGACACGGGCGTCTGTTTTGGATGAGCGGGGTACGCCCCGCAAGACATAGCGAAAAAAAGCATCGTTGCCGAAATCGGCATCGGTGAGCAGTTTTCCGGGCAGGGGATAGCGCCCGGCGCGGTCTGGCTGCAGGCTGGCCTGCTTTGCGGTGAGAACGGCATCTTCGTTCAGGCGCCAGGTGTGGTTGTTGTAGGCAACGAAATCGAAATCCTGCTTCAACTCATCCCCATCGCCGATGTGCAGGGGGCAGAGTGTGCGGATTGTCACCTTATAAACAGTCATGAACGGCCTCCTTCCCAACCAACTGCCAGGGCCAGGCCGGAGCGCCAGACGGGATGCCCGAGGGGATCTTCGTTCGTCCGGTAACTGGGACGGACATCCACCACCGCGCCGGGGATGGGATTTGGCAGTGCGCCAAGGGTGGCGCCTTCTTCGAGCAGGTTGACTGCCCGGCGGCGCTGGCCGCGGCGGACGGGAGAATCCAGCCAGCCGCCTACATTCACCAGCCGGTAGGCGGCGTGTTCCCACTGCAGGGCCGCGCTTTCGGCAGGCTGAGGCAGGTAACGGCTCAGGCTGACCCAGGGCTTGCCGCCGGCATCCGGCATTTCCAGCCGGCCGGCAGGGTCGAACCGGCAAACGCCAAACCCGGTGCTGCGTTCAGCCCCCAGGCCGGCATCGCCCAACTCTGCAAAGAGCTGTTGCACCCTGGCCTGCAAGCCGGCATCCGGCGTGTGCCAGTAGACAGCCAGCCAGAGTCCACAGCCCGGCGCATACGTGACACGCCCGGTAAAGTAAATGGATGAGTTTTGACCGCTGCGCCCAAGGGTGACGCGCGGGCGGGTTTCGACATTCCAGATCCGCATACCGCTGCGGATGGCGGCGGGCAGCAGGGTTTCTTCGTCCTTTGCGATCCAGAGGCGCCCGTCCATGTATTTCTTCTCGGCCTGCGGGCTGACGGTTTTAAGTGTCTCTCCTGCGATCAGGCGCCGGAACAACCCTGCGGAGACATACTGCACCCTTTTGAACTCTTTTGCGCCGGTCTCTGCGGCGGTGTCATGGACGGCCCGCAGCGGCACCGGCAGGAAAAGCACCTCCCCGGCAAAGGGGAAAGTGGAGGAGAGCGCAAATGGCGGACTGCTGGACTGGAACGGCTGCATGAACTTTTCGACCGCCTGCGCACCCTCGCTGGCTGCCAGGCGGTTGATCAGCGCGGCGAAGAGACCATCCGAGGGCATGGCCCGGGCGGTTTCTTCCTGTCCCAAACCATGCTGGCCGAAATGGAAACCGGCGCCTGCACTGCTTATCTTCCAGGCTTCGAGTTGCATGGGCCTACCCTGCCTTGATTTCCTGTGCCAGTTTTCCTTTGATCCGCTCGAAATCGTTTGCCAGGGCCTGCACGCTGGTGTATTCACCGATGGGGATCTCCGTGGAATAATCCTCCCGCTGGCGGGCAACGACTGTGATCCCGGTAAAGCATACCTTGCCCGAGCCGCGCGAACCGGCCCCGCCCAGGTAGTCATCTTCGACCAACTGCATGGCATCGATCACTACTTTCAAGCGCTGGTAATCGGCGGGTTCATAGATCCCGAAGACCAATTCGGCGGGACCAAAGACGGCGCCGGCGGGGACACGTTCAAGGGAGCGGGGCGTGGCGGCGCTGGTGACGCGGTCAATCGCGACCTCGGTTTTGATCTCAGCGTAGCGCAGTTCGGTGTTGGCCCTGTCCATTTCCTCGGCGCTTTCATCGGTCAGGGAAACGTCGCGCACGAGCAGGCGGGTGGGGCCGGAATAGCCGATCTCTGCGGGGACACCGAAGACATGGCAGACCACGCACCCGCCATCTGCCTTGTAATCGGCCTCATTCCGGCAGGTATGGATGGTGACCTGGCCGATGCGGTTGTTTTGTTTCAGGCCCAGGACTTTTTCGGTCTGCGAGCGCATCTTACCGCGCAGGCTGGAACCGGGGATATAGGGACGCTTGTCAATCGGATTGCGAATGACGGCCTTGTCCACCCCGCCAATTTCCAGCCCGGTCCCGGAACCGCCAATGTGCAAGCCGGTGAGGGCTTCGATGTTGGCGCGGATGAACACACGACCATAGAGATTTATGTCAGTCATTTCGATATCCTCCGGAGTTAGTTTCTACCGCCTTCGGCGCGGTGATAGGCCAGGATGGCCTCGAACAGGTCCATGAAGCGGTGGAAGCGGTTGTCACGCTCGGCGCCATTGGAGGCTTTGTTCACCTCATCAATGGCCGCACTCAGGACATCCCGCAGCACCTTGACAGTTTCGCTGCGCGCGGTCTGGTAGTCCAGTTTCGGCTTGAGCATATTCAAGCGCCGCATGGCCGTCTCTTTTTTCTTGGGGTCTTCCCACATCGTTTCGATCTTGCGCACTTCGGTGAAAATGCCGCGAATTTGCGCACGTGTCAGGTTGTTGCCGACCAGTGTTTTCGCGGTCTGCCGGGCAAATGTGACCATCTCTTCGCCCGTCGGGTCATTGGTCATTACTGCAACAATGTCGGTCATATTTCACTCTCCTTTGCGTTTTTCTTGCGGGTGTGCAGCTGCGCCCAGCGGGCTGCTGCGCCCCATTGGTCTAAATCTTTGTAGTTGTTCGCATCCAGACATTCACGCAGGTGCTGGATGGCCGCGGCGAGTTCCGGGCGGCCTTTGGCCTCACGTTCTTCCATGCGTTTGAGCAGGTAGGCGCCGCGCCACTGCCAGGGTCCCCAGACTTCCTTGCCGTTGACTTTTTTCTGGGCCTTTTGCTCGGCCAGGTCGCGCAGGTTTTTGATGACCGCCTGCGGGCCGCCCAGGCCGTCCTTGTCTTTTGGCCTCACGATCCGGCAGACCTGTTCGAATTTATCCTTGACTTGCTCAAATTGTGCCCATGTCCAAACGTTGCCGATGAAACTGAAAGCGTTCTTTCCGTCGTGCTTTGCAGCGCTTAGCGCGCCTTCGGCATCCTCCGCCGCCTGGTAAATGGGATATTTGCCGTCAATGAAGCTCAGGCCGGCGCTGATGTGCAGGTCGGGATTTTGACCGGTGTATTCAGCAAAATCCGCCACGATCTGGCGTGCCAGACCGGGCATGATATCCCACGGGCCGAGCAGAAAGACATCGTCCCCGCCTGCATAGACGGCGTAGATCTTGTCTTTGAAGGATTCCGTTTCGCAAATCTGCTTGACCCAGCCCTCGAAGAACAGCGACAGATGCAGGCTCAGGGTGGACAGGCGGGCCAGCGTGGCATACCCGGCCAATCCCTTCTTGAAAATATCGCCCAGGTTGTCCACATCCATGCGCAGTACGCCTAATCGGAGGAAGCCGCCTTCAACCTGCTCCTGCAGTTCGTCGAAGGTCATGGGGGGAACGGCATTAACGGTATAGCGAAGCAGGCAGGCTGAGGGCAGGGCGGTTTTGGGAAACCCATCATCCGGGTTGCCCAGCGCCCAGAACGTAACGCGCTCTGCGCCTTGCAGATCAATCCTGTCGCTGGCGTTTTCAAGAAACTGCACCTGCATGCCAAATGCACGCAGTGTATCGAAGGCCGTCGCCGTACCGGCATCCTTTGGTTCTCCCCAGCCCAGCGCCACCAAGCGGGCCTGGGGTAGCTGGCTGCCGATCCGGGTTGCAAACGAATCACACCGGCTGCAAATGCGCGCCTGGCGCTCATCATAATCTTCAAACCGGTCGGTTTGACGTGCATCTTCACCGCATACGAAGCAGGTATCGTCGGGATTCCCACCGTATTCAGGCACGGCAAACACCCTGGAGTGTATCTCATCGCCCAATTCGGTGTAACGGCGTTGCTTGGCGCGCCCTAGGTCGGCATGCATCTGCCCCCAGTGCTCAGGGAATATGCCTGCCTGAAACCCGCTGGCAGGGACTTCGGTGCTGCCCAGTGCCAGGTAGATGGCCGTGCCGTGATGGGCAAGCATTTTCTCCGTCACCTTTCGGCGGATTTCCGGTAATTTCTCTTTTGCCTCCAGCGGCGCAAGCAGGAAGAAATGCCCGCCACCGGAGTAGATCACATTGGTGTAGGGTAGCCCCAGCTCGCGCAGTACAAAGCGCAGTACGGCTTCGGTCAATAGTTGCAGGTAAAACGAACGCCCGCGTAAAGTCTTGGCTGCCATTTTGCTGGAAATGGTATAGATAAATTTCTGAATGCCGGACACGTCCCCGCCGATCAGCAAGGCGATGGGGGTCTCGGGGAGCGACTTTTTGTTGCCGTTAAAAGCCTCGCGAACTGCCAGCAATAGGGAGTCCACTTCATCTTCGGACATGCCGGACATGCAGGCGGCCAGGGCGGCGGTCATGCGGCTGTGGTCGTAGAGCGAGACATCCGGCGCGGCGTAGTAATAGGCCGAAGGCACGCACCAGGCGGCTCTCTGCAGGGCGCCGAGCAGGTTTTCCACGTAGGATTCCAGGTCGCCGGTGTCCTGTCTGGCTGCGGCGCTCAAAGTGTCCAGCAGGGCCTGGTAGCCTTCTCCTTCGCTGTCCTTGTCCGTGGGCGGACCCGGAAAGAGCGCCTCTTCCTCCAACGCCAGCGGGCGCAGAGGCAGGAAATGCCAATCCTTCTCCCGGCGGGGGGCGGCGAGTGCCACGCGGTCGAAGATCGAGATCATCTGGCGCGGCGGGCGCTCGTTTTGAGCGGGGTCGACGCGTTCACCGGCGCTGAGTTTATCGGCCAGCGCCACCAGTTTGCTCAAGGATTTCTCCTGGGCGGGTGACCTTTCCGGGGCATGGTGGTAAGCTCCGGCCAGCGCCGCCGGGCGGTATTTCTCTGGCACATACGTTTGCACAAAATAAGCCGAATAGCTGGCGTGGGCGGGCAGACCTTCGCCTTCGAAGCCGGGAGCGGCTTTGCGCGGTACAACCTGGGCCCGCTGTTCGATTTTCCCCACATCATGCAGCAAGCCTGCCAGGGCGGCCTGTAAAATTTTTTCTTCCATGCAGCCTCCTCTCGAAAGAGCTTCTTCGGACTCCCCCCTGCTGGTCCCTCCCTGCCGAAGATGGCCGGAGTATACATCCCGGGGGGATGTTCGTCATGCGGGAAATCCCGTAATTTTCGAAAGAACCCGAGGGCGCGCTGGCGGGCCTTCAGGTTCCGGGTTCGAACGGTATATAGGTCGAGAAGAACAGACCCAGCAGGCGGACCAGGTGGGTCTGGTTGACATCTTCCAGCTCCCAGTGGTCGGCGGCCTTGCGGTAGGCGGCCCGCAGGTGCTGTTCGACGGTGCGGGGGGAGAGGGACAGCCTTTCGGCGATGGCAGCCTGGCTCAGGCCTTCCCGGACGAGCAGGGCGGCGACGTTCTTTTCGGCTGCGGTCAGGCGGGTCAGGACGAAGATGCGGGCGGTGTCCCACTGCTCCCGCAGGCGGACTTTTTGAAGTTGTTCTGCCGCCAGCATGGGGTCATCCACGCTGTAGAGCAGGTTGAAGGCCGGGGAGAGGCGTCCCCAGGGGATGACGGGAATGGGGATCAGGCGGGCCCATTCGCCGGGGCGGGCGTGGAGGGCGGCGGAGGCTTCGAGGGCGGGGTGGGAGGCAAGGTGCCAGAGGTGGTCGCGGTCGTCGAAGAGCATCTGGCCGATGGCCATCCCAAAGACGGTCAGGGTGCGCCGGCCCCCGGCGATGAGGAGATGGAGGCTCCGGTCGTCCAGCTTGGCGGCGCGCACGGCTGCGTACATCTGGCGGAAGGCGCAGTCAACTTCTTCGGGCTGGGTCACGTCGGCGAGGGTTCCGTGCGGGCTGCATAGTTCGATGCTCCGCAAGGGCGGCAGGCTGGCTGCTTCCTGTTGCAGTCGTTCGAGGGCGATGGCCGTTTCGGGCCTCTGGCGATGGGTGTGAAAAATGACGATTTCTTGCGGAGCTTCCCCCTGCTGATGCAGGCAATCGAGGGCCAGTGTGATCAGTTGGGCTTTGCTCCCCAATGTAGCCATCATGATTGAGGTTGCCATGGATGAATTATACAGTATCTTTCTCGTGTTTCGTCAAAAGTACTTGGAAGTGTGGCGCATTTTGGGAATACGCCGCACCTCTACCGAACTCTACTCCTCCAAACTCGCCAGCTGCCCGCACCCCGCCTGGATCTCGACCCCCCGCCGCAGGCGGATCGTGCACGGCACCCCGGCCTGCTCCAGCGTCTCCCTGAAGCGTTCGGCCCGTTCCCGGCTGGTTGGCTGCCCCTGGTAGCCGTTGGTCGGGTTGAGCGGGATGGCATTCACGTGGCACAGCAGCCCCTTGAGCTTCGCGGCCAGCAGCCTGGCCTGCTCCGGCGTATCGTTCACCCCGTGGATCAGGGCCCACTCGAAACTGACCCGCCGCCCCGTCTGCTGGACGTACTCCCGGCAGGCCGCCAGCACCTCCTCGACCGGGTACGTCTTGTTGACCGGCAGCATACTGCTCCGCAGCCCGTCCTCCGCGGCGTGCAGGGAGACCGCCAGGTTGACCTGGCGCTTCTCGCTCCCAAAGCGCCGGATGAACGGGACCAGCCCCACCGTCGAGAGCGTGAAGCGCCGCGCCCCGAAATCGAACCCCTGCGGGTCGTTCAGGCGGTCAATGGCTGCCATTGTATTCTCGTAGTTATGAAAAGGCTCGCCCATCCCCATGATGACCACGTTCGTCACGCTTTTGTTCTCCGCCTGCAGCAGCCGGGCGTAATACAGCACCTGGGCGGCGATCTCCCCGCTCGAAAGATGGCGCTTGAAACCCATCTGCCCTGTCGCGCAGAAGACGCAGCCCATGGCGCAGCCGGCCTGGGTGGAGATGCAGAGCGTGTTGCGTTTCTCGTAGCGCATCAGCACCGCCTCGATCGCCCGCCCGTCGCGCAGTTGGAACAGCGTCTTGACCGTCAGCCCGTCCCTGGAGGCCAGACGCTTCACCGCCTGCAGCGGCTCGAAACAGAAACTCTCCGCCAGCCGTGCCCGCAGGCCGGCGGGGAGCTGGCTGAACTGCCCGGGGGCGTTCCACAACTGGCAGTACAGCCCCTGCCAGAGCTGCCTGGCCCGGTATTCCGGTTCGCCCCAGGCCTGGATGCGGGCTGTGAGGCCTGGCAGGTCGAGGTCGTGGATGAGGGGCGGCGGGGGTGCGGTTGTTGGTGACATGGTGGTCCTTGGGAGTGATTCTAACACGGGCGGGCATGGTATATAATAAGCCGTTCGGAGGTAAAAATGAAACTTTGCAAGACAACCCCACTTGTGGGCCTCGTGCTCCTGGCCACGCTGCTGCTGGCGGCGTGTGGTCCGAAGGAGGCGGAGGTCACTCCCACCCTGGTGGATGTGGGCGCGATCCAGACCGGCGCCGTGCAGACGGTGCTGGCGGGG
Source organism: uncultured Anaerolineaceae bacterium (assembly GCA_964387495.1). Taxonomy (GTDB): domain Bacteria; phylum Chloroflexota; class Anaerolineae; order Anaerolineales; family Villigracilaceae; genus DSXF01. Next base: position 14,762 of record CAYLXB010000062.1, read on the forward strand.
CAGACGTCCACGGCCCTGGCGATGCCTACGGCCACCTTCACCCCCTCGCCCACGAATACGATGCTGCCGCCCCCCACGCCGGCCTCGGTTTCCACCGTCCCGGCGGCACCGGTTTCCACGTGTGACAATTCGGCTTACATCAAGGATGTGACCATCCCGGATGGGACCAGCATGAATCCCGGCCAGAAATTTACGAAGACGTGGCTGGTTTCGAATACCGGCACCTGCACGTGGACGGCGACTTACAAGATCGGTTTTGGGTTTGGCGAGGCGATGGGGGGGGCGATGACGCCGATCGGGAAGAGCGTGGAGCCGGGCGGGCAGGCAGAGGTGTCGGTCGAGTTGACGGCTCCTGCCAAGTCCGGGAGCCTGACCAGCAACTGGCGCCTGTTCAATGACAAGGGCGAGGCTTTTGGGACCTGGCTGTCGGCTGTGATCCAGGTTTCGGGGCCGACGGCTGCCAGCACCGAGGAGGCGACGGAGACGCCGGAGCCGACTGAGACGCCGACGGCGACGCCGTAAGGATGTATGGCCCTGCAGGGGGCTGCGGGAGAGGATGCGGGCCGGCGGGTGTTGTTCCGCCGGCCCGCTGTTTTTTGGTATGGGGGGAGGAATGACAGTGGGAGAGATTGCTTCAGCGGGCGAATGCCGCTTCGCAATGACAATGGGGTTAGAACTTTGCCACGAGGGCTGCCAGGTCGCGGGCCAGGAGGTCGGCGGGGGGGTGCCAGGATTCGGCCTGGGCGCGGGTGCTGGCTCCGCTGAGGACGAGAGCGGTGCGGCAGGAGGCGGCCTGCCCGCCGGCGATGTCGGTCTCGAGGCGGTCGCCGACCACGAGGGTCTCGCGGGGGCTGAGGTGCATGCGTTCGAGACACAGGTGCATCAGGGCAGGTTCGGGTTTGCCGGCCCAAATCGGTTCCTGGCCGGCGGCGGCAATGACAGCGGCGACGATGGCTCCGGCGCCGGGGACGAGGCCGATGGGGGTGGGGAAGGTGCGGTCGGGGTTGGTGGCGTAGAAGGGGACACCGGCCCGAATCAGGAGTGTGGCGAGGCTCAGTTTCTCGTACGTGATCTGCCGGTCCATGCCGACCACCACCGCCAGGGGCGGGCGGGCCAGTTCCACCTGTTCGGGCAGTTCGAAGCCGCTTTCCTGGAGGGCGGTGCGGATGCCGTCCTCGCCGATGACGTAGATCTGCCCGCCCTGGGGGAAGCGCCGGAGGAGGAGGTAGGCCGTGGCCATGGCGGAGTTGACCACCTGGTGTTCTTCCAGTTCCACCCCGAAGCCGCGCAGTTTTTCCAGGTGCTGGGCGGGGGTGCGGGTGGCGTTGTTGGTCGCGAGCATGACCTGGAGGCCGAGGGCCTGCAGGCGGGCGAAGATGGCCGGCAGGTTGCCGATCGGCTCCCTGTCCCGCCAGAGGACGCCGTCCATGTCGAGGATAAGCCCTTTGATCTCCTGGATGAAGTCAGTCTTTTGCGGCATGGGCGGCCCTTATCCGGCGAACTTTTCGAGGAGGTATGCGAGCACGGGCGGGTCGATCCAGCCGGCCTCGGGGCTGCAGCGGTCTTCGAAGTTTTCGTTGCCGGTGAAGGCGCGCACGGCGGCCATGCTGGCGGGGTCATAGCGGCCGTGCAGTTCGCCCTGGTAGTAGCCAAGTCGGGCCATGACGGCCTGGAGCTGCCGCAGGGGTTCGCCCTCGAGTTTCACGCGCTCGGCTTCGGGGCTCTGGCTGAAATAGAGGTGGTGGAGTTCGATGAGTTTGCCGAGTTCGGGGACGGGGTTGGGGTGGTCGTCGATGCGGTAGTCCATCCAGCGGTCGAGGTAGCCGCCATAGCCGCCCCTGGGTTTGACGGCGACCAGGGCGGCGCTCTGGCGGCCGCGGCGGTCACCGCCGGCCCGGTCACCGGCGACCAGGGCGGCGTACATGCGGGCGGGCAGGTCGCCCCGGGTTTCGAGGAAGGCCTGCTGCATGGCCTGGACCACGGCCTCGCCGGCGAGGATGTTGCCCTGGATGGCATAGCCCGGGCCGCTCAGGCCGCCGGCCCAGTTGAAGCATTTTTCTCCTGTGTATGAGACGGCTTTGCCGCGGGCGTCAACCAGACCCAGTTGGCGCGTCTCGCGGGAGGTGTCCTCTTCGAGCAGGCGGGCGAGGGTCTCGGGGGCGGAAAGCCCGGAGGCCATGAGAGCGAGGCCGCGCGGCCCGAAGGAGGTGTTGGAGAAGGCCTGGGTGGCGACGGCGCCAATCTCAGCCTGGGCGGAGGGGACGACCGCGCCGACGGCAGGGAACTTGGAGGCCACGGCCACCCCCCAGGCGCGTGCCTGCAGGTCGCAGGCGACGATGGAAAAAGTGGATGGTTGGATCATGGCTGTACTCCTGTTCTGGCCTGATGGGCGAATAAAATTTCGTCTCCCAATTATACGCGCACAAGGGGGTGTTTGTGAGATATAGCAAGGTGTTACGCGACCCATGGCGGGTGTGGCGCCAGAGGGCGCCGACTAAGCGCTTGCATATACGCGCACAGGCGGGCCGTGGAGGCTCCGCCTGTGGGATTGATGGGGTGGTGTGGGGGTTACTTCTTCTCGGGGGCTTCGAGGACCTGGTCGACGAGGCCGTATTCCACGGCTTGCCGGGCTTCGAGGTAGAAGTCGCGGTCGGTGTCGCGCTCGATCATCTCGATGGCCTGGCCGGTGTGTTTGGCCATGATCTGGTTGAGGCGTTGTTTCAGGAGCAGGATCTGCTTGGCCTGGATCTCGATATCGGTGGCCTGGCCCTGGGCGCCGCCGAGGGGCTGGTGCATGTGAATGGTGGCATGGGGGAGGGCAAAGCGGCGTCCCCGGGTGCCGGCGGCCAGCAGGACGGTGCCGAAGGAGGCGGTCACACCGACGGCCACGGTGCTGATGGGGTTGGAGACCATCTGCATGGTGTCGTAGATGGCCAGACCGGAGTAGATCACGCCGCCCGGCGAATTGATGTACATCTGGATTTCCTTGTCCGGGTCTTCGTGGTTCAGGTAGAGCAGCTGGGCTACAATGACATTGGCCACCTGGTCATCGATGGGGGTGCCGAGGAAGATGATGCGTTCCCGGAGGAGGAGCGAGTAGATATCGAAGGCGCGCTCGCCGCGTCCGGAAGATTCGATGACCATTGGGATCAGGTTTTTGAAGTCAGGAATCATTGAGTTTCTCCTAGATTGATTGCGAGAATGATACCCTTTTATTGTTGGAATTACGTTAATTCGCCATCATAAAAAGGTAGTGACGACCAAGTCGTCACTACCCGGGTTTCCTATTCGGATTTCTTGGGGGCGGCGCGCTTTTTCTTGGGTGCGGCCTCGGCTGGCTGATCTGCAGGGGCAGGCTCTGCCTCGGCCGGGGTCTCCGCTTTGGCGGTTTTCTTTGAGCTCTTTTTGGCCTTGGGGGCGGCTTCGTCCGTGGCGATGCTCTTGATGCGCTCCAGCACCTGGCGGGTGATGAGGCGGGTGGCCGCGTCCATGGTCACGGCGCTGACCAGCCGGTCTGAGCCTTTGGTGCCGCCCTTGGTGGCTTTGTTGAACTCCTCGTTGGTCGCGGCCAGGGCGGCCCAGGTCTGGTTGAACTCCGTGTTCAACGCTTCCCGATCGATCTCGATCTGTTCGGCGCGAATCAGTTCGTCCAGGATCAGGCGGCGTTCCAGGCGGCGGATGGCCACCGGGCGCACTTCCTCTTCCACGAATTTCTCCTGGTCCATCTGGCGAACCTTGAGGAAGGCTTCGAACTCCATGCCCTGCTGGGCCAGGCGGTCCTTCAGGTCTTCCAGAACGTGTTCGGACTCGTGTTCCAGTACCTGGGGCGGGTACTTGATGGCGGTGCAGGCCTTGATCTTGTCGATCAGGGCGCTGTAATACTCGTCGTCATAATCGGCCTTGCTCTGCACTTCCAGGTTCTGGCGCACGTTCTCGCGCATTTCTGCCAGGGTCTGGCCGGCGCCGGTCTTTTTGGCGAACTCGTCATCCAGATCGGGGAGCTGCATGCCGCGCACCGACTTGATCTCGACCTCGTACTTGACCGTCAGGCCGCGCAGGCTCTCATCCTCGACATCCTTGGCGAATTTGTGGGTGATGGTCTTCCGGTCGCCGGCTTTGAGGCCGATCAATTCGTGCCCGAACCCTTGGTAGGGGAATTCGTTCTCGCGCGGTTCCGGGGCGATGTAGACGGCATGTCCATTGCGCTCGACCACCAGGGCTTCTTCGCCTTCCTTCGGTTTGGCCTTCTCGCCGCGCAGGTCGATCAGGACGAAATCTTCCTGCTGGATGGGGCGCTCGACGGCCTGGGTGGAGCCGTACATGCGGCGCATTTCCTCGATGGAGGCTTCCACCTTGTCATCAGCGGGCGGGACGAATTCATACGGCTGGCGGATGGACTTGTAGTCGCCCAGTTCGACCACCGGCTGAAGCGGGATGCGGAAGATGAATTTTGCCGGGTCCATGCTTTCGATCTTTTCCAGTGAGCCCGGTGCGGCCGGATCGATCTTTTCCTGCTCCAACGCCTGGGGGTAGACCTCATCCACCAGCAGGTCAATGGCCTGCTCGAGGATGGCTTCGTCACCGTAACTGCGACGGATGACATCGTAGGGGGCCTTCCCAGGGCGGAAGCCGGGGATTTTGCCGCGTTCGGAGAGTTTGCGGGCGGCGCGGCGCTTGGCGGATTCCATCTGGTCGGTTTCGATTTCGATCGTCAGTTCAACCTGGTGATCTGCGAGGGGGGCTTGTGTAATTTTCAAGTTCTCATTCCTTCTTGCAGGTGCAAAGTTAGATTTTTTCTGTGGGGACGACGGGAATCGAACCCGTACGCCTTGCGGCACATGATCCTAAGTCATGCCTGTCTGCCAGTTCCAGCACGTCCCCGTGCCCTGCGGGGGGCACGTTCCCGTAATTGGCGGGCTGATTATACCCGCTGATGCGTAAATTTTGTAGAGAGGGCAAGCCCAATTATATGGCGTTCTCAAGAAAGCGAGTTTGTCGAGATGAGCAGGTTAAAAGCCTCT
>CAYLXB010000063.1:0-19268 GCA_964387495.1 uncultured Anaerolineaceae bacterium
TGGCATGCCTCCAGTTTATCACGTTTGTATAAATACATTCAGCTGACTACTTAGTGTCATCTGAGCTTCCATGCGTGTCCAACACAATTAAGTAGATATCAGGAAGTTTTTTTGATCTATCCACAGTAGCCAAAACGGATGTATCTTTTGGATTGGCTACTTGCCGTGTGTTGGTTGAAGTGATGAGGCTGCCAACATGGCGACCAATTAGGAACAACGGAAAAATCAAGGCCGAAAGGGCCATGACATTAATTGTATTGGCCCAAACTTCAGGGTTCTTAATTTTTCGTATCCCCCATCCAATGCCTCCCACAAAAATGAAAGCGAATAATGGAAGCAAGTATCTTGCACGGCTAATATCCTCCATCCCGTGCCCAGTAAGGAATGTTTGTAACGGTACCAATAGATGGGACAGTAAAAAGCCAAAAGAGACAAACATTGCTGCAAGATGCAGCCTTCGAATCGTCACAAATGCGATTACGAATAAAATTACGGCAGCAATCAAAAAAAATGCATATGCCCGCAGGGTACTCGCAAAAGCAACCTGTTCGATATTATAGGCATACAAAGACATAACCCTGAATATTGAAATAGCCAGTAAATGATAGGGCAGGGGTCTGTTGCTATGTGTGAAATTCACTTTCAAAAAAACCTTCTCAGTGGCACTCGTCTGTTTTGTGCACAACAATCATAAAACCTGTGATCGGTACGCTTTAAAATTCACCGGTTTGCATAAAAGCGTGCGAACGTATCCACCACATAGCAGACCTGGGCTTCGCTCAGTTCGGGGTAGACCGGCACGGCCAGAGTCTCATTTGCGGCGCGCTCGGCGTTTGGCAGGCTGCCGGCGGTATACCCCATATCTTTGAAACAGGCTTGTAAATGTAGGGGGACAGGGTAATAAATCTCAGAAGCAACCCCCTGCCCCTTGAGGAATTCCATCAGGGCAGAGCGGTTTTGTACCCTCAGTTGGAAAAGGTGGTAGATATGCCGGCCCCAGCCCGCCTCCCGGGATAACACCACCGGCCTGCTCTCGCGCAGGGCGGGTTCTTCGCTTGCCAGCCCGGCTTCGGTGAACAATTTCCGGTACAGGGCGGCATTGCGCTGGCGGGCTGTGGTCCAGCCTTCGAGGTATTTGAACTTGGCGTGCAGGATGGCGGCCTGCAGGGCATCCATGCGAAAGTTGCCGCCGACTGCCTGATTGTAATATTTGGGCCGGTGGCCGTGATTGCGCAGGAGTGTCACCCGGTCGGCCAGGGCCGGGTCATTGCTGACGACCATGCCGCTGTCCCCGGCGCCGCCCAGGTTCTTGGACGGGAAGAATGAGAAGCAGCCCAGGTGACCGATGGAACCCGCCCGGCGGCCGTGATGGTCTGCCCCCAGCGCCTGGCAGGCATCCTCGATCACATACAGGTTGTGCCGCCTGGCAACCTCCATGACCCCATCCATGTCTGCCATCTGCCCGGCCAGATGGACCGGCAGGATGGCGCGCGTCCGTTCCGTGACGGCGGCTTCCACCCGGCCGGCATCCATGTTCAGGGTGTCGAGGTCGATATCCACGAAGACCGGGCGTGCCCCCAGGCGGACGATGGAACCGGCAGTGGAAAAGAAGGAATAAGGCGTTGTGATGACCTCATCCCCGGGCTTGATATCCAGGGCCATCAGGGAGACCAGCAGGGCATCTGTTCCGGAAGAAACCCCGATCCCAAACTGGCACTGTGAATAGCCGGCTATTTCCTTCTCCAGTGCTTCCACCTCGGGACCGAGGATGAAATACTGCGACTCCATGACGCGCTCGATGGCTGCCTGGACTTCCGGGCGGATCGAAGCATACTGGGCTTTCAGGTCGAGGAAAGGGACAGTGATTGGGGTTGTCATGGGGTCATCCAGTCAAAGGCTTGTCTTCGGGCCAATCCAGGCAGCGCAGGACTCCGGCCTCTGCGCGGTAGCGCCATCTGCTCTGCGGGCAGCGCATGATCCCCTGTGCATCCGGTTCAGGCAGGCGATGGCCGTGGCGGCTCATCCAGCCTTTTTGCCTGGCCGGCACGCCCAGCATCAGTGCGTAGTCCGGCACATCGCCGCGCACGACCGCTCCAGCGCCAACGAAGGCGTACTGGCCAATCGTTGTGCCGCATATGATGGTGGCATTTGCCCCGATACTGGCCCCGCGCCGGACAAGCGTGGGCTGGTATTCGGATTTGCGGTTGATCTGCGAACGCGGGTTGAGGACGTTCGTGAAGACACAAGAGGGGCCAAGGAAGACATCCTCCTCGATGATCACGCCGGTGTAGAGCGAAACATTGTTCTGGATTTTGACATTGTCGCCGATCACCACATCGCTGGCAACCATCACATTCTGGCCCAGCGAGCAGTTCCGGCCAATTTTAACGTTCGGCATGATATGGCAGAAATGCCAGATGCGCGTCCCCTCGCCGATGGTGCAAGGTTCGTCAACATAACTGGAGGAATGTACAAAATAAGAGGTTGAGTGGGTCATTTTGTCAAGAATGGGTGAGCCTGGCCGGCAGGGGCGGAAATTTCTGCCTGGCGAATACGATAGGTCAACTCGATCGAGGGACGGGCGTCATCAATCCCAAAACCATTTCCTGCCAGAGTGTGTTCATAGACACGCGTATGCAGGTCAGCAAAGCCTTCGGAAAACTCAACTTCCTGCCCATCCACTGTAATCGAACGGAAGGTGGTTTTATTGGCCTTGCGGGCAGCCTCGGGTAAATCCTCACGATCGACGGAAAGAAACCAGCGGACGCGGGCTTTTTCCAATTCGATTAAACCCGCCATGCGTTTATCATCCGCTTGGTGGAGTCTTACATCCCCTGCTGGTCCAAAAAACCATAACAGTAAATCGAAAAAGTGAATGCCAATATTTGTCGTGATCCCGCCGGATTTCTCCGGCTGTCCTTTCCAGGAAACATGATACCAATTGCCGCGGCTGGTGATGTAACTGAGGACGACCTCGTGCCGGGTTCCGGGGCTTTCCTGACCCAAGCGCTCCTTAAGCCCGAGCAACTCCGGATGGACACGTAACTGTAAAACCGTGTTGACCTTGCAGTGAGTCTCCGCCTCGATTTCCTGCAAGGCGTCCAAATTCCATGGATTGATGACCAGGGGTTTCTCGCAGATGACATCCGCCCCCACACGCATCGCCAAGCGGCAGTGGGCGTCGTGCAGGTAATTCGGAGAACAGATGGATACGATATGAACCTTTTCCTGTTCTGATGTCCGGCGCAGTTTTTCAAGATGACGATCGAAGCGCTCGATCTCGGTGAAGAACCTGACCTCGTAGGAGAACTGGTCCAGAATTCCGACCGAGTCTTTCGGATCGACCGCTGCCACCAGCTGGTTGCCTGTATCACGGATCGCTTTCAGGTGGCGGGGGGCAATGTAACCACCGGCCCCGATCAGGGCGAAATTTTTGCTCATTACACCGTGTCCATGAAAGTCTGCTCGACCCGGTTGAAGATCACACTCCCCAGAAACACCACCGCCAGCATAAAGCCGAAACTATACAGCAGGCCGCCCAGGTTCACTGTGCCCGCGCCCAGGAAGGCGTAGCGGAAGGCTTCCAGGATGGGTGTCATCGGGTTGGCCAGGATGATCCATTGGAAGCGCTGCGGGATGGCTGAGACCGGATAAATGACCGGCGTGGCATACATCAACAATTGCACGCCAAACTGCACCAGGAAGCGCAGGTCGCGATATTTGGTGGTCAGCGAGGAAATGATGACCCCAAAGCCCAGTCCCAGCCCGGCCATCATCAAGATCAGGAGGGGCGATAGGGCAATCCACAATCCATTGAACTGGATGGATGTGCCGCGCAGGAGGAAATAAAGGACAAAAAGCAGGAACAGGACGAATTGGATCAGGAACGTGATCAGGTTGGAGATGAGGATGGAGACCGGCACGGCCATGCGCGGGAAATAAACCTTGCCGAACAGGTGGGCATTTTGTATGAAGGTCTCGCTGGTCTTGGTCAGGCAGGCGGAGAAGTAAGACCAGACCACCGTGCCGGACATATAGAACAGAAACTGCGGCAGGCCGTCAGTGGGCAGGGAAGCAATCTGGCCAAAGATGAACGTAAAGGTGATGGTGGTCAGCAGCGGCTGGATCAGGTACCAGAGCGGCCCCAGGATGGTCTGCTTGTAGACGGCCACAAAGTCGCGCCGCACGAAGAGCAGCACCAGGTCACGATACTTCCATAGTTCCCCCAGGCGCAGGTCGAAGAGACTGCGCTGGGGCTGGATGATCATATCCCATTTCTGGTCGCTGGCAGGGGGGATGGGTTGGTCTATCATGGGATCTCTGTCTTACTTTGTTACTGGCACGATCAACCACTGCCCTTTGAAAAGCGCTTTGTTTTCCGGCCAATCATTATACTGGCTGAGCAGGGCTGCCTGCGTGTTGAAGGTACTGGCCACCTGGGAGAGCGTCTGGCCGGTTTCCGGCACCTGGTAGACCTGTAACTGGGGTACCCCGCTTACCTGTGAACTGCCTGCCGGTATTACCAGGACCGTATTGACCCACAGCGGTACTTGCAATGCGTAATTGATCGCCTGGATGGCCTCCATACTGGTCTGGTACCGCTTGGCGATTCCATCCAGGCTTTCCCCGGTCTGCACCCTGTGGAACAGAAAGCGCGGCGTGTCGCTGCCGAAGGGAGTCCCCAGTCCCGGATAGGGCAGGAGTGTGGCGGTCGGGATATCGGTTGGCACCGTGGCGGTCGGGCTGGGTGTGCGGGTGAGTGTGGGCGTGGGTGTATGCGTCGGCGTTCTGGTCGGGGTGAATGTTTTTGTGGGGGTGGGAGTTCTGGAAGGCGTGGATGTATGGGTGAGCGTGGGCGGGCGGGTCAGGATGGAAGTGGGGCTGGGAATGGGTGTAAAGGTCAGCGTGCTGGTCGGTTCAAGGCTGGGGGTTGTGGTGGGGGTCTGTGTGCCGGTCGCCGTACCGGGAATGGCTGCGGTGACCATCCTGCTGGAATCGAATGGCCGGATGCCAAGCCAGGCAGCTGCACCAACCAATCCGGCAGCCAGCAGGAGCAGGCACAGAATCAGGATCAGGCCGCCCCTTCCAGGGCGTACCGGACCCGGCAGCGGCCGTGCTTCAACGGGCAGGCTGTTCAGGCTTGCATCCTGAAAGAGCGGGCAGTCGCCATGCAGGCTGCTCAGGCAGACACGCTGCTGGTAATCCATATCGAGGGCGGAGGCAGGCCGGGTCCGCTGGCAGGCATTGCGCTCGGATGGAAAGGCAGCGTTTGTCGCGGGGTCATCCTGGAGACCCAGGTAAGGACAGATACTCGTCTTTGGAGGCTTCATGCGGGTGTCCTTATGCGGCCAGGCGCAGTGATTCGCTGACTGCTGCGGTCACATCTTCCACCTGGGCATCGCTCAACAAGGGGTGCATGGGCAGGGTCACTTCGCGGGCGGCTACCGCTTCGGTAACTGGCAAAGAAGCCTGAACCGGCAGGCGCTGGTAATAAGTAAAGCAATGCGCCGGGGGGTAGTGGATGCTGGTCTGGATGCCAAAATCTTTCATCTTTTCCATAAAGGCAGGCCGATTGATCTGCGGCGGGAGCACGACTGGCAGAAGGTGGGCCGCGGTCAGGCCAGGGTGAGAGCGGAAAGGCAATCCCACCTGCGGAGCACGCTGGCTGAGCAAGCGATGATAAAGGCCGGTCAGTTCGCGGCGGCGCCGGTTATTGTTTTCTAGTTTCTCCAATTGGACCAATCCGATGGCTGACCGTAATTCATCGATCCGGTAGTTATAGCCCAGGTCGGTCACATCATAACTCCAGGCATGTCCCTGGTGGCGGTCCCATGTAAGGCTGGTCATTGCATGCGAGCGCTGCAATCGCATCTGGCCCGCCATGGCGTCGTCATCGGTCACCAGCATACCGCCCTCCCCGGTGGCCAGGTTTTTATTCGAGAAGAAACTGAATACGCCCACGCGGCCCCAGGTGCCCAGGCTGCGCCCATCCAATTTGGAGCCAGGGGCGTGAGCGGCATCCTCGATTACGGCAAGGTTGTGTTTTTCTGCCAGCTTCAGGATTTCTGGCATGTTGCAGGCATAACCGCCATAATGCATTGGCACAATGGCACGCGTACGAGATGTGATGCAAGCAGCGACGCTCTCTGGCGAAAGCGTCAGGTCCGAGTCGCTGGTAATATCTGCGAAGACCGGCGTAGCGCCTGTATAAAGCACAGCTGCAACCGTTGCCACAAAGGTCAGGGATGGCACGATGACTTCGTCCCCGGGACCAAGCCCGCAGGCCAGATAAGCGAGGTGCAGGCCCACCGTGCAGTTGCTGACTGCAAGGGCATGCCTGGCACCCACACTGTGAGCAAAGGCCTGTTCGAAACGTTGGGTCACCTCTCCTGTAGTCAGCCAGCGGCTGCGCAGCACCCCCAACACGGCTTCTTCTTCCTCACGGCCCAGATCCAGGTCAGCTAGTGTGATTTTCCAGTTCAATCTTCGCCCTCCAAAAAAGAATTGCGCATTTTTGCGAAGTCCAGGATGGCCTGATGGTAATCATCGGGACGACCCAGATCCATCCAATAACCGTCAAACGGATAACCAGCGACGCGTTGCTTGGCTTCCAACAGGCGCAGTACCAGGTTGGGAAAGTCGAAATATTCCCCCGTGGGAATGTAACTTTTTACAGCCGGCTCAAACATGTAAATGCCCATACTGGCCTGGTAATCGTAATTCGGCTTTTCGGCGTAGGAGGTGATTAAATTGTTGTCGTCCATTTTCAGAACACCCAGATCAATTTTTACCCGGCGCTTGTTCGTGGCGATGGTGGCGACCGCTCCAGACCGGTTGTGAAATTGGACGAAATCTTTGAAGCTAAGCAGGGACAGGGTATCGCCGTTCACTACCAGGAATGGTTCATCCAGGCCATCTATCAATGCCAGTGGACCCGCTGTGCCCAGCGGCGCTTCCTCTTTGCTGTAGCGGATCTTGATCCCATAGTGTGAACCATCGCCGAAATAAGACCTGATCAGGCGGTCCAGATGCCCGACAGCCATAACAATTTCGTCCACCCCGGCACGCTGCATCTGATGCAGCAATACATCCAGAATGGGCATGTCGCCAATCGGCATGAGCGGTTTAGGTATGACGCTGGTATAGGGGGCCAGACGGGTGCCTTTTCCTCCTGCGAGAACGACGGCTTTCATTTGGCTGCTTACTCCTGAGTGCTCTCTTCTGAAATGAGACGATACTGATCGTTTTTTTCTCTTGTCATATCTGGTACTTGCCGGGTTGGTAGTGCTTCAGATTGGCCGATATCCAGGTAATGGTTTGTGCCAGGCCATCCTGCAGTGAAACGATTGGTTCCCAGCCCAGGAATTCCCGGGCACGCTGGTTGTCAGAAAGCAGGCGCTGCACCTCGCTCTTTTCAGGGCGCAGGCGGTCCGGTTCCACTTCCAAACGCGGCGTTTTTCCACACAGCGAAAATATCAGCGCGGCCAATTCAGCGATGGATACTTCTTCACCGCGGCCCAAATTGAAGGTTTCGCCCTCCACGCCCTTCGCCTGACCGACGCATAAAAAGCCGTTGACGGTATCAGAAATATAGGTCAAGTCACGGCGTGCTTGCAGGTTGCCAATATGCACAACCTCACCGGTCAGTGCCTGTGTGATCAGGCTGGGAATAATTGCCCGGGCAGACTGGCGCGGTCCGTATGTATTGAAAGGCCGTAAAGTTACAACTGGAAGGTCGTAAGCGCAAAAATAACTTTCAACGATCTTATCTGCACCAATCTTGCTGGCTGAATATGGCGATTGTCCTTGCAGAGGGTGAGCCTCATCCATCGGCACGTGCCGGGCGGTTCCATAGACCTCGCTCGAAGAGGTATGCACCACGCGTTCCACAGCCTGTGACTTGGCAGCCTGCAGGATATTGACAGTACCCAGAATATTGGTCTCGATGACTTCCACGGGGTGCCGGTATGAGTAGGGGATGGCAATCAGGGCACCGAGGTGGAAGATATGGCTGACGTCCCGGCTGGCTGCCTCGATTGCCGGCAGGTCGCGCAGGTCGCCAGCAATCACTTCCACGCGGGGATGCAATGCCTCAGGCAGGAGTTCCAGCAGACCAATGCTGCCGCGCGAGTTGTAGCGTACGAAGGCCCGCACCCGCGCACCCTGCGCAGCCAGCGTCTCCACCAAATGGCTCCCAATGAATCCCCCGGCTCCAGTTACCAAGACTTGCCGGCCATTCCAGAAAGACTTATTCATGGGTGGCCTCATTGACCATGTGAACGGCCAGCGCATTTCGCACTTCACGCATACGGGTTATCAAAGGAGTATTTCCAGGCTCGGCCAGGCTTTCCATTTCAAGCAGCCAGTTGATTACGACCGGGATTGGAACATGCCCATCCCAATCTGCGGAAACCACGTTTTGGGACATCTCCTGAGGTTCGAGCAGGCAGGCCGAGAACAATTCATAGACATTCGGGATACGTACCAGCCGGGCCCCGCTTTGATGGCATTTTGCCAGAACTGTCCGCGTTTTTTTGGGGCTGATCTTGCCAATCGAGAATAACAACAGGCCAACATTCATCTCGCGTACCAGTTGGGGAATGTCCTGTGTGGTGCCAAGCACCGTATGGCCGTTGATATGCAGCCCATGTTTCCGTGGATCATCATCCACCAGACCAACGATATGGAGCGCCTGGTATACGCGACTCTGGCGGAGCAACTGGATGGTGAACTGGGCCATTTGGCCTGCTCCGATTACCAGGGTGCGTTCTCCCATGGGATTCTCTACACCGCGCCAGCTTAACCAACGTGTTGCCAGACCGGTCAACAAGCGCAGGCGATAACGTGTTGCTATAAAGCCCAGAATTGCCAGCAGGCTGGCCAGTGCCCACATGCCGATGGGCAGGTCTATCCAGGCGGGTATCAAACGGTTGAGCAGGATTGTAAGCAGGGTCGTGAATCCGCCGGATAACACCAGTGAGAGGGCATCAGACGGTCGCGCCTGTGACCAGGCAATGCGGTTTAAGCCCAGTGCTGCATTGACGATCCCGAAAAGCAGCCCAATGCCGATCGCCATCAACGCTGCCGGCCCCCAGCCCAGATCAAGCGGGCCTGTACTACGCCACAGGATTCCAGCCGAGCTGACGGCAAAAAAGGCAACCAGCGCATCGGCCAGAAACCAATCGAAATGACGGGATCTAAATCGAGCCAGCGGTCCCCAGAAGAGCAGTTGTTCGGGGAATTCCTGCTTTCGTAAATTCGGAAGCAGCGCAATGAAGGTCAGGAATATGATATCCAGATCACCCAGGAACCTGTGTTCCAGAACATAGAGTTGGTCCAGGCGTAGTTTGGAAGGCAAAATACTGCTCAGATATTTGTCCATCACCGAGTCGGACTGCAGAAGTTTTTCTTCGTCCCGATAAAGCACCGAAGCCGGACTGGTAACACCCGGCCGAACGGATAGGATTTCCTGGCGCATTTCGGGTGGCCAAGTCTCAACAACCAGTGGATCTTCCGGCCGTGGTCCAACCAGGCTCATGTCGCCCTTTAGTACGTTCCATAATTGTGGAAGTTCATTCAATTTTGTGTCTCTCAACCAGCGTCCCACTGGTGTGATACGTTGGTCATCCCTGGCGGTTATGCGCGGCCCGTTATAACTTTCGGGGGTCTCATACATTGTACGGAATTTGAGAATACTGAATATTTTTCCACCCTTTCCCATACGCGGCCCACGGTAAAATACAGGGCCGGGAGAATAGGATTTGATGCGTAATGCCACAATGACAAAGAGTGGTGATAACAGCAACAGCCCGAGGGCAGATAATAGTATATCGAAGGTGCGCTTGCTGAAGCGGCCCATTCTCGTGGTAGTACCAGCCCACATGTTTTGTATGTCAACCTTACCATTCATAACGATATAATCCAACCCGGGGAATATCAGACCAAGACAACAAATTCAAATGGATCCAACAGGCAAGACCGGCTAACCTTTTGGCCTTGTCCAAGCATCCGCCCCTCCGACATTCCAATCGAACATCGGCTTTGAATATAATTTAACACGAAATACAGCAAAACGACTTACCGGTCGCGCGGCTGACTTCGCTTTTTCTGCTGAATCTGCCCGGCGGGCAATTCCACCGGCATCTGCCCTTTGCCAAGCATTTGGAGCAATATTTGCACTCGTTCCCTGCCCGGCAGGTGTGCATTGAAGATGGCTTCATATCCGGCAAAGGGGCCATGCTGCACAATGACGGAATCACCAGGTTGTAAACTTTCGAGCAACTCCCCACCTCCCCGGTTGATTTCGTCCACCCGCCGGCGGATGGCGAGGATCAGGTGCTCTGGCACGGAAGCAGGTATACCATTGCAAGAGACCAGGTCGCTGGCACCCGGAACCCACCGCAGTGTCGAATTACCAACCTGTTCCAGATTTACATGAATAAAAATGTAACCCGGAAAGTAGGGCCGCATTTTCCGCGCCCTTGGGTTTACTGTCTGTACACGGATGCGTGGAAAATAAGTTTCGATATTTCGACTCAAGAGTTGTTCCCAGAGCAAATCCTCCTTGTTCGGCTTGCTGTGCAATGCATACCAACTGGTTTCCATGGGAATCAACTCTGGTTCAACTTATAAAACTCTTCGTAAGTCCTGCAACTTTACCGAGGATAATTCAATGCTTATATTATTAGTTGTTGGATATGTTACCTTTGCGGTAAAAATTGGTGCTTTTTATGCGGGCTAAATTATACACTGTTGACGGCTGGGATGAAGGTAAATTACAATTTCAATAGTATTGTAAAAATGTTTCGATTATTCTGGCGCTTATCAGGGTGTAGTCGTTATTTTCCCGGATCGCTTGAGTTTTGAACACCAACCTCCAATATTTGTTACGCCCGTCCTGCCTTGTGACCAATTGCTATCCATATTCTATGCCAACACCTGAATCCATCCTCAAAGAAGTCTTCGGCTATGATTCCTTCCGTCCACTCCAGCGTGAGGTGGTTGAAAATGTCTTGGCTGGACGTGATACCCTGGCCATCATGCCCACAGGTGGTGGCAAGTCGCTTTGCTACCAGATTCCCGCTTTGCTCCTCGACGGCCTGACCCTGGTTGTATCTCCACTCATCGCGTTGATGAAGGACCAGGTCGAACAATTGCGTGCCAACGGTGTCCCGGCAGTAATGTTGAACAGCTCGCTCTCACCGCTTGAATATCAAGAAAATATGGATCAGGTACGCACAGGTTCTGCCCGGCTGTTATATGTGGCTCCGGAGACTCTGCTTTCTGAGCGCATCTTTTCCCTACTTTCCACGCTTCGACTGGCCATTTTGACGATTGATGAGGCTCACTGTATTTCTGAATGGGGGCATGACTTCCGGCCGGAGTACCGCCAGCTGGTCGAGGTGCGCCACCGTTTCCCGCAGGCAGTCTGCCTGGCACTGACGGCCACTGCCACGCCACGCGTTCGGACCGACATCAAATCCAGCCTGGGCTTTACGCAATCCAATGAGTTTATCGCCTCATTCAACCGCGAGAACTTGTTCATTGAGGTTGCACCCAAACGTGACCCGATCCAGCAGACTTCGCGTTTCCTGCTGCGCTTCAAAGACCAATCAGGCATCATTTACTGTTTTTCCCGGCGCCAGGTGGATGAACTAGCTTCTTACCTGGCTGCCAAGGGGTATTCAGTGCGTCCTTACCATGCCGGCCTGGAGGATGATGAGCGTCGACGCAACCAGGAGGCTTTCATACGCGACGACGCCCAAATTATTGTGGCTACCATTGCCTTTGGGATGGGGATCAACAAACCAAATGTACGTTTTGTCCTGCACTTCGACCTGCCCAAGAGCATCGAGGGTTATTACCAGGAGATCGGCCGCGCCGGGCGAGATGGTTTGCCTGCCCATTGCCTGTTGTTGTACAACTATTCTGATGTCGCCAAACTGCGCTACTTTATTGAGCAGAAGGATGACAATGAACGCCGCGTTGCGGCACAACACCTGGATGCCATCGTACGCTATGCCGAAGATGAGCACAATTGCCGGCGCAAACCTCTCCTGGCCTACTTTGGGGAGCCATATGCTCCCTCGAATTGTAACAACTGCGATAACTGCACATCTGCTCCCATGCCTTTGACGGATATAACCATCCCGGCGCAAAAGTTTCTATCCTGCGTCAAGCGCACGGGAGAGCGTTTTGGAGCTGCTCATGTGGTTGACGTATTGCGCGGTTCGAAGGGGGAGAAGGTTTTGCGGAACGGGCATGATAAATTATCCACGTACGGCATCGGCGAAGAACTCAGCCAGAAACAATGGATGCATCTGGCCCGCCAGTTGGTGCAAGCTGGTTACCTGAACCAGGATGGTGAATTCCGCACCTTGAGTCTTAGCACAAAAGCCCTGGATGCACTCAGAAAGCGTACGCCCATCCTTGGCTTATTACAGGAAGTGGAAGAACGACCAAGAAACGTAAAAGCCCGCCAGACGGAACTGGAATACAATCATGCCCTGTTTGCTCTTTTGCGCCAGAAGCGTAAGGAACTGGCTGACTGGGCTGGTGTACCGCCCTATGTCATCTTTTCGGATAAGACGCTTGTGGAAATGGCTGCCTATTACCCGCAGTCACTTGACAGTCTGCTGGATATGAATGGGGTGGGACGGGTGAAGCTGAATCAATACGGCGAGGCGTTTCTGGAAGTGATCAAGGATTACTGTGCAAAGAAAGGGCTGCAAGAGAAACGCAAAAAGACCCGGCGTGAAAAGAGCGATACAGGACGACGCTATGTATTCGTCGGGGAAGCCTACAATTCCGGCCAGAGCATCCAGGAACTGATGGTGCACTGTCATGTGACGGCTGGTACCATTCTGGATCATTTGACGCGTTTTGTTATGGCCGGTCATTCCCTTCGTGTTGGAGACGATCTTCTGGCAATATCATCCACCTCACCTGATGATCAGCAGGCTGTAACGCAAGCTTTTGATGAACTCGGCACAACCGTTCTCAAGCCGGTATTTGAGAGGCTTGGCGGCCGGGTGAACTATGCTGAATTGAAAATTTTACGCCTCGTTTATTTGGGCCATGCCGACAAAAACACAAGCTGATCTCCTACTTCTTTTACCCCCTGCCGCGAATGAAACCATGCGAAAAATTTATATGTTTGTGTTGTCCTTTTTGATCTTTCTGGCTGCCTGCCAACCTTCTGATTCGCAGCCGGTTTTTAGTACATCACCCGAATCCGGCCCCACTCCCATGTCGATTCCAACGGCAGCACCCAGAAGAGTCGCAATTTTACCCGGGGTCATTTGGTCGTTTGAGATCAGTCCGGACGGTTCCACCATTGCGTTTTCCACGTCGAAGGGGTTGTTGCTTTATGACTTGAAAACCTTCGAACTTGTGCGTGCTCTGGCCAAGGATGAGAACGTATTCAGCCTGGCATGGTCACCGGATGGGACGCGGCTGGCGGGGGGGATTTTGGCAGACCTTCCAGAGTCCGAGGAGACCGCGGGTGGTAAAGCCATGCTGAAAGTTTGGGATGTAACTGCCGGCCAGGTTGTGTTCGAGCCTGAATTTGGGGTTAGCATGTTTAATGAACGCATTTTGGACCTTGCCTTTTCGCCGGATGGCAAAAACCTGGCCATGAGTTCCGATGTGAACGGCGTGATGACCATGGCAATAGAGACCGGCAATGTCATATCACACCAGCAGGGGTATGCTGGTTCTGTGATGGAAATTGCCTGGTCGCCGGACGGTTCCCGCCTGGTATCCACGGGCGATATGGCTTACAGTGTTCGCCGTTGGAAGGTGAGTACCGGTGAATCTGTGCGCCTGTTCGACCGCCGTGCCAGCAACCCAATGCATGTTGCCTGGATGCCGGATGGCAGGCGCATTGTTTCCGGACATGTTGGTGGTGCAGTCTGCTTTTGGACCGCGGCTACGAACAGATGCGACGGTTTTATCCACGCCCATCGCAGCGCGGTCTTCAGCATGGCGCTCTCTCCTGATGGATCACGCCTGGCAACCGGTGGAGGCGTCCTGCGTATCTGGGATACACAAACCGGAAAATTACTCTCCGCCTTTGGGTTGGATGAGAGAATCATCTACACGGATCTGGGCTGGATTTCTGCTGGCCAGACTCTGGCTGCTCTGCAAAGCAGGCTGGAGGATGCCGAACAAACGGCTGTCCGTCTTTGGAATATGAACACCGGTGCGCCGTTGGTCGAGTTCGCTGGTGGAAAGCGATAGATTGACCTTTGCTTCGGCCTAAAAAACACAAAACTGTCCGCCGCCGGTACTATTCCGGCAGCGGATAAGGATGCTACGCGAGAACTTTTTCTGTGACAAATTGGCTCACTCGTACACCAATGTATCCCGTACTGTCAACCTGGAGGCGCGCCGAGCTGGCAGGACACTGGCCAATGTCGAGATGAGTGAGATGCCTGCCAGCCAGACCAGCATTCCTTCCAAGCCGAAAACTACCGGCAGCTGCGCCTTGAAAATGGCTGCCCCAACGCCGTAATCCAGCACGTAAGTAATGGGGATTGAGAAGACAAGAGCAATCATCCAACTGACCAGACCGATGACCAGTCCCTCGACGATGACAATCCACTGGATGTCCGGGTTGGAGGCGCCGATGGAACGCATTACACCGATCTCGCGTGTCCGTTCCATCACATTTATACTCATTGTCCCCATCAGCCCCAGGCCGCCGACGAAAGCGATCAGGACAGCCATCACCAGGATGAAATATACCAGAACGTCGGTCTGACTTTTCTGTTGAGCATTCCAGATTGCACTTGTTTGCACTCCAGAAAGTGGGATTTTGTTGGCCTGGAAGACCGCCTGCAGTTCCTTTGCGACCTTATCCTGAAAGGCGGCATCATGCTGGCTGGTAATAACGCGCAGGTCATACGCCTGTCCCGTTTCGCCAATCAGCCGGCTGAGGTATTCATAATTCGTATAAACCAACGGAGGTACAACATTCCCCGGCAGACGATAAATGCCCACGATCGTCCAGGATGTTTCCTTGCCATTGATCTCGACTGAGAGTTCATCTCCTACCTTCAGGTCCGGGCGGATATTGAGCAGGTGGTTGCCAATCACGACCGCGTTTTCATCGCCGGGTGCCAGCCAGCGTCCATCGGTCATAATCGGCTGGATGAGGGTGGAATTGGAGGGGGGGGCGAAAAAAGCAATTTCATCGCCTGTCTCTTTGTCATTTGACATCACCTGGCCGGATACAACCATCCATCCTTCCACACTCTCAACTCCGGGAACGGTCAGTGCCAATGCCTCGACCTTGTCAAAGCGATAACCACGTGTGAAGGACAGGTTGACATCCGCCAGGAAGTAGCCCTCGACATCATCCATGACACGATTGAAGGAGGCCCATAGATTAAAGACGCCGATGAAAATGGCGCCGGCCAGGATGAGTGTTGAAAGTGTCAAAGCCAGACGGCCTTTTCGCCGGAATGCGTTTCGGAGAGAAATAATCACCGGACGGGTCAGGAAGACAATGCGTTTGCTCTCAGTTTTTGCGTGTTGTTTCGAGCCATTGCCAATGCCGTAATCGCTCAGTGCTTCACGCACTGATTTGCGAATGCTGCCGAGCATTGGATAAAGCGCGGCTCCAAGTGGGACGATAAAGGCCACAATTGCCTGCATGACAATTGTCTGCGGGTACATGCGCGGTGTACCCAGGTCAAAATTCAGGTAGTTGGCCATGAATATACTGTTCTGTCTTGCCATCCAACTGGCCAACGGCACAGAAACCAGCCAGGCCAGTACGCCGAATGACAGGACCAATACCAGATACATGCCCAGAATTTGCTGTGTGCCGCCGCCGATGGCTTTCATGATGCCGATCTGCCGTGTGTGCTGCGTCATCAGGGCGTTGATGGTATTGACAATCAGGATCGAACTGAGTAGCACGGTCATCCAGCCCAGTGCAGCCAGGATAAAAATGACACCCTGTGTGATTTCCCAGGCAAAGTGATGGCCAGGGTTATAGACAGAAACATAATATACGGACACACCGGCTTTTTTTAGACGTTCTGCCACCGTCTGGGCAACATTTTGAACGTGCTGGTAATCAGTCTGTTTCTCAGCCACACTAATATTGAGCTGCGTATACCCTGATGCGGCCCCCAGCCAGTTTCCGGTTTTTTCGTTTACAAAACCAGATACCATTCCAGACATATGGAATGGAAAACCCGTTACATCATGTATAAAGCCGGCAAAGCGCAATTGACGTATCTTGCCGTCTTCCAGCTTGATATTCAGCATTTCACCAGGTTGGAGCGACAGGCTCTGGGCTGAACGGTCGAGCAGCACATCTTTATCTCCCAAGTCTGGCAATCGTGTATCTGCCGGGTTGGCCGGTTTTAGAAGATCCACGTCAAGTTCATTGGGCGCATCAATAACTGTCAATTGGATGCTCTCTTCCTTACCACTTTCCAGCACGAGTTGGGCTGAAACAGTTGTACGCCCCTCTGCATTTTCGACACCTGATACACGCCGTGCCGCGACAACCAGATCATCGTCAATTGGTGAGACGTAGAGCTGGGCCTCAGAGGGGTTGGCCGAGAGGTAATCGGCATCCATGTCCTGATTTATGATCAGGCCGGTGCTGTGGACAAACCCAACCGAAAATACTCCAACTGTGATGGTTAATACCATCAGGAGGGTGCGGGTCTTGTTGCTCCACAGGTCAGCCAAAACTTTCTTCCAGCGGCTTGCCATTTCTAATCTCCCATGACTGTAATGTTCTGCATCTGGCGCTGGTTGGCAACCTTAAGCAGGGCATCCCGAGTCAGCTCCGATTCATCCAGCAGAGCATGCAGCGTGTCATAATTCAGACTGAGCACATCCACCGCTTCGTGCTCGGATGCCCGTACAGAAGCAGAGCGGCGTTTTCCATGTAGCAACTGCATTTCTCCAAAGTATTGACCCGGGCCCAGTGTGGTTACAACTACATCGGCTGCATTTGTACGGCGCAATACAATCTCCACCTTGCCTTTGGCGACGATGTAGAACAGGTCGCCTTCGGTACCCTGTTGGACGATCATCGTGCCGGGTTCATAATGCTGAGATTGGAGACTGCGTGTAGCGAGCATTAACTGGTCTTGTGTCAGTGTGGGCAATGCCCTGGCCACAAACTCGTTGACGATTTCACCATCGGTGATCAGGGCAGTGCGCTGAGTGCGCTTGGCCAGGCCGCTGTCATGTGTGACGATGATGATGGTCTTCCCCTGGGCAACCAGGTCGTTGAACAGTTCAAATACAGACTCGGCGGTTTTTGAATCCAGGTTGCCGGTTGGTTCATCTGCAATCACAACCGGGGGATCATTTGCCAGAGCGCGGGCGATGGCCACACGCTGCTGCTGGCCTCCAGAGAGGGCGGTGGGCAGTTTATAGGCATGGTCCCGTAATCCTACCAGGTCGAGCAGGTGCAGGGCGCGTGCCTCCCGCTCAGACTGCGGGAAAGTGTTGCAGAAATCCATCGGCAGCATAATGTTCTCTACCACTGAGATCATTGGCAGGAGTTGGAAAAACTGGAAGACGATGCCCAGGTTGCGGCCGCGCCAGCGTGCCATCTCGCCTTCGCTCAGGGTATGTACCGCTGTGCCGTTCACCCACACCTCGCCTGAAGACGGGCGGTCAATGCCGGTGATCATGTTGAGCAGGGTGGTCTTTCCGCTGCCCGATTTACCGATGATGCTGACGAATTCGCCCGCGCCAATTTGCAGGTCGATGCCTTTCAGCACCGGATAATCACCCAAGGCGGTCTTATAGGCTTTTTTGACCGTGTTCAGTTCGATAATGGCGTGAAACCCATTCGAGCCATTCCCAGCTTCCGAACCATTTCCACTTTTTTTCATAAAGGGTAAGGACAACATACAGCCTCGACTTTCGCTAATCTCTGCGGGTGCCGGTGATTTCTAACGTGGAAGCCTGATTTCTACCGTCATCCCCCAGCGCATTTGCGGGAGCGTTTTGTTCAGAGCAATGGTCACATCATACAGAGTATCGCCCTGTGACTCGGTATACGTCTGGCCGATGGACTGCACGGTACCCTCAAGAGCCTGGTCGGGGATGGCATCCAGGGTGATGGTCGCTGCCTGCCCCACCTCAATATCCACGATATCGATTTCTGTAAGGTCGGTCGTTTTAACGACCCAGGAGGAGAAGTCGGCTACACTGGCAATTGTTTGACCGGGATCGACGGACTCGCCAGGGCGCAGGTCGATATTGGCCAGGATGCCATCGAAAGGAGCGGTCAGTTCCATATCTGCCAACGCCGCATGTGCTGCCGCCAGGTTGGCCAGTGCAGTGTTGAAACGGGCTTCGGCCATGGATGCCTTTTCGTCAGTCGACTTTTGCAGGTTTTGATAATCCAGTATGGCATTGTCAGCGCGTACCCGGGCAGCCTGCAGGCTGGCATCCAATTCAGCCCAGCGGACGGCTTTGTTATATTTGGCCCAGGCGTCATCCAAGGCTTTCTTGTACATACGGGCAGTCTGGTCATAGTGAGTATAGTCTTTATATCCATACTCTTTGTTCATGTATTCTTCTCTGGTCGGCGGCCGGCGGGCGAAATCACGGTATGGCTCGTAGTCCATGCGCGCCTTTTCGACTTTCGAGAGTGATTTTTCCACTGCCTCGGCCGGCGTCACGCTACTGAAATCTGAGGGGATATCGAAATCATCCAGGGCGATCTGGGCCAGGCGCAGTTCTTCATGGGCTGTTGCAATTTCTTTTAGCGCTTCTGCCTGTGCACCGTCCAGCGACTGCTGGGCACTTAGCAGCTCTTCCTCTGCCCGTGCCACTTCTGCCTGTTTGGCCTCGCTGTTTGCCAGTCGGGCGATTGTCTGCCCTTCTTTTACAGGTTCGCCTTCATCCACGAATATCTCACCCACAACGCCGCCCGCCAGGAAAGCGATGTTGGCATAGTGTACCGGTTCAACCCGGCCTTCAGCTATGACTACGGGCTCGGCGATCACGGTCGGGATAGCGGTTTGCTGGGCTGCATTGGCAGTTGCTGAGGCACAGGCGCTCAGTACCAGGCTGGCTGCCAGAAACAAGATGATGGGGGTTGTCTTTTTCATGGCTTTCTCCTTCTCGTGCAAAAGAAACAGTTGATTTTCATGCCCACTTTCTCACTTGGAATTCCATTCCTGTGATAAGGTGGAAAGTGGAGCCTATTTATGAAAAAATGCTAGCCACCTGACAGTTTGACGTTACAGGTAGTTGAAGAGCGGAACGGAGACAGG
>CAYLXB010000064.1:0-18623 GCA_964387495.1 uncultured Anaerolineaceae bacterium
CCGTGAAGGCGGTCTGACCGTCGGCGCGGGTGTGGTTACCAAAATCATCGAATAGTTAGGAGAGGGGCGTCGTGAGACGCCCTTGAGAGTGTATTATGGCTTCCAAGAAGAAAGATATCCGCCCGGTAATCACACTGCAGTGCAGTGATTGCAAAGAGCGGAATTACACGACCGAGAAAAACCGCCGGAATGATCCAAACCGGTTGGAATTTAACAAGTATTGCCCTCGCTGCCGCAAGCATACGCTGCATCGCGAGACGAAGTAAGCAATGTCATGTGCCCGGTGTCACGAGCCGGAAAACGGTGCGTGACACCGAGTGCAAGGCACTGATCTAGGCCAGTAGCTCAATTGGTAGAGCACTCGTCTCCAAAACGAGTGGTTGTGGGTTCAATTCCTGCCTGGCCTGCCTCGAAGGCGACGCCGCCTTCCCCTTCGGGGGCGCGTAAGGCGGCGTTTTAGCCGTCAAAGCAAGATGAGGAGTTTGACTTGACTGATAAGAGAGAGATCAAACAGCAGAATGCTTTCCAGCGTTTCTTTCGTGAGACGACGGGTGAGCTTAAGAAGGTATCCTGGCCGACCTGGCCTGAGGCGCTTAACCTGACCATCATCGTTCTGGCTGTGATGGTGATCATGGGCCTCTACCTGGCTTTGATCGACGCGGGCGCGAGTTCCCTGCTGGAATGGGCTTTGGGCCTGTAGACGCAGGGTCGAGCATTTGATGGGAGCAACCATGTACGAGCAAGATCCGGAAGATCAATATCCAACCTCTGAACCTGGCGGCGAGGAAGAATCTCCATTGACGGATTCCGAACAGCAGGCTCTGGCCGGTTTGGAATCTCCCGATCTTGGGCACGAGCCGGGTGAAGGCCAACCGGCTTGGTATGTGGTGCACTGCTATTCGGGTTATGAGAACAAAGTCCGTCATAACCTCGAACAGCGCATTGAGACGATGGGCATGAAGGACAAGATCTTTGATGTCGTTGTGCCTACGCAGGAAGAGATCGAGGTGCGGGATGGCAAGCGCCGCACGGTGGAGCGCCATATCTTTCCTGGTTATGTGCTGGTCAATATGCTCATGAGCGAGGAGTCCTGGTTCGTCGTCCGGAATACGCCGGGCGTGACCGGGTTTGTAGGCATGGGAACCATGCCCACCCCTTTGCGCCCGGAGGAAGTGGCTCAAATCGTCAAGCGAATGGAAGCCGATGCACCAACAGTCAAGGTGACGTTTAAAGTTGGCGAACGTGTGCGCATCGTGGATGGCCCGTTCAATGACTTCCGCGGTGTTGTTGCGGAGATCGATATGGAACGCACCAAGGTGCGTGTGATGGTCAGTTTCTTTGGGCGTGAGACGCCGGTGGAACTGGATTTTCTCCAGGTGGAGAAAGCATAAATTCGACGGTAGCAGGCCAAGGTTTGCCCTGGCCTGAGACGGTGGGAGGGTGTCCCGTAATCACCCGCTAAAACCACGGAGTACCGGGAAGAAATCCCGGTATAAGGAGTACTGTATGGCAAAGAAACTCAAGGCAGTTGTTCGTTTACAGATCGAAGCCGGCAAGGCCAACCCTGCGCCTCCGATTGGCCCGGCGCTGGCGGGTCATGGGATCAACATCATGGCCTTCTGCAAGGAATACAATGCCCGAACGTCAAACCGGCCGGGCGAGGTCCTTCCTGCAGAGATCAGCGTGTACAGTGATGGGTCGTTCACGTTTATTTTGAAGACTCCTCCCGCTGCGGTGCTGCTGCGCAAGGCAGCTGGTGTTCCCAAGGGCTCTGGCGTGCCGAACAAAGAGAAAGTTGGTAAAGTAACGCGTGCTCAGGTCAAGGAGATCGCCGAATTAAAGATGAAAGATTTGAACGCGATCGACCTGGAGGGTGCAATGCTCCAGATCGAGGGAACAGCCCGCAGCATGGGGCTGACTGTCGTAGACTAAACTGGTGGGAGGGCCTCCCGGCCCGTTTGTACCACGGAGGAAACCATGGCAAAACACGGTAAGAAATACCTGGCCGCTTTGGCCAAAGTTGATATCGATAAACTGTATGCGCCGCGTGAAGCAGTTGCTCTGGCGAAAGAAACCACAATCACGAAGTTCGATGCAACGGTGGAAGTGCACCTTCGCATGGGCCTGGATCCACGTCAAGCTGACCAGCAGGTGCGCGATGTGGTTGTCCTGCCGCACGGACTGGGCAAGACTGTGCGCGTGCTGGTTTTTGCGGCCGGCGAAGGCGCTACGGCAGCCCGGAATGCAGGCGCTGATCTGGTAGCGGATGATGATGAGACCCTGAACAAGATCCAGGCCGGCATGACCGATTTCGATGTAGCCATCGCCACGCCGGATATGATGGGTAAAGTTGGCCGCTTGGGGCGCGTACTTGGCCCGCGCGGTTTGATGCCCAACCCGAAGGCCGGTACGGTAGTAAACGCGGAAGACTTGCCGCGGGCCATCAATGAGGCCAAGGCTGGCCGCGTGGAATTCCGCTTGGACAAGACGGCCAACATCCATGTACCAATTGGCAAAGCCTCTTTCGAAGAAGAGAAGCTGTTCGAAAATTTCTCGGCCCTGATGGATGCCATCCGCAAGGCCAAGCCGAGCGGCGCCAAAGGCAATTACATCAAGCGGATCGTCGTCACAACCACAATGGGGCCCGGTGTCAAGATTGATGCCACGCAGGCCCAGTCCATGGAGGCAACCGGGTAAATCCCGTTTTCCCAAGCCTATCACTTCGCCCATGACGGCGGGTGCCCTTCCAAGGGGCTTAATTTCCTGCCCAGGTGAGGACCAGACGCACATATCAGCCATTTTTGGGCTGTTCCCCTATGGGGTGCGAAGTCTTTGCCTGGAACGCTGGTAGGCAAAGACTTTTGCATGGAAAGGAGGTGAATGTCTCTTGGCTATTACAAAACAACGCAAGGATGAGCTACTGGCCCAGTACAAAGAGTGGCTGGAGAAGAGCCAGGCGGTGATCCTGGTGGAATACACCGGCATCACGATGAAACAACTCGACAATGTCCGCAGTAAAGTGCGCGAGTCGGGCGGTGAGTTCCACGTATTGAAGAATACGCTGGCCCGGCGGGTTTTCGCGGAGCAGAATATCCAGGTACCGGAAGGCTACCTATTGAACAGCACTGCTGTGAGTTTTGCTTTTTCGGACCCGGCTGCGACGGCAAAACTACTGGCTGAAGCGACCAAAGGTGTCGAGGCGGTCAAGGTAAAAGGTGGTTTCCTGGGCAAGCAGGCACTAAGTGCTGCGCAAGTCAAAGCCCTGGCGGAACTGCCGCCACTGCCGGTTGTTCAGGCCCAACTGCTGGGTGTGCTGCAGGCTCCGGCCAGCAAACTGGTACGTACGATTGCCGAGCCGGCGCGCTCGCTGGCATCTGTGTTCAAGGCCTATTCCGAGAAGGCCCCCGCCGCTGCGTGACGTGGTTAATTCGCGCAACAAAACCAATACGAAAATTTTCTCTGAGAAAGAAGGAGTTTGTTTACAATGGCTGCTAATTTGGAAAAACTGGTCGAGGAACTGAGCACGCTGAGCGTCCTCGAAGCCGCTGAACTGGTCAAGATGCTGGAAGAGAAGTGGGGCGTTTCTGCCGCCGCTCCCGTGGCTGTGGCCGCTGTCGCCGGTGGTGTAGCTGCCGCCGAACCGGTCGAGGAAAAGACCGAATTCGATGTTGTCATCAAGGATGCCGGCCCCAAGAAGATCGAAGTCATCAAAGTCATCCGACAGCTCACCAGCCTGGGCCTGAGCGAATCCAAAACCCTGGCGGAGACCGCCGGCGGCAAGGTCCTGAGTGCAGTAGGCAAGGAAGCTGCCCAGGACGCCAAGAAGAAACTGGAAGAAGCCGGCGCGGTTATCGAACTGGCGTAGGGTTTCGAAAGCGAATCAAAAAGACGACCCCCCCAGGCCGTCTTTTTGATTCGCAAAATCAACTAAAGTTTATGTCTGCTGCGGAGGTCAAGGCGACAGATTCTTGGGCCAGCTTTGTGTGCCATTCCTCGATCAATTGGGCGGCTTTCTGGCTGTAGCTGCTGTGTGCATCCTTGACCAGGGTGACCTGGTAGCCGAGTTTCCTGGCTCCCAGGCAGGTGGCTTTGACGCAGCCGTGTGTGACAAGGCCGGTTACAACCAAGTTGGTAATGTCTCTCGATTTCAACATCTCATCCAGCTTCGTCTCCTCGAATGCATTGCCATGCTGTTTGTGGACGATGAAATCATGTCTCAACGGCTGCAATTGTTTATGGAACTGCCATTCTGGCGAACCCTTGATCAAGGCAAGTTTATCCGAGTGCTGGATATAGAACACAGCCACGCCGGCCTGATGGGCCCGATCGACCAGAGAGTTGATCTTTTCGAGCAGTTCACCGGCTTTATAGAGTGGTGTGGATTTTTGAAATAGACCCTGCTGGACGTCGATGACCAGCAGGGCGGTATTATTTGATACTTCCATATAGTCGCTATCTCGGGGCTATCGATTATTGGTTGTCCAACTTAGACTGCAGTTGGCATCACCTTGCGGATGACCATGACCACCTTGCCCTGCACCTTGACCGCGGCAGGATTATCCACGTAAATGGGCTGCATGGTTGGGTTGGCAGGCTGGAGGCGGATGCGGTTGGTCTCTTTGTAGAAGTATTTAAGAGTTGTCTCGTCACGGTCTTCCAGCCAGACGGCAACCATCTCACCATTACGGGTTTCGGCGTTGTTGGCCGGTTTCATAATGACGATATCGCCGTCGTTGACCATGGCGTCGATCATCGAGTCGCCCTGCACCTCCAATGCAAAGAGTTTGTCGCTTTTCTCCGGCAGGAGCGAGCGGGCAATCTCTACGCTTGACTCGGCATCGTAGTAGTTGAAATTCGAGGCAGGGACCGGCATTGGCAAGCTGGCGCCAATCTTTCCCATGACGGGGACTTTGAGCATGTCTGTGAAAACCGCCGCTGCCTGGCCGATCAGTTCAGCCCATTTCTCCGGGACGATGCGCACGCCGCGCGAAATGCGCCGGTCGCGCACAATAAGGCCCCAGTCTTCGAGTTGTTCGAGGTAATAGTTGACGACCGAGGTCGAACTGATCTCGGTGGCATCGCAAATTTCGCGGATGGAGGGGGGGTATCCTTTGTCCTGGTGCTTTTCCAGGTATTCGAGGATCTTCATGTGCCGCTCACTGAGACCCTTGCTTTTTCTTACCATCATCATAAAAGCCTCCTGCACAATAACCGCTCATTTGTGCTAATAAAATAATACACGAACATCCGTTCTGTGTCAAGGGCTTTCTTGACGAAATTCCGGGTAAAAATGGACGAATTTTTCTTTCTTTACGTCCTGTTTTGAATGTGGATAACCGGTACTTGTGGGCGGGGGGCGGCCTTTAGATCCAAGTTCTGCTGCGCATCCAGCGGTACATGACCAGGGGGGTAAACACCATGGCGACAATTACGATATAGAAGACGGGACGCTGCATAAGTTCCCAAACCGCATCGCCTGATTTAGGCAGGAAAAAATTCATGCCGAAGAATCCTGCAATGAAGGACAATGGCATGAACAATGTAGTGATGAGAGTCAGTGTTTTCATGACCTCATTCATGCGGTTGTTGACCACTGAAAGGTAGGTGTCCAGCGCACCACCCACCAGGTCGCGCAGGCTTTCGTTTACATCGTGAAGGCGCACCAGATGGTCGTAGATGTCGCGGAAAAAGATGCGGTCGTGCGGGTCGATCACGCTGTAATCGTCGCGTGCCAGCTTGTTTAGCACCTCACGCTGGGGCAAAAGGATGCGGCGCATAGCCAACAGGACACGCTTGAGGGCAAACAGGCGCTCAAGTGTTTTGGGGGACGGACGGTCGAAGACTTGATCTTCAATCTGGTCAATTGCTTCGTCCACTTTTTCCACGATAGGCATGTAGCCTGCCACCAGGTAATCGGCGATTTTGTAGAGCAAGTGGTCAGCGCCTTGATGGAGGTTGCGTGTGTCCCGGAAGCAGGCTGCCCAGGTTTCGTCCAGTGCCGGTACGGGGTAGTCGTGATGGG
Organism: uncultured Anaerolineaceae bacterium; assembly: GCA_964387495.1. Lineage (GTDB taxonomy): Bacteria > Chloroflexota > Anaerolineae > Anaerolineales > Villigracilaceae > DSXF01. The sequence continues at coordinate 6,023 of CAYLXB010000064.1, forward strand.
TAATCACATAGTTCTTGCTGAAGAAGATGTCCACTTCGTCCACTTCTATATCCCAGCCGTTGTTGTTTTCACCCAGCAGGTGCATATAGTTCAGGGCGACGTAGATGTAGTCGCCCCAGTCGTCGACCTTTGGGGAGTGAGTCTGCTGGAGGGCGTCTTCGATTGCAAGCGGATGGAAGCCAAAGCCTTTCAGGATGGGTTCACAGACATCGGGGGTTTCATCGGTGAAATCGACCCAGAGCAGGCCTTTCCGGCCATGGATGAGTTGGGGAAATTCCTGCGGGGGAATCTCGGTGCGGATGGGCTTGCCGGGGGAGTAATACAGTGTGCGGATCATCCTGCCTCCTGTGAAAATGGTGGACTTTTTTAATTTTACCTGAAATGCGAGCCCGGCGGGGAAAGAAACGGGGCCAATTTAAAGAATATCAATTCGGTTTTGAATATTATTAATAAAATACTTGACATTTTTGAACTTATGGATATAATATATTTAGATTTGTCGTGAATGTTTGAAACAGGAGAGAAATCCATGTTACCTAATCTCCCTACCATTTCGTTATGTTCCGCCCTGCCTGCCGATGAGGGTCGACAGCCCCCGGCGTACCCGGTTTACCTGCTGGGCAGGAATAAAGGTCAGCGTACTCCGGCCAGCCTGCGCATGCGGCTGGGCAAGTGGCTTATCCGCACCGGCATGAAACTCACCGGCCAGCCTGCTTCCGGGCAGGCGGTTTTCTCAACCCGTTAGGAGCTTCCTATGAATCCTGTCATCACCCGTTGTCCGGTCTGCAAAGGCGAATTGACCGTCACCCGTCTGCACTGCCAGTCCTGTGATACCAGTCTCGAAGGACGATTCGTGGCGGGATATTTTGCTTATCTTACCCCCGAACAACTGAAATTTGTGGAAACCTTTGTGCGTTGTGAAGGCAAGATTAACCGGATGGAGGATGAACTCGGGTTATCGTACCCGACCATTCGAAACCGCCTGCATGAAGTGATCCGGGCTATGGGTTACGAACCAGGCAAAGATGAATCCGTGGAACTGGACGACGAGAAGCGCCGAAGCATTCTTGAGGATCTGGATGCCGGTAAGATTACCGCCGAGGATGCCATGCGCATCTTGAGCGGTGAGGAGAGTTGATTTGAGATGAAACGCCAGACTGTCATCAGCGCTCCTGATCCAAAGATCGTCCTCCGTTCCGTCCCAGGGGATGTGCGCGTCATCGGCTGGGAGCGGAATGAACTTTCTGCCAAGACCAATGGCAATGTGCTCGAGCTGCTTGGGGATACGACCAGTTTCACCATTTCCTGTGACGACGACCTGATTCTTTCTGTCCCTACGGGTGCGAACCTCAGCCTCGAATCGGTCGATGGAGACGCAGACTTGCGCGGTTTCTCTGGCCTCTGCCGGGTATCCGGTGTGGGCGGTGACCTGTCCCTGCGCAGTCTTGGGGTTTTCCAGGCCCAACGCGTGGGTGGAAACCTGAGCCTGCGCGGTGCAGCCGGGGCTTTTTCGGCCGACACGGTGGGAGGTGATGTATCCATACGTTCCACCCAGGGTGATGTCCTGCTTCAAGGTGTGGGCGGGGATTTATACCTGCGTGGTGCCAGCGGTAATGTTTCTGTCGAAGTGGGCGGTGATGCTGTACTCTATATCGAGCCGAGGCCGGGAGCGAATGTAAATGTAAACACCGGCGGCGATATCCTGCTGCGTCTGCCTGCAGATGCCGATGCCCATCTGGACTTTACTGCCAGTTCCAGCGAATGTGTGCATGTCGACCTGCCAGGAGTGGCCTTCGACGAAGATGCTTACGCCGGCGGGATTATGCTCGGCAACGGCAGTGCCAAGATCTACCTGGAGGCTGGTGGTGATATCACGATCACCAGCCAGGCTGATGAGTGGGCATCCGCGGCGGACTTCGATTTTGATTTCGATATTGATTTTCCCGATATGCCTGCTGATCTATCCGGTCATATCCAACGCCAAGTGGAACAGGCCAGCCGCCATGCAGAGCGCGCTCAAGAGCGCGCCGAGGCTGCGGCGCGGCGCGCGGAGCAAAAAATTCGCAATGCTGAACGGCGCATCCAGGCCAAGGTGAATGCAAAGGTGGGGCGCTGGGGGATGGATTGGAGCGGTTCGATCCCGCGTCCGCCCAAGCCGCCTGCTCCACCCTCCCAGCCGGTAAGCGACGAGGAACGCCTGACCATTCTGCGAATGCTGGCCGAGAAGAAGATCACTGCTGCCGAAGCAGAGCAACTTCTGGCGGCTCTGGAGTAATGCCATGTCCTCTGATGAACAAAAACAAATCCTGAAGATGGTCGAAGATGGCAAAATCACTGCGGAAGATGCAGTGAACTTGATGAAAGCACTCGAAGAAAGCCAGTCTGAAGACAATGTACCGCCTTTCGAACCTGAATCCGGGCCGGGTGTTGATTCAGAACCGGACCCCGGCCTGGCAGCCACAGCAGACAAGGCGCGTTCACTCTGGCAGATCCCGGTTTGGATTGGGGTGGGGATCACCGTTTTAAGCGCGGTTCTGATGTATGTGGCCATGACCACTGCCGGGTACAACTTTTGGTTTTACTGTTTATGGCTGCCTTTCCTGACGGGTGTGGCGGTGATCGCACTGGGTGCAGCCAGCCGTACCATGCGCTGGTTGTTCGTCCGGGTACAACAAAAGCCCGGAGAACACCCGGAAAAATTCACCATAGGATTCCCTCTGCCGCTGCACCTAGCGGGCTGGTTCCTGCGTAATTTCGGGCACAAGATTCCAGACCTTAAGAAGACCAACGTAGACGAGATCATCCAGGTGCTGGATGCCACCGGCACATCGGACGCGCCACTGGTGGTCAATGTAGAAGATGATGAAGACGGTGAACGTGTGCAGGTCTTTATTGGATAAGGAGTGTCTGTGAACCGACCGATTGTGCCGGCCATTGCGCAAGCAGAAAAGAAGCCGCTGCTCAGCGGCCTGGTCCTGCTTTTCCTGCTGGCCATGATCCTGGCGAACCTGGGCGGCAATATGTATGGACCGCTCATGTCGCTCTATATTGAGGATTTGGGCGCCAGCGTGCCGCAGATTGGCCTGTTCTTTACCATCTCGTCCATCGTTCCACTGGCACTCCAGATCCTGGGTGGTTGGATTTCGGATACGCTTGGCCGCCTGCGGGCAATTGCGATAGGCAGTGTAGTCGGTATCTTCACTTATGTTGCCCTGATCCTGGCCCCAACGTGGGAGTGGCTGCTGCTAGCATCGGCTTTCAGCGCAATTACCGGGTCGCTTGTCGGACCGAGTTTCGATGCTTTCATTGCCGAACAATCCAGTGAGGAGAACCGGGCCAGGATGTTTGGGGTGACCCAGGCCCTGTTTGGGATTGTCGGTTTTGCCGGGCCATGGCTGGGCGGCGTGCTGGCTGAAATGCGTGGTTTCAAGTTCATGCTGCTGATTGCCGGGGCGCTGTATATTGGTGCCACTGTCATCCGGGTCAGCATGGCACGTGCTGTCGACAAAATTGATGGCAGGAAGGCCACCAAGCTGTCGTTCAGCGGTCTAAAGTCGAACCTGGGAGCAATGTTCAGCTTGCTGTTTGCAGGCGGTGTGATCACGTGGGTTCTCATCACGGATGGTGTACGGGACACTTCATTTGCCCTTTCGATGAATCTGCTCTCGGTTTTCATGCGTGAGTTTGGAAAATTGAACCTGGCGCAGATTGGGATTACCAACAGCGTCTTCGGGCTTTTCGTGATGCTTACGACCATCCCGGCCGGATGGCTGGCTGACCGGGCCGGGGAGCGGGTTGGGATTGCACTGGGTTTCCTTTTGATCGGTATTTCCATTGCTGGACTGGTCTTTCTGCCGCCGGCAGTGCTCTGGATGTATGCTACCGGCTGGGCTCTGGCGGGTGTGGGAGTAGGCCTGATGACGCCGGCCTACCAGTCACTGATCAGCAAGGCTGTGCCTGCACATTTGCGCGGTACTGCTTTTGGTGTGTTTGGCACCAGCCTGGGCTTGATCTCCCTGCCCATGCCCTGGATCGGCGGCCAATTGTGGGACGCAATCGGGCCACGTTTCCCGTTCCTGATCACAGCGGTGGTCTCGATCTTATCCATTATTCCAATCTGGCTAAAGTTCAGACTGCCAAAGAACGACAGCAGCCAGGATGAAAACGAACCAGCCGTCCCGGCTGTGTAAATTGAGGAGGTGTTGCATGGCAACCACAGAAGAACGAATGAAAATTCTAAAAATGATCGAAGAAGGCAAGATCACAGCTACTGAGGGGAGCCGCCTGCTGGCAGCGTTGAACCAGAGCCGCAAGTCCATCACGCCGGGCGGCATGCCGCTTGGCCCGGGTGCACCGCGCTGGCTGCGTGTGCGGGTTACCGATGTGAATACCGGGCGCTCGAAGGCTTCGGTGCAGATCCCCCTGACGCTGGTGGATGCCGGGATGAAGATTGGTGCGCATTTTGCCCCGGAGGTGGAAGGGGTGGATATGACCAACGTGATGGATGCCCTGCGCTCTGGCATGACCGGAAAGATCATCGATGTAGTGGACGAGGAAGACGGCGAACACGTGGAGATATTCGTGGAATAGAAACAAATCCATCGGTCCGAAACTGCCCACCCGTCAACTTGTCCGGCTTTTCTTCGAACGAAGAATAATGCTGAAGATGCAGTTTGACCTGGGCAGTTTTGTTTTGCAGGGCCGGTGGTAATGCCAGCGTAGATTTCCCCGGGCTATGTACAGCACTACGGCTTTCGTTCGTGTTTCAACAGCAACGGACCCAACTGGTCGATTAACCAGCCGAAGGTCAGTTCCACCCAGGGCGCCAGGGACAGACTACGGGGAATATAGACGACGCGCCGCGGGCGCTGAATCAAACCCAATATGCGGCGGGCCACCATTTCGGCAGTAATGCCAACCTTTTCCGTAGGGAGGTGGAGTCCATTTTTGTGCTGCAGGGCTGCCAGGCAAAATTCGGTTTGCACGGGGCCAGCGCGCACCACACTGACATGTACGCGCGTCCCGCCAGTCTCACGGTAGAGTGAGGTGGTAAAGGCGTCCAGAAAGGCTTTCGTTGCACTGTAGACGGCAACCCCCTGATTAGGGAAAGCTCCCACAATTGATCCTACATTGATAATATGACCATTATTATGAGCCAGCATGCCCGGCAGGAAAAGGCCGGTCAGGTGTGCGACGGCCTCGATATTGACAGCAAGCATCTCATGGATCGTCTGCCAGGACATCTCGGAGAAATACCCATACCAACCCAGTCCGGCGTTATTAACCAGCACGTCCAGCCGGTCAAACCAGCCCATGACATGTTCAAAGAGTGACCGGCGATCAACCTCCCGGCTCAGGTCAGCGACCATTATTTTGGCCTGTCCGCCGGCAGCGCGGATCTGGTTCGTTACCGCTTCCAACCGATCTGCCCGGCGTGCTGCCAGCACGACCGACATCCCCTGTGCAGCCAGCAGCCTGGCGGTGGCTGCACCAATTCCACTGGAGGCTCCAGTAATCAGGGCGGTTTTATCTTTCCAGGCGTTCATCCTTTATAAGCCCATTAAATTTTTACCGCGTGCGGGTGGTTTTCCAAGAACCAGTGGATCGTATCGGCGAGCGACTCTTTCAGGGTGCGCGGCTGGTATCCAAGTTCGCGCGTTGCCTTGGCATGGCTGATGTGGGAGTTGCTGGCCAAAACTTCGAGGGAATAAGGCGTAAAGCGCGGCTTCAGGTTGCGCAGGCGGTAATAGATGGGTGCCAAGTGCGCCCCAAATTTAGCCAGCGGGCGCGGTATCTTAAGTGTGAAGAAGCCGCGTTCGGTGATCTCGCGGACTGTCTCCAACAGGTAGCGGACCGAGATGCGTTCCCCTGAAAAGATGTAACTTTCGCCTTTTTCCCCTTTTTCAGCTGCCAGGGTCAACCCCTCTGCCACATCGCGCACATCCACAAAGTCATAGGCGCCATCCACGTAAAGGGTGGGACGATGCAGCGCCGCATCCAGGATGAGGCGGCCCATTTCCGAGAGACGAAAATCATAAGGGCCAATCACACCGGTGGGGCAGACAATGACAGCCTCCAGCCCAGCGTGAGCTGCTTTTTGTACCTCCAACGTGGCAGTTGCTTTGGAGCGATCGTATTCGCCGTATGGGTTGTTGGGATCATAGGGCAGGCTTTCATCAATCACGCCGCTCGTGACGCGCTGAATGGCATGGATCGAACTGGTATAAACAAATCTCCTTACCCCTGCCTTCATGGCTGCCTTGATGGCATTCAGGGTGCCCTGTACATTGACTTTCCAGACCAATGGGTCACGCCCCGGCATGATCGAAATAATGCCTGCCAGGTGATAGACGAGGTCCACACCGCGGAAGGCCCCCGGCAGGGTTTCGGGGTACAGGATGTCCCCTTGCAGCAGTTCGACATCCAGGCCCTGCAGAGACTCGCAATTTTCCCCGGGCAGAACCAATGCCCGGACTTGCTTCCCCTGCCCGACAAGGCGGCGTACCAATACATTGCCGATATGGCCGGTTGCTCCAGTCACAAGAATCATGAGCGCCTCCTATCTTCTTTTCTGCTTCTAAAGCCGTTCATGACGATTTTCATGCTCTCGGCAGTGATGGCCGACCAGTCGCCTTCCTGCGGATCGAGCAAACCCTGCAGCAACATGCCTACCGCCAATGCCACGACCAGACGCGCCGCGGTCTGTGCATCCATCGGCTGGAATGTTCCCTCTGCAATCCCAGCCTCAATCAACCCGGCAAAAAAATCGCGGTAGCGGCGGTAGGGCGCAATCGTGGTCTTCCAGACAGCCTCGTCACGGCTGGCCTGGGCCCAGAATTCCAGGAACATCGGAAGGCGCCGGTCTGCATCGCGAAAGATACCCGGAACAGCCCGGGTCATGTTCATGAAGACCTGACTTGCATCTTCCGCTCCCTGGCGCGCCTCGGCAAACTGGACATCCAGGCTTTCCAGCCAAGTATTGAGCAGATGAAGGAAAGTGGCCTGCTTGGTGGGGAAGTGATGATAAAAAGCGCCTTTGCTAACGCCAGCGGCCGCACAGATATCGTCCACCGAGGCGGCCTCATACCCTGATTGGGCAAAAAGTTTCAACGCGGCATCCAAAATGCGGGCACGTGTCTCTTCGCTGCGGGTTTGCATCAATACTCCTGTGATAAAATACCGACTGGTCGGTATGAATTGTAGGTTTTTTTGAGCTGTGTGTCAAGGGCCGAAAAAAACCGCGGAAGAAGCCGCGGGGTAGAAGCAGATCAGTCTTTGATTTTATCAGCAGCAATCGCAGCTAATCTCTTTTTTCCCGGTCAGGGCGGCCTGGATCATTGCCGCGGCGCAGCCCACGCCGCTCTCCACCCGGATGGCAGCAGTGACACAGTTACGTTGACAGGCGCCGCACTCCATGCACGCCAAGGGGCTGACCAACACAGCGCGGCGGGCCTGCATCTCGAACACAGCATGAGGGCAAACCTGGAAGCACATGGCGCAACCGTTGCAGAGTTCCGGATTGTAGACCAGGGTATTGACAGCATAAGCATTGAACATTGCCGGCTCCTCTCAACGAATAACGATGACCAGCACCCCCAGCAGGATGCCAATCCCAAACGTCCAGGCCATAGCCGGGATGTAGGCAAACATTTCACGCTTCACTCCAGTGCGAGAAGTGAATGTCGTTGCGCCGGTGAAGTTAAGTGCCAGATAGGCGGTCACAGCCGGTATGGCCAGCAGGAATTCCAGAGCCTGTGCACTCTGACGCCACAAAGGCCAACCTGGATGGCAGATGAAGGCTGAGAGGGCAAATGGGATGGCAAGCAGGGCGCCAAGAATAAATCCCTTCGAACTGAAATTATGGGTCGGCAGCCAGGGGAGAAGGGCGGGAAACAAAAATGTCCCGGCCAGAACGGCTGCCATGGCTGCCAGTGACGCGGTTATGCCGGTCATGAAGTACAAGGCAACGGCAACAAGAAGCGTTGGCAGAAGGACATTCACCAGTTCCACCGGCACCAAAACCAAGCGGTCCCGCAGAGTGAAGCGCACGCGACGCATTTCGGGAGTTGCCTGGCCGGCGCATATGTAGGCGGGCAAGTCAGCTGCCCGTACTGGTCCATACTCGATCTTAAAGCCAGTCCGCTTTTTCACCTGATGGGCAGCCACCCCAGGTGCGCCCAATTGTGGAAGGATCAATTTTCTATGGTTGACCACTTCCTTGAGCCGGGCAGCCGTGAGGCGCAGGCAGACCTCATCTGTCCCGAAGGTCCCTTTGCCAGCAGCACACCACACATTGATCCCTTTCGTATCAAGTACCAGGATATAAGCGTCAAAGCCGTTCAGTACCGATCGCAGGGCATCGAAGCTGAGCGTGTAATTTGCTGAGACAAAAACCGGAGAATCGGGGGTCGGGTCCCCAATGGCATACAGGCCAGGTTCTACGCGGTGTCCACCACGTTTTACGCCCAGGCGTGCCAGGAGGTGATCCCAGTGATTTGCTAAGGTCAATTGAGGTGTTGTATGAAGAACCGAGGGTGCATTGGTAATAGCAGAAAGTTCGATCATCCGGGCTTGCCTTTCGAAATGCCTGGAGAAGTGTTGGGTGAGATAAAATTCTGTCTCAGTTGTCCACAGCAGACTGTCATTCTTTCCTGATTCAACTGGTAAAAAGTCTGCTTGCCTTCTTCGCGCACGTTTACCAAGTTTGCCTCGCGCAGAATCGCAAGATGATGTGAGACTGTTGGTTGGGTGACATCCAACTGCTCAACAATCTCGTTGACTGAAAGCCACTGGCAGCAGCATATCCTCATGATCTTCTGACGGGTTTCATCTGCCAGAGCTTTTGCAAACAGGACAGGGTCAAAATTGCTCATATAGATAACCTTCGATGTATATTATATAGATAATTGTCTATTTGTCAAGGGGATCCGGGATCGCCTGAGACGAACATATCTCAGTGACCCATTGCATCCTTTGTCACGGTAAACAATCGGTATAATAGGGGCGTATCCCACGTGGAAAGGATGAGCAAAATGAACAAATTCCTGGAGCGCCTGCAAGTGGGCGAGGTGTTGGTTGCGGATGGAGCCACAGGCACCAACCTGCAAAAAATGGGTCTCAAAGGCGGCATCCTGCCAGAGGACCTGGTGATGGATCAGCCCGAGTTGATCCTGGGGCTGGAAGGTGCGTTTGTGCAAGCTGGATCCGACATCATCCTGACTTGCACTTTCGGCGGTACGCGGCTGCGGATGAAAGAATCCTGTTATGCAGACCGGGTGACAGAGGTAAACCTGCGCGCGGCAGAACTGGCCCACAAGGCTGCCTCTGCCCGGGCAGGTGTGCTGGTGGGCGGGTCCATGGGCCCAACCGGCCAACTCATGAAACCGCTGGGGCCGCTGACGCCTGAAGAGGCCAGATCAACCTTTGCCGAGCAGGCCAAGGCATTGGCCGATGGCGGGGTGGATTTGCTGGTTATCGAGACCATGTTTGCACTCGAGGAGGCTGACGCCGCCTTCGATGGGGCGCGCTCGGTAACAGACTTGCCAATCATTGTCTCCTTCAGTTATGACCGCGGTGTGCGCACCATGATGGGTGTCAAACCAGTGGACATGTGCAAGCGCTACATGGAAAAAGGCGCAACGGTGATTGGCGCCAACTGCGGTACAACGCTGGATAATATGGAAAAGATCGTCCAGGATTACGCTGCTGCGGTGCCTGATTTTCCCCTATGGGTCAAGCCGAACGCCGGCCTGCCGCGCATGGAAGGCGGCCAATCCATTTATGATATGACGCCGGCACAGATGGCCGAATTTTCCAAGCGCTACGCCGCTCTGGGGGCCAAGATCGTGGGCGGCTGCTGCGGCTCGTCGCCAGAGCATATCGCCGCGATTGCGAAGGCGGTAAAGCCGTAGGGTAGCATGTATGAGGTCCGGGTGCCTGCCGGGCTCTTACTGGCAGGCACCATGTTTTTTTTTACTGTCAGCCGATTTCCCAAGGCGGGAGGTTGGGGCCTTTTCCGGCCAGAGATGAACAGATCGGCCCTGCCAGGTCTGGAAGCAATTTAGCGGTTGCCGCGAGCAGGCCGATGTTCCCACTCAACATCATGTCGCCAAAGGGTACAGCAAAGTAGGGGCGAAGGCTGGAGGGCGAAGATAGAAATATGGACCGCCGCGGGCCGGTGACCACCACATCAAATCCGTTTGTGCCAGACTCGAAGGGTGTTTTGTCGTAAATGAGCGCTCCGTGACCCTTGGCATCGAAGACATCTGCGTGCCTGAGGGTTCCGTTTGCCAATGCCTTGAGCAGGGCTTCGAGTTCGGGGAGGTCGATTTCGCCAGTGTGATGCTCGAACAGGCCCTCCACCCCGGCAGGCCCCAAGCGGAAAGCCAGGGTATGGAAGTTTCCGATGTTGGCAACCAGCTTCCTTTTACAGCGGGCGGCCACAGGATCAAAGGCGGCACCCAGAACGGCGGCCGGGGCGGTGTCCATGAGCACCAGGGGCAGGTCCAGGCCTTGAACAGAGTCGGCGACGGCCTGGAGGCGTGTCATGATGGGAGGAATGCCAGCTGCAAGAAAGGCAAACGAGGCAAGCGAATTCTTGATCCGCAGACGCGCATCCAGGTAGTCGAAGCGGAATTGGCGGTCCGAGATGCCGGAGGGCGCAGCGCCATGGTCGAAGACGGCAACTGCGACGGCATGCAGGTCATGAAGTGAGACGCCGAAAGATTCAAAAACCTGCGCAATGGCGGGAAAGTCGAAGTCTTTGAGTTCCAGGCGCTGGACCCCGGAGGGGAGATGCCTGGTTTCATCTTCCGAGACAACCCGAATCCCCATGGCCCGGACTCTGTCCAGATCATCATTCAGTGTCGTTGCGGCTGCCGGTGTGGCGTAGACGGGAATGCCAAGCTGCAGGTGGGCTTCTGCGGCCCAGGATGAAGGACCGCCACCCATTTGGCTTCCATACAGAAGGATCGGGGTGCGGGTGCGGGCGGCTTCCTTTACCCGCCGGTGGATCATCATGGTGGGTGAGGGCAGGATGAGCTTGAAGCAGTTCTCAACACCCAAGTGCGAGTCATACAGCAGGATATCCTGGGTCCCGGTGCCAATATCTACGGTGAGGATTTTCATCTTATATCTTATACCCTGTTCAAACTTTTAATTCATATGGATAAATACCCCGGTCAAACCATGACAATTGTCATGCTTCCTCCCGGGATTTCAATTATATAATGGATATTTGTATTAACAAATTTCATAAGGAGAAAAGAATGCAACGAAACCGTTTATTCCTGCTGGTGGAGGCGGTGGCCCTGCTTGTGACTGTCATAGCTTGCCAGCCAGCAACCCCGGAGGCTACCGCGACGCCGGCAGCCACCAATACCCCCGAGGCAACGGCGACGAACACGCCCAAGCCTACCAACACTCCCAAACCGACTGCCACTCCCAACCTTGCTGCCACGCAGGTTTACGAAGATGCCATGGCCAAGGTGGATACTTATGTCACGAACGGATATCTTCCGAGCAAGGAAGGCAGCCTTGTCAAACTGGCCGATTACAGCAGAGAAATGGCCATGATCAACTACCTGGATTTCGATAATTCCGGGTATGACAAAATGATCAAAAACTTTGCTGTGTGGGCTGACCTGGAATGGGAAAGCGCAGGGCCAGTCTCGTATCCGGAATACTCGGGCTGTGGCTTTGCTTACCGGATCACCCAGGGCGGGGACTGGTATACCGGCTTGTTGGCGAACCAGGCTTTCTACATGGGTTACTGCGACAGCAGTTTGAAACGCTGCGGCGCGCTTGGAACCACCAAAGGCACCGGGCGGGTGAACTTCGACAACCCGGCCAAGGCTCATTATGAAATGGTGGTTTATGATGACCATGCCTATGTGATGGTGGATGGCAGTTTCGTGGGTGAATATTCACTCTTCACTGAAAAGCTGCTGGATCCGGGTTACCTGCTGTACGGGATCATTTCCGGAACCAACCGGGATTATGGAACGCGCTGCCAGGCAACGAATGCCTATCTGTGGGTTCCCAAATAGATTTGTGATTTCACAATGGATGGGGATTACGGGAGGGCTTTGCCCTCCCCCTATTTATTTCCCTGTGATGCGATGAGGAAAAAACATGCAAAAAAACAGTTCATTACTATTGGTGGTGGTAATTGCCCTGCTTGTGGCCGTTCTGGCCTGCAAGTCAACCACCCCAGAGGCCACCGCGACGCCGGCAGCCACAAATACCCCGGAAGCGACAGCCACGAATACACCCAAACCTACCAATACACCCAAGCCGACTGCCACCCCCAACTTGGCCGCCACGCAGGTTTACGAAGATGCCATGGCCCATGTGAATACCTATGTCTCAAAAGGGTATTTGCCTGACAAGAATGGTTCGCTGATCCACCTGAGTGATTACTTCAGAGAGATGGCGATGATCAACTACCTGGATTTCGATAATGCCGGGTATGACAAAACGGTCAAGAACTTTGCCGTTTGGGCTGATCTGGAATGGGAGAGCGCGCGACCGGTGGAACTGCCGGAATACTCCGGTTGTGGATTTGCATTCCGGATCACGGAGGATGGCGACTGGTATACCG
>CAYLXB010000065.1:0-18299 GCA_964387495.1 uncultured Anaerolineaceae bacterium
ACCAGGTTCTGGCGGACTTCCGGATCCAGGCCGGCAACGAACGAAACCGTGTCGTTGGGGATGATCGGGTCAGAGACCCACGCAACCAGCACCTTGTCGTTCACATCCGGGAAGTCGTTGGTGACTGCCGTGCGGGCATCCACGTAGACGGTGCCAAAGTCGCAGATCTCGCCCTTCGGGCTCAGGTAGACGGACTTCACAACCGTGGGATGGCCCTGCACCCAGGCGCCGGCCTTGGTCTTGATGCCGCTGGCAGCAAAGAACCCGGCGGGCACCAGGTAACCGGAGGAGGACAGCGGATCGGTATAGCAGGGGCGCTTATCGTTGAATTGCGCCAGGGCGGTCGCCGCATCCGCGGTATTCGCACTCGTGGCCGCATCATAATAAATGGTGAACGGGTTCCCGTCCTTGTCCTTCCACTCGGCATTGACAACGATCTCGAACGCATAGTGATCGGCACCGTTGCGCAGCGTCACCAACCCAACATTGGCATAGCCCTTCTCGTAGGCTACGATGTAGGGCACGGTCGGCAGCCAGCCGATGTGCGCATTGCCGGAGCCCATGGCTTCCACCAGCGCGGCATAGTTCGTCGGGACGGTGGTCGTGATGGTGTAACCGGTCAGTTCGGTCAGCTTGGCAGCAATCGCATCGCCGCCGGCCATCAGTTCCTGGGTATTGGCGGAAGGTGCCAGGGCCATGATCAGCGGATTCTCTGGCGTGCCCACTTCGGGAGCAGGCGGTTCCGTCGGCGCGGGCGCCTCGGTAACGACCGGGGCCTCAGTCACAACAGGCGCCGGTTCTGGCTCAGGCTCGGTAGCCGGCTGGCAGGCTGCCAGGATCATCGAAGCAGCAACCAGCAAAGCCAGGAGCAGGTACGAGAAACGAGCGTTTTTCATAATTCTTCTCCTCTCAACTTGGAACAGGGATTTAGGCATGAATGCCTCAACACTAAGATAATAATCTGTTTTGGGAATGAATGCAAGTGATGGACATCATATTTTCAAATCTCGTCAGGCTTCTCGTCTAGGAAAAACCTTCCCATCTGTTACCCCCCCCCAAGTCGCGATGCATCTCCCCCTTGTCATTGGCCTGTACCGTGCCGCAGGCACACGTACGAACCTGGCGCCTTTGCCGGGTGAAGCAATCTCCCTCCTGTAACAAGCATCGCCCCCTTCACTCCACCAGCGCTTCCACATCCAGCCCCGAAGCCTCCAGATAATGCCGGAACTGCTCGAAGAAACTGTCATCCACCGGCTTGAGGCCGTCCACAACATACAGGTCCTTCATCACCAGCTTGCCCTCCTCCGTCTGCATGATTTGCAGCAGGCTGTTGGTCAACACCGCCTGTACATCCTCCGGCACAGAAGCCGCATAAGTCACCACATCGTAGGGGATGATCGGATCGATCCGCCAGATGACCTTCACCCGGCTCTTCACATCCGGCAGGTCCTGCTGGATGGCAGGCGACTCCCGGGCATCCACGATCGTCGCCCCAAAATCACAGATCCCTTCGGCATAGACCGAACGAATGACCGTCGTATGTCCCAGGACAAAAGCCGGCGCTTGGATATTGACGCCGCTCTCGTTCAGGAATCCAAGCGGGATGACATACCCTGCTGCCGAACTGGGATCATCCCAGCACGGCTTCATCCCCTCGAATTGCGCCAGGGCTGCTTGCGCATCCGTCGTATTCTGGTCTGTCAGTATGTCGAAATAACTCTTGAAATTACCGCGTACATTGGCCACGAACTGCGCCCCGTAATAGTCCCCGCCAAAACGCTGGGTGGACAAACCGGCAATCCCGTAACCTTTTTCGTAGGCATCCACATACGCGAACGGGGGCAGCCAGGCGATATGTGCATTCCCCACCCCCAGGTCATCCACCACATCCCGGTAGGATTCAGGCTGTACCAGCGCAATCGTATAGCCGGTCAGCGCAGTCAGGCCCTCTGCCAGCGATTTTCCACTCTCCAGCGCCTCCGGGATCGCCAGGGATGGCGGCAGGGCCAGGATGATCGGATTGTTCGGCGACCCCAGCGGAAGCGGTGTAGCCGTCGGATATGGCAGGGCGGTCTCCGTCGGGAGATCCGGAACCTCTGTGGCGGCTTCTGTCGGCGTCGGCGTCGCCGTCGGTTCCTTCGATATCCCTGTGAGCCTGCAGGCCGCCAATGGGAGGATCATCAACACGAACAACAGTGAAAAGCGTTTCAACATGGGGCTACCTCTTTATGGAGAAAACAAATGCTATAATAATTCCTATGAACAAACAAAACTGGACTTCAATTGTAATCTTGATTATCGTGGCTGTAACGGCTTATTTTCTGGTGAAGACAGTCCGCGATAGCGTCCAGCAGGCCTTCGCTCCTGCCCAGAATGTCAACAGTGCCTTGCAAACCCAGGTTTCCGACCTGCTCCATCCGACCCCCACCATCATCCCCGACCCCATCACCATCATCCACGAAGTCCGCGCCCTCGCCCGCCTGGAGACCATCCAGTACACCATCGAACAGGTTGTCACCGCTGAGCAGAACCAGGGAGCTTTGGACTTTCTCTTTGGCGATAAGCTCATCTTTGTTGCCCATGGCACCGTCATCGCCGGGATTGACATGGAAAAACTTGGCCCCGGACAAATGCAGATGCAGAACGGCACCCTTTACGTCACCCTGCCGCCCGCAGAGATCTTTATTGTTGCCCTCGACAACCAGAAATCCTACGTCTACGACCGGGAAACCGGCATCTTTACCCACGGCAACATCACCCTCGAGACCAATGCCCGCCAGGCTGCCGAGCAGAAGATCCTCGAAGCCGCCATGGAAGACGGCATCCTCACCATCGCCCAGACCAACGCCGAAGCCTACCTGCTCAAATTCTTCGACGCCCTCGGTTTCAAGCAGACGGTTTTCCTGCGCACTACCCCCTGACCCGTTCGGCCTCAGGTTCTTTCGGTCCACGAGGCATGTGCGTATTTCTCCCTGGTCAGTTCCTTTGCCCGTTCCAGTTCGGATGCGGTTAATTCTCCCGGGATCAGCCTGATATCCAGCACCGCTTCAAAGGCCTCCAGGAAGGTTTGCGCGGCTGTCTCCCACCCGACCGTCCTTCCCACCACAGACTCAACGGTGGTCGCCCGCCCCAGCAGGCGCTCGGCGGCCTGAGTGCGCGCCGCCTCATCGGGGAAGGATAGCGCCTGCGTGATGCGGCTCAGGTCGCCGGTAAGAGGCAGGGAGCCGTGCTGCAGCACCCCCTCCTTGCGCCGCGCCTGTGCCGACCCGATCAACTTCTTGCCGCCAACCGTGATCTCGTACGCTGATGGCACCTCGAAGCACACCGGTCCTGCTGCGTTGCTGTTGGCCCCCGGCACGACCTCTTTCATTTCCACCCGCAGCCCCATCATCTGCATGGCATGCATCATGGCCGCCGCCAGGCGGTTGTATGATTCCAGCAGCGTCCCGGCCATGATCGGCTCGTTCAGGGGAGCGGTGACGGAATAGGTCAATTCATCGGTGTGCAGGATCGCGCGCCCCCCCGTGGGGCGGCGCACCAGGTCCCAGCCGCGCACCCGCAGCCGGGCTAGGTCCACATCCGTATACGGCTGGGCATAGCCCAGCGAGAGACAGGCCGGCTCCCAGGCATACAGCCGCAGGCTGGGCAGGGAGGCTCCGCCTCCAGCCGCCTCCAGGATGGCTTCGTCCACAGCCATGTTCCATGCCCCGCCGGCCGCCGGGGTGATCAAGGACCGCCAAGTGTTTTTCATCGCGCCGGGATTGTAATCGAAAATTGGGAAGTGTGTTAAACTATTGGCGTCCTCAGCACAAAAATGGAGCCGGCATGGCAGAATTCGTTTTACTCAGACCGTTGACCGTGGGGGAACTCCTCGACAAGGCTTTCCGTATCTATCGCTCGAAATTCCTGACCCTGGTCGGAATCACCGCCCTGATCTATTACGATTTGCGTACCCGCAAAGAGGCATTCGACCTGGAATATTTGGCCGGGCAGGTAGGGCAGGAGGCTGCCTCATGAAAACCTTGCAGGCCATCCCCCTGCCTCAGAAAATGGACCTGTACGCCCCCGATGGCTCCGAGATCCGTCTTCTGGCAGCCACCGGGCGCGCCAGCATGGTCCACTGCCTCCTCCCGCCGGGCGCGGTTTCCAGTCCGGTCTGTCACCGCACGGTGGACGAGTTGTGGTATTTCCTTTCAGGCCGCGGCCAGGTCTGGCGCAAATTCGGCTCAGAAGAGATGGTCGCCAGTGTCCAGCCCGGTATGAGCCTGAACATCCCCCTCGGCACGCACTTCCAGTTCCGCGCCGCAGGCCCGGAGCCGCTCGTCTTTATCATCGTCACCCTGCCGCCCTGGCCGGGAGCGGACGAGGCCGTGCCGGTCGCGGGACACTGGCCCTCGGAGTGAGCGCATGAGTGACCTGTATTTCGCCCTCACCATGCTGGTCAGCCTCGGGTTGATCATTGCCCTCTGGCTTGCCGCCCGCCGCTTCACAGCCGCCCGCTGGTTCTGGGGCTTGCTGGCCGCCGCCTGGAGCATTGGCTTCAGCGGCAACATCGCCTGGGGCCTGGCCTTCCCGGCTGGTGCCGAAATCTCTGCTTTCTCCTGGCTGGATCTATTCTATCTGGTCCGTGATCTGCTCGTGGCCGCCGCCTTTGCAGTCTGCCTGCGCCGCAAATTACCATCCACCCTCTTGCTGGCTGCCGTCCTCGTCCCCCTGGCCGCTGGGCTGGGCTGGCTCGTCTTCCGGCCCCTGTTCTGGAGTGCGCCCGTCCCGCGCTGGGATTGGCTGGCCGGGCTGGCCATGTACCCCTTGCTGGATGTGGTTCTTCTCACGCTGGCAGGGAGCCTCTGGTTCAGTCTGCCGGCCGGCGCCTTGAAACGTGCCGTGGCCTGGCTCGCTGGCGGCGTCCTGGCCTATAGCCTTGCCAACTGGATCAACCTGGCGGTACGCCTGGTTACCCCGCGGGCTGATTCGCCGGCCGCCAACCTGTTTTGGCTGCTGAGCGATTTATTGACCCTCACCGCGCTCCTGGTATTTTGGATCGATTCCCGCAAAGACGCCCCAGAAGGTTCCCCAAAAGATGAGTAAAAATATGGAACTCCTTGAATTCCTGACTTGCCTTCCCATGTTCCAGAATTTGGATGAGACCGCTGCCCGGGCGCTGCTGAACGCCATGCAGCGGCAAAAACTTCCGGCCGGGGCCGTCCTGTTTGCTCAGGGGACCCCCGGCGAGGCCGTTTATGTCCTCACTTCCGGCAGGTTATCCGTCCGCATCCGGCCGCCCGGCGGGCTGGAGACGCTCAACGAATTGAAGCCGGGTGAGTGTGTCGGCGAAATGTCCCTCCTCACCGGTCAGCCTCGCACCGCCACGGTTACTGCTCTCGAAGATAGCGAACTGCTCTGCCTGCAGAAACCTGCCTTCGAACGCCTGGCGCAGGAACACCCCGCCCTCCTTTCCGGCCTGGCAGGTCAGTTGTTGCCGCGCTTTCAGAGGGACCAGATCAAACTTGCCCTGGGGCGCCTGTTCGAGGAACTCGACGATAGCCTTCTGGACAATTTGTTACGAAGGTTGGCTTGGCGTCGTCTCGACAGCGGGGAGACCCTCTTCCATCAGGGGGATCCGGGGGATGAAATGTTCATTGTCGTGCAGGGTCGTTTGCGGATCGTGGCCGAAGGCACCGCTGGGGATCAGCGTATTCTGGATGAGATCGGCACCGGGGAATATGTCGGCGAATTTGCCTTGCTGGCCGAACGCGGCACCCCCGAGGGCCGCCGCACGGCCACCGTCTATGCCACCCGCCTCACAGACTTGGTCGTTATCACCCGTTCAGTCTTTGAAGACCTGTTATGTCAGTACCCCAAAGTCTTGCTTAACCTGACCCGCCAGATCGTGCGCCGCGATATGCACATCGGCAGGCCCCGCCCATCGCCCGATACGAACACCGTCATTACCCTTCTCCCTGTGCAGGCCGGGCAGGCGCTGGGTGATTTTGCTGAACAATTGGCTGCTGCCCTCACCGCGCTGGGGCCTGCCATGTTCCTGGATTCCGCCCGCTTCGAACAGGAATACGGCAAAACAGGTGCCTCCCAAACCGCCCTCGACCACCCTCTCAGCCCGTTGATTGATGCCTGGTTGGATGAGCGCGAACGGCAGCACAGGTATGCGATCTACACGGCCTCGCCTGTGCTCGACGACGCCGGCTGGCTCTCCCCCTGGGCACAGCGTTGCGTGGAAGATGCCGACATCATTTTGCTGGTGGGGGAGGCCGGCAGTGATCCCGCTCCGGCTGCTGTTGAAAAAGTCCTCCCGGCCGTCCGCTGCCGGTCGCGCCTGGAACTGGCCCTGCTCCACCCGCCCGCCTGCCGGTTCCCCTCCGGCACCACCGCCTGGCTGGCGCCTCGCAGTTCGGGCGCTTTTCCCGTTCAGGCTCACCACCATATCCGCCTGGGGAATCAATCTGATTTTCAGCGCCTGGCCCGGCGCATTGCTGGTTGTCCCATGGGATTGGTTCTGGCCGGGGGTGGTGCCCGCGGCTGGGCTCACTTGGGCGCCCTGCGCGCCCTCGAGCAGGCCGGGATGGAGTTTGACTGGGTCGCAGGCGCCAGCATGGGCGCCATCGTCTCTGCTGGCTGTGCACTCGGCTGGTCGAGTGAACAACTCCAGGAACTCGCCGCCAGGTTCTCTAATCCCAGGAAACTGCTTGATTACACCCTGCCCTACGCCTCAGTCACCTCCACCCGTAACATCACGACTCTCTTGAAGACTTTGTTTGCCGGCGTTGATATCGAAGACACCTGGCATCCCTTCTTCTGTGTTTCAGCCGATTTGACCAACAGTCGCGAGCGCATGCACACCCGCGGCCCGTTGTGGCAGGCGGTACGCGCCAGCATGGCCTTCCCCGGCGTCTTTGCCCCTGTTCTTGAGGAGGACTGCCTGCTGGTGGATGGCGGGGCAGCCAACAACCTGCCCATTGACCGTATGCGCGAACTCTGTCCCAATGGTACCGTTATCGGTGTGGATTTGATCACCGCCAGTCCTCTGAACGGCCCGTACGATTTCGGCCCCAGCCTGTCAGGCTGGCAGGTATTGCTGTCTCGCATCTCCCCCTTCCGCAAAAAGGTGCAGGCCCCCAACCTGCTCGATATTGTTGCCGGCCTTGTCAGCAGCATCACCCGCTACCGCATCAACGAATCCTGGCACAAGGCCGACCTGTTGATCAGGGTGCCAGTTCAGGCCTATGGACTGCTTGAGTTCGACAGGTATGCTGAGATTATCAAGGCAGGCTATCTCGCCGCACAGGAACAACTCAAAGGCTTCCGCAGTCGCTCATAAGGCGGGGATGGCCGCCAGTTCTTTTTCGATCTGCTCGGTCGTCTCGGAGGCGATCTCCTCCAGCGGCGGCTTGACAGGCCAGCGCGGGTAACCATGCAGGCGTGCCAGCAGGGCCTTCAGCGTGGGCGGGAAAGGCATATATTTTTCCAGGATGTGCCGCCCCGCGCTTACGCGCGCCTGTGCCGCAGTCGGGTTCTTGCCCTGCCGGAAGGCATCGTAAACCGCCCGCAGGTCGGGAGCGATCAGGTTGGCGCAGGCAGTGATGCACCCCGCCGCCTGGTTTTCGAGGGCCATCTGCAGGTAGGAATCCGTGCCGGTCAGCACCACCATCTCCGTTCCAAAGGTTTCCCCCAGCGTCCTCGCCAGCGCTTCATCGTGCGAAGAATCCTTTATGCCCGCAAATTGGGCTGGGAAAGCCTCCTTGAGCCGCTTCAGCAGGTCCAGGGAAAAACCGATTCCCGCCGCGCCCGGAAAGTGATATCCAAGCATCCACCCATCCTGTGGGACGGCTCTTTGCATTACCTGTGCAAACCAGTGGAACAGGCCCTCATCGCTCGCCTTGCGGTAATAATAGGGCGGCAGGGTCACCACCCCGTTGTAACCCATGTCGAAGGCCAGTTTGGTCAGGTCGATGGTCTCTTCCAGGCTGGGTGTGCCCGTCCCGGCCAGCAGGCGGAAGCCGGGGTGAGCCTGCCGCACGGCCAGGGCAGCGCGCATCACCTCCGCCCGCTCGCCCGGCGAAAAGGATGGCCCCTCGCCAGTGGTGCCGAAAAGCAGGGCACCGTGGCAGCCCTGTTCGGCCAGGAAACCCAAAAATTCCGCCACCGGTTCGAGGTCCGGGGTCAGTGCCGGGGTCAGGGGCGTCACGGCTGCGGCGTATACGCCGGAAAGCGGGTGCAGGCTGGTCATGGTCAATCCTCCGTTTTGTCGATGAATTCGCGTGCCGCTTCTTCGGGTGTTTGGAGCGGCATTCCTTCTCTTTCTGACAGGTAATGCTGGTGATCAAGTACCCACAGGTACAGGTCACCTTCGGTCTTGCCGGGAAATTCCTCCAGGATTCCGCTATCTCGGACCACTTGCATGATGGGCAGGTAGACCGTATCATACCAGTGTGTCACGGCCTCGTCATCCGGGATATCCCGCTTCAAGTCCAGGCCCATGAAGTAGCGGTGTACGGCAATATGTTCCAGCATACGGCTGAAACCATCGGGAATGGTCAGTTTGATGCTGGCCTGTGGGCGCAGGCGGTCCAGGCCCGTCCGTTCCAGGAATTCCACCTTCTCTCCCAGGATTTCCAGGTCCTCCGGACGCAGGTTGGGTGTGATGCGCACCTTGCTGGCGCACTCGCGTACTTCGGCCTCGATGAACTCCTGTCCCTGCTCGCGAGCCACCGAAACGCGGTGGTGTCCGTCCACCACGAAGAAAACCTCGCCGACCTTGTAGAGAACCACCGGCGGCAGGCTGATTTCCTCGTAGAAAGCCCGGTTGACGCGCTGCCACCGTCCGGCCGTATCATCCCGCAGCGGCAGGAAAGCCCGGTCGAACTGCTGGTAGCGGTTCAGGCTCCCGGCAATCTGATCCACCCGCACCGTCTGAACTCCCCGGTAAAGCGGGCCGCCCACGTGCAGCTTGGTCTTGACCTCCTCGTAGGAGAGCAGGCTATTGGACCGGCCAGCCACAGTCGACCAGACCTGGTTCAGAAAGGCTTTGAACCGCACCCGCTGGTAATCCGCACGCACCCGTGCAGCCAGTTCATCACTCATCGGGCACCTCGATTACCTTGTAAGGATACACGTTCAACACGCGCGTGAGTCCCAACTGGGTATCCGAAATGACCAGGTTGCGCCGGTAAATATGCGTGTGGCCGTGCAGGTGAAAGCGCGGCCGTGCCAGGCGCAGCACAAGATTGATCGCCTTCAAACCCCGGTGAGCCTGTGTCTCCTCATCATGGATGCCGAAGGGTGGCGAGTGGGTGACCAGGATATCCAGCGCCCGGCCAAAACGTAGCCGGTTGGCTGCCAGGCGCAGCAGCAGGCGCGCCGCCCGCACGTACATCTCGGCCTGGGTGTATTGGTTCACACCGTCCGGCCGGTAGCGCACACATCCGCCCAGCCCGCCCAGCAGCAGGCCGTTGAACCGGCTCGTTCTCATATCCAGGTTGGTGCCGCCGTCTACGTGCGCCGCAGCCTGGGAGGTTGAATGGACCGGGTCGTGGTTGCCTGGCACGTAGTAGAGCGGAACATTCAGGGCGTCCAGCAGGAAATCCAGGTAGTTGTAGGGCAGGTCACCGCACGCCAGGATCAGGCTCACATCTTTAAAGTGGCCCTGCATCGCAAGCCCATAGAGACGTTCGACCTCCTGGTCGCTGACCGCAAGGATTTTTATGCTCATACTGCCCTGATTTTCCCGCAAATCTGCCCCCCCGGCAAGGTTTTTGTAAGGATATCCCCCCTTGGAACGGGTTGCAATTCTTGAAAGTGCAAACTATAATGTAAAATATTAACAATATATTAACATGGAAGTGATAAAGAGGAACTTGCTCTGGACACCCACAGGATCACCCAGCCTCTTGAACCGGACGAGGGCAGTACCGCCAAGCAGCAGCTTCAGGCGGGGGTTACCCTTGTCAACCGGTATTTGATCCAGGATGTCGTCGGCATCGGTGGAATGGGGTCTGTCTATCGCGCCCGCGACCTGCACTTCCCCAAAGTGGTCAAACTGGTGGCGGTCAAAGAGATGATCAACATGGCGCCCGATCCGCTGGTGCGCAAGACCATTGTCCAGAACTTCGAGCGTGAAGCTAACCTCCTTGCCACGCTCAGCCATCCTTCCATTCCCCGTATCTACGATTACTTCTCCACAGACGATCGTTCCTACCTGGTGCTGGAATTTATCAACGGGAAAGACCTGGAGGCGATCATCAACGAGACCAGCGGCTTCCTGCCCGAAGAACAGGTCATCGGCTGGGCGGTGGAACTGTGCGAAGTACTGCATTTCCTGCACAATCACAAGCCCGACCCGATCATCTTCCGCGACATGAAGCCATCCAATGTCATGATTAACCAGCATGGCCATATCATCCTGGTGGATTTCGGCATTGCCAAACCATTCCAGACTGGGCAGAAAGGCACGATGATCGGCACCGAGGGCTACTCACCGCCCGAACAATATCGCGGCGAGGCCACCCAGCAGGCTGATCTGTACGCCTTGGGCGCCACCCTGCACCATGCCATCACCCGCCGCGACCCCCGCCTCGAACCGCCCTTCTCCTTCTCGGAACGTCCGGTGCGCAAGATCAACCCGGCCCTCTCTGCTGAGATGGAACTGGTCATCAACACTGCCCTGCAGTACAATCCCGCCGACCGTTTCCCGGATGCCGCTGCCATGAAAGAGGCCCTGCTCAACGTGGCGCGTAAAACCGGCACCCTCTCGCGCCTGTCCATCCCCTCAGTCGTGCAGAATACAGGCATCAAACCCTTATGGACCTTCAAGTGTGAAGACGAAGTGCGCAGCGCCCCGGTTATCCACAATGGCATCCTCTACGCCGGGAGTTACGACAATAATCTGTATGCCCTGAATGCTGCTGATGGCCAGTTTGTCTGGAAGTATGCCGCCGATGGAGGCATCGTTTCCCGCCCCGCTATTGCCGAAGATGTCCTTTTTTTTGGCTCTGAAGACCAGAGCCTGCATGCTGTCAGTGTCCGTTCCGGCAGGGTCGTCTGGACCTACTTTACAGGCGGGCGCGTGCGTTCCTCCCCCCGGATTGCAGAAGGACACATTTTGATTGGCTCGGATGACCACTACCTGCATGCCGTCAATATGACCACTGGCCGGGCAGCCTGGAAATTTGAAACCGCCGAGGCCATTCGTTCGACCCCTTGTGCGGTACAGGACCTCATCTACATCGGTTGCGAGAGTGGTGACTTCTATTGTCTGGATTTCCGCGGCGAATTGAAGTGGCGCTTTCCGGCCAAACGCGCTGTCACTTCCTCTCCCATCGTTGTCGAGAACGCCGTCTACTTCAACTCCATGGATGCCACCCTCTATGCCCTTGACCATCGCAACGGCTGGGTCATCTGGCGTTTCCGCATGGGCAAAGGCTCCATCGTTTCCC
Organism: uncultured Anaerolineaceae bacterium; assembly: GCA_964387495.1. Taxonomy (GTDB): domain Bacteria; phylum Chloroflexota; class Anaerolineae; order Anaerolineales; family Villigracilaceae; genus DSXF01. Next base: position 11,448 of record CAYLXB010000065.1, read on the forward strand.
CCTGCGTGGTCGAAGGGCTTGTCTTTACCGGTTCGGCCGATGGCTTCATCTACGCCGTGGATGTCCGCACCGCCAAGGAAGTCTGGCGCTTCCAATGCCAGCATCAGGTCAATGGCTCACCCGTTACCTATCGGGATGCTGTCTATTTTGGTTCGGTGGACGGCAATTTGTACTGTCTGGAATATCGTACCGGACGCCTGCGTTGGCAGTTTGCCACCGGTGGTCCCATTACCGGCACACCGCTGGTATTTGATGATATCGTTTACGTCGGTTCGAACGATCACCAAATCTATGCCTTGCTTGCCTGATAAGGAGTTCCCTGTGAAACGATTCTTTCGCAGGTTATTCAAACGTGATCTAACCAGTAAGATTACCACCGCCCCCTTGAGTGAGCAGCAGATTCAATCCATCCTCAACACCCAGGCGCCCCGCTCGGAACTTCAGCAGTTGGTCTCTGCCTGCGGCCAGTCGGTAGGAAAACAGCGGGATATAAACGAAGACAGTCTCTTTGCCTTCACAGCCACACTGGGTGGCTTGAATGGCAGCATCCCCTTCGGATTGTACATCGTTGCTGATGGCATGGGCGGGCATCAGGATGGCGAGGTGGCCAGCAACATTGCTGTTCGCACAGTCGCCCGCTTTATTCTGCACAAATTCAGCCCTTACCTGTTCAGTATGCCCGCTCAGATCATTGACGAGTCGATGCAGGAGATCATGCTGGCTGCCGTCACCGAAGCACATTACCTCATCCAGCGCCAGGCACCGGGAAGCGGCACGACTCTGACCGCCGCTTTGGTACTTGGCCCGCAGATGACCGTCACCCACATCGGCGACAGCCGCGCCTATGCCCTCTATCCCGATGGCCGCATTGATTTGATCACCCGCGACCATTCACTTGTCAAGCGCCTCGAAGAACTGGGGCAGATCACCTCTGCCGAGGCAGCCTCCTCCCCGCACAGAAATGTTCTCATCCGCGCCCTCGGACAGGGAGACTCCGTCGAGCCCGATATCTTTACCCTTGCATTTCCTCTGGGCGGTTCGATCATGCTCTGCAGCGATGGCCTGTGGGGTGTCATTGCAGAGAGCGATATGCAGCGCATCATTGCAGAAACCCCCAACCTGTCACGTGCCTGCCAGAACCTGGTTACAGCCGCCAACAATGCCGGTGGGCCTGATAATATCACCGTCGTGCTGGCGCAGATTGTCGGGTAAATGGATTTAGTTGGTTGATAGATAGGGACGATGGATAGGTCAGGTGGATAGTATGTCAGAGATGCCGGATTACTACGCCCTGCTGGGTGTACTGCGCAGCGCCACGCCTGAAGAGATCAAGCGGGCCTATTATGAAGCCGCGCAGCGCCTGCATCCGGACAAGAACAAAGCCCCCGGTGAAACCGAATTCTTCCTCGAGGTCCAGCAGGCCTACGAGGTCCTCTCGGATGCCAAACGCCGTGCCAGGTACAATGCCACCCTGCCCCCTGAACCGGAAGTCCCCCCCGGCCCGGTCGTTTGCCGCCTTGCGTTCAGCCGCTCCGCTCTTGTGCGCCTGAACGAACCGCAGCTCATATATGTTTTGCTGGATATCCTCCCCGCGGAAGAAGACAAACCCACCCCCTCGATCCCCCTCAACCTCTGCCTGGTCCTTGATCGTTCCACCTCCATGCAGGGCGAAAAGCTGGATACCCTCAAAGCTGCCGCCATCCAGTTGATGCGCACCCTCAAGCCGCAGGATATCTTCAGCGTGGTCATCTTCAGTGATCGGGCGGAAGTGCTCATCCCCGCCGGCTACCAGGCCGACCGCAGTCGCCTGGATAACCGCATTCAGATGATTCAGCATGGCGGTGCCACGGAGATCCTGAGTGGTTTGGATGCCGGCTTCAATGAAGTCCGTCTCCACGCCAATGCGGGCCGCATCAACCACATCATCCTGCTCACCGACGGTCATACCTATGGCGATGAGCCTGCCTGCCTGGAACTCGCCGGCCAGGCTGCTGCACAGGGCATCGGCATCAGCGGGCTGGGCATCGGCAAGGAATGGAACGACATATTTTTGGATGACCTGACCGCCCGCACGGGTGGCAGCAGTGCTTATATCGCCAGGCCGCAGGACATCCAGCGTCTCCTGATTGAAAAATTCAATTCCCTGGCACGTGTCTATGCAGAAGAAGCCCGCCTGGATTTCACCCTCAAACCCGGGATTGCCCTGAGTGATGCTTTCCGCCTCCAGCCCGACTCCGGCCCCATTCCCGTCCAAAACCCTCTCATGTTGGGCCCCATCCTGCAGGACACGAACATCAGTCTCCTGCTGGAATTTACGCTCCAACCCCCGGCGCTCAAGGAAGGGAATGTCAGCCTGCTCGACGGCCTGCTCAAGGTACGCATTCCTTCCCTGCCTCTGCCCCCCGCACCCATCCCGATCCGCATACAGCGTCCCATAACCCGCAAGCCGGATACTGCCCCACCTCCTGCCGTAATAATCCATGCCCTCTCGCGCCTGTCACTCTACCGCATGCAGGAGAAAGCCCGCAGTGCTGTGGAAGCCGGCGACTTCACCAAAGCCTCCCGCCACCTCAAGTACCTGGCTTCACGCTTGCTTTCCCAGGGTGAGCAGGCCCTTGCACATACCGCTCTGTTGGAGGCAGAGAATTTGGCCCGCACGCAGTTGTTCTCCGAAGAGGGCCGCAAAGAGATCAAGTACGGCACCCGCACCCTCTGCCTGCCCGGTAAAACGTAGGAGTACGCACGATGCCTGAATGTCCGAACTGCCATCATCGCGAACTGGACGGAGCTTTGTTTTGCAGCGAATGCGGCACCCAGCTGGTCAGTAGCGAATCGTTGACCACACAGTCCATCCGCACCGAAGACTTCGGAAGCGTCCCCGCCGGTGTGGATCCTCAGTTCCAGCCAGCCATCCCGCCATCCAGGGATGTTTGGGTCTCACTCCATCTCTTGGAAAGCGGGCAGATCCTGCCGCTTTCTGACCGCAACGAATTCACCCTCGGACGCATCAGCGAAGGCCAGCCGGTCATGCCCGATATCGACCTGTCTGACTTTCACGCCTACTCCTACGGCGTCTCCCGCCTGCATGCCGTGCTCAAACGCTCTGCTGATCATGTCCAGGTCATGGACCTCGGTTCAGCCAATGGCACCTATTTGAACGGCAAGCGCGTTCCTCCTCACGCGGAACAGCCCGTTCAGCACGGCGATGTCATCTCGCTTGGAAAATTAAAGATCCAGATTCTAATAAATGTATAGAGGTACGCATGTCATACTCACTGATTGTGCACGTTACCGGCGAAGACCCCATCATTGGAGAAGTCGACGAGATGCCCAAGACCAACGACACGCTGGTTATGCTGAACAACCCTCGCCGCAAAGATGGGAAAGACCTGCACTATATTCAAGGCAACGTCGTCAAAGTTCTCTGGCCCATGGCCCGCGTCAACTTCATCGAAGTCCTGCCCGGCGAGGAAGAAGAACAAATTATTGGCTTTGTAAGGGATTGACCTATGGATAATTTCGAGCGCCGACGTATCCTGGCAGTAGACGATGAAGAGCGCATGGTGCGCTTCATCCGCCTCAATCTGGAACATGATGGCTTCCAGGTTGTTGAGGCTTTCAATGGCCGGCAGGCCCTCCAGCGCTTCCGGGATGTCACCCCGGACATCATCCTTCTCGATGTCATGATGCCCGACCTGGATGGCTTTGAAGTCCTCAAGATGATCCGCGAGATCAGCAGCGTACCCGTCATCATGCTCACCGCCAAAGGCGAGGAGGATGACCGCGTCCGCGGCCTTGAATTGGGCGCTGATGATTACATCACCAAACCCTTCAGCCCGCGCGAGATGGTCAGCCGCGTCAAAGCTGTCCTGCGCCGAACCGAAGGCGCCACCGGCAGCATGCACGGTCTGATTACGGTGGATGACCGCCTCAAGATCGACTTCGATCGGCGTGAGGTCTGGCTGGAAGGCAAGATCGTCAAACTGCGCCCCACCGAATACCGCCTCCTCTATCACCTGGTTCAGGAAGCTGGCTGGGTGGTCACCCACGACCAGCTCCTCTCCAAGGTCTGGGGGTACGAATATCGTGATGAGCCGCACTACGTCCGTCTCTACATCAACTACCTGCGTCAGAAACTGGAAAAAGACCCTGCCGACCCCAAATACATCCTCACCGAACGCGGCGTCGGCTACCGTTTCGTTGACTTCCGCCGCCAGAAAGAAACCGGCTAACCGCCCTCCACCGGCCCCATCCTCCCCTGTCATTGCGAACCCGGCGCTCTCCCGGGTCAAGCAATCTCCCTCCTTCGATAAACCTCGCACGCTCCCGTGCCGCACCCTTGCCCCCCTGTCATTGCGAACCCGGCGCTCTCCCGGGTGAAGCAATCCCCCTCCTTCGATAAACCTCGCACGCTCCCGCGCCGCACCCTTGCCCCCCTGTCATTGCGAACCCGGCGCTCTCCCGGGTCAAGCAATCTCCCTCCTTCGATAAACCTCGCACGCTCCCGTGCCGCACCCTTGCCCCCCTGTCATTGCGAACCCGGCGCTCTTTGCCGGGTGAAGCAATCCCCCGGCTGCATTCGAATTTCTGACATATCTTTTACACAGGACTTGTGCCTTTCTTACGCAGCCCCTGTATCTTTATGAACGTGAATACCGCCAGCCATCACCCTTCAGGAGGTACCCATGCCCCTCTATGATTTTTCCTGCGCCGTCTGCGGTGCCCGCTTTGAACGGCAGTTCCCCTACCAGGCCAGCCTGCAGAACGTCACCTGCCCCAACGGCCACCGCCAGGTGCGTCGCGTCTATTCCGCCACCCCCGTCGTCTTCAAAGGACAAGGCTGGTATATCACTGACCACCGCCGCAGTTCCGGGACAGCCGCCAAATCCGAAACCGTCTGAATCATGCCTGGATTTTCCCGCCCATACCTCCCTGAAGGCCCCCAAACAGGTCAGGCGGGGCTTTTTTGTCTACCTCCATTCCCTTGTCATTCCCCCATCCCTCGACTATACTCAAAGGCCTGAATTGGAGGTATACGGGCAAAAATGGCTAAACAACGCATCTTGTTAGTGGACGATCACGAAGTGGTGCGCCTCGGGCTGCGCTCCCTGCTTGAACGCCATCCTCAATTCGAGGTCATCGGCGAAGCAGGCTCGGCCCGCGAGGCACTTGAACAAGTCGCAACCCTGGAGCCGGATGTCGTGGTGATGGATATCCGCCTGCCGGGCACTTCGGGCATCGAGGCATGTGAAGAAATCGTAGCCCGTTACCCGCAGATCAAGGTCATCATGTTGACCTCCTACGCCGAGGATGAAATGCTCTTCTCGGCCATCCGCGCCGGCGCCTCGGGCTATATCCTGAAGCAGATCGGCAGTGATGACCTGGTCAAGGCCCTCGAAGCCGTCAGCCGCGGCGAAGGCTTGCTTGACCCTGCTGTCACCCAGCGCGTCTTCCAGGAGGTGCGCCGCGCCGTCAAGGAGGAAGAAGCCTCCGCCTTTGCGCACCTGAGCCAGCAGGAAAAACACGTCCTCCTGCTCGTCTCCGAGGGCAAGACCAACCGCGAAATTGCCAAAGCACTCTTCTTGGGCGAGGGCACCGTACGCAACTACGTCAGCAGCATCCTCTCGAAATTGGGCGTCAACAATCGCGCCGAGGCCGCCGCCTACGCCGTCGAACACAACCTGCGCGAATACATCTCCATCTGACCTCCAGCACTACAAACTGGCACCCGGCCATCCCGCGGCCGGGTGTTTTCTTGGGGGAGGGCAAAGACTGTCCAACTGTCCAATCCAAAATTCCCCATCTGGCGGATGTATTCTGCCCATTCCTGGAGTAGACTGGATACTGCCAGGTTCCGCCTCACCCAAACCCTGGCGCCGATCGTGTCCATTGACCAGGAGTTTTAAGAGATGAGTACGCAAGAGTACATCCGAAGGCTTTCGTTGGAAGCCGGTTTCATTCTTCAGGCGGTTGCCATTGCAGCCAGCCTGCTCAAACCCGGGAAGCAGGCCCCGCAGGAGCCTGCTATCCCCAGGGAATATCCCGATATAAATGATCTCGAACGCCGCCAGGCCGCCGAGGCCATCAACATCATCACCGCCGGCATACACAGATAACTGCATGCCATTGCAAGGGTTTCCCCGGCCTGCACCATGCAGCCGGAAACAAACTCTAACCCCCTCCCGAGGCCCCGCCCAAAACGGGGCCTCGGGATTCCTCCCCAAAAAACGCCCGCAGCCGCCCGGTTTTCCAGTAAAATCAAGCCATGATCCCGCGCCTCAAACTCATGGATGGCAGCCTTGTCCTCCGGCCGTTCCTGCAGAGCGATGCACCTCTGCTCTATGCCGCCGTGCGCGAATCCCTTGCCGACCTCAAGCCCTGGATGTCCTGGGCCACCGAACAGTACAGCCGCCAGGACGCCTGGAACTGGGCCGAGGCCGCCATCCAGCACTGGGACACCGGCGCCTATTACGGCTTCGTCATCACCGATGCAGACAGCGGTGTATTCTTGGGCTCCTGCAGCCTCAGCCACACCAACACCACCTACCGCCTCTGCAACCTCGGCTACTGGATCCGCACCTCGCGCCGCGGCCAGGGGCTTGCCGTGCGCGCTGCCCGCCTGGCCGCCCGCTTTGCCTTCGAACACCTCGGCCTCGTGCGCGTCGAGGTCGTGGTCGGCGTCGGCAACACCGCCAGCCTGCGCGTGGCCCAAAAAGCCGGCGCACACTACGAAGGCTGCCTGCTCAACCGCATGCTGGTGCGCAACAGCGTCTGCGACGCCATCATGTTCTCCTTCCGGCCCCAGGATTTTGGGCTGCCCGCCCCCCTGGACATCGAAGATAACAGAGAAAA
>CAYLXB010000066.1:0-17810 GCA_964387495.1 uncultured Anaerolineaceae bacterium
GACTTCAACCTCGCTCCCGAACATTTCACCGCCTGCTGGTTGTATAAGAAATGATGCGAAAGCCTATCCTGGGGCTGATGGCAGGATTCGTGCTGGTTCTTCTTGGGTTCCTGCTGCCGCTGTTGATGGTTGTTAAAGTGCTGGAATCGACACTCTTTTTAAACTTTTTCTCTTTTATGGCCTCTCTTGTCGGCTTGTTCCTGGGTATTATCAGTACAGCCTACTATGTACGGCCGAGGAGATAAAACAGGTGATTTCCGAATGCCCGATAATTCTCGGGCATTCTTTTTGCCTATTTTTGATATAATTCGAACATTCTTAGTCTCGGAGGATATCGGTGCCTCAAAACAGTAAACCCCTGTTGGATGTCAAAGGTCTAAAGACTTATTACTACACCGAGGATGGGATTGTGCGTGCAGTGGATGGGGTGGATTTTTGCGTCTACCCGGGCGAAGTGCTTGGTCTGGTGGGAGAGTCAGGCTGTGGGAAGAGCGTAACTTCGCTCTCCATTATGCGCCTGATCGCTCCACCCGGAAAGGTAGCGGCAGGAGAAATCTGGTTTGACGGCCATGATTTGCTGAAATTATCTGAAAAAGAGATGATGAAGATCCGCGGTGACCGGATCTCGATGATTTTTCAACAACCTCAAACCAGTTTAAATCCGGTTTTCATGGCGGGCGACCAGGTGGCAGAGGTTCTGAATATCCACCAGAAGATGAAAGATGACGCAGCCTGGGAGCGGGCTGTTGCCATGCTGCGCCAGGTGGGCATTCCTGACCCCGAGCGGCGCGCCAGGTCATATCCGCATGAGCTTTCGGGCGGCCAGGCCCAGCGCGTGATGATCGCGATGGCGCTTGCTTTGCGCCCCCAACTGCTGATCGCCGACGAACCGACCACCGCCCTGGACGTGACCATCCAGGCGCAGATTTTGGACCTGATGCGCGGTCTGCGCCAGGAGTTTGGCGCTTCGGTTATTTTGATCACTCATGATCTAGGGGTGATTGCAGAAATGGCTGAACGGGTGGCCGTGATGTATGCGGGCGAGATTGTCGAGCAGGCTGAAGTCAATACGATCTTTGACCAACCCCTGCATCCTTACACCCAGGGACTGCTTGGTTCCATCCCTGTCCTGGGGAAGCTAAAGGACCGCCTAGACGTCATCCCGGGTTCGGTGCCAAACCTGGTCAACCTGCCGCCCGGCTGCCGTTTTGCACCGCGCTGCCGCGCCCGCATGGAGCATGGGTTGAAGATCTGCTCGGAACTCAAGCCGGATCTAATATCTCACTCTCCCGAGCATATCGTGCGTTGCTGGCTTTATCAGAATGCTGATGAACACAGCGCGCCTTTTAAGGCCTAGCCATCCAACCCAACGGAGACCTTTCCATGAGTCAGAGCACAACAAACAGCACTCCTCAGCCAATCCTGATCGAGGTAAAAAAACTGGTGAAATATTTCCCGGTGCGTGCCGGGTTGTTCCAAAGGGTGGTGGGCTGGGTCCAAGCCGTGGACGATGTTTCTTTCTTCGTTCGCAACGGGGAAACGCTTGGCGTAGTCGGTGAGTCGGGCTGCGGCAAGACGACGATCGGCCGCACGATGCTGCGATTAATCGAGCCGACCTCAGGCTCTGTCGTGTTCGATGGCCGGGACGTGCTTTCGTTACGCGGCAATGAATTGAAGGCCATTCGCCGGGATATGCAGATCATTTTCCAAGACCCCTATGCGTCGCTTGACCCGCGCCTCCCGATCGGTGAATCAGTGATGGAGGGTTTGAACATCCACCGGATCGGCACACCGCAGGAGCGTTTCGACATTATGATCGAGACGCTTAAGAAGGTCGGCCTGGAGGACTACCATGCCCGCCGCTATCCGCACGAATTTTCCGGCGGACAGCGCCAGCGGATCGGCATTGCCCGCGCTCTGGCTTTGCGACCGAAATTTATCGTGTGTGATGAACCGGTTTCGGCCCTGGATGTGTCCATTCAGTCACAGGTCTTGAATATCTTAAAGGACCTGCAGGCCGAATTCGGCCTGACATATATGTTCATTGCCCATAACTTGAGCGTGGTGGAACACATTTCTGACCGCGTGGCTGTGATGTATCTGGGGAAAATGGTGGAATTGACCACACGCGATGAACTGTTCAAAAACCCTCTGCATCCCTATACCCGGGCGTTGATGACATCCATCCCCGTTGCAGACCCTCATCTGAAGCGCGACCGGCTCATCCTCAAGGGGGACGTCCCCAGCCCGCTGAATCCACCCAAGGGTTGCCGCTTCCACCCGCGGTGTCCTGTGGCTGTGGAGCAGTGCTCTCGTGATGAGCCTGTCTTCCGCGAACTCGGCCCGGATCACTGGGCAGCCTGCTGGGTGGCAAAATAGGATAGTTGGAATGAGTGCACCGGCGCCAAGAATCCTGATTGTTGATGACCAACGCGATATCATCCGCCTGATCCACGCGACCCTGGATACTTTGGGCCACGACCTTGAAATCCACGAGGCTCCTTCCGGAGAAGAGGCCCTGCTGGAAGCTTCGCGCACCCAATTCGACCTGCTGATTGCCGACTACCGCCTGCCAGGCATGACCGGGGTGGAATTGATGGAACGTGTCCGCTCGCGCAATGCGACCGTCAAGACGATCCTGATCACCGGCATGACCGACCGCAAAGCGCGCGATGAGATGCTGAGCGCCGGGGCAGTTGCCATTTTCGATAAACCCATTCCTCTGGGCGACTTTTTGGATTCGGTGGAGCGCAGCCTGGGACTGCGGCGCACCATCCTGCCTCCAGAAGATGGGACAACTCCGGCGCAGAAGAAAACCCTGGCGAATTTACTGACAAGTTACCGCCAGGATATGGGCGCGGCGGCACTCTTCTTGATCAGCGACCGGGGGCGGGTGCTGGTGCGGGCGGGCGACCTGCCTGACAGCAGCATGGAAGTATCGCTTATTTCGGCCCTGGCAGGTATTTACAGCACAAGCTGGAAGATCGCCCGCTTCATTCAACAGGATAATGCGGCCGGATTTCACCTGTTTCGCGGCAGCGGCTACGACCTGTTGATGGTGCCGGTCAACACCACGCATGCCTTGTTGGCTGTAGGAGCAGGCATTGCGGATCGCGACCGGCTGCTCGAAATCACGGATACCCTCCTGGTGCTGCAGGGCGATGTCAAGAAGGTGATCAAAGATATGGGCGCTGCAACCCAGTCTGTTGAGTCCTTCATGCAGCAGCGCTCTGCGACGCAGCCCAAGAAGCCGGCGGAAGCGGCGCCTGCTCTGGAGGCGGATGAGCTGGTGAATATCCTGACCAAGAAGAAGAAACTGAAAACCGGCGAACTGGATAATTTCTGGGACGAAGCGGTCGAAAAGCGCGGGTCCGTTTCGCTCGACCCGGATAAATTAACGTACGAGCAGGCCAGTAAACTGGGCCTCACCCCTGACCACGAAGAAAAGTAACATTGTCCTGCCCGGCGGCCTGTGATACAATTCTGCCCGCCCGATGGGCAACACAGGGGCGTGGTGCAACGGCAGCACACCAGCCTTTGGAGCTGTGGATCTTGGTTCGAGTCCAGGCGCCCCTGCCATTCGTTTTCCCGCACTGGCGGGGTTCATTTTCTGTAAACAGGCCTCGCACTGCGAGGCTTGTCTTTTTGAGGTGACCGATGAAAACAACTGCCGTTTTATTGGCCGCAGGCCAGGGCACACGGATGAAATCAGATCTGCCCAAAGTGCTTCATAAAGTGGCCGGTCTGCCGATGGTGCTACATGCACTAAAAGTCGCCCAGGCTGCAAGCAACCAGAAACCGGTGCTGGTGGTCGGCCACGGGGCGGAGAGGGTGCAGGCCGTGGTGGGAGATGCAGCCTGTTTTGTCGTCCAGGAACCGCAATTGGGCACCGGGCATGCCGTCCAACAGGCTGAAAGTCTTTTGCGATCTGCAACAGACCTGGTGTTGGTGTTCTATGCCGACATGCCGCTTTTCCGCCCGGAGACCATACGCCGCCTGGTCGAGACACAAATTGCCAACCCAGGCCCCCTGACCATGCTGACGGTGATCGCCGACGATCCGCGCGGATTCGGACGCATCCTGCGCAAGCCTGATGGCAGTGTGGCGGCCATTGTCGAAGAAGCCGATGCGACCCCGGAGCAGAAAGCCATTTGTGAATTGAATGTTGGCGCCTACTGTTTCCGGGCCGACTGGTTGTGGGCGGCGCTCAAACGCATCCCGCTTTCTCCGAAGGGTGAGTATTACCTGACCGATTCGATCGGCCTGGCGGTGGCAGACGGGCTTGAGGTGCGTGCCATGACTCTGGATGATCCGGAAGAGGCCATTGGAATCAACACGCGCATTCACCTGGCGGAGGCGGAGATCATCCTGCGCCGCCGGATCAACGAGAGTCACATGCTTTCGGGGGTGACAATCCTTGATCCACGAAGCGCATATATCGACGCAGAAGTCCATATCGGCCGGGATACGGTCATCTGGCCCAACACCTACCTGCAGGGCAAGACTGTAATTGGCCAGGGTTGTGCCATTGGTCCGAATACAATGGTTCAGGACACGAAAATGGGGAATGGCTGCAAGGTGCTTATGTCGGTGCTGGAAAGCGCCGTGCTGGAAGATGATGTGGATATGGGGCCCTTTGCCCGCCTGCGCAAGGGTGCCCACCTGTGCAAGGGTGTTCATATGGGCAATTTCGGAGAGGTCAAGGATTCCACCCTGGGGCCGGGCACGAAGATGGGCCACTTTTCGTATATCGGCAATGCGACCATCGGCCCAGAGGTCAATATTGGCGCCGGCACGATCACCTGTAATTATGACGGCGTCAACAAGAATCCGACCGAGATCGGCGAGGAGGCCTTCATCGGAAGTGACACGATGCTGGTCGCGCCGGTGAAAATTGGGGCGCGGGCGCGGACCGGCGCCGGGGCGGTGGTCACCCGGGATGTTCCGGATGATACGCTGGCAGTGGGTGTGCCGGCACGGGTGATCAAGAAACTGGAAAGACAATCGAAAGAGCATTGACCGCCCACCACCAGGCAATGCGGAGCTTTAACCGGTAGTTTTTTTCTGTCTTGAGAAGGGAAAGATTATGCGCCTTACAAAACAAGAAGCCCAATCACTGATTGCATTGGCCAACGAAGCCCGGCGGCGGGCTTATGCGCCGTATTCCAAGTTCCCGGTCGGTGCGGCCCTGCGTACCCGGTCCGGCCGGATTTTTACCGGGGTCAACGTGGAATGTGCGGCCTATCCAAACGGCACCTGTGCCGAGCGCGTGGCGGTCTACAAGGCTGTAAGTGAAGGTGAACTGGAATTCGAGGCCATTGCGGTGGTGACCCCAACCGGTGGAACTCCCTGCGGGGGGTGCCGCCAGGTGCTGGCCGAGTTTGGCCTGGACACTATCGTGCTGATTGCGGATGGGAATGAAACCCTCGTACAGGAGACCACTGTCGGTGAGCTTCTGCCGGGTGCTTTCCAGCCGCAGCAATTGAAGCAGGAATAAGCATGCCAAAACTTTCATTCATGCAGGTGGATGCCTTTACTGACCAGCCTTTGGGCGGGAATCCGTGCGCGATCCTGTTCGAGACTGACGATCTGTCTGCCGAGACGATGCTAGCCATCGCCCGCGAGAACAACCTCTCCGAGACTTCGTTCGTACGCCGGTCGGAGACGGCCGACTTTGGGGCGCGTTATTTCACGCCGGCGGAGGAAATCCCCCTGGCCGGGCACCCGACCATCGCCACCATTTTTGCGCTGGTCGAGCGCGGTGAGATCCGGCTGCGTGGGCCGCAGACGCGCGTGACGCTGGAACTCCAGGCGGGTGTCATCCCGGTGGATATCTATGCCGAAAATGGCCGGGTAGAGCGGATCGTTATGTCACAGCGGCAACCGCGATTCCTGGAGACTCACCTGCCGGCGGCCGTTGCCCCGCTTTTTGGGTTGTTGCCGGAGGATGTCCTGCCGGGGATTCCCATCCAAACCGTCAGCACAGGGACCCCGCAATTGATGCTGCCTGTTCGGAATCTGGAGGCCCTCAGGCGGATCAACTTGGATATCCCGGCTTACTCGGACTACCGGAAAAAGTCCGATTTCTTCAGCCCCCACCTGTTTTGCCTGGAGGGGGCTACCCCGGGCGGGCAGACATTTGCGCGCCACTTTGGTGTTCCGCCAGATACAATGGAGGATCCTTTCACCGGTTCGGCCACCGGCGGCATGGCAGCCTACCTGTGGCATTATGGCTTGATCGAGAGGCCGACCTTCATCGCCGAGCAGGGGCATTGGATGCAGCGTCCCGGCCAGGCTTACGTCCACGTGGTCGGACCGCGCGACGCGATCGAAACCGTCCAGGTCGGCGGCCAGGCAGTGACGGTGATCCGTGGCGAGATGGTGATTTGATTTAAGTTGTCTTCTGTTCCTTGTTGGCGAGTTTCCTGTGGAAAAGTCACGTTCCTTTCGGGCTGAAGCGATTGTCCTGCGCCATAGTGACTGGGGCGAGGCCGACCGGCTGCTAACGCTTTATAGCCGTGAGGCGGGCAAGGTTCGGGCCCTGGCAAAAGGGGCGCGTAAAGTCCGCTCCCGAAAGGCCGGCCACCTGGAGCCGTTCACCCATGTGCGCCTGCTGCTGGCCAGGGGGCGCGATCTGCTGATCATCACCCAGGCGGATACGGTGGAGGCGCACCTGCCCCTGCGGGAAGACCTGGTGCGAACGGGCTATGCGGCCTATGTGACCGAACTTATCGACCGTTTTGTATACGAGGAAGGGGAAAACTTAACCATCTTTCGCCTGTTGTCGGAAACATTGTCGCGCATCGATTCAGAACCGGATACCTGGCTGGCCGTACGTTATTATGAAATGCGTCTGCTGGACGCGCTCGGATTTCGCCCGCAGTTATTCAACTGTGCCAACTGTGAAGAAGTGATCAAGCCGGAAGACCAGTTTTTCTCGGCCTCCCAGGGCGGGGTGCTATGCCCGCGCTGCGGAGCCGGGCTGCCGGGCGTGAGGCCTGTGACAGTGAGTGTGTTGAAATACCTGCGCCATTTCCAGCGCAGTTCCTACCCGGTAGCAAAACGCGCCAGGCTGGATGAGGTCACACAACGGGCAGTGGAAGAGTTGATGCAGTATTACCTGACCTTTTTGCTGGAACGGAGTTTGAATTCTCCAGAGTTCATCCAGCGGGTACGCAAATAGTGACCGGGTTATTTCACGGTATTATCCAGGAAAGCCCCCAAGTTGGAAAGATTCGCGTCCAGCGCCTCGCGCCGGATGCTGTAACGCCTTTCCTGGCCGCTCAGCGTCAGGTTGACCAGGCCGGCCAGGCGCAGTTCGTTCAGATGATGCGTAATGGTGGGCGCGCGCAGGTGCAGGCGGCGCGCCAGTTCTGAAGGAGTCAACTCCTCCCTGGAAAGGTAGTAGAGAATTTTAAGACGGGTGGGGTCAGCCGTGGCTTTGAGCACGCGTACCAGGTCGTCGGGTACCATTTCACCGGGGATGGCTGACATGTTCGCCGGGCGGGCGCCAAAGAGAAACACCTTTTTGCCATGACCAATGCTTTGAAATAGTACAAGGGGGGTTATCCAGTAAGCCGGGATTAATATTATTTCACTGGCAGCCGTAACTTCGGCGAAATGGACACCCTGTGAAAGGGCAACCAGCAGATCATGTACTGACAAATTTTGCGATAGTTCCCGGGCAGTCTGCAGGGCGTTTTTCAGGACGGGGCCAACGCGTTTCTCTTCCTGCTCAAAAAAGCCCTGGTAATAAGCCTGCAGGCTAGAGAGGAAACCTTCGCCAAATGCTTCGGGCCGGGTGCACCAGTCCAGAAATAGGGCGAACTTTTTTTTGTCGAGCTCTTCTTTTTTTTCTCTGCGGACAAAATCCAGGATCGTACTGATATCCTGCTCATCCCAGGTGCAGCGCTGCATGACCCGCTTGACGATGGAAAGGTACAGGTTATCTTCCTCGTAACATTCCTGCGCCAGTAACGTCAGTATCCTTTCAGCCGGTGGAATCTGCCGGATGGCCCACAGAGCGCTGAGAGCATCCTTGGGAGCGGGCAGCAGGTTGCGGATCCAGGCAATTGGCAAGGGCATGAAGGGCATGACTTCATCGAGCAATTTACGCTCGGCAGCCGGGATGCGTGAGCGCACACCGGCTGCCCAGGAGGCACGAATCCCGTAGTAATCGGGTTCGTGCAGGACATGCAGGCTGACAAATAATTCGTACGCCGTGCCGATATCCCACAGCAGACTTGGCTGGTTCGCGTTGGTTGTACCTGGCTGGCTCATGCGGTTTCCTTGGACAGGGGGGGCATTCCCTGACTTTCCATGATCAATTTTTTACCAATTGTAATGAAAAGCTGGCCCAGGTACAAGACAACCCGGGTGCGCAAAGTGGGGAAGATTACTAGGTGACCATATCTCTGGCCGTATGCTTCGCCTGTCTCCGGGCGAGCAGGCTGCCAGTTGATACATTCACGGCCGGGAAACTGAGTGTTGGATAACATCTTGAACTCCTCTTGTGTAAGACAGGCGTCTAAGTTAGGCAATTGTCTAATTAGATAATAGTCTAAACCAGCATAATTGTCAAGAGGCAAATGAGAGAGAACATTCCACCGGCCTTGCCAGGATACGTATGCTGAGGCTGTCAGCGGGTGTGGATTTACCCCTTGTGCTGTTCCGCCCAGCCGATCAGGAAGCTTTTAACCAGCCATTGGACAGCCCAACCGAACCTTCTCCAGATAAGCGCTTGAATCACCGGGCAGGTGAGGCGGTAATAGATTTTGGAAAAGAATGTCCGGCGGCGGAGGGCAATTCCCAGGGGGGCATGCAGGATTCTTTTCCGGTAATCTTTGAACGTGAAGTCTGCCTGCCGGAAGGCATCCCGGATGGCAGCCGCAGCAATCCTGCCGTAGCCCAGGGCCATGCTGATGCCTTCTCCGTATAAGGCGTCGGCTCCGGCAGCGTCACCCACCAGGATGACATGCGGTGCAGAGAAGGGTCCGCGCGGGTCGAACCAGCGGATGGGAGCGCCTGCCGGCTTGTATTCTGCGATGTTCAGGCCATGCCTCTGGAGTTCTTCTGCCAGGATGGATTTCAGAGGCCGGCGGCCGGGACGCCTGACGTGGTTGGCATCATACACCCCGCGGCAGCGCATGGGCTGCCCTTCGACCAGAACGGGAAAATCCCAAACGTAGCCCGAAGCGCCGGCAGGGATGGGAAAGAAATCGAAGTATGAGTCTGCCTGGATGTGGGCAGAGGTCTCCGGTTTGGAAGGGGTGTAGACCTCGAGCAGGCGTGCAGGGAGGGGGCCGGCGTGCGGCGCGATATTCTGACGCACAGTGCTGTTGCTGCCATCGGCGCCGACGATTATCCGGCTTGTGTATGTGCCCCGGTTCGTTTTGAGGTTTACAAACCCATCAGCCACGCATAGCTCTTCGACCTGCGTGTTTTCCAGGATGGTGAAGCCGCTCTGGCGGGCTTTTCCAGCCAGCCAGGCATCGAATTCAGCGCGCTGGACGGTCCGGAAAGCATAGGGCCAATCGTCATTGGGGCGCATGAACATGCCCTGACCCTCGAAATCGAAACGTGCCCAATCCACTTGCACGTGCGGAATCTCGCGAATATCCAGCCCGAGGCGGCGCAGAATTACTTCTCCATCCGGCAGGATGCCGCCGCCGCACAGTTTGGGACGCGGGTGACTTGCCTTCTCCAAAATGAGCGTGGCGGGTACCAGGCCTGGCGCAATTTGGGCCAGGTGAAGAGCGGTGGATATCCCTGCCGGGCCGGAACCAACGATGATGACCGCGTAAGTTTTTGAGGTGGTTATTATCGTGTCGGGCATGGGGTATATTTTATGCAGGGTCTTTTGGATTGGCAAGCGCGTGCATGTGGCAAGGACTTTTGCGCGAAAGTTCGCTGCAAGGACATGAAATGGCGTAAAATAACAGGTGGAACAAATTGCCTTTGGCCTGCGTCTGAAGCATAAATCGCAATTTTCTGCATGATGGAGGAAGAAATGAAACGTACCTTGTGGATCCTTTTGGTGACTGCTGTTTTGCTGGCAGCCTGCGGCGCAAAAGCCACAGCCCCGCTTCCAGCGGAAGGGATGGTTGAATCGGTGGAAGTTGCTCCTGCTGAACCAGCAATGGGTGTTCCCGGAATGCAGGGAGCCGGCGGGGGCGTGGCTGAAGAGAATGCTGCCTACGCTCCCCAACAGCCTGCCCAGGAGCGGTTGGTGATCCAGAACGTCGACCTGGCCATCGTTGTGGCAGACCCCGAGGCAAGGTTGATGGCCATCACCGGCATGGTCAAAGAGATGGGTGGGTTTGTGGTCTCCTCCAATGTGTACCAGGCTTCCACGGAAGGCGGTGCCCTGGTGCCGGAAGTGTCTGTGACGATCCGCGTTCCGGCGGAGAAACTCGACGAGGCGCTTGCTCAAATCAAGGCAGACACGGTCGAGGTCCAGAGAGAGAGCCGCACAGGCCAGGATGTGACCAAGGAATACGTGGACCTGAAGTCCCGTCTGCGCACCTATGAGGATGCGGAGGCGCAACTGCGCACCATCCTGGAAGAAAAGACCAATCCAGAAGAGGTGCTGGATGTCTTCAACCAGATGATGTACTACCGTGAGCAGATCGAACTGATCAAAGGCCAGATGCAGTATTATGAAGAGGCCGCAGCGCTTTCTGCTGTCAACATCACCATCATTGCCGAAGAGAAGGTCCAACCGCTCGAGATCGGCGGCTGGCGGCTGAAAGGCACGACCCGGGATGCAGTGCAGGCCCTGATCAATTTCGTGCAGGGTTTCCTGAGGTTCCTGATCTGGCTGGTGATCGTGGTGCTCCCGATTGGGGCCGTGATCCTGGTTCTGGTGTGGGCGTTGTGGAGGCTCTTCCGCTTCTTCTGGCGGCTGCTGTTCCCCCGAAAAAAGACCGTGGTGCCGCCCCCGCCGGCTGAACAGAAGTAAGCCTGAAAAATGAGACGGTCGGGGCAGGTACTCCCTGCCCCGATTTGCTTTATAATTTCACTATCATGGAAAAACTGGTCCACGACGCACAGAACCTCTTTGGAATCCACCTGGCGGGGCGCCAGGTGATCGCTCTGATGACCTATGAACGCGAATTGCTGGCCTGGAATGAGAAATTCAACCTGACTGCCATCCGCGACGAGGAAGGTATCCGCACCAAACACTTTCTGGATTCTTTCTCGTGTGTCCTGGCGTGGAAAGCGAACCCGCCTGCCCGCCTGGTGGATGTGGGCACGGGGGCGGGTTTTCCCGGCCTGCCGCTCAAGATCCTGTACCCTGCCATGCAGGTGACGCTGGTCGAGTCGGTTGGCAAAAAGGTCAAATTTTGCCAGCATATGATCGAGAAACTCAACCTGGATGGTGTGCAGGTGATACACGGCCGGGCGGAGGAGTTGGGCCAGGTAAAGGAACACCGCGAGAAGTATGATCTGGCGGTGGCACGCGCGGTGGCCAAATTGCGCGTTTTATGTGAATACCTGCTTCCACTGGTTCGCGTGGGCGGGGTGATGTTATCCCAGAAAGGGGAAAGCGGACCGGCCGAGGCCCATGCTGCCGAGGGCGCCATGAAAATCCTGGGAGGGCGGACGCGGCAGCTGCTTCCCATTCACCTGCCCGGGGTGGCGGAAGACCGTTACCTGGTGCTGGCGGATAAGGTGGCTGCCACGCCGCGCCAATATCCGAGAAGGCCGGGAATCCCGGCGAAGGAACCGCTGTAGCTCCTGCTTGAACAACTTATGCCTGATATGACTCTTGAAAAGATGGTGGCGCTCAATGAACGTTGGGAAGCGGAGGCGCGAGCTAGTTATTACCTGTACGCGCCTGAAGCGTTTGTCAGGAAATACCGGTTGGAAGTCAAACGTATCGGTTCTGCCTGGGTGATGATGGTACCGGGGCTGGATTGGACTTTCTTCAACCGCATTCTCGGGCTGGGAATCGGTGAGCCGGCGACCGAAACGATGCTGGAAGATGCGATTGGCATGCTTCAAAATTCAGGCTGCAGGAATTATATGGCGCCTGTCAACCCGCTGGCTCAACTGGATCAGCTTCCATTCTGGCTGGCGATGCGGGGTTTTGTTTATGCCGGCCGTTGGGCGAAATTCTACCGGAACGATGAGCCGGCACAGACACCGGTATGCGACCTGCGGGTGGAAGTGATCGGGAAAGAATATGCGGATGCTTTTGCAGACATCGTCCTGACCACCTTTGAAATGCCGGAAGGGATTCGCAGGTTGATCAACGGACACGTGGGCAAGCCGGAATGGCTGCATTACCTGGCTTTCGATGGAAATGAACCGGTCTCGGCGGCAGCTATGTTCATGTCAGGCAATGTAGGCTGGCTGGGTTTCGGCAGTACGCTTGCCTCGCACCGCAAGCTCGGGGCACAGGGTGCCTTGCTGGCGCGCCGCATTAATGATGGAGCAGCGCGCGGCTGTAAATGGTTCGTCACCGAGACCGAGGAGGACAGCCCGGAAATGCCCAACCCTTCCTATCACAACATGCTGCGGGCGGGGTTCAAGCTGGCCTACCTGCGGCCCAATTATGTGCATGAGCATGCTCCCAAAACCGGGGGCGGCGGCCGGTAACGATGATTGCAGCGAGGCGACGATGAAAAACTTACGGGTCAAGGTCAACGGAATCGAACTGCAGGTTCATGATTATGAACATGCCGGAGAAGCGATTATCTTCCTGCATTTTGGCGGCGGGAACCTGATGATGTGGCAGAGAGCGATCCCATATTTCCAGCCTGAGTATCGCCTGGTGCTGGTGGATTTACGGGGCCACGGTAAATCTGACAGGCCGGAGACCGGCCACCGGATTGACGAAATGGCATGGGACGTGGCCGTATTGATGGAGCAACTGGAACTCAGGCACGCGCACGTTATCGGAAGTTCGCTGGGTGCAGAGGTGGGCCTCAGCCTGGCTGCCCATGCGCCTGCGAAAGTGCTCTCCCTGGCCTGTGACGGCGCGCTCTACAGTGAATATGGGCCGTACGGCATTTGGGAGCGTTCGAAGGCTGAGTTCCGGGAATATGTGACCGCCACGCTGGAGAAGATGCGGAATGCTCCAGAGCAGAGCTTCCCGTCCATCGAGGCGTTTGTGGATGCGAAACGGCACGCCCTTGGCGAGTGGTGGAATGATTCTGTCGATGCGCTTGTCCGCTATGATGCCCGCCTGCTTGGGGCAGGCTATTTCGGCAGCGCCTGGGGGAAGGCGGCAAAACTGGATTACATGCAATCTTATTTTGCCTGCCAGTTCGAGGTGTATTACCGCCAGGTGAAATGCCCACTTTTGATGCTATCAGACGAGGAAGACCAGCAGAATGAGCGCATGGCAGCGGCCATGCAGGGACTATGCCGCCTGACGCCTCAGGGAAGGATTGTTACCGTCCCCGGGTGGATCCACCCTTATGGCTGGTTACTGGACCCGGATGGTATTTGCAAGACGATCCTGGAATTCCTGGCGGAAATTCGGGGTTGAGCGGTTCCTCATTGGCGTGGTTGAAAGTCCTGCCTGGTGAACCGGCCGGCTGTTACGCCCCCCTGGCGGGAATACTGTCTGGGGGGCGATTTAGTCGTAAATGATCAGCAACCCGCCTCGTCCACGACCTTGATCTCATCGGGTTGGTTGGGGACGAGGCAGAGAAACTCGAACGTGTCTGCGCCGGTGTTTTGATAGAAGTGTACCACCCCGGCCGGCATAAAGATCACATCTCCCTTTTTTACATCGAAGACCTCATCTCCGATTCCAATGCGCGCCTGACCGTTCAGCACATACTGTTCGTGTTCAACGGTATTGGTATGGCGCGGCATCCCGCCGCCCGGCTGCATGCTGAATTTGCGCATGGCGAAATTCGGCCCTTCCTGGGAGGAGATCAGCACTTGGATGGCGGTATCCACACCGGCAGCAACTTTTTTGGCTTCCACTTCGTGGGAGTGTTTGACATTCATCTCAGCCTCCGAAAAATCATTCGCGGGTGACAATGTTTCCGCCCTGCACCTGCCAGACCAGCGCGGACTGTACGAACTCCGGTGTGAACAGTTTCAGGTCGGTGGTGGTCAGTAATACCTGTTCGGCCTCGCCGAGGTAATTTAGCAGATCTGCCCGGCGCTGGATATCCAGTTCGGCCATCACCTCGTCGAGCAGGATGACCGGCCACTCGCCGGTGCGTACCTTCATCCAGGCCACTTCGGCGAGTTTAAGAGCCAGCAGCGCGGTGCGGATCTGGCCGCGCGAGCCGTAATCGCCCAGATCAATGCCGTTGGCCAGGGCGCGGATCTCGTCCCGGTGCGGTCCGAGCAGGGTCATGCCCCGGGCGATTTCTTCCGCCCGGATTTTTTGCAGCCGTTCGAGGAAGCCTTTACGAATCTCGTCCATTTCCAACCCGGACCGGTCGACCGGCGATTCAAGCGGCAGGGTGATCTGTCCCTCCGGCCTGGGCAGGGGGTCATACGACGGCTGGTAGACCAGGCGCAGCACTTCACTGCCATGGGTCAGGTCACTGTGTATCCGCCGGGCCTGGTTTTCCAATTCCTGCAAGGCCTGGATGCGCCACTGGATGATTTGAGCGCCCAGTTTTGCAAGCGTTTCATCCCAAATCGAGAGCTGGCCTGCATCCCCGCCCTTTTCGTTCAGGGTTTTCAAGAGGGCATTGCGCTGGTTAAGGACCTGACCGTAGTCACTCAGGGTACGCGCGTATGCAGGCACCGCCTGGGCCAGTGCGAGGTTGATGTAACGGCGGCGTTCGTCGGGACCGCCTTCCAGGATCTGGGACATTTGAGGGACGAAAATGACGGCATTGAAATGGCCGATCGCCTCGCCCACCGGGCGTTTGACCTTATCCAGGAGTACTTCCTTGCGCAGGCGGACCCCATTTCCCACCCCCACCGGTTCCAGGATGAGGCGCACTTCAATGTGGTGCCTGGCTTTGCCGCGCTGGTAATCAGCCGTCAGCCGGCCGACCGAAACCTGATCCCGGGCCTGCCTGGCGGCATCGAAATGGATCAACTGCCGGTCGACATGGGTCTGAAAGGACGTGAATGCTGCCAGGAAATAGACGGCCTCCAGAAGGCTGGTTTTGCCCTGGGCATTGCTCCCTACCAGCAAAACAGCCCGCCGGGGAATTTCCATATCCAGGCGGGCAAAGCTGCGGAAGTTGGTCAGGGAGAGGTGTTTGAGATACATCTATCAGACGTTATCTTCGATCGGTTCTTCGGGTTTCCAGATGCGCGTGGCGCGGTCGGTGAAGACGATGCCGTTCAGGTGATCGATCTCGTGCTGGAAAATGCGCGCCAGCCAGCCCTTGGCTCTGACACGCATCGGCTGGCCGCGCCGGTTTTGTCCTTTAACGGTCACTTCCAACGAGCGTTCCACCTCGCCAACCAGTTCGGGTACCGAGAGGCAGCCTTCGATGCCGTTTACGGTTTCTGCAGAGGATTTGACAATTTCAGGGTTGACCATCACAAACAGTTTCGGCTTGGCTTCTTCGTCATCTTCATTTAATGGGTATTCCACTACGATAACCTGCTCAGAAACATCCACCTGCGGCGCGGCCAAGCCAACGCCCGGGGCCGCACGCATGGTCTCAACCATATCGTCGATCAGGGTCTGCAGGGATGGGTCGAATTTTGTTATTGTACGGGCTTTGCGCCGCAGCACTTCTTTAGGGACTGTAACAATATCTCGTATAGCCACAACTCACCACCGGTAAGGAATTAAGGGGATACATTTTTACCAATTTTACATCACTTTATGAAGGGGGTTGTTTTCCAGAATCGGTCTCCTGACTTTTATCTTCTGTTTGGCCGCGAAATTCGGTATGGTACATGGCGAAGAATTCGGCCAGGCGATCCCGTTCGGCGTTGGCGCGATCTTGTTCCTGTTTTTCACGCCGTGCAACGCGGCGATTGTCAATATCCTGCTGTACCGCGGCCGGATTGACCACGTTTTCGAAGACCATCTTTGTACCGCCCACAGTAATATACACGTTCCCATAGTTGAATAATACCTGCAGGAATCCTTCCCGCTTGGCTTCCATGTTGAGGATATTATCGAGCGGTGCAACGTTCCGCTGGATGCTTCCGAGGGGTGTTTTATCAATGTCGATGATCTGGTCAGCCGAGACCTGAAAAATGTCGTTATTCCAATCCACATACTCATAAACCCACCAGCCCAGCATCCCGAAAAAGGCGATGGTCAACAGGCCAATGCCTGCATCAACGCTCAGGATCTTTTCCACAATCCAGCCGTTGATGAGTGAATAAAATAACCAGACCAGAACAAGGATGCCCAAAACTGCCGGCAGCCATGACTGTTCGAACAAGACGAACCAGTGTTTGCGGTAGGTGATCACTCCTTTCTCTTCAAACCTCACCTTGAAGGGGTTCGACCGGAGCATCGGGCCGTAGTTGGTTTTTTTGTTCGTGGGGGGTGGTTTGGGTGGAGGAGGCGGGAGGGGGGGCAATTGGCCAAGTTTTCTTTGGATATCCTTTTTAAGTGCCTCGATGTTGGACCGCCGCGAAATATCCTTGGTGCGGTCCCAAAGCTCCCGCACGAGGGCTTCGACCTCTTCAGGGTCACCAACGGACTGGAAAGTGATGGTGCCGACAAATGTACGCACCACGACATCGCCGAAACCAATTACACGGCCGGAGACATCTTTGTTGGTGTTTACAGAGAGAATGGCCGCCAAGGGTGCCTCCAGGCGGCTGTCGTACAATCCAATGATTTTTTCGATGTAAACGATGCGGCGGTTTGTCACAATATAATAATCATTGCCCCAATCGACCACCAGCCAGGCAATGTATGCGCCAGTGCCAAGCAGGAACACCAAGGATACGATATACAGGATGATGCTGTCCAGGATGAGAACTGACACCGCCAACAAAACCAGGGAAATAACAACGAGCAGCGCAGGGCCAAACACCGCCTGCAATAAAATAAGCTTATGTTTTCGGAGAATCAGGTAGATTGTTTCCCCTTTATCGGTTTCCAGCCACTGGAATGTTTTCCGCCTCCCGAGTCGATGGCTGTCAACCGATACTTTAAACCTGAGACGCAACTGGGGCATTGTCTTCAATAACTTGTGGAACGCCTCACGCGAAAGGATCAGGGCGGTGGTTTTTTCCTCGGCCACGATGGTCGCCGTGCGACGAACTTTGTGGAGCAGCGCCTCTTCCCCAAAGTAGTCACGCTCCATACGCAGGCCAATGACTTTCTCCTGTCCCAGTGTTTTTCGCGTGACCTTGACCTTCCCGCTGGAGATGATGAAAAACTGGTTGCCCTCCTCCCCCTGTTTCAGGACTACTTCCTGCGGCTCATATTTTTTTTCTTCCAGGCTTTGGGCAATCTCTTCAAGTTCATCTTCCTTCAAATCCCGAAAGAGATGGAGCTTGTGAAGAAATGCGACGATCGTGGGAATATCTGGCATGGTTTTATTCTAGCACAAACTGAGGGTTTGTAGCCTAACGATGGAAGCAATAGGCGAGCACATTGAAAAAAAGTTGTAATACAACCCCGCACAGTGCGATGAACGAATATCAGGTCTATATCTGAAAATGGGTATAAGTTGGGTTTTACAGCGAACTTTCCGTTGAAAACAGTCGCCATATTTGCCAGCCCGTGAGGCGGATTGTCAATCCGCCCTACACATGCGACATGATTTTGTGCTCACAAATATGTAATTCTTGGCCGTGCTCAGTAAATCAGGATGAATACCGGTGAAGGAAAATTCGAAATTATATGGCGTTCTCAAGAATGATTGACAAGTAGACAAAAAGACCCTTCTCGATAA
>CAYLXB010000067.1:0-17795 GCA_964387495.1 uncultured Anaerolineaceae bacterium
GCGAGGCCCGGTAAAAAGTAGACCGCCCAGCTGGATCTGGACGGTCAGGAGACTTACTGATGTGCGCGAATGATACCACAACCTGCAAGACCGTCAAGATTTTTGCACCCTTTCGCCTGAACGCCGCCCAACGCAAGGTGCTCGTGGATGGAAACCTTTTGAACGTGGCTGTCCCCGCCGGGCGACAGCAGGGGGACTACCTGTACACCGCCTCGGTTACCATCCTGCGCGAGGGTGCGCCTGTGTACACCACCGCCCCGGTCTGGGCCAGCGTGGAGGTGGTATGAGACAGGCTGCCCCACCTGGACTGCCCGGATGCGTGATCATGGGGCCGGCCTGGAATCCATACAGGTTGAAACGAGAATCCAGACTGGTCTTCCCCGGAGCGCGTACGCCAACTTGCCGGCTGGTCTTCCTCGGCCGGCGCTGCACGCCTGTAGCCGTTGCAAGCAAGCGAAGTTATCCCATCCGACAAGGAGGTCCGCGTAGAACCTATGGACGCCGACATGCTCTCTGCCGCCGAGGCGATCCTCGGCCAGGCGGTGCGGGTCGAACGCCACCGGGATTGGGCGGTCTTCTGGTGCCCCTTCCATGAGGACAGGCAACGCGCCGGCCAGGGCGGCCAGCCCAACTTCGGGGTACACCTGGTCAAGGGCTACTGGAAGTGCCTGCGCTGCGGCGCAAGCGGCGGCTCCCTGGACTCCCTGGGCAAGAAACTTGGTCAGGAGTGGCAGCCTCCCGCAGTCGTATCCCAACCGACACGCAAAGAACGCCCGCCGTCACAGGTGGAGATGCTGGATGAAGCCTTGGCCGAGGCGCGTGCAGTCGTACAGCGTTCGCCCGCCTGGGAGTATCTGGCCGAACGCGGCGTGCGTCCCTACACAGCCCTGGTGTACGGCCTGGGGTACGGCCTGCCGTCACCCTCGGTTCGCCGGGAAATTTTCGAAGCAGCCCGCCAATCCATGCTGGTCGGCCGTGACGGCACCTGGCTGTGGGCCGGCGGCGTGGTGTATGCCGACCCGCCGACACACCCTACCGTGCTGAACGTGCGCTACCTGCCGGACGAGCGCCTGCCGCAGGGGACCCGCAGCTTCACCCCGCAGAAAAACCACAAGACCTGGGGCAATCGGACCGCACCCCTGGGGGGCTGGCGCATTACCCCGCAGACCAGGACGCTGGTGGTTGTGGAAGGCCTGTTCGACCTGCTCCTTACCGCCCAAAAACTGCACGACCTGGGGCGCGATGCCGATACGGTTGCCGTCTACACCAATGGTGCCAGCCCATCTGCAAAGATGCTGGCCTGGTTTTCCGAACACCCCCGATACGATTGCATTCTGATCCGTGACCCCGACCCGGCTGGAAAGGAGTGGGCGCAAACCGTATCGGCAGCCATCCGACACGGCGGCGGGAAGGTGTGCTGCCTGTGCCCGCCGGGCCGGCTCGACCCGGATGAAGCCATCCTGGACGGCTGGTGGCCATCCGCAATCTGATCTTCCGCCGGGAAGCGACATTGTCCGCTTCCCGGTTTTCTTTTCCCGAGGAGATTCCCATGCTGACACTTGCCTTGATCGCCGGCATCCCGCTGGCGCTCTACGCCCTGTGGTTCGTCTTCGAAACCATCCGCTATATCCTCTCTGGTGAGTACGAGACCGATAACCGCCTGCGCGACCTCACCCGCTGAGGTTAAGCGGGGAGACCGGGAGACCCCCCGGCCATTTTCCGTATGATGTCCTTCGAAGGAGAAACATGCCTGAGATCAAATCCATCTGACAACTTTGGGGCCGGGACTTTCCGGTCGGCGGCGAGTGGGATGCCGGCCTGACCCCTCCCCACTTGCCGCGACCCCACAGCGGACGCTGGACCGTGCGCCGCGAAGCGGAACGCTTCGTCGTGGTCTTCCACCGCTTTGCAGACCGCAGCGAAATCCTGCTGGCCGAATTCCCGCCCAGCGAATCCGGAGAACTGGATGCCAAGCTGTATGCAGTCGAAGCCTGCCAGGCTCTGCATACCACACCCACCCCTCAAGGAGAAACCCCATGCCCAAGCAGTACAACAAATTGACCTTCGCCGGCCACCTGGGCGGCGACCCGGTCGTACGGTATACCCCTGGCGGCCAGCCGGTGACCTCGTTCAACGTGGCATCCAATGACCAGTACAAGAACGAGGATGGTGAAATTGTTCAAGTCACCACCTGGTTTCGCTGCACAGTCTGGGGCAAGGTTGCAGAGTTTTGCGGCCAATACCTGCATAAAGGCAGCCAGGTGCTGGTGGAAGGCAAGCTCACGCCCGACAAACGCAGCGGACGGCCGCGCATCTGGACCCGCCAGGACGGTTCGCCGGCGGCGGACTACGAAGTGAACGTGCGCGAGATCTATTTCCTGGACGGCAGGAACGAAGCAGGCGCGCAGGCCGAAGCCGCCGACCCCGAAGACGATATTCCCTTCTAAACCCAATCCACTCCACTCACCATGCAGGGAGGCCGCTGGCCTCCCTGCACACTTTTAATCCCAAGGAGTTCCCCCCATGATTACCATCCAGCAAGAAAGCCTGTTTGCAGCCCTGAACGCCGTGGCGCGTGCCAGCCTGAAATCCTCCCTCATGACGGCCTTCTCGCTCGTGCGCCTGGAGGCCAGCCCGAACGGCGAACTGAGCCTGTCCTGCTTCAACGGCGAGACCGCCGCCCGGGCGCTGACCCTGGCAGCCTGCGACGACGACCTGTCGGTCTGTGTGGATGCCCAGACGCTGCGGGATGTGGTCGAGACCCTGGCGGGCGAAATCCAGGTCAGCCTGGATGAAAGAGCCGTCATCCTCAAGAACGGCGCCAACCGCACCACCCTGCGCATCGTCGAGGAGACCATCCCCACCATCGGCCAGGAGGACACCCAGGTCATCGCCAGCCTGCCCGGCAGCCTGCTGCGCAGTTTGCTGCGCGCCCTGCCCTTTGCCAGCGCGGACGACACCCGCCCGAACCTGCAGGTGCTCCACCTGACCTTTTCCGAGGAAACCGTCACCGCCAGGGGCGCAGACGGGTTTACGGTGGGGATTGTTGTCGAGAACATCCAGGGTCCGAAAGAGCCGCTTGTAATTCCCCTGCCCGCGGGCGTCGGGCGTTTGCTCTCCGGCCTGGTCGAGGACAGCGACACAGTCCAGGTGCAGTCTTCGGGTTCCAACCACTATCTGTTCCAGGTGACCAATTCGAATACCGCCAAATCCCTGACCCTGGCAAGCGTGACCGGCCCCGAAAACTTCCCCGCAGAACAGATCGAGCAGCTGCTGGCCACGGCCCGCCAGGAGGCCTGCACCAGCTTCTCGATTTCAAAGCACAGCCTGGCGCAGTCCGTGCGCATGGTAGCCGCCATGGGCACCAACGCCGCCTTCATCAAAATCAGCAACGGCGCGATCAAGGTGGCCTCCGAAGAGACCCAGGTTGGGCAGGCGCGCAACACCCTGGAGGGGGAGACCAGCGGGCAGGAAATCCAGGCCTGGGTCTCCGCCAGCCTGCTGAAGCGCGCCGCGGACGCCTGCCGGAGCCGGATGACCATCCGGATGTCCGGGGAAAGGAAACCCCTGCTGGTCGAGGAAGGCAGCTTCACCGCCCTGATCATGCCGCTCAGTCCGGTCGGATACAAAGACCCCTTTGCCGACGAGGAAGCCATCCCTTTGACCCTGCCGGAAATGGCTGTTCCGGCTTGAGCCAACCTTCCAGGCGGCGCCCCTTACGAGGCGCCGTTTCTCTATTTCCAAAGGAGACTCCATGCCCGTAACCGCTCTTCCCCTCTTCCCGGCTCCCACTGAATACGAAGCGCCGCGCGTGAAGCGCCTGCCCCTGCGCGAGCAGCCCGGCTACCGCGTCGCGCAAAACCCGTTGGCCTGCAACCTGGCCGAACTGCTCTCGGCGGTGATCGGCGGCGGCAGGCAGATCGAAACCGCCGAAGCCCTGCTGGCGCGCTTCGATGGCGACCTGCGCCGGCTGTACCAGGCCCACCCCAGCGAGCTGGCGCAGGTGCGCGGCATCAAGCAGGCCACGGCAGTGCGCATCAAGGCCGCCCTGAACCTGGGGCTGCGTCTGAGTCTTCCGCAGGATGAACGCCCGTCGATCAAGTCGCCGGCGGATGCGGCCGCCCTGGTTCTACCCGAGATGGGCCTTCTGGAAAAGGAACACCTGCGGGTCATGCTGCTTGATACCCGCAACCATGTCTTGGATGTGGTCGAAATCTGCCAGGGCTCGGTGAGCTCGGCGCATGTCCGCATCGGCGAGGTCATGCGTCCGGCGGTCCAGCGCATGGCAACCTCGATGATTGTTGTTCACAATCACCGTGCGCAACGAAGCACAATACTGTAATACCCGTTGGGGTCATGCGGCATCCCCCAAAGCTGCATGGGGCTATCCTGGCAGGCGGCGAAAGAGAGCAAATAACCGTCTGAAGCCCAGGAGACAAAAGCGATAAGAAGCGGAACGCCAATACGACTTCGAGATTGCCAGCCCGAAAACCTGAGCATGGCTACGCAAGAAAGTCTCGTTATAAAACCTCTATAGTGGTACAGCAGACCGAAAACATTGGCGATGGTCTGAGTATCTGGGTATCCCAGGACATGGTGGTGTCAGGGAGAAAACCTGCATGGGGAACCGACAATGGTTACAGGGGTGTAAACCAGCGGCCAGATACGACACTACAAGGAGTAGTGTACAGGGGTAGAGAGACAGCCTAAACCCAGGTAAATCTAAATCTACGTACAGTATTGTGAACGTTGGAGGCCCTAGTCACCCGACCTGTTAAGGTCTGAACCAGCTGCGGTTGAGGTGGTGACAGGGCGTCGGAACCGTCATAGTAGTCTGAGGTTGGGAAAACCAACCACACGGCGAAGGACGGTAGTTGTGAAAGAGAAGCTAAGAGACAACGGAGACGAAAGGAGGTTCTGAATACGTATGAACCAGTCAAATGACATCCGATTGATACAAAAGAGCTTCGCCCGCAAAGCACAGGCTGAACCGGAGCACCACTTCCAAGACCTGTGGCACATCCTCTGTCGGGAAGACTGGATAAGCACGGCACTTGCAAGAACGCTTACCAACTCGGGAGCCAAAACAGCCGGAATAGATGGCATGAGCAAAAAGGAATTGAGGACAGACACGAAACAGGCGGCATTCATCGCTAACCTGCAAAGTGAACTGAAATCAGGAACCTACAAGCCAATGCCAGTACGAAGGATATGGATACCCAAACCTGGAAAAAGCGAAAAGCGCCCACTAGGAATACCGACAATCAAAGACCGGGTAGTGCAAGAGATGTTGAAAATGTTGATGGAGCCAATCTGGGAAAGCGATTTTCTGAATTGCTCACATGGCTTTAGGCCGGGACGCAGGACAATGGACTGCATCGAGACCATGTACAGCCGCATTCAACCACGCAACAAATACTACTGGGTCGTTGAAGGAGATATTCGCAAATGCTTTGACCGCATCCACCACAAAAAGCTTGTGGCACTGATAGGCAAGCGCATCGCGGATAAACGTGTTATCCAATTGATTGATGCTTTTCTCAAAGCGGGTGTAATGGAAGATGGCCTATTCCAGGAAACACCAGAAGGAACACCGCAGGGAGGGATTCTTTCCCCATTACTGGCAAATATCTATCTGCACGAACTAGACCGCTGGTGGTGGGAGAAATATGGCAGCTTGAGCCAGCAAGAACGGAACAAGCGCAGGCAAAGGAAGGAAGGCAACTTTATCCTGACCCGATACGCCGATGACTTCATCTTCTTGTGCAACGGCACGAAAGAGAGTGCCAAGCAAATCAAACAAGAAGTGAAAGACTTCCTGCTGAATGAACTCCACCTGGAACTTTCCGAAGAAAAGACACGCATCACCCATGCAACCGAGGGCTTTGATTTCCTGGGATTTCACGTACAACGTGAAGAACCTAAAGATAACAAACCCTGGTTGCGCGTGACACCCACGCGTAAAAGCGAACAACGCCTGAGAGACACAATCCAAAGGATGACAGATCGTGCCCTCGTCTGGGAACTTGTACCGGACAAGCTCAATGCTATCAACAGGGTACTACGTGGATGGGGTAACTACTACAAAAATGTGAGCTCATCGCTTATCAGAAGCAAGCTCGACTGGTACGTGAGCCAACGCATTCTAAAGTGGTTAGGTGAACGTCATAAAGGAATGGGAAAACGGGCAATACTGAAAAAGTATCTCATCCGCCAAGGTAAACGCAAGAACTGGGGATGCAAAGATGGACAGGAAATGGTCTATCTGTTCATGCTCCGTGACATCCAACACAGCAATTACCCACGGAAGAGACGTAATAACCCATACCTGGAAGACAATCCAAACCCCAACTTTGAACTTGAAACTCCGCATATTGACACTTGGGATGGAACCACCAGCCGCAGAAAAGCGGAATGGTGGGAAGCCAGAACCCTAGCCTTAACCAGGGATAACTATCAGTGTACACAATGCGGAAGCACAGAAGAACTGGAAATCCATCATTTGAAGCCTAGCGGCGGAAATAGATTAGATAACCTGCAAACTCTGTGCCAGAAATGCCACGAACAGACCCCAAGCTATGGCATTGACAGACGCCCAAACTAAACGGGATGTAATTCACAATGGAAAGCCGGATGAGGCGAAAGTCTCATGTCCGGTTTGGAGAGAGGGATGGGGAAACACGGCAGCCGAAAGGCTGAGAAGTGCGCCCTGTCCCTACTCTACCCTCGGGCGACCCCACGCCCAGCCCGGACGATGCGGCCATCACGCGCGCCATCCTGCAGGCCGCCAAGCTTTTAGACATCGACCTCCTGGACCACCTCGTTGTCTGCCAGAGCCGCTGGGTGTCGCTCAAGGAACGCGGCCTGGGGTTCACATAGATGGCTGCCCAACTGGCGTTCGACTTTTCACCCCCGCCCCGGACAAAACCCCGGCCCATCCTGAAGCTGAAAGACTGGCAGGATGTGAGCGACACCGCCCGCCAGGCCGGCTGCGCTGGGACCTGGCTGCTCTGCGCACATTTCCACGAGAAGCTGGATGCGCAGGCCCTGTACGATGTGCTCTGGACGGCTGCCTTCCAGCTGTCCCTGGACCGAGAGATGATCGCCCAGTTCAGCCTGGAGATTGCCGGGGAACCCACCCGCTTCAAAGTACACAAGACCAACCAGGCGACCCGGGTAGGCTGCCTGGAAGATTTTTAACCTCAAGGAGAATCTCATGACTCAAACCACACAGCAAGCCAAAGCCGCCGACCTGCAGGCAGCTCTTGATCACTTCACCGGCACGGAAACCTATGCCAGCCTGCCCTATCCCTGGCTCAAGACGAAATTCCTGCTCACCGACGGCGCCAGGTTCCTGGCCGAACAGGCCGGGGCCTTCTGGTTGATGGATGCGATTGCCTCGCACCTGCTTGCTCCCAAGGTCGCGGCCGAACCCTTCCAGGTCTGGGAATTGGAAGTCCGTCCAGACCGCACTGCTCTGCTGAAATGCACAGACGGGAACGAAAACTTACTGGCCCGGCAGGAGATCCCCTACACCGACTTCCAGCTCGCATCCATCCGCCTGTATGCCATCCTGGATGAGTACCTGGGCGGCTGGGTGGCGCTGCTGCCCTCGGAGTATTAGCCGTGGCCTACTACCTCGGCAGGCGTCCGCAGGGGGATCTGGTCTGCTTCCCCGTCTCCCGCCCGCCGACCAGGTCCACCCACGGCCAGCTCTATACAGCCGTCATCGGACCGTTCCGCAGCAAGGTCGGCGCATTGTATTACGCCCGTTACGGGCGCGGGAACCCTGAGCTGCGCAGTGCGGATGACGTGGAGCGCCTGGCGCGCGCCGACCCGCGCATGGAGCAGGCCATCGTGGAGGAAAGCATGACCCCAGGAGAACTCGAAACGGCGCTGGAATGCGCCGCTCATGACGATCACGAACATTTTCCATACACCGCAGGCCAACCAAACGGCTGGCCTGGCTCACAAAACAAAGGAGAACAGCATGCCCAACTGGTGCGAAAACGACCTGACCATCTCCGGCCCGGACGTACAGAAAGTCCTGGCGGCCATCCGTTCGCCAGAAAGCGAGTATGAAGACGAACGCTTGCTGGATTTTGACCGGATCATCCCCTACCCGGAGGCGTTCAAAGCCCTGGACCGCCGCAACCACGAATATCAGAAGAACCTGGCGGCCATTGACAAGGAGGACCCGGAGCGCGCGGCAAAGCTGAACGCCCTGGCAGCCGAATACGGCGCCGAGCCGGGAGCTCCCTGGCTCAAGGATGGTTTCAACTCCGGTGGATATGAATGGTGCATTGAGCATTGGGGCACAAAATGGAATGCCTGCCGCGTTTCGATCCAGAAGGAAGGTCTGGAAACTGAAAAGCCGGTCGGTGCTCTTGCAACCTGCGCGTATTGCCAGACTACCCAGTTCTCTTCCGGCCTGGAAGTCCTGGCCTGCCGGAAGTGCGGCGGGAGCCTGCAACCCAATCACATACCCGGCACCATCCTGCTGACTTTCGAGACGGCCTGGAGCCCGCCCGTCCCGGTGATCGAGCAGCTGGCCGGCATGTTCCCGGATCACGCCTTTGAACTTGCCTACTACGAGTGCGGGATGGGCTTCTGCGGCCGGGTGCGCTGGGAAAACGGGGTTGAACAATTTCATCACCAGGCCGAATACGACGGCCTGCGCGGCGGATAATGCCGGACTATGGCCGACAAAAAAAGGAGAACCATCATGTCATACCATTCCGAACACATGCGCATGAAACCTGTGCTCGACCTGGCCGGCAGGCTCGATATCGCTGCCAACCCTGCCCCTGAAGCCCTCTACGAGGCCGGGAACGGCGGTTTCCAGGTCTGGTGCACGCCCGAAGATCACCCTGCCGGCTGGGAGGGCATCCAGATGGCCGCCGGGGCGTTTGCCAAACCCTGCGAGTACCTGGGCAGCGTCCAATGGCAGTGGGAGGACGAACAGATCGTTGGCGCTGCGATTGAAACCACCGCCTACGCCCTGGCCGAACAGCAGCCGGACCTGTATACCGCCCAGGATGACCCCTTGTCAGGCGACCGGCGCCGCTCGATCCACAACCGCCCGGAAGATATCGACTGGCTGCAAAAGAAAGTTGCCCGGCTGTTTACCCAGGCCGGCGTGCCGCTCCCGCCCATGGATTTCGACCCGGCGCAGGCGCCCGAACCGGAAACGCGCTTCCTGGTGCATTACGTCTCCGGCCAGGGTGACTACCTGGTGCTGGTCTCGCCCGAGTCTGATCCGCTGGATTTCTGCCTGCCCGGTTATACGATGGCGGAAATCCTGGAAGTCCATGGGGCGGAGGGCTTCCCGGCGGACGTGCTCCTGCGCCCGGAGTACGGCTATCCCGAAGACGGCCTGGAACCCGATGAAGGCCCGCTGGTGGAACAATATGAGAATGCCGCCCGCCTGGGTGAGGATGACTGGCTGGAAGCGGACTTCGAAGACCGCACCAGCGGTTGGGATGAGTAAGGGCCGGTTGCAGTTTGACAAGCGTCCGTATCGCTAACCCTATTCCCTGATATACTTAAAAACGATGGCATATCAGTTCACTTTCACGCCAGAGATCGTGCGCCACCTGCAAACCATCGAGCAAGCCAGGACGCAGGTGAAGCTTACTGTACTACCCCCAGCCGTGGCCGAAGGCCTGCGCATGCGGGCGCGGGTACGGTCGACGCACTTTTCCACCCGCATCGAGGGCAACCGGCTAACACTGGCCGAGGCCGAGCAGGTTATCCTGGATGGGAAAACCTTTCCAGGACGTGAACGGGATACCCTGGAAGTCCAACACTATTTCCAGGCGCTGGCGCAGGCGGAAGCCTGGGTGGAGGAAAACCAACCGGTCACAGAAGAACGCATCCGCCAGCTGCATGCGCTGGTGATGACCGGCAAGCGTTCCCGCCCAACCCCGTACCGCGACGGCCAAAACGTCATCCGCGACAGCGGCGGCGGGATCGTATACCTCCCGCCTGAAGCCGGGGATGTGGCCCTGCTGATGCGGGAACTGGCAACTTGGATCAGGAAGTCTGAAGCCGACCTGCCAATCCCGGTCATTGCGGCGATTGCGCATTATCAGTTCGTCACCATCCACCCGTTCTATGACGGGAATGGGCGTACAGCCCGGACGTTGGCGACCTGGCTTCTCTACCGCAGCGGGTACGATTTGGGAAAATACTATGCGCTGGAAGAATTCTATGCGCAGGACCTGCAGGGTTATTACGATGCGCTCGTCACCCATCCCCACCACAATTACTACTTTGGGCGCGCCGAAGCCGACATCACTCCCTGGCTGGCGTATTTTCTCAAAGGCATGGCTGCGGTGTTCGAAAGCGTGGCTGAGGAAGTGCGCTCGCGCGCTCTCGTTCCAGACGAAAGCTCGGAGCAGCTGCTGCGCACACTCGACCGCCGCGCCCGTCTCGTGCTGGGTCTGTTCTCACGGCAGGAGGAAATCAACGCCAACGACGTTGCCCGCCTGCTGGGACTGTCTCCCCGGCAGTCCCGCCAGCTGCTCACGCAATGGCTCGAAGCCGGCTGGCTGGAGGTCTCTGACGCTTCCCGCAAGTCACGCGCCTATCACTTATCGGCTGAATATCGGCGGTTTATCGGCTAAATAACGGCGGTTTCAGCCGCTCGCTTGCAAGCAGCCCGACCTGTCTACAAAGGCAGGCCGGGCTGTTCGATTCCAAAGGAGTATCCATGCTTACAACTTGCACAAACCTGCGCAAGAAACGCTGCTCGCCCCAGCGCATCCATCTGCAGGCGGTAGCCGGCCGCGGCGATGCCCGCAAGCCGTCCGGGCCGGTCAATGTCCGCTTCAAGTACATGTACCGCGATGCCAGCAACTACAAGCAGCACGGCGACGCGGTCTTCACAAACAATACGCTCCTGTCCCTGGATGAAATCGAAAAGCAGGTGCGCTCCTGCCTGAAGGATGGGGAATTCTTCATTGCCGGGCAGGTCAACCTTGAGGAGCGCTTCTTTGATGCACTGCACGACGATGACCATCCCTGGCATGAGTTTGCCGGCCTGGAAGAAACGAGCGAGCCGGCCTTCGACCCCTCGAACTGGAACACCTGCCGGCACCACCGGGATGTGCGCGAATTTCTGGCGAACCTTGAGCAGGCGCAGCGCGCCGGCTGGGATGAAACCAACGTGCGGGCAGACATGAAGGAGCTGCTCGAACGGCAGAAGGCAGCCCTGCGCCGGCGGCTTACCGGAGACGGCCATGCTGAGTAGTCCCAACCCTGACCTGGTGGTCCTACCCTTCATGGTGGTGACGTCCCGCGGCCGGGTCCTGACCCGTTCCCAATATCGGGCGCGCCGCCGCTCCGGCCGGCCAAAACGTATGGTCATCGAACGCAGCTACCCCGGAGCGCCGCAGGCCCTGGGCTGGACGGTCTTCCAGCGCGGCCTGCGCGCCTTCGAGCACCAGGGCGCGCCGCTTTTCCAGAGCGAGCGTTCCGCCCGCCGCTATATCCGCCGGCTGTATGCCATCCGGCATGCCATGAACGAGGATGGCCTGCTGACCTGTTCACACCTGTAACACAAGGAGAATCCCATGTACGACTACATGCTCGAAGAAATGGCCGAGGCCGTTGCGCAGGAATTCCACCTGGATCACAACGCCGTGCTCAGCCTGCTGGCCCGCTACTGGCAGGACAAGATCGCCCATGTCTGGCAGGTGGATGACATCCTGGACTGCGCCCGCAGGCTGGGCAAGCCCATCACGCTTACCGATGCCCTGAGCCTGTTGCAGCAGATCTTCGACCAGCTCGACTCCGACATCGGCATCAACTGGCTCTGCCTGGAGACAGCCCTGCACGAGTACCGCCTGGACTTCGCCGCCCTGTCCCCCGAAGAATATGCCCGGGTGCATGGCGTCTTCAAGGTCTGGCAGGATGGCGATCCCATGGCCCACCAGTTCGGCGTGGAAGCGCAGAAGGTGGACGGCAACCTGCTCGAAGCGCTTGCCTGCGCCAGGGCGCTGGCCGTCAAGACGCCAGGCCGGCGTGTCTTCCTGGATTGCGAGCCGCGCCTCTACCAGCCGGCCACGCCCTGGTTGACTCTGATCCTCAAAGAGGGGGAGGCCGAACCGGCAATTACCGAAAGCGAGGCGGCATGCACACCGTGCAGCCCGGACAGCGCGTCCGCATCCTGACCATCCAGCTCGCCGTCCCGGATGAGGCCGACCCGGACCTGGTTTCGGATGAAATCTCAGAGCTGCTTACCGAGCAGGGCATCTGCGCGGAGGCCAGCCATATCCTGGACTGGCGTTACCTGACGGAGTACCAGCCGCTGGTGACGGCCGGCGAGGACCCCGAAGAAGGGGAAGTCTTCGGCCTGTTGGATTTTCAATTGAGCATCTCACCCAAGGAGTAACCCATGTACGAATGGACCGAACCTTATGAAGACGAATATTTGAAGGAACGCATCGAAACCGTCCTGGAGGCCGAAAGGAGCGCCCGTCTGGCCGGGCAGGTGCTGGTCTCGACTTATGCCCAACTCTGGCTGCCTGCGCTGGATGACCTGCCGGGGGTGGCCTACATCGGACAGGAGCGCTACCGCGCCCCCTATGGTTCCTTCGAACCCATGCACAGCCACCCCTTCCACGGCGCGCTTGCCTTCACGCCGCTGCCGGGCGCCGACCTGCCGCCGGCGCTCAAGAATCCGAAGGAATGGCAGCCGGCCAGCGCCGTGCTGGAGCAGGCCGAGCGCAGCCTGCGCATCGTGGTGGAGGCGACCCAGACCGAGATCACCTTCACCGGCGTCAATGTCAACCAGAACGCCCATGAACTGATGCAGGAGGTCAACCGGGAACTGGTGCGGGCCCAGGCCGGCGTGTATGTCTGGAAGATCACCCCGCACAGGGGCAAAGCCGGAGGAATGTGCCACCTGTACCCGGACGGCCGGGTGCCGGTGCTCGTAAACGCTCACACGCGCGCGGATGTGACCGGCTATGCCCTGCTGGATGACCAGCCCTACCTGCAAACCCTGGCCTATGTCGGGCTGGCGGCGCACAAGACCAGCGTGGAGAGCCTGTGGGCCTCGCTCATCCGCGGGCGGGGCGGCTGTTCCCTGCACGGCACGGCCGTCTCGGCCGATGGGGAGGTGCGCATGCTGTCCCAGCCGCTGCCGGACTTCGGGGTCGTGCACGCCGGCATCGTATGCCGGAAGGCCCTGCCGGGACAATGGGAAGCCCGGGACGAGGCGGCCTACGCCCTGGTCTTCGACGAGGGCGGGCTGGACCTGGAATCTGCCCTGCGCAGCCTGGCGTTGAAGCGCCTGCAGGAGACGCTGGCCTTTCCCATCCCGGACGAATGGGAGCGGGTCTTGTGGGAACACGCCCTGGATGCCGGCCATATCCAGCGCCTGCAGTGCGGCGGGGACTGTCTGGGGGGTGTCAAACTGCACCTGACCAAACCGTGGCAGGAGCTGGTGCAGAACCTGCTCGAACGCGGCGAGCTGGTGGTGTAGGAGGCGGCGGATGTTCCAGACCGTTCACCCCGACGACATCTTTGACCTCAAGCGGGCCCAGCACCCCGAGACGCACCCGGCCTACTGGCTGGCGCAGCTGCGCAAGGCGGACTGGCGCCGGCTGCTGGAATTTATCAACTTGAGCCTTCCAGTGAAAGCAAAGAAACAGGCCATGGCGGAGGCTGCCCTGCAACATTTTGAGTTTGTCACCTGCCTGGAGCGCGGCGACGTCTGGCAGATTTGGCTGGATGGCCGGCCTGAGCAGGGACGCGGCCTGGTGATCCAGTTCCGGCATGCTGAGACGGACTGGTCGCGGGGCAGGCCGGAGTTTGTGGACCTGGAAAAGAATGAGCCGCTTGGCGTCGTGAACATTGCCGGACGGTTGTTCTGCAAGGCCAGGTAAGGCGAAACGCTCTGCTGATCCCCCGTACCATTGGGTGCGGGGGATCTTAATTTCCCCATGAAGAGCAACCTGCGGCAATCCAGTGTTGTCAGTCACTTTCAGCCGCAGGCAGCCCGTGCGGCTAAATTACCGAAAGGAATAAGGACATGCGTCCTCCCGCAATCGAGAGATTAGGTTTCTATCCAACCTCCATGCAAGTTGTGGAATTGCTCAACACCCACTTTGCGCCCGCCGAAAGCGGGCGTTTGCTCGACCCCTGCGCCGGCGAAGGCACGGCGGCTGCCAGCCTGGCGCAGGCCTTGAACTGCCAGGCCTGGGGAGCGGAGCTGTCCCCGGCCCGGGCGGCCCTGGCAGCCGAAAAGATGGAACGGATTTTCAATGCCCCCTGGCAGTCCTGCCACTTGACCAGTGAATCGATCACGCTGCTCTTTCTCAACCCGCCCTACAACCACGACCGCCTGGGCGACCAGAAGCGCCTGGAACTGGAATTCCTGAAGGCTACCACGTCCAAGCTGGTGCGTGGCGGGGCATTGGTGTACATCGTCCCGCATGCGCTCCTGCGGGATATGGACGTGGCCACACACCTGGCCGGCTATTACGAGCGCCTGACCGTCCAGCGCTACCCGGAGACGGAATACAACCAGGTGATCGTCCTGGGACTGAAGCGGCTCAAGTACAAGGCGCCCTCTGGGGAGGAAATCGGGCTGGTGCAGTCCTGGGCCGGCATCGAGCCGCCCATGCTGGAAGCTGTCAGCCAGCCGCTGTACCAGCTCCTGCCGGCGCCGGACAAGGGCGCCGGCGGCCAGCCGGTGCGCTTCACCCGCCTGGACTGGCAGCCGGAAGAGATCGTGGATGCCACCTGCAGGCGCGGCCTGCATCCCACAAAGGAATGGCAGGACCTGCTCAACCCGGAGCGGGCTAGAGGCGAGTTCAAGCAGCCGGTCATGCCTTTAAAGAGGGGACACATTGCCATGCTGATGGCCTCCGGCATGATGGGCACGCTGCGCCTGAAAGACGACGACGGCCGGCCGATGCTGGTCAAAGGGCGGGTGGTGAAGGTCACCGAGAAGGTGGAAGAAACGCCCGGCAAAGGCGACAAACCTGCCACTGAAACCTTCCGCGACCGCTTCGTGTCCACGGTGGCCATCCTCCGCCAGAGCGGCATCGAGGTGATCGATGCGGTCGAGCCGCTATCGAAGTTCATGCACCAGTACGGCGACCAGATCGGTGCGCACATCCTGTCCACCTACCGCCCGCTCTACAACTTCGACCCGACGGCACAGGAAGCGCGGGTGCTGGACTCGCTTGGTACGAAGCGCAAACCGCTACCCGGGCAGGAAAAACCGGGGCTGCTGCCGACACAACGGCATATTGCAGCAGCAATTGCCAGGGCAATAAGAAAATATGGTGTGGGTAATATCCAGGGTGAAATGGGCAGCGGGAAAAGTATACAGTCTATTGCTGCACTGGATTTACTGGATGCCTACCCAGCCATTGTACTCTGCCCGCCGCACCTGGTTCCCAAGTGGATCCGCGAGATCGAGGAAACCATCCCCGGCGCCAGGGCCATGGAACTCTCCCGTATTGGACGCAATGCCGATGATCCCAGAGATGTAAACGATGTGCGCCGCTTCCTGGAACTGTACCGGGATGGCAAGCTGGGTAAGAAGCCGGTGGCTGTGGTTGCGAACACTTCGGCCAAGTACGGCGCCGGCTGGGAGCATGCGGTGTCAAAGCAGCGTCTGTTACGCCGCTGGGAGGATGCGGTGGTGAAGCGGCATATCCTCCCCAATGAACATCCTGAAGCCATCGAAGTCCTGTGCTGCCCGCAGTGCGGTGCGCCCATACAGGTGGAAGAACGCGGCGGGGTGACCTTCACAGCCACAAGCGCGGATCACCTGGGCGATAAGCGCCGTTTCTGCACGGCCAAAGTCCCCGGGTATGCGTTGGGAGAGGATGGAAAGCGGGCAAGGGATGAACATGGACGGCCAGTGTGGGGCAAACGCATCTGCGGAGCGCCGCTGTTTCAGTTTACCGGACGGCGCTGGGCCATTGCGGAGTATATAACCAAGCACCAAAAACGCAAATTCAAACTACTCATTACAGACGAAGTACACCAAATGGCCGCGAAGGCCTCGGACCGCGGCATCGCCTTCCACCAGCTTGTCGGGGCGACGAAATACACGCTGACGCTGACCGGCACCTTCTTCGGCGGGAAAAGCACGTCCATCTTCTGGCTGCTGCACCGCC
This sequence comes from uncultured Anaerolineaceae bacterium, assembly GCA_964387495.1. GTDB lineage: Bacteria > Chloroflexota > Anaerolineae > Anaerolineales > Villigracilaceae > DSXF01. The sequence continues at coordinate 16,146 of CAYLXB010000067.1, forward strand.
TGAACGACGGCGTGCGACGCGACTTTGCCTTCGATGACGAAAAGCGCTGGGCCAGGCTGTATGGCGTGCTGGAAGTGACCCGCCAGAAGAAGAATGCCAGCCAGGAAGATGACGAGGACGGCTTCACCGGCAACCGGCGCTACCAGAACCAGGCCAGGGAGCAGCCCGGCATCTCGCCGGCCATTGTCAACCGCCTGCTGGACACGACCGTCTTCCTCTCGTTGAAAGACCTGGGATTGGCCCTGCCGCATTACGCTGAAGAAGTCGTGACCCTTGACATGACCGATGAACAGGGCGCACAGTACCGCTCCATGGCCAGTTCCCTGCGCGACCGGGCGCTCCAGAACCGGCGTTACCTCTCGACCTGGCTGCAGTGGACCCTGGCGCGTCCCAATTCGGCCTTCCGTGACGAGATTGTTGAGATTGATGAAACCGGTCTGGGTGAAAAGACCGGTTTCAAGACCCAATTGATGGAACTACCGGCGGTAGTTGTGGACGAAAATCTGCCCAAGGAACAGTGGCTGGTGGATTTCTGCCGCTCGGAACGCCAGCAAGGCCGCAAGGTGCTGATTTACCTGCGGCAGACCGGTACACGGGACATCCAGGAGCGCATCCTGAGCATCCTGCGGCTAGGCGGGGTGCGCGCCGAAGTCCTGACCAGCAATGTGAACCCGCGCAAGCGCGAAGCCTGGATTGCCAACCGGGTCTTTGGGTTGGACGCGCTGGTGGTAAACCCGCGCCTGGTGGAAACCGGGCTGGACCTGATCGCCTTCTCATCCGTGGTCTTCCAGGAGATCGAGTTCAGCTTATACACTTTGTGGCAGGCCGTACGCAGGGTCTGGCGGCTGGGGCAGACCAAACCGGTCAAGGCCATCTTCTCGGTCTACAGTGAAGCCATGGAGACGCGTGCCCTGGCGCTGATGGGGCGAAAGATGAAAGCCGCCCAACTGCTCTACGGGGAGGAAGTCGGCGGGGCAATCGTTCCGGAAGAAGACGGCGACCTGCCGATGAAGCTGGCGCGCGAAGCCCTGGATGCGGCTGACCTGCCGGATTTGCAGGCCCTGTTTGCAGACGAAGTGGCCGTTTCCAACTCGCCAATGGGCTGCCCGACGGTTCCCAGCGCGCCCCTGCCGGTTGTGGAAGTGCCGCCAGTGCTCTCATGGGCGGACTGGATGGCACAGCGCAGCTTGAATGCAAAGGGACCCAGCCGGCCCAAAGTCAAACCAGCTACACAGAACCAAATCTCGTTGTTCTAAACCATAAACCAGCCCGGGTGATTCATCCTGGGCTGGTATTCCTTTTCCAGGAGGTAATCTTATGGAAGAAACAAGGTGTAAGAAGTGCGGGCGGGTACTGCGCTCGCCGGTCAGCATTGCGATGGGCATGGGGCCCATGTGCGCGGGGATTTCAGCGGGACGCGGGCAGAATGTGCGTATGGCTATCCGGCGAGGCTCCGGAAAGCGCTATCAGAACATTGGTCTGGGAAGTATTCAATCACCCTTGCTCCCAATCGAAGCGCCTGCCCGGAAAGTATCCAAGAGGGAGTTGGAACGCAGACGCAGAGAGGAACGCCGGCGCTTGTTCGAGGCATACCTACTGTCAACATCCCAAAATCAGTACCACTTGGTAGTGGAAAAATCAGGCATGTTC
>CAYLXB010000068.1:0-17615 GCA_964387495.1 uncultured Anaerolineaceae bacterium
AAGAGGCTTTTAACCTGCTCATCTCGACAAACTCGCTTTCTTGAGAACGCCATATTCTCTCTTGTCTCCGAAATTGACACCGGCCCGATTCTGGCGTATAAGTAGCCATCCACTCGATACTACTCTACCGGAGGCTCTATGTTTGCACTCGCCCTGCTGTCTGAAGAAGGCCCCAACGCCACCCTGTCCTGGCTCTTATGGCTTCTCCTGGCTGCCTTTGCCGCGATTGTGGTGATCGGCTGGCTGGTCAGCCGCAAAAAGCCGGCGGCACCCGCCACGCGCGTCCCCGCCCACGGCGGCAGCGATGACCTGACCATTATTGAGGGCATTGGCCCCAAAGTCGCCGCGGTGCTCAAAACAGGCGGAATCCAGACTTTTGCCGACCTGGCGGGGGCGGATGTTCAGAAGGTGGAAGAACTGCTCAAACAGGCCGGACTGCACATGATGAACCCCGCTGGCTGGATCGAGCAGGCTGCCCTGGCAGCCAAGGGCGATTGGGATGCCTTGAAAAAACTCCAGGCGGAACTCACCGGCGGTCGCCGCGCTTGATCGTATCTTGTATTAATAAAAATGACAGGACTCTCGCAGGAGAGTCCTGTCATGCACAGGAAGGGTGGGAAAATTTTAAAGGCCCTTGACCACGAGGGCGATGGCAAGCAAGGCAAAAGCCACCACCACCAGCCAGATGGCAATGCCGCTGACAATCGGGATTTGGACCAGGGTCCCGAGGACACCCACAACGGCCAGGATGACGGAAATCCAAAAGGTGATTTGTTTTGGAGGGGTCAGTTTCATCTGTCAATTCTCCTTATGCGAACGATCTTAGTAAATAGAGAGACACATGCGTCCCTTCCCATACGTTAAAAATTATAACACCGATACCACTGAAATGTTATTGCGAGTCAGTTCGCATATCCAATCGGAGATTTAGGCCGAAAAAAGTCTGATATAATTTTTACGCATGGATGACGGCACCGGAATCCCCGGTGTTGTGGATGCACTCACAGCGTGGAGTTTTTATGGACAAAGATAAATTACTGCAGATGTACTACGAGATGGTACTCATCCGCCGCTTGGAAGAACGCGGTGCCGAGTTATATCAGGCTGGCAAGATCGGCGGCTTCATGCACCTCTATATCGGCCAGGAAGCTGTCAGCACCGGCCTGATTGCCGCCCGGGAACCACGTGACCGGGTGATCACTGCTTACCGCGACCACGGTGTAGCCCTCAACTGCGGCATCCCGGCCAACCAGGTGATGGCTGAACTGCTAGGCAAACTGACGGGCACATCCAAGGGGAAGGGTGGCTCGATGCACATGGCCGACACCACGAAAAATATGTGGGGTGGGCATGCCATCGTGGGCGGGCACCTGCCCATTGCCTCCGGCCTGGCTCTTGGTGACCAGTACGCCGGCAACGATAATGTGACCATTTGCATGTTCGGGGATGGCGCCACCAATATTGGCTATTTCCACGAAGCCCTCAATCTTTCCAAGGCCTGGAATCTGCGCGTCCTGTGGGTCTGCGAAAACAACCTCTACGGCATGGGTACGGCAGTCGAACGCGCTTCTGCGGTCAGCGAGATCCGCCAGAAGGCCGAAGGCTATGGCATGCCCAACGAGCGCGTGGATGGTTCGGACGTGCTCAAGGTCTACGAGGCGGCCAGCAAGGCCATTGCCCAGGTTCGCAGCACCTCGGCCCCCTATTTGCTGGAAATTACCACCTACCGCTTCCGCGGTCACTCCATGGGCGATCCGGAGCGCTATCGTTCGCAGGAAGAAGTTAAGAAGTGGCAGGATAACGATCCGATCGGCATCTATCGCAAGACCCTGTTGAAAAAGAAAACCATCACTGCTGCCGAACTGGACGAGATCGAGTCCAACGCGGAAGCCGAGGTTCAAAAATCGGTTGAGTTTGCCGAAGCCAGCCCCGAACCGGGCCTGGATGAACTTTTCACGGATGTATACGTGGAATAGATTGAAAACCAACGGCCGGGGAACTTTTTACAGCCACCATCCCTGGCTGTTTGAGTGAAGCGAGGACTTATGGCAAGAATTACAATGCGCGAGGCCATCTCCCAGGCCCTGTGGGAGGAAATGGAACGGGACCCCTCGGTCTTCATCCTGGGGGAAGAGGTCGGCGTCTGGGGCGGCACCTATGCTGTCACCAAAGGCTTTTATGACCACTTTGGCCCTGAACGGGTCAGGGATACCCCCATCGCCGAGAACGCCATCTTGGGAGCGGCCATCGGCGCGGCCATGGTTGGACAGCGTCCGGTGGCCGAGTTGATGACCATCAACTTTGCCTTCTCGGCCATGGATTATATTGTTAACCAGGCACCCAAACTTCACTATATGTTTGGCGGGCAGTTCAGGGTGCCCATGGTCATTCGTGCTGTTGGCGGCGGTGGGCGCCAACTTGGCGCTACCCACTCCCAGACCCCGGATGCGGTCTTTGCCCATTTCCCCGGCTTGAAGGTCGTCTCACCCGGGACGCCAGAGGATGCCAAAGGCCTGTTGAAGCAGGCCATCCGCTCGGATGACCCCATACTCTTCATCGAGCATGCCACCATGTACCAGACCCGCGGCGAGGTCCCGGATGGGGAGTATCTCATCCCCATCGGCAAATCCAAGATCCAACGCCCCGGCCGGGATGTCACCATCGTCACTTACTGCAAGGGTCTCGAACTCTCGTTCAAAGCGGCTGACGAACTGGCCAAACAGGGCATCGAAGTCGAAATCGTTGACCTGCGCACTCTGCGTCCGTTGGACATGGAACCCGTGCTGGAGTCCTTCAAGAAAACCAACCGGGCGGTCATCGTCGAGGAGGGCTGGAAATCCTACGGGGTGGGCAGCGAGATTGCTGCCCGTATTTATGAGGAAGCCTTTGATGATGTGGATGCGCCCATCCAGCGCGTTGCCCAGAAGGAAGTGCCCCTGCCCTATAACCGCACGCTCGAACAGGCTGCCCTGCCGCAGGTGCCCGATATTGTGGCGGCGGTCAAGGAGGTCTTGAAATAATGGCCGAGAGCATTAATATGCCCAAACTGGGCTTCGACATGGCCGAAGGCACCCTCGTCCGTTGGATGAAGAAGGTCGGTGAGACCATCAACAAGGGTGAGGTGCTGGCCGAGATCGAGACCGACAAGGCCACCGTGGAAGTGGAATCTTCTGCTTCCGGCGTCTTGCGCAAACTTCTGGTGGATGAAGGTGCTGTGGTGCCGGTCAATACTCCCATTGCCATCGTCGGGACCGCAGATGAGGATATCGGCGAACCGAGTGCGGAACCTGCCGGCTCACCGCCGGCCGCACCTGCCGGGATGCCGGCACATCCACCTCAGCCTGAACCTGTTCCAACTGCTGAGGTGGCTGCTCCTGCGTCTTCCAAGGCCTCCCCCCTGGCAAAGCGCCTTGCCCGCGACCGGCAGGTGGACCTTTCCAGCATCCGCGGCACCGGTCCCGGGGGGCGCATCGTGCGCCGCGATATCGAAGCCGCGCTGGCGGGCGGCGTGCAGGCCGTGGTCAGTGCTCCTCCGCCTGCCGCCCCTCTTCCACCCTCAGCCCAAACCATTGGCTTGACCCGGCTGCGCCAGGCCATTGCCCGCCGCATGCTCGAGTCGAAGACGTCCATCCCGCATTTCTACGTGACCCATGAGTATAAAATGGATGCCCTGCTGGGCCTGCGCAAGCAGATCAATGCATATCTGCCGGAAGATGAGAAGGTTTCTGTTAATGACTTCATTGTCAAGGCTGTTGCACTTGCCCTGCGCCAGTACCCCAACCTGAATGCCTCCCTGGTGGGGGATGCCGTACTCCGCCACATCCAAGTTAACGTGGGTGTGGCCGTATCGGTCGAGGGCGGCCTGCTGACCATCGTCTGCAGGAATGCCGACCAAAAGCCCCTGCGCCAGATTGCGCAGGAACTCAAGCGCATGGCAGCTGCTGCCCGGGAGGGCAAGGTCCGCCCGGATGATATCGAAGGCTCCACCTTCTCCATTTCCAACCTGGGCATGTTCGATGTGGAAAACTTTGCTGCCATCATCAACCCCCCGGAAGCTGCCATCCTGGCGGTCGGCTCGGCGCGTGAGGTGCCGGTGGTCGCTGGGGTGGACGGCCGTCCGCCCGAAATCAAATCCGGCTGGCGCATGAAAGCCACCCTCTCGGTGGACCACCGCGTCAGTGATGGCGCCGAGGCTGCTCTGTTCCTGCAGGCGCTGGCGCTTTTCCTGGAAGAGCCGCTCAGGCTGTTGGTCTGATAGTCGGGTAATTGGATAAATGACAAACTTCCAAAGTCGCATGGCTTCGGAAGTTTTTTTGAAAATGCCCTCACTCTAGACCCTGGCCCGGATAACCCTCGCCAGGCGCTCCATGCCGGCCTGGATTTTTGCTGGCGTCACACCTCCAAAACTGACCCGCATACAGTTATTTCGGATGGGCTGGCCTTCCACGAAGAACTCCCTGCCCGGCATGTAGGCCACTTTCTCCTGGATGGCTTCGGGCAGCATCGCCGTGGTATCGATCCGGTCTGGCAGTTCCACCCAGGTGAACAGGCCCCCGTCCGGGTAGACACAGCGCACCTCTTCGGGCAGCAGCCGCTGGATGCAGTCCATCATCACATCCCGGCGTTCCCGGTGGATGTCGCGGATCCGTTTCAGGTGGGACTCGAACAGCCCCCGGTTGAAGAATTCTGCGCACAGGATTTGTGTGACGATATTGGTATGCGAGTTGGTGGCCGTTTTGGCCTCATAGAGTTTTCTGACGATGCGCTCATCTGCAAAGGTGTACCCCAGGCGTGAGCCGGGTGAAAAGATTTTGGAGAAACTGTTGGCAAAGATGGTGTGGCCGGTTTCATCGAAGTACTTCACCGGTGGCAGTACCTCTCCGCTGTACCGCAGTTCGCAGTAAGGATCATCTTCCAGGATGACTGTGTCATACTGGCTGCCCAGGTCCGCCAGGGCTTTCCTTCGCTTCAGGCTCATCGTCCGCCCGGATGGATTCTGGAAGGTGGGGATGACGTAGATCATTTTCGGAGCATATTGCTTGATCTTGGCCTCCACATCCTCCATGACCAGCCCCTGGTCATCCGTCTCACACGCGATGCACCTGGCCTCGAACATCTGGAAGACCTGAACCGCATGCACAAAGGTGGGCGATTCCACCAGGATCACATCCCCCGGTTCCAGGTATAACTGGCTGACCAGGTTCAGGCTTTCGATGCCGCCCGCCACGATGATCACGTTCTCCAATCCCGCCCGTAGCCCCTTCGGAGCCAGCAGCCTGTCGATCACTGCCTGGCGCAGTTCCGGGATCCCGATCGGATTACCGTATTGGAGAGCCTGAACACCCCTCTTTTCCCTGGTGAGGATTTCGCCCGCGATCTCATGTACCAGTTCCACCGGCAGAGCCTCCCTGGCCGGAGCGCCGCCGCCAAAGGAGATCGTTTCGGGATCTGTCATCGATTCGAACAGGTATCGCATGACATCTGAGGTTGGCTGCATATACGCCATTCGTTTTGCAAATTCTGTCATGAAGTTTCATCCTCGCTTTGCTTCAAATGCTTTTTCAATCTCTTCATAAAGGTCGCCCTCCAGATATTCCATTATACATTAGGCTGGAATACTGGAATGTTGCTGGAAAGACTTCTTTGCACCCATAGATTATCGTAGGGTATAATAGAAATATTGAGGCCCCAAAGCGGGCCAGATTTTACACGCAAGGCATGCCATGACGAACAATACCCTGACTCTTCCTGCCGATTACTGGCAAACGCTCCAGCTTACAAAGACTGATGTCGAGTTCCTGCACACATACTTATTCGAAGAGGAAACGCCGCTGACTGCCAGGGAACTGGTGGTTGTGCTGGTAGAACAGCGCATCCAGGCTGAACGGGCCGCGGCCGCCAAAAAGAAGCAGGCCGGCGGCAAGGCCTATCGCCCTCAGGAGCACTACAAATCTGGCGATGCCCTTACGTTTCCGGCTCTTGGCTGGCAGAGCGGCAAAGTAACCGCTGTGCGCCCCGGCGTCAATGCAGACTTGGGTGAGTTCGAGGTCATTACTGTCAGGATCGATGAGTTGGAAAGGCAGTTTGCTGCCGGCCTGGAGAATCATCGTTTGAACACTGAAGAGCAGGTACCCCAGGAGGATGAAAGCCTGGACCCTGCCTCCATCATTCAAAACTTTGGCCTCATTTTGGAACAAAAATTGGATGCAGCCCTGCGCGCGGACGGCAACCTTGTCTGGATTGCCGGTCGTTGGTTCCCGCGGGCCTTGTTGCTGGATGTTAACGAAGGGCATCTCAACCTGGCGGAGGCTGTTTTGGATGTGGCCGGGGGCGAGCCCAAACCCACTTCAACACTACTGAAGGATGTGGGCCTCCCGGAGGGCGTCAATCCCAACTTGTTGGAATTTTCGCTGAACTATGCCTTGCAGGAAGATCCCCGCTTCGATGAGGTCGGCCCGGCCGGCGAGGTGCTCTGGTGTCTCCGCCGCCTGGAGCCGGAGGATGTTCGCCAGGCACCGGTTTTCCTGCGCCATACACACCTGCCGCACGACCGCCAGGGGTTGACCCATGACATGCTTGCGTTGGAAGCTGAACTTGATGATGAATTGAGCCCGGTCAATCCGGATATCTCCCACAAAGATGTTAAGGAAGTCACCCTCAGCCTCATCTACCCGCACTGGCGCGCCGGTACACTGCCGATTTCCGACCGCATGCAGGCCCTGTTCCCCACGGCCTATGTATCCTCCTGTGTGCGCTTTACCCTGGTGGATGCCAGGACCGGGCAGAAGATACCCGCCTGGGTCGTGCGCGAATTTGGCTATGTCTCCGGTCTATCCGAATGGTATAAAAAACAGGAATTGATTCCCGGCAGTCTCATCCGCATCCGCCGTGGTGAGAAGCCCGGCGAGGTTTTGCTGGAAGCCCGCACCCGGCGTGCCACCCGTGATTGGGTGCGCACTGCCATTGTCGGAACGGATGGCGGCCTGGTCTTTGCCATGCTCAAGCAGGTCGTCGCTGCCGATTTCAACGAACGCATGGCCGTGGCCATCCCCGATGTTGCTGCAGTGGATAAACTCTGGACGCACAAAGCCAACCAGCCGCTGGAAATTCTGCTGGTGCAGCTGATGCGTGAACTGAGCAAACTGACTCCTCAAGGGCATGTCCATGCCCAGGAGTTGTACTCGGCTCTCAATACGATCCGGCGCTGCCCGCCTGCTCCCATGCTGGCGACCCTGATCACGCGTCCTGGCTTTATGCATGTTGGCGACCTGTACTTCCGCCTGGATGATTCGCTTGCTGAGAAGGAGGATTGAACTTATGGAAGGCAGACGTCCCAGCCTGGTAAAGCCCTCCCTGGATACACCCTTCCACATTGACTTTGCCTGGTGGCAGAACAGTGACCGAAGTTGGCGCGTGCATATGCGTTCGGCTCTTTGCCCGGAGCATCAGGTTCAATTCGAGTCGTGGGAAGATGGCCAGATGGTAGACTGGGTGGATCCGGACACGGCTGAAGTGAAGCAGTTGGATGGCATTCAGCATACGCTGATGACCCACTGCGCCTTGCAGCCTGATTTCCTGACCGAGCATACTGCCCTGGTGGAGGCTGTCTTCCGTGTCTTCCTTACCAACGGCAATACCCCCTTGAGCGCTGGCCAACTCTCTGCCCAGCTGAAACGCCCAGCCGAGATTATTCTGCGCACCCTGACCGCTTCTGGAGTTTATAAGGGACTGCGCCCGTTTACCGGCTGAATCGCTTGCCGGGTTTTCTTGCCCCTGTAGCTTAAGCGGACAGAGCAGGTGCCTTCTAAGCACAAGGTTGTGGGTTCGAGTCCCGCCAGGGGCGCTGGTACGAAAAAAGAAAAATACCGCCAGATGGCGGTTGTAAGACGGATTAATGGTGTCCAAGTTATAACGGAGGAACGTCCATGAAGAGAATGGAACGCCCCGGCTTGATCAAGTTTGCCGGAAAAGAACAGACTGTCGTGGGGGCTGATGTTCAGGTCGGGCAGAAGGCTCCCGAATTCATTGTCCAGAAAAACGATTGGTCACTGGTCAAAGCCCTGCAGGAGACGCGCGGCAAAGTGCGCATCATTGCATCGGTCCCTTCGCTGGATACACCCGTTTGCGACCGCGAAACGCATCGTTTCAACTCTGAAGCGGCCAGCCTCGGCCAGGATATTGCCATCCTGGTTGTCAGCATGGACCTGCCGGTGGCGCAAAAGCGCTGGTGCGGTGCCGCGGGGGTGGACCGGGTGACAACCTGCTCTGATGTGGTCAAGGCTGATTTTGGCAGGAAGTACGGCACGTTGATGAAGGAAGTGCGCATTCTGCGCCGTGCCGTTTTTGTGGTGGACCGTAAAGGCGTGTTGACCTATGCAGCCTATATGCCCACCAATGGCGACGAGCCTGAGTACGCGGCCGTGTTGGCTGCCGCCAGAGCCGCGCTGTCTGCCTGAAGCTGTTTGGACGGCACGGAAAGGAAGGAGCAAGACAATGCCTCCAGTTATTCGAAAGACCGAACCTACTGGTGCGTTGGTGGATAGGCGCCGCCATGTCCTGCAGGCGCTGGGCTGGCAGGTACGTTCCATGGTTTGGAGCCCTCCAACAGACCTGTATGAAACGGAGAACGCTTACCTGGTGCGCGTGGAAATTTCTGGAATGCGCGACCAGGATTTTGAAGTCAACCTCGAGAACAATTATCTGGTCATCTCCGGGAATCGGCCGGACATACCTGAACGCCGGGCCTATCACCAGATGGAGATCCGTTTTGGTAGTTTCTCGACCGCCATTACCCTGCCTGGAGCAGTGAATGTGGATGAGTCTACGGCGGTGTATGAGGATGGCTTTTTACTGGTCACCCTGCCCAAGGCTCGGCCAGAACAAATACAAGTTGAAAGTTGAATCTGACTTATGCCTGCTTCCCGTTGGCGAACCAACATGCTGAATTTGTTCGATTGGATGGAAGATGACAACCCGGCAATGATGGAGTTGCACCTCTCCTCGTTGCTGGATCGCTTGATTCATAAAAATGATCCCTCTGGGGAACAGCCGCAGTCTATGCCAAAAGAAGAATTGCCGAAATATCCGGAGATCGTGCCCATTCTGCCCTTGCGAGGTGTGGTCGTCTACCCGCAGACGGCCGTGCCTTTGACGGTCGGACAGCCGCGCTCCATCCGCCTCGTGGACGAGGCCGTTGCCGGCGATAAGCTGATCGGCCTGGTCGCATCCCGCAACCCGGAACTGGAAACGCCCGGCCCGGAAGACCTGTATCCTGTTGGGACGCTGGCCACAGTCCACCGTTTGCTGCGTGCTCCGGATGGTACCGTACGTTTGCTTGTCCAGGGCCTGGAGCGCTTCCGCCTGGGTGAATTTGTCGAACTGGAACCGTATCTCAAAGCCCGCATTCACCTGGCACCTGAAACCGTCGAAAAGGGGCTGGAAATTGATGCCCTGGCGCGCAATGCCCGCGACCAGTTCCAGGCCATTTCCGCGATGATCCCCTCCTTCCCGGATGAACTCCTGTCTTCCATTATCGGTGTGGAAGACCCGCTTCAGACGGTTTATACGATCGCCAATTTCCAGCGCATGGAATTACAGGAAGCCCAGGACATTCTGGAAGTCGATTCGACCATTGAGAAGTTGCGCAAACTTGTTGGGCTGCTTGTGCGCGAGGCCGAGGTTCTCAGCCTGGGACAAAAGATCCAGAACGAAGCCCGTTCGGAGATCGAAAAGGTCCAGCGTGAGTATTTCCTGCGCGAACAATTGAAGGCCATCCAGCGCGAATTGGGCGAGCGGGATGAACAGGCGGTTGAGGTCGAGGAATTCCGCAGGAAGATCGAAGAAGCCCGCATGCCGGAGGAAGCCAGGACGCAGGCCAGCCGTGAGCTGGAGCGGCTTTCCCGCCTGCCGACTGCAGCCGCCGAGTATGGCGTCATCCGCACCTATCTGGACTGGCTTGTCTCTCTGCCCTGGTCGAAATCCACCGATGACAACCTGGATATCGCCCACGCGCGTGAAATTTTGGACCGCGACCACTACGGCCTGCAGGACGTCAAGGAACGCATCCTTGAATTCCTGGCCATCCGCAAATTGCGCCTGGAGCGCAAGGGGGAATTTGCCCCCTCCAGTGATACCATCCGCCGTGAGCGCGAGGGCGTCATCCTGTGCTTTGTGGGTCCGCCGGGTGTGGGCAAGACCTCCCTTGGCCAGTCCATCGCCGCGGCCATGGGGCGCAAGTTCGTCCGGATCTCGCTGGGCGGTGTGCGGGATGAAGCTGAGATCCGTGGCCACCGGCGCACGTACATCGGTGCCATGCCCGGCCGGATTCTCCAGACCCTGCGCCGCGGCGACACGCGCAACCCGGTTTTCATGCTCGACGAGGTGGATAAACTCGTCTTTGATTTTCATGGCGACCCGGCCTCCGCCTTGTTGGAAGTGCTCGACCCTGAACAGAACAGCGAATTCCGCGACCATTACCTGGAAGTGGCTTATGACCTTTCCCAGGTCATGTTCATCACCACCGCCAATACGTTGGAGACCATCCCCGGACCCCTGCTCGACCGCATGGAGGTGATCGGGCTTTCCGGCTACACGGAGGGCGAAAAGATCGCCATTGCCAAGGGCTACCTGGTGCCGCGCCAGATCCGGGAGAACGGCCTGCGGCCGCGCGAGATCACCTTCCGGGATGACGGCCTGCGCGCCATCATCAACCAGTACACCCGCGAGGCGGGCGTCCGCAACCTGGAGCGCCGCATTGGCGCAGTTTGTCGCAAGGTGGGCACGCGCATCGCCGAGGGCCAGACCGGCCGCTTTCGCATTGATGCACGTTCCATCTCCGAGTTCCTGGATCATCCGATTTTCCTCGGCCCCGAAGAGATTAACGCCCGCACCAAACTCCCTGGTGTGGCCACCGGATTGGCCTGGACACCGTATGGCGGGGATGTGCTTTTCATCGAGGCCACCCGCATGCCCGGCGGCAAGGGCTTTCAGGTGACCGGTTCGCTGGGCAATGTGATGCAGGAATCGGCCCGTGCTGCGCTTTCTTATGTGCGCTCGCGTGCCGAGGATATCGGCCTGGATGCCGACTTCTTCGATAAGAGTGATATTCACCTCCACATCCCGGCCGGGGCCCAGCCCAAGGATGGCCCCTCGGCTGGTGTCACCATGGCCACCGCCCTTGTCTCTCTCATTTCCGGGCGCCGGGTGCGCGCCAATGTCGGCATGACCGGTGAGATTACCCTGCGCGGGCAGGTGATGCCGGTGGGGGGGATCAAGGAAAAGATCCTGGCCGCACACCGGAATGGGCTGAAGGTGATTGTCCTTCCCAAGCGCAATGAACTGGACCTGGAGGATGTACCCGAGGAAGTGCGCAAGTCCATGAAATTCCTGTTTGTCGAAACTGTGGACGAAGTCCTTTCCAATGCACTGGAAGCGCGGCCGGTGGTGCGTAAAAAAGCTCCGCCTCCGTTGAAGCAGGCAGCGAAAAAGCCTGTGAAAGCCTCCACGACAAAGAAAGAAGAGACCAATGGCTAAGGTATTGCTGGCAGAGGACGACACCACCATGCTGAATCTGCTCACGACCTTGCTTTCGATGGAGGGTTTCCAGGTGGCGGCTGTTCTTCCCGATGAGCCCGATGTCATGACCGCTGTGCGTCGTGAACACCCCGACCTCCTGCTCCTGGATGTTCACCTCAAGCAGCAGGATGGGCTGGAAGTGATGGAAGCGGTGCGGTCGGATCCTGAATTTAAAAAGCTGCGTGTAGTCATGAGTTCCGGACTGAATGTAGGCCCCGAGTGTCTCAAGCGTGGAGCGGATGATTTCCTGCTCAAACCCTATATGCCTGATGACCTTGTCAGGATCTTGAGAAAGAATTTACAAGCCTGAGCATGCCTTTCCAGCCCGGCGGCCGGCCCGCCGGGCGGATTTTTCAATGCTTGTCTGCAGTCTTGTCGAAAGTGACAGCCCATGCCTGATCTTGACTTTCTCATCCGTGAATTTCGTTTCCCAGCTGATTACTCTGCCGTTTATGCCCTCTGGCAGGGGGCCGGCCCCGGCATCCAGCTGCGCCGTTCGGATGAACCGGCGGAGATTAAAAAGAAACTCCAGCGGGATCCCGACCTTTTCCTGGTGGCGGAGTCGCAGGGGAAAATCGTGGGTGCTGTGCTGGGCGGTTTTGATGGCCGGCGCGGCCTGGTATACCACCTTGCTGTTGCCCCGGCCTGCCGCCGCTCCGGCCTGGGAAAACGCCTGATGGAAGAATTGGAGTGCCGCCTGCGTCAGAAGGGTTGTATTCGCATATACCTTCTGGTGACCCGCGATAACAACGCTGCCATGCAGTTCTACGAGGATGCCGGCTGGGAACGGATGGACCTCCACCTTTACGGGAAGGATTTGACTTGATGTCTCTGCGTTTTGGAATTTTGACTGCTTCCGACCGCTCTGCGCGCGGCGAACGTCCGGACAGTTCCGGCCCGGCCCTGGTTGAGTTCGTCACCTCCCGCGGCTGGACGATAATTCATACCCTGGTCCTGCCCGATGACCTGAACATTCTGCGTGAAACCCTTTCCTCCTGGGCCGACCGCAGTGACCTGGATGTGATTCTGGTGACCGGCGGCACCGGCTTTGCTCCGCGGGATGTCACCCCGGAAGCCGTGCGTGCCGTGGTGGAGCGCTTCACACCCGGCCTGGATGAGGCCATGCGCGCCGCCAGCCTGCAGGTCACCTCCCACGCAATGCTCTCTCGCGCTGTTTCCGGCATTCGCGGCCGCACACTGATCGTCACGCTCCCCGGTTCCCCCAAAGGAGCCGTCGAGAACCTGCAGGTGATTGCCCCTGCTTTGCCGCATGCCGTGGAACTCCTCCGTGAATCCCCCCAGACTGAAGAAGGCCACTCCCGACATTAACGGGGTTTACGCTTTCTTATAAATGGATGTATAATCCCGCCGTTTGCAACTCAATGAAAGAATAGAAAGGTTCTCTATGATCGATGTCAATGATCTTCGCAAGGGTGTAATCTTCGAACTCGATAGCAATCTCTACCGGGTCATCGATTACCAGCACCACAAACCCGGACGCGGCAATGCCATTATTCGTGTCAAGGCCCGCAACATCCGCACCGGCTCCAACATCGAGCGCACCTTCCAGTCCGGCGATCGTGTGCAGGATGTCCGCCTGGACTTCCATAATGTTTCTTACCTGTATAACGATGGCTCGATTTTCTACTTCATGGATACCGAGACCTACGAACAGCAGGCCGTTCCCACGAATGTCGTCGGCGATTATGCCGGTTTCCTCAAGGACGGCATGGAACTGAAACTGACCTTCTACCAGGGCGAGCCGCTGGATATGGATCTGCCCACCTCGGTGGATCTGAAGGTCGTCTATGCTGAAATGGCCATCCGCGGCGATACCGCCACCGGTGTGACCAAGAAGGTCAAGACCGAAACCGGACTCGAAGTCCGCTGCCCCGAGTTCGTCAAGGAGGGTGACACCATTCGGGTGGATACCCGCACCGGCGAGTACGTCACCCGCGTGTAACGTTCCTTGTCAGCGCCGCCCCCCCCTGGGGGCTTTTTTCTGTTCTTGCTCAGACGAAAGGGATCAGCCATGCGTACTCCAGCCGGTTCCGAATGCAAATACTTCTATGGGAATTATTACCGCGGCAGCAACCGCGAGGAATGCCGCCTGCTTGGCCCGCAGTGGAAGCGTACCCTCTGCCAGAAATGCCCCGTGCCGGGCATCCAGCGTGCCAACGCATGCGTGCACATGGAATTGGCTGCCCGGATCAGCCGTCCCTTGCTGGCCGCCTTCCAGCCGCGTGTGACTGTTAGCGCCTTCTGCCGCAAGAACAACCGCCCGGTGGCTGAACCCCATGTCGGCTGTGGGGAGTGCCATCCCCTGCCCCCTGTCTTCGAGGTCAAGAAATGAGCCTGACCCTCCTGCTCGACCTGGATGAAACCCTGCTCAATACAAATGTAGACGCCTTTATCCCGGCCTATTTCCAGGCCCTCTCCGGCTACCTAGCAGAGGTGGTTCCGCCGGAGAAGATGCTCAAATATCTCATGCAGGGCACCCACAAAATGTTGGAAAATAGGGACCCATCCCGAACCCTCCAGCAGGTCTTCGATGCCGATTTCTTTGTCCCGCTGGGCATCCCGCGTGAGACCCTCCAGCCGGTGATCGACCGTTTCTACGAGGAAGCCTTCCCAGGGCTGCAGTCCCGCACCGGCGGCCCCAAACCGGGCGCCGCCGAACTGGTCGAATGGGCTCTTGCCAGGGGCGCCGCGGTGGTCGTTGCCACCAACCCCCTCTTCCCGCTGCGGGCCATTCAACACCGCCTCTCCTGGGCCGGCCTGCCTGTGGAGCGTGTCCCTTTTGCCCTCGTCTCCTCCTACGAGACCTTCCACTTCACCAAATCCACACCTGCTTATTACGCCGAAATCCTTGGCCGGCTTGGCTGGCCAGAGGGCCCGGCCATCATGGTGGGTGATGATGAGCAGAATGATATCCAATCCGGACGCCAGGCTGGCCTGACCGTCTTTTCCCTGCGTGAGCATGGCGGTCTGTCTGCGTTGCCCGCTTGGTTGGAGACAGCCAATCCTGAGAGTTTGCAGCTTCGCTTGGATGGCCGTTCTGCACTGGATGCGGTCCTGCGTGCCACTCCGGCTTCTTTTTCCGGCCTGATCGCCGGGCTTGACCCGCAGGCCTGGACCCGTTCCCCTCGGGCCGGTGAGTGGTGCCTGGCTGAGGTGGCCTGCCACCTGCGCGATGTCGAGATCGAGGTCAACCTGCCGCGCTTGAAGGCCATTCTGGATCAGGATAATCCCTTTATCGCTGGCCAGGTGACCGACGTCTGGGCCTCCGAACGCGGCTATGCCCGTCAGGACGGTCCCGCCGCCCTGCATGACTTTACTGCCGCCCGCATGCAAACCCTCGTCCTGCTGGGCAGCCTGGAAGAGTCTGCCTGGCTCCGCCCTGCCCGCCATGCCATTTTCGGTCCTACCATCCTGCAGGAATTGGCCGGCTTCATGGCCGAGCACGACCGTGTCCACCTGCGCCAGGTCTGGCAGGCGTTGACGGAATAACCTCCAGAAATGAAGAATCTCGTGAGACAAAAAAGCCCCCGGAATTTCAAGCCGGGGGCTTTTTTGTTTCCAGGTATTCAACTGACCCCGCGTTTCTGCCTCACGCACACTACGGCCTTCTCCAGGTCAGCCGGCACGGCAAACAGGGTTTGGGGATGTTTGAAGGCCTTGCCGCACCTGCTGCACGTCAGATCATTGTTCAATGGAACTGCATCCTTGCATTTTTTGCAGTAGCCGATTGCCCGAATCTTTCCTTCCATCAGCATGCTCATCCGCTGCTTTTCAACTTTCTTCCGTGCATCCTTCTCTTGTCCTAATGCATAACCGGAGGCCAGAGCGTCCCCATACCCGGTAAAGAACTGGGCCAGGTTTTCACCATCCTTGTTCATCTTGTACTCGTGTTTTTTGATGGCTTTTTCGATCTCGTACGTGGCCTCCAGCAGGTCGCGCACTTTTTGTTCCTCCGCTCCCAGTTGTGCATGGAATTCGGCCCGCTGTTCCAATAATTCCGCCTTTTGCCGGTGGGATTCGGTTGCCGTCAGCGCCTCACTGCACTTTTGGATGAGTGCAGATAGATCCGTGGCCGCTTCTTCCGCCGTCCCCATCTCTGCTTGGAGTTTCTTTAGCTCCTGGATGTATTTCATTTTGTCATTCGAGGGGGCGCAGTCGATCGCGTTGGAGAGGTCTGCCATCGCTTGCCGCGTATTTAGTTTTAAATGCCTCTGGGCGCGCTGGTAGTATCGCTTGTGAGTTGGATTGCGTGCAAAAGCTGTTTGAAAACCTGCTGCGAATGTAGAAAGAGCCAGCACGCCCAGACAGAGTGACCACCAGGGACTGGCCTGTGTGTTGGCAAACAATGTAATTGACACAACCCCGAGTACCACGGCAAATACGAGCCCCAGGCCAAGGCTGAGCGCTCGTTCTCCGAAACTTGTGCCAGGCAGTAAATTCGCACCGCATTGCCGGCAGACAGATTCCGTGGAAGCATTCACAACTTTACACTTGTGGCAGTGGATTTGGGCTTCCTGGGGAGGTTCCGGCGTAACTGTCACTGGGATGGGCGCCGCTTGAGTTGCCGCCGGTTGAAGCTCTGCTGCTCCTGCCAGCGAACTTGTCACCTGCCGGTCTACGATCTCGCCCCCGCATTTCGAGCAGCGGCCAGCCTCGTTCAGCCGCATGATGTTGTGGCAGTGCGGGCAGTAGCCCGTAATACTTACATCGAATCTTGCCCCGCAAAAACTGCAGGTAGGCGCCTCCGCCTGGATCGCCCGGCCGCACAGCGGACAGGCTTTTATTTCGCCGGGTGTGGAAACAGGCCTTTCGTTTGATGGGTTTTCCGGTTCCTTTTTCTCTGAGCCGGGCCATGTCCCTGCCGCCATCATCAGGCTGTAATCGCGCGGGTCGAGCAGCGCCTCGCCCATACAAATTGGGCATTTCCCGGTTGTGGTCAGGTGAATGAGCCGGTGGCATTGGGTGCAGTAAGCCCGGGTATAAATTTCAAACTCTGCAGAACAGACCGGGCATACTTCCGCCCTGGCTGCGATCTTTTCTTGACAGGTTGGGCATTCCTTGATTGGTTCGTCAAGATAAACCGGCCCCATGGCATCTTTCGTGCTTATCAGGGATTGGTTATCCATCTTTACCTCCGCTGGCTACGGAACCAGCTTGTTCAAGTCCCAGAATTCGACGTTGTCAATGTCCACTTCTGCTGATTCTCCCGGGGCATATACACCCAGCGAAACATCGTTCCCTCCCTGCAAGGCATTATGCTTCACATGGGCGAATGGGCGGCCGTTGGTGTAAAAGGCAAACTCATTGCCTCTGGCCATAACGATCACCCGCGTGGTGCGGTTCAACCGGACTTCCTTGGAAAAACCTTCCCGCACGGTCTGGTACTCCCCATTGGGCAGATAACCCATTCCCCACCACTCGTCATACAGGTTGAAGCCGAAGTTGTACCAGCCTGCAGCGCTGCCGCGGAAATTTGCGACAATCCCGCTTTCGTTGCTGATCTGGCGGGGCGTGAAATCGAATTTCAGCACAAAATCCGCCGCATTGAGGGAACCCCCTGCTCCGCTCCAATCTGCCCCTGTGGTATTGATGCGCATCACGCCTTCGGGGAAGGTGACGCCGGCGTCGATGCTGCTCCAACGCACAAAGCGTCCGTTCCGGTCAGAAAAGTCGTCTGAGAAGTTCGGTGGATGTCTGTTGGCTTCTTCAAGGATTGGCTTGCAGAATCCATTCACCCAGCGGGCTTCTGCGGTTTGGGTGGCCTGCACATTTTGTGCCTCGCTTGTGGCACCATAATTTGGTATTTTGGACGCTGCTGGCTTTCGTGTGGCGGGCGCGGGTGGCTGTGGTTGCAGGGAATGGCCGGAGGACAGGATGAGTACCAGGGCAACCAGTGCTGCCGCGGCGGCAATGAAAATAACCAGCCTCATGCCCAGGCTGCTGCTTTTTGGGCGTGGTCCAGCCGGAAGCCCGTCTGGCTCCCTCTCTGACGGGGGAGTGGTTCCGGGGCTGGCTGTTTC
>CAYLXB010000069.1:0-14687 GCA_964387495.1 uncultured Anaerolineaceae bacterium
ACGACACGGTTTCGTTCGTTGCCGGCCTGGATCCGGAAGTCCGCCAGAACCTGGTGGACGCCCTGCTCGAGATTGCCTCGACCGAAGATGGCCTGGCCCTGCTCAAGAATGGCGGTTACAGCATTGGCGGTTTGAAGGCGGTGGATGACTCCTTCTACGATGAGTTCCGCGTGTACCTGGAGTCCATCGATTTCGATATCAATTCCTACAAGTAAGCTGTTTTCGAACTGAGGGAGGGCAAATGCCCTCCCTCTTTTTTAATCATTGCAGGTGAATCATGCTTCGTGTCCAAAACCTCACCAAGATCTATCCGAACGGTACGCAGGCGCTCAAAGATGTCAGTTTCGAAGTGGCGGAGGGGGAATTCCTGGTGGTCATCGGTCTGTCAGGATCCGGAAAGTCGACGCTGTTACGCTGCATCAACCGGCTGATTGAACCAACCGAGGGCAAAGTTTTCTGGGATGATGTGGATGTCACAGCGGCCTCGCCGGCCGACCTGCGGCATATCCGGCGCCAGATCGGGATGGTGTTTCAACAATTCAACCTCGTCAAGCGCTCCAGCGTGCTGACCAATGTGCTTTCAGGCAGGCTGGGGTATGCCAACCCATGGCTCTCGCTGATCGGGATCTGGCCGCAGGCAGAGCGCCAACGCGCCATCCAGGCCCTGGATCAAGTGGGGATTGCGGATAAAGCCTCCAGCCGCGCAGATGCCCTCTCGGGAGGACAGCAGCAGCGAGTGGGAATCGCACGAGCCCTGATGCAGGAGCCACGCCTGATCCTGGCAGATGAACCGGTAGCCAGCCTCGACCCGGTTTTATCTCATTCCATCCTGCAATATCTTGAAATCCTAAACAAAAAAGGCCTGACGGTCATCTGCAGCCTGCATTTCCTGGACCTTGTCCACCGCTATGCGACGCGCGTGATCGCGCTGAAGGATGGGTTCAAGGTCTTCGAGGGGTTGCCTTCGGAAATCGACCGGGCCAAGTTCAAGGAAATCTACGGCGAAGAAGCGCAGGAAGTACGCGCGACAACACTGTGAGGGCTGCATGTCAAAGGATTCCATGACGAAAATGGACAGCCAGCCCACACCGCTGCGCCCGGATGAGCCTGCGAGGGCAGGGGGAGGTTCGCCCCTGCTGGCAGGCATCCTATCCACGATCCTGCCGGGGGCGGGGCAGTTCTTCCTGGGAAAGCGATATCGAGGGGTTGCCATCCTGCTTGGTATGCTGGTGGTGGCGGGCATGGTGCTGTGGTACGGGCGCTCTGCCTGGTATTTTGCCCCGCTGGGGGTGTGGCTGTGGAATATCTGGGATGCCGTCCACCTGGCGAAGACCGACCGGGGACGCTCCCTGCTGCTGCCGGTGTTGTTCGGGCTGGCGGCGGCCTATGGGATTGGCTGGCAGATGGTGGGCATCAATTTCAGCATGGCCAGCGGCGAACGCGCGTTGGCCGTCCTGCGACCTATGCTGCGGCCAGATATCCTGCAGGAACGCCGGGAGAAGAACCAGATGTGGACCTTCGTCTCC
This sequence comes from uncultured Anaerolineaceae bacterium, assembly GCA_964387495.1. Lineage (GTDB taxonomy): Bacteria > Chloroflexota > Anaerolineae > Anaerolineales > Villigracilaceae > DSXF01. The sequence continues at coordinate 1,527 of CAYLXB010000069.1, forward strand.
GTGCCGTGTTCTGCAACCGAGACACCACCTCCGGCAAGACGCGAAGAGAATGGGAAGGCTGCCTTTGCGACCCCCGACTGCGCCGGATTGAGCGAGATGCTGATCGTATCGGTGAGCGGGATGTGGCCGGATACGGATACGATCGTCTGGTGGGAGACGGCAATCGGGGATGACAAGCCGCTGGGCGGAAACGAGAATGCTCCGCTGGTCGTGCGGACGGATGGGACAGGTTCCCTGACCACCACCATCCATGTGCCGAGCACGGTGCTGATCGCCCAGCCCGACCCCACGTTGATGCTGAAGCACAAGGTTTATTTCGACCAGTACCGGCCGATGGGCGGAATCGAGATCTCGGAAAGCGGGCGATATGTGCTCCAGGGTATGGCGGAAACGGTGACGATGGCCCTGATGGCGACCCTGCTGGCGGTGCTGGTGGCCATCCCGATCAGTTTCCTGGCCGCCCGCAACCTGATGGGCGGCAACCCGGTGACCTTTGCAGTGTATGTGGTGGTGCGCACGATCCTGAACATCGTCCGTTCGATCGAGTCGCTGATCATGGCGATCGTTTTCGTCATCATCGTCGGACTGGGACCCTTTGCAGGTATGCTGGCGATCGCGGTGCATTCGGTGGCGGCACTGGCCAAACTGTACTCGGAAGTGATCGAGGGGATCGATCCGGGGCCGATCGAGGCCGTGCGGGCGACGGGGGCGAACTGGGTGCAGGTGGTGCGCTACGGTGTGATCCCGCAGATCGTCCCACCCTTTACCGCCTTTACCATCTACCGCTGGGATATCAACGTGCGGTCGTCCACCATCGTGGGCTTCGTTGGCGGCGGCGGGATTGGATGGTACCTGGTGCAGTGGATCCAGATCAACCAGATGCGGGCTGTGAGCGCGGCGTTCATCGCGATCGCTGTGGTGGTGGTGACGCTGGACTATGTGAGCGCCAAGATCCGGGAAAGGCTGGCATAGCCATGAAAACAGACCTTTCCCATCTCAAACGGCTGGTCCTGAACACTTTGTTGGTTGCAGTGCTGGCGTTCCTGTTCGTGGCGTCGGTGCGGGTGACGAAGATGGATTTTGTGCGCCTGGTGAAGGATGCCTACAAAGCGCGCGAGTTCGTCTCCGATATTCTCTCACCGGATGTTGTCACCCGGGATATCGAAACCACCAGCATCGAAACAGCGTTTCCCATTCCATGCGGTTCAGCGCCCGAAACGGAGCCGAAGAGCACGGGGGCGCGCCTGGTGACGAACGTTGCCTGTGCGAATGCCAAGGAACGGTTCACGCTGGAGGGTTACGACCTGGCACCGAATTCGGAAGTGATTGCCCGCTGGCGTTTCCCTGACGGGCGGACCCTGACCATCAAACGCGCGACCACCGATGCAGAAGGCCATTTCCTCATGGAGGATGTGGAAGCCAAGCAGATCGCCGCGGCGATGGACAACGTGGCCAGCCGGATCGAAGTGGACACGGAAATCCCCGTGGGCGGGTTGAAACCCAGCCAGGCATTGAAGGATGTGATCGAGGCCATGTTTGTGACACTTTTCATGGCTTTGATCTCCACGACCATCGCGACCATCGTCGCCGCGCCGCTCAGTTTCCTGGCGGCCAGCAACATCACCAAGCGCGGCCCGGCCGGCACGGTGGTCTACTACCTCACGCGTTCGTTTTTCAACATCACGCGTTCGTATGAGCCGCTGGTGATGGCCACGGTCTTCGCTTTCTGGCTCGGCTATGGCCCGTTCGCGGGCACGCTGGCGTTGACCGTGGTGACGATCGCCAGCCTGGGAAAGCTGTTCTCGGAGGCGGTCGAAAGCATCGATCCAGGCCCGATCGAGGCCCTGCAGGCCACGGGCGCCAACCGCCTGCAGACGGTGGTACATGCGGTGATCCCGCAGATCGTCCCGGATTTTGTCTCCTTCATCATCTACCACCAGGATATCAATGTGCGCATCTCGACCATCATCGGTTTCGTCGGCGGGGGCGGAATCGGCTACTATCTGAGTGAACAGATCAACTCGATGGTCGGCTACCACAAGGCAGGCACGGCCATCTGGGCGATCGTGGCAGTTGTGTGGGCGCTGGATTTCCTGAGCGCCGAAGTGCGCAAGCGGCTGACTTAACAGCAAATCAGCGTTTTTGCAGAGAACCGGGCGAATCGACACCAGCCCGGTTTTCTTTGGTACAATGCCCTGCGTGTTCAAGAAAATCATCAAGATGATCCTGCGACTCCTGATCTACCTCTTCCTTGGCGGTTTCGCCCTGCTGGTGCTCCCCCGGATCCTGAGCGGGCTTTATGCGGCCTCCCGCACTTACGGCGCGGGGGATGTGCCGGCGCGGCGTGTGGCGGTTGTGTTCGGGGCGGGGTTGTGGCGGGACGGTTCGCCTACGCCCATCCTGCGCGACCGCGTGGCAGCTGCGGCCGACCTGTACTTTGGGGGAAAGGTCGAGAGGCTGTTGATGAGCGGCGACAACCGCTTCGTGGATTACAATGAACCGGCGGCGATGCGCGAATATGCACTGTCGCTGGGCGTGCCGGAGGAAGCCATTGTGCTGGATTACGCCGGGCGGCGCAGTTACGATACCTGTTACCGGGCCAGGGCCATTTTTGGCGTAAAGGAAGCCATCCTGGTCACGCAGAAGTTCCACCTGCCGCGGACCATATTTTTGTGCAACATGCTGGGTGTGGACGGCGTGGGGGTGGATGCCAACCGGCGCTATTACCGCAAACTCTCGCGGCTGTACTGGAACCTGCGTGAACTGCCGGCCACGCTGGGGGCCTTCCTGGATATTTACATCGTGAAACCCCTGCCCGTGCTGGGGAAGCCTGAACCGATCTTCCCGGAGGATGAATCATGAAGCGTGACGAAGCGTTAGCACTGGTGCGTGAGTACGTGAAGAATGAGAACCTGGTCAAACATATGTTATCTGTGGAGGCGGCGATGCGTTTCTACGCCGAGAAGTTCGGCGAGGATGCGGAAGTGTGGGGCGTGACTGGGATCCTGCATGATTTCGACTGGGAAATCCACCCGACCGCGGCGCAGCATCCACAAGACGGGGCGCCAATCCTGCGGGAGCGCGGGGTGGACGAGTTCATCGTGCGCGCCATCCTCAGCCATGGGGATCATACCGGTGTGCCGCGCGAGACACTCATGGAGAAGGCGCTGTATGCCTGTGATGAGGTGACCGGCCTGGTCACGGCGGTGGCGCTGGTGCGCCCGTCGCGTTCCCTGCTGGACCTGGAAGCGTCCTCGGTGAAGAGGAAGTGGAAGGACAAGGCCTTTGCTGCCGGCGCCAACCGCGCGGAAATCGAGGCGGGTGCGCAAGAGTTTGGGATCGACCTTTGGGAGCATGTTGGAAATGTGATCGCGGCGATGCGAAAGATCGCTCCGGAGCTGGGGCTGGCGGGGAACCCGGATTGATGTTGATAAAAAAACGGGCCGCAAACGCGGCCCGTTTTTTTTGTCCGGTGGTTTAGGGATCGATGATAAAGCTCCACCTGGTCGACCAGCTGCTGGGGCCGAAGCCATAGGCGTTGTTGGTGAGCACACGCCAATAGTATGTCCCCGCAGGCAGATCGGTGGTGAATTTGAACATCGAGGAAGATACGGCCCGATCCAGAACAATGCCGGTCATGTTCGGGGCAGTTGCCACCTGGATGCGGTAGGGGGTGTTCCCGGAGGTCGAGGAGGCGCCGTAAACATCGCTCCAGTCCAGGGTGGGTCTGAAGGGGTAGACACCAACCGTCGAGCCATTCGCCGGGGTGAGCAGTGTGGGCGGCTGGATTGCGACGAGGATGAAATTCGTCGCCGCCGGGGTCCAGCCACTGCACTGGAGGGCGGTGTTGCAGGCGCGCAGTCTCCAGTAGTATTTGGTCATGGGATCCAGGGCATCGGCTGCCTGCACGGTGTAGGTGGTGACGTACTGCTGAGTCAGGTTGTCATCGTTAATGACCGGGGCCGTATAGGTCGAAGTGGTGCTGACCTGGATCTGGTAGTTCTTGAAGGTTGTGCTTTCCGGTACGTTGGAAGGCTGCCAAGTAAAAGTGGGGGTGAAGGTCTTGACGAGCGTATTTGGCTCGGGGAGGAGTTCGGTGGGCTTACCGGGCGGCGTGGCCGTGGTGAACGAGTAAGTTTCAGACCAGGGACTGGTGCCATACTTGCCACCAAGCGCCTGAACGCGCCAGTAGAGCAGTGTTCCGGCGGGCAGGCCGGTCGCCGGCCTGAACTGGGAAGCGTAAACCCGCTGGTAGATCAACCAATCGGTGAGGGACGGGTATTTCGAAATGACGATGTAATATTTGGTTGCTCCTTTGACGCTTTTCCAGTCAAAGAGAGGGCGGTTGTTCGTCAGGGTGATCCCATTCGCGGGGGTGTAGAGCACACTGACAGGCTCGATGACGGTGAGCAGCGAGAAGGTGTCTGACCAGCTGCTGTATTCGCCGGCCGTGTTGTAGGCCCGGACGCGCCAGTAGTAGGTGGTGGCCGGATCAAGCGGCGTAAGCTCGTCCACTTCGTAGAAGGGGTCGTTTATGTTCGTAAGCGTGCTGTCGTCGAAGACGATGTCGGCAGCTTCGAATTCATCATTCAGGGCCACCTGGATTTGATAGTGATCAAAGGATGTCCCGGAAGGAAGGGTGACTTTGTTCCAGACCAGACGGGGCGAATAGTCGTCCGTCAATTTGCCGTCATTCGGCTGGGTGAGTTCAGGGATGCTGGGGGGATTGGCAGTGGTCAGGGTGCGGACGGGCGTCCAGGCGCTGGGGCCGAAGGTGGCGCTATTGGTGCGCATGCGCCAGTAGAGGGTCTTCCTGACCGGCAGGTCAGTCGTGAGGGTGTATTTTCCGCTGGTGGCTGAAATGGTCTGGTTGACGAGCGTGGTGTCGAAGCCATAGTACTGCGATACCTGCAGTGTATAACTGTCCGCGTCCAGCACGCCGTTCCATTCAAAGCTGGGGCGGTTGCTAAGCAGGGCAGCGCCATTGGCCGGGCTCACGAGGGTGGGGGGCTTGACAGCGGTGCGGAAGTAGGTGGCGGTCCATTCGGTCTTGACATTGTTGACATCCACAGCGCGCACACGCCAGTAATATTTCATTGCAGGATCCAGGGTAACCGGGACCACGAAAGAGGTTTGGTTTTTCGACACTGCTGTGATCGGTACCACAATCGTGGCTGCAGAGAAAGAGCTGTCTCTGGCTACCTGGACCTGGTAACTCCCAAGATATGCATTTGGAGTCGAAGCTGACCATTTCAGTGTCGGTGTGTAATCCGTGACCAGTACGTTGCCTCTGGGGGAAGTTGGTGCCGGCTTGGAGACAAGCACCGCTGCCACCGTGACCAGGATCATGGCGACAGACATGAGAAGGTACTTCGTAGTTTTCATGAACATTTTCTCCTTGCCTCTGATGAAAGGTAAGGTTTCAAAGGCAGAGCGGAGAATACACCAGATTCAACATATCGTCAATATCACTTCCGATAAACTCATCTTTCTAACATACTTCTTATTGACGCTCCATTTTAGGCGTGTTATCATTATTTTCGTCCAATTAGCACTCTCGTATCGAGAGTGCTAAAAGTGTACAGGTGCTTATGACAGAATTGAGCGAACGCCAAAAGATGCTGCTCATGCTGGTGATCCGTGATTATATCGAAACGGCTCAACCGGTTGGTTCGCAGCGCCTGGTGGACCATTACCACCTGGACCTCAGTTCGGCCACGGTGCGGAATGAAATGTCCGCGTTGACCGAGATGGGGTACCTGCGGCAACCGCACACCTCTGCGGGACGTGTGCCGGCCGAAGAAGGGTACCGCCTGTTCGTGGGCCAGTTGATGCACCAAGTGGAGCTGCCGCAGGCAATTCAGCACACCATCTCGCACCAGTTCTTCCAGGCCCGGCATGATGTGGAACAGTGGATGAGGCTGGCGGCTTCCATCCTGGCCCACCAGTCGCAGAGCGTGTCGCTGGTCACAGCGCCGCACGCGGAAAAGGCCCGCTACAAGCACCTGGAGTTGATCTCGACACAAGGGCGCCAGGTGTTGATGGTGATGGTGATGGGCGGCGGGGAAGTGTCCCAGCAGATCCTGACGCTGGCAGAACCTGTGGCGCAGGAACGATTAAGCCAGGCGGCAAATGCACTTAATGAGACTTGCGGGGGCCTCTCCGTGTACGAGATCTCCGCCCAGCCGGCCCGTGCGGATGCCCTGGAGAAGGACATCCTGAGCATCGTAATGCAGGATATGCACAGGGCAGATGAGCGCGTATCGGGCGAGATCTACATGGACGGCCTGACCAACGTGCTGGCAGAGCCGGAGTTCACCGTCTCGGATGATGCACGCAAGGCGCTGAGGCTGTTCGAGGAGCGCTCCATGCTGCAGGACCTGCTGGCCCGCACCATCATGAACAGCAATGTGGGCGGGATGCAGGTGTTGATCGGCGGGGAGGGCGGCTGGGAAGAGCTGCGGCAGTGTTCCATGGTGCTGGCCCGTTACGGGGTGCCCGGGATGGTGAGTGGGACACTGGGTGTCCTGGGACCGATGCGGATGCCCTACGCGCGTACCATCCCAACGGTGCGCTTCATGGCGGATTTATTAAGTGACCTGGTCACAGAAAACATTGCAGGAGAGCAAGGAAATGCCGAGTAAAAAACATAAAGTAGAAGTAACAGAAGAATCCACTACCGAGCAGACTCCGGCTGCGATGCCGGAAGAATTGGAAAACCTGAAGACCCAGCTAGCGGAAACCCAGGCCAAATCGGATGAATACCTGGATGGCTGGAAACGCGCCCTGGCGGATTTCGATAATTACAAGAAGCGCATCGAGCGCGACCGGGTCCAAGATATCCAGAATATCAAGGGTGATATCGTCAAGCGATTCCTGCCGGTGATGGATGACCTGGAGCGGGCGCTGCAGAACCGGCCGGCGGACGTGGAAGTGGAAGCCTGGGCGAGCGGGATCGAGTTAATCCTGCGGAAGTTCCAGGGAATCCTGGAGTCTGAGGGCATCCAGCGCATCCAGGCCGAAGGGCAGGTGTTCGACCCGAATTTCCATGAGGCCGTCTCACAGGAGCCGGCGGACGGTGTGGAAAGCGGCACCGTAATTGGCGTGATCCAGAACGGTTACACCATTGGCGATGAAAAGCGCGTCATCCGGCCGGCAGTGGTGCGGGTGGCTGCGTAGACGAGCAAAAGGGCCGGCGAGCACGCCTGAGCCGCAGCCTGACAGGAGCAATGCATGGCAAAAATCATCGGTATCGACCTGGGTACAACCAATTCCGTCTGTGCGGTGATGGTGGGTACGGAGCCGGTCGTGATTCCTTCGGCGGAGGGGGAGAGACTTGTGCCCTCAGTGGTGGCAGTCAATAAGAATCATGAGCGCCTGGTGGGGCGGGTGGCCCGCAACCAGGCGATCGTGAACCCGCAGAATACGATCTTCTCGATCAAGCGTTTCATGGGCCGCCGGGCGGAGGATGTCGAGGTGGAACGGACGCGCGGGCGGGTGCCTTACGCGGTGAGCGAAGCAGAGAACGGCGATGTGCGGGTGAGCATGGATGGCAAGGAGTTTTCGCCGCCGGAGATCTCGGCCATGATCCTGGCCAAGATGAAGAAGGATGCCGAGGCTTACCTGGGCGAACCGGTCACGAAGGCAGTGATCACCGTGCCGGCGTATTTCAATGATGCACAGCGCAATGCCACCAAGGACGCGGGCAAGATCGCCGGGTTGGAAGTGCTGCGAATCATCAACGAGCCGACGGCATCCTCCCTGGCATACGGCCTGGACCGGAAGAAGAATGAGACGATTGCCGTGTATGACCTGGGCGGTGGAACGTTCGACATCTCCATTCTTGATGTGGGTGAGGGTGTCTTCCAGGTGCGTTCCACGAGCGGGGATACTTTCCTGGGGGGGGATGACTTCGACCAGCGGATCATGGATCACCTGGCGGAGGAGTTCCAGCGGGAAAACGGGATCGACCTGCGGAAGGACCGCCAGTCGCTGCAACGCCTGAAGGAAGCGGCAGAGAAGGCCAAGATCGAACTTTCCACGGTGCTGCAGACCGAGATCAACCTGCCGTATATCAGCGCGGACGCCTCGGGGCCCAAGCACCTGGTGATGACGATGACACGCGCCAAACTGGAACAACTGACCAGTGACCTGGTGGAGCGAACGATGCGGCCGGTGCAGCAGGCGCTGAAGGATGCAGGTGTGGAGCCCGGGCAGGTGGACGAGGTGGTGCTGGTGGGCGGCATGACGCGCGTGCCGGCGATCCAGGATGCAGTGCGCAGGTTCTTCGGCAAGGAGCCGCACAAGGGTGTCAACCCGGACGAGGTGGTGGCGGTGGGGGCGGCCATCCAGGGCGGGGTACTGGGCGGTGAGGTGACCGACATCCTGCTGCTGGATGTGACGCCGCTGACGCTCTCGATCGAAACGCTGGGCGGCGTTGCCACGGCGCTGATCGAGCGCAACACCACCATTCCCTCACGGCGGAGCCAGGTCTTTTCGACGGCCAGCGACGGCCAGACGCAAGTGGAAATCCACGTAGTGCAGGGCGAACGTCCCCTGGCTATCGACAACAAGTCGCTGGGCAAGTTCATCCTGGATGGGATTCCCCCGGCGCCACGCGGCATGCCGCAGATCGAAGTGACCTTCGACATCGACGCCAACGGAATCCTGAAGGTGACGGCCAGCGACAAGGCGACGGGCCGCACCCAGCACATCAATATCACGGCTTCCTCGGGATTATCCCAGGAGGAAGTGGAGCAGATGCGGCGGGAGGCTGAGACGCACGCACAGGATGACAAGAAGCGGCGTGACCTGATCGAGGCGCGCAACCAAGCCGACAACAGCCTGTATGCGGCAGAAAAAGCGTCGAAAGAATTTGGCGATAAAATCCCGGCTGAAGTGCGGGAGGAGATAAGCGCGAGTGTGAGCGAACTGCGCACGGCCAAAGACGGCGAGGATGCAGATGCGATCCGCAGGGCGGTCGGCATCCTGGACCAGACGATCCAGAAGGTTGGCGCGAGCGCCTACCAGGGGCCTGAGATGGGAGCGGGGGCGCAGGACGGTGTGGTGGACGGAGAGGTCAAGGAAGGCTAAACGGAGATGAGCCAGAGAGATTACTATGAAGTGCTGGGCGTGGCACGCAGCGCGTCCCAGGATGAGATCAAGGCAGCCTTCCGGAAACTGGCGCGCCAGTACCACCCGGATGTGAACAAGGAGCCGGATGCCGAGGAGAAGTTCAAGGAACTGAATGAGGCTTACGGCGTGCTTTCGGACCCGCAGAAACGCGCCCGCTATGACCAGTACGGGCGGGCCGGGCTGGGTGACATGGGCGGCTTCCATGATTACAGCATGGACTTCGGCGACCTGTTCGAGGGGTTGTTCGAAAGCATGGGGTTTTCCAGCGGGCGACGCGTGCGGCGGACGCCGCGGCGGGGACGCGACATCCAATACCAGGTGGACTTGAGCTTCGAGGAGGCGGTCTTCGGGGTCGAGAAGGAAGTGGAGATTACGCGGGACGAGACGTGCTCGGCCTGCAAAGGCAGCGGGGCCGAGCCGGGAACCGCACCGCAGCGGTGCGCAACATGCAACGGCCAGGGCGAAGTGCGCCAGATGCGCCAGACGATCCTGGGAGCAATCGTGCAATCCACCACCTGCCCGACCTGCGGCGGACGGGGTGAGACCATCGCGACACCCTGCAAGACCTGCCGGGGCTCGGGGCTGGAGCGCAAGACCGTGCGCAAGAAGGTGAGCATCCCGCCGGGCGTGACGAACGGCAACCAGGTGCGCATGCCAGGGGAAGGCCAGCCGGGTGCGCTGGGCGGCCCGAACGGGGACGTGTACCTGCTGCTCAACGTGCGCCCGCACATGTTCTTCAAACGGCGCGAGGATGATATTCTGCTCAATCTGGATATCAACCTGGCGCAGGCTGTGCTGGGTGCGGAGGTGGAAGTGCCTACCGTGGACGGCAAGGCCAAGCTGAGCATCCCGGCCGGGACACAGCCAGGCAAGGTATTCACGCTCAAGGCGCGGGGGGTGCCGCACCTGCGTCATACCGGGCGGGGCGACCAGCTGGTGATCGTCAACGTGGATATCCCGACCAAGCTGAGCAAGGAACAGCGTGAACTGTTCGAAAAACTGGCCGGCACCATGGGCACGACCGTCCAGCCGAAAGAGAAGGGTTTCCTGGACTGGCTGAGCGAGACGCTGGGAGGATGAGAAGATGACGCACTGGCTTGAGGTTTCCCTGACGGTGAACGGTGAACTGGCCGAGGCGGTGGCAGATGTGCTGGCGCGCTACGCGCCGAACGGGGTGGTGACGGAGCAGGGCGTGGATTTCCTCAACGATGAGGATGAGGGCACGCCAACCGGCAATATCAGCGTGCGGGCGTACCTGCCCGCGGACGAGCACCTGGAGGAGACGCGCCAGAAACTGGAAGAGGGGCTGTACTACCTGGGTATGATCCAGGCGCTGCCGGCGCCGGTCTACACGCCGATCGCGGACCAGAACTGGATGGAGGCCTGGAAGGCGCGCTACCAGCCCATCCCAATCGGGAAGCGGCTGATCATCGTGCCGGCGTGGCTGGAGTCGCCGGATGCGAAGCGCATCCCGATCAAGATCGACCCGGGGATGGCCTTCGGGACCGGCACCCACCCGACCACGCAGTTGTGTCTGGAGTTGGTGGAAGAGTTGATGGAGACCCTCAAGGCCTCCGAGACCTTCAGGGACTTGTCCGTGATCGACATCGGGTGCGGCTCGGGGATCCTGTCCATTGCGGCGCTCAAGCTGGGGGCGCGGCTGGCGGTGGGAGTGGACATCGACCCGGCCTCGGTGCAGGCCAGCCGCGAGAACGCACAGGCCAACGGGATCGGGGAGGAATTCGTGCTGGGGCAGGGATCGGTGGCGGAGGTGCTGGCGGGAGGTTTTCCGCTGCGGCAGGCGCCGCTGGTGCTGGCCAACATCCTGGCACCGGTGCTGATCCGCCTGCTGGATGCGGGGCTGGGGGAACTGGTCCTGCCGGGGGGGGAGCTGGTGCTGTCGGGGATCCTGGAGGAGCAGGCGCAGGGGGTGGTGGAAGCGGCAGAAGCGAGGGGGCTGACGCAGAGCGGAAGGCGCCAGATGAGCGACTGGGTGGCGCTGAGTTTCCAACGCAGCCCTTAAACCCGCCAACTTTCAGGCTTTTTGTGCTATCATAGCGGCAGGAGTGAGCCATGGACCGTCGCCGCTTTATTCCCTATTTGCTGCTCAATATCCTTGTTTCCGTTCTCGTAACCTCGGCCATCCTGTACTGGTATGACCGCAATTACCGGGCGGCGAGCCTGCCGGCAGCCGCGCCCGTCCCGGCGGCCCAGGGCGAGGGGGCGCCGGCGGAAAACCTGCAGGGGCCGGTGCTGGTGGAAGTGGTGAGCGTGGTGGGGGCGGGGACGCTGAACGCCGAAGTGGTGATGGTGCGCTATTCCGGCGAAGGAGAACTGAACCTGGCCGGCTGGCAACTGAAGGACAAGGATAAGAATATTTACACATTCCCCGGCCTGATCCTGTACAAGGGCGGTGCGGTGCAGGTGCACACGGCCAGCGGGATCGACACGGTGGTGGATCTGTACTGGGGGAGACGCGAGGCGGTTTGGGAATCGGGCGAGATCGTCTCACTGGTGGACCCGCAGGGCGTGGTGCGGGCTGTGTATTCTGTGCCGTAAGCGGAGACCCCAAGTATGAGCCAGGCTCTTTATCGCAAGTACCGTCCGAAAGGGTGGGCCGAGGTGATCGGCCAGGAGCACGTCGTGCAGACCCTGCGCAACGCCATCAGCGGCGGGCGGGTGGGGCATGCCTACCTGTTCGCGGGGCCGCGCGGCACCGGCAAAACAACGGTGGCACGCCTGCTGGCCAAGGCGGTGAACTGCCTGGCCGAGAAGGCGGAGGAGCGCCCGTGCAATACGTGCGACTTCTGCAAGGCGGTGAACGAGAACCGCTTCCTGGACCTGATCGAGATCGACGCGGCCTCACAGACCGGGGTGGAAGACGTGCGCGACTTGCGCGACAAGATCAACTTCGCACCCACGCAGGGGAAATATAAGATCTACATCATCGACGAGGTACACATGTTCTCGACCTCGGCCTTCAACGCCCTGCTGAAGACCCTGGAGGAACCGCCGCCGCACGCCATCTTCATCCTGGCCACGACCGAGATCCACAAAATCCCGGCCACGGTGCTGTCGCGCTGCCAGCGGCACGAGTTCCGGCGGGTGCCGGTGGCGGAGATCGTCAATGAACTGAAAATGATCGTGGAGGGTGAAAAATTCCAGGCGGACGAAGAGGCGCTGACGCTGATCGCCCGGCAGGCAGCGGGGGGAATGCGGGATGCGATCTCCCTGCTGGACCAACTGGCCTCGACCGGTGAGCGGATCAGCCTGGCGCTGGTGCAGACCGTGCTGGGTACGGCCACCAGCCAGACGGTGCTGGCGCTGGTCGACTCGGTCCGCGACCACCAGCCGGCGGGCGGCTTGGAGGCGATCCAACAGGCGCTGGATGCGGGCACAGACCCGCGGGCCCTGGCGCGGCAGATCGTGGATTACCTGCGGGCGGTGCTGCTGTTCCAACTGGGCAACGGGGACCAGGTGGAGGCGACCAAAGACGTGGCGGCGCAGATGGCCGGGCACGCCAAAGCCTTTACGCCGGCGGAGGCCCTGCGGATGATGAAGGCTTTCAACGCGGCGGCGATGGACACGCGTGGCGGCTGGCAGCCCTCGCTGGGCCTGGAACTGGCCCTGGCGGAGGTGCTGGAAGCGCCGGTCCCGGCCGCGGTGGTGACGGCAGCGCCCACACCTACTCCCACCCCCGCGGCGCGGCAGAAGGCCCAGCCGGAGCCGGCGGCTGAGCGCCCGGCCAGCGCGGTGGAGACGAAACCGGCCCCGGCGGACGCCCCGCAGGAGACTGCCCCTGCAACGGCACAGCCCGGCAGCGCGACGGTGAGCCTGGTGCAGGTGGTGCAAGCCTGGAAGCAGATCGGGGCGGCGGTGAAGCCCAATACCTCGCTGAACGCGCTGTTGAACTCGTGCAAGCCGCTGGAGATCAAGGGCGGCACGCTCACGCTGGGCTTTGCGAGCGCGGTGCTGGTGGAGAAGATGGATAAGCCCGAGCAGGTGGAAGCCACGCGGCGGGCGATC
>CAYLXB010000069.1:14787-17599 GCA_964387495.1 uncultured Anaerolineaceae bacterium
GGCGATCCAGTGCGTGGTGTCGGGGGGGAAGGGGAACGCGGCGGCGGATGTGTCTCCGGGCGGGATGGTGGCGGCGGCGCTGGAGAACGGCGGCGAGATCGTGGATGTGCAGTAGGATGAAAAGGAGAGAGTGATGGCAAAAGGATTCAACAGGATGCCCGGAGCGGGCGGACAGGGCGGGATGATGCAGCAGCTGCAGCGCCTGCAGCAGCAGATCGCGGAGGCGCAGGAGCGCCTGAAGGTGGAGACGGTCACGGCGACGGCGGGCGGCGGGGCGATCACGGTGGTGATGACCGGCGACCAGCACTGCCAGTCGGTGACGATCGACCCCGAGCTGCTGAAAGATGCGGATGCCGAGATGCTGCAGGACCTGGTGCTGACGGCGGTGAACCTGGCGCTGGACAAGTCACGCGAGCTGCAGCAGGAGTTGATGGGGCCGCTTTCGGGCGGGCTGCCGTTCTAACGTGCCGGGGGTTCCCGTGCCGCCAGGTGATGAGTTGCAAGAGAAGCAGATTTGAGTCTTTATGATCCTTCCTGAACCAATCCAGGCTTTGATCAACGCGTTCGAACGGCTGCCCGGCATCGGGCCGAAGTCGGCCTCGCGGCTGGCGTTCTTCCTGCTGCGGGCGACGGAGGATGTCTCGCAGGACCTGGCGGAGGCGCTGGACGGCCTGAAGGAACGGGTGGCTTTCTGCCAGGAGTGCTTCAACATCACGAGTGCAGGGCGCGAGCGGTGCGAGATTTGCGACGACCCGCGACGGGATGGGACGCTGCTGTGCGTGGTAGAGGATGCGCTGGATGTGCTCAGCCTGGAGCGCACAGGGGGGTTCCCGGGAAAATATCACGTCCTGCAGGGGGTGCTGTCGCCCATCGAGGGGGTGGGGCCGGACGACCTGAAGATCGAGCCGCTGGTCGAGCGGGCGCGGCGCGGGGGGATCAAGGAGATCATCCTGGCGACCAATCCGAGCATGGAGGGGGATGCGACGGCGCTGTACCTGCGCCAGCGGCTGGAGCCGTTTGGGGTGCGGGTGACGCGGCTGGCGCGCGGGCTGCCGGTGGGGGGGGACCTGGAGTATGCGGACCAGAATACGCTGCTGCGGGCGCTGGCGGGAAGGCAGGAGATGGATTAGGGGCTTGGTACACGGATGAACACGGATTTGCACGGAGCTGGGCCACGGATAAACGCGGATGAACGTGATTCCCGGCGGGGAGTGTAAGGGGATTGGGATATGGGTGGAATAAGGGGCCGGGGGAATCCATGATAGACTTTGTTTCATGAATATCACACTGCTTACATACGGTTCGCGGGGAGATGTGCAGCCGTTCGTGGCGCTGGCGAAGGGGCTGCAGGGGCGGGGGCACCGGGTGAGGCTGGCGGCGCCGGGGCGTTTCGAGGGGTTGGCGGGGCAGCATGGGGTGCCGTTCGTGCCGCTGGCGGGCGACCCGGAGGTGATCAGCGCGAGGCTGAACACGGCAGGGACGAACGCGGTGCGGGCCATTGCAGCGATCAAGGATTATGTGTTCGAGATCGCGCTGCAGGTCTCACGGGCAGCCTTTGGCGCCTGTGAGGGTGCGGATCTGCTGGTGCATTCGTTCCTGTTCACGGTGGGGGGACATTCGTGGGCGCGCGAGCACAACATCCCGGATGTGTCGGTGCAGACTTTCCCGATGTTCGCGCCGACGCGGGCTTTCCCGAACCCGGCCATGGCGTGGATCCCGCCGGGGCGGCTGAGCGCCCTTTCACACTGGCTGGCGGCGCAAGTCTTCTGGTTTGGGGGCAACACGGGATATCCGCCGGCGCGGCGGGCCAACCCGGATGTCACGTACCCGGCCAAACTTGCCTGGCCCTTTGACGAGAAAGGAGGGCGGCCGCGCACACCGCTGGTGTTTGCCTACAGCCCAAGCGTGCTGCCGCGGCCGGCGGAATGGGGGACGCAGATCCACGTGGCGGGGTATTTCTTCCTGGAAGAACCGGATTACGAACCGCCGGCGGCGCTGGCGGAATTCCTGGAAGCGGGGCCGGCGCCGGTGTGCGTCTCGTTCGGGAGCATGGTGAACCGGGATGCGAGGCGGATGGGGGTGGCGGTGCTGGAGGCGCTGGAGAGGCGGGGGGAGCGGGGGGTGTTCCTGAGCGGGTGGAATGCCTGGAAGCCGGAGAATCCGCCGGGGAATGTGCTCTTCCTGGACTCAGCCCCGCATGGGTGGCTGCTGCCGCGGTGCAAGGCGGTGGTGCACCACGGGGGAGCGGGCACGACCGGGGCGGGGCTGCGGGCGGGGGTGCCCAATATTGTGGTGCCGCATGCGGTCGACCAGCCTTTCTGGGGGATGCGTGTGGCGGCGCTGGGGGCGGGGCCGGAGCCGATCCCGGCGGGGCGGCTGACGGCCGAACGGCTGGCGGCGGCGCTGGCCGAGGCGGATGGGGAGGTGTGCAGGCGGCGGGCGGGGGAGGCGGGGGCGCTGATCCGGGGGGAAAACGGGGTGGAAAAAGCGCTGGAAGTGGTGGAAAAAGCCGGAAAAAGCGGTTTTTGAACCTTAAAAAATCCAAATTGGTATACGAATCGCTTGACAAGGGGGGCTGATTGCATATAATAGGGAACGCACAGTTACCCACTCAGATCTCGTCCTAACCGACAGATCGTTGACAACTGAGAAAACGTCTCACGTCAGAGACACAGAACGAACGTTTTGCAGTCTGGCGAGCCGATGTTGGAAGAAACATCGGCGATTTCGTCTCTCTGGCCTTGACAGAGTGGAGCCTTGCGGGTAGAATGCAACCCGCTCGAAAAACAGAACCTTAACAACTGAAGAGTGA
>CAYLXB010000070.1:0-17550 GCA_964387495.1 uncultured Anaerolineaceae bacterium
CAATGTGAACCCGGATGAACTGCTTTCACTCAACGGCTTGTACGATGGCGGGCTGTTTATGCCCGGGCTGACCCTGCGCATTCCCCAGACCGGCAATCCCTTCCCGGCTGCGCGTGCCCTGCGCCCGCACCCGGCCACCTATGTCGTTGCCTCCACGGGTGAGACTTTCAGCAGCGTGGCCTGCCTGTATGGTGATGTAGATCCCTCTGCCATTGCTTCGTACAACAGCCTGTCGGTGGGCAGCGCCCTCTCGGTCGGCCAGACGCTTCAGATCCCGTAATCTGTTTTTACTTTACATTGTCCAAGCGGAGGCCTGTCCTCCGCTTGGCTCTTTTCAGGAGCGAACATGGCATTCGAGAGCCTCCACAGTGAGATCATGTATCGGGGCCGGGCCTTCGATGTCCGCCGTGACCGGGTGCGCCTGCCCGACGGCCGGACGGCGGACCTGGATATCGTCGAACACCATGGCTCGGTGGTCATCCTGCCGCTGGATGTGGATCGCAGCCTGCTTTTTGTGCGCCAGTACCGCCACGCAGCCGGGCTGTACCTGCTCGAACTGCCTGCCGGTGTCATGGAGCCGGGGGAAGACCCGCTGGAGTGTGCCCGGCGGGAACTGCGTGAAGAGACGGGCTTTGCTGCCGGCCGCATGCAGCATATTGGGCGTTTCTACCTTGCGCCAGGCTATTCGACCGAGTTGATGTATGTCTTCCTGGCTTCTGATCTGCGGGCTGACCCACTGCAGTCGGATGCTGATGAGTTCCTGCATGTTGAACGCCTGCCGCTGGCCGAAGCCTTGCGCCGTGCCGCAAGTGGGGAAATGCCCGATGCCAAGTCACTGGCGGCTTTCTACCTGGTGCTCCCGCACCTGGAAGGCCTGAAATGGTTTTCAGCGGGTGCCTGAGAAGCCTCCGGCGATAGTGACAAGTCGCGGGTATTAATATGTAATAAATTACTACACATCTGGCAGGCGGGGTATAAACTTATTAGTGGTGGTATTTTTTGCCAATCCAGAGCCTGGCTCTGTACGTCATTAACCAAGGAGAACAGATGAAACGACAAGCAGTTACTATTGATGGGAACGAGGCCGCCGCCTCGGTTGCCCATCGCATCAACGAGATCTGTGCGATCTATCCCATTACGCCCTCTTCCAACATGGGCGAATGGGCAGACGACTGGTCGGCTGTTGGCAGGAAGAATATTTGGGGGACCGTTCCCCTGGTGATCGAGATGCAGTCTGAAGGCGGCGCCTCCGGCGCGGTCCATGGCGCACTGCAGACCGGCTCCCTGACGACCACATTCACTGCCAGCCAGGGTCTCCTGCTCATGATCCCCAATATGTTCAAGATCGCCGGTGAACTGACATCGACAGTGTTCCACGTCACTGCCCGTACCGTGGCTACCCATGCATTGTCGATCTTCGGCGATCATTCCGATGTCATGGCCTGCCGCCAGACAGGCTGGGCGATGATGCCTTCCAGCTCGGTGCAGGAAGCCCACGACTTTGCCTGCATTGCCCAGGCTGCCACGCTCGAAAGCCGCGTTCCGTTCCTGCATTTCTTCGATGGCTTCCGTACCTCCCACCAGATTGAAAAGATCGAGCAGTTGACCGATGATGATTTGCGCACCATGATCGACGACGATTTGGTCCGCCAGCATCGCGCCCGCGCCCTTTCCCCCGATCGCCCCGTTCTGCGCGGTTCTGCCCAGAACCCGGATGTCTTCTTCCAGGCGCGCGAGACCGTCAATCCCTACTATGTTGCTGTGCCGGCCATCGTCCAGAAGGCCATGGATAAGTTTGGCAAACTGACCGGCCGCCAGTATCATCTCTTCGATTACATCGGTGCGCCCGATGCCGAGCGTGTGATCATCATCATGGCCTCCGGCGGTGAGACGGCCGAGGCGACCGTGCGCCACCTGCTGGAAAAAGGCGAAAAGGTTGGCGTCATCCGCGTCCGCCTGTACCGCCCGTTCTCTCCTGCGCACCTCCTGGCTGCCCTGCCGAAGAGTGCCAAAAAGGTTGCCGTGCTCGACCGTACCAAGGAACCCGGTGCCAACGGTGAGCCGCTTTACCTGGATGTTACCAGCGCTCTGTTCGAGAATGGCCGCCAGGATGTCAAGGTTGTCGGTGGGCGTTTTGGCCTGTCATCCAAGGAATTCACCCCAGCCATGGTCAAGGGTGTCTTCGATGAACTCAAGAAGGCTGAACCCAGGAACCATTTCGTGGTCGGCATCAACGAGGACGTGACCCACTCCAGCATTGATTATGATCCCTCCTTCTCGGTGGAATTCCCCGAGACGGTGCGCTGCCTCTTCTTCGGGTTGGGCTCGGATGGCACAGTGGGTGCCAACAAGAACTCGATCAAGATCATCGGTGAAGAGACCGAAAACAATGCCCAGGGCTACTTCGTCTACGACTCGAAGAAGGCCGGGACAATGACCACCTCGCACCTGCGCTTTGGTCCCAAGCCGATCCAGGCTCCTTACCTGATTACCGCCAACACCGCCAACTTTGTGGCTGTCCACCAGTTCAACTTCCTGGAGCGCTTCGACCTGCTCAAGTATGCCCAGCCCGGCGGCGTTTTCCTGCTCAACAGCATCTATGGCAAGGACGAGATCTGGGACCAGCTCCCCCAGGAAGTCCAGCAGGATATCATTGCCAAGAAGCTGCGCTTCTATGTCATCAATGCCTACGATGTGGCCGAGAAGACCGGCATGGGTGCCCGCATCAATACCATCATGCAGACCTGTTTCTTCGCCATTTCCGGCATCCTGCCGCGCGACGAGGCCATCGAGCAGATCAAGAAGGCCATCAAAAAGACCTACGGCAAGCGTGGTGAAGCGGTCGTCCAGAAGAACTACGCCGCCGTTGACCAGACCCTGGCTCATCTGAATGAGGTCAAGGTCCCCGAAAATGTCACCAGCAAGATCACCCGCCGTCCTCCGGTACCCGCGGCTGCCCCCGACTTTGTCAGGAACGTACTTGGGCCGATGATCGCTTTCAACGGTGATAATGTCCCCGTCTCCGCCATGCCCGTCGATGGCACCTTCCCCACCGGAACCACCAAGTGGGAAAAGCGCAACATTGCCTTGGAAATCCCCGTTTGGGAACCCGACCTGTGCATCCAGTGCGGCAAGTGTGTCTTTGTCTGCCCGCATGCTGTCATCCGCCACAAGGTCTTCGACAAGAAGCTCTTGGAGAAGGCTCCCAAGACCTTCAAGCACATGGAGTCCAAGTTCAAGGAATTTCCCGGCATGGCCTATACGGTCCAGGTGGCTCCCGAGGACTGCACCGGCTGTGCCCTGTGCATCGAGGCCTGTCCTGCCAAGGACAAGAGCAACGTCAGCCGCCGGGCCATCAACATGGCGCCCCAGCTGCCCCTGCGCGAACCGGAGGCCGATAACTGGGAATTCTTCCTTGATCTGCCCGAAGTGGACCGCACTGCCATCAGCTTGAACACCGTCAAGAACTCGCAGCTGCTCCTGCCGCTCTTTGAGTTCTCTGGCGCCTGCTCCGGCTGCGGTGAGACGCCCTACGTTAAGCTGATGTCTCAGTTGTTCGGTGACCGGGCGATTGTTTCCAATGCCACCGGTTGTTCCTCGATCTACGGCGGCAACCTGCCGACCACGCCCTATACCTTCAACAAGGAAGGACGTGGCCCGGCCTGGTCCAACTCGCTCTTCGAAGACAATGCCGAGTTCGGCCTGGGCTTCCGCCTGACGCTTGACAAGCATATGGAATATGCCTGCGATATCCTGCCGGCATTTGCGGATGAACTGGGCGCTGACTTGGTGGATGGCCTGCTCAAGGCCGACCAGACCACTGAGGCAGGCATCGCCGGCCAGCGGGAGCGCGTTGCCATCCTGAAGCAGAGACTCGAGAAATCCAAGAACCCGCAGGCCAGGAATCTGGCTGCTGTGGCCGATTCGCTGGTCAAGAAATCAGTCTGGATCGTCGGCGGCGATGGTTGGGCCTATGATATTGGCTACGGTGGCCTCGACCACGTCCTCTCGACCGGCCGCGACGTGAACATGCTTGTGCTTGACACCGAAGTGTACTCCAACACCGGCGGCCAGGCCTCCAAGTCCACCCCGCGCGCGGCGGTCGCCCGCTTTGCTGCCCAGGGCAAGGGCCTTTCCAAGAAAGACCTCGGCCTGATGGCCATTGCCTATGGTTATGTTTACGTCGCCCGTGTGGCCATGGGCTACAACGACCAGCATACCCTCAAAGCCTTCCTGGAAGCCGAGTCCTATCCCGGCCCATCCCTGATCATTGCCTACAGCCACTGCATCAACCATGGCATCGACATGGTCAAGGGCCTCGAACAGCAGAAACTGGCTGTCCAGTCTGGCCTGTGGCCGCTCTATCGCTACGACCCGCGCCTGGCCGCTCAGGGCAGGAACCCCCTCCAGGTGGACTGCAAGGAACCGAGCATTCCGGTCGAAGAGTACATGTACAAAGAGACCCGCTTCCGCATGCTGACCCAGAGTAACGAAGAGCGCGCCGAAGAACTGCTCAATCTCGCGCGTGAGGATGCCAGGTCCCGCTGGAACTTCTATTCCCAGATGGCCGCCATGCACTACGACGCAAAAGCGGAGTAGAAATAAAAAATTGGGACAGGGACATTCGTCCCTGTCCCTTTTATCACTTATTATCGAAAGGGAGATTAGAAATGACTGACCTGACCACTTCTTACCTCGGTTTGAAACTCAAGAATCCCGTCGTGGCTTCAGCCTCGCCGCTCTCCGAAAAGGTCGAGACCGTCAAGAAATTGGAAGA
Organism: uncultured Anaerolineaceae bacterium; assembly: GCA_964387495.1. Lineage (GTDB taxonomy): Bacteria > Chloroflexota > Anaerolineae > Anaerolineales > Villigracilaceae > DSXF01. The sequence continues at coordinate 4,778 of CAYLXB010000070.1, forward strand.
CGCCGGCGTCTCGGCTGTGGTGATGTACTCACTCTTCGAAGAACAGACCATCCATGAGAGTCTGGAACTGGACCACTTCCTGTTCACTGGTACCGAAATTTCCCCCGAGATCACCTCCTTCTACCCGCAGAGCGGTAAATATACCCTCAAGCCGGATGCCTACCTCGACACCCTCGGCAGGGTCAAGAAGGCTGTCAATATCCCTATCATCGGCAGCCTGAACGGTGTTTCGACCGGCGGTTGGACGAAATACGCCCGCAAGATCCAGGATGCCGGCGCGGATGCGCTTGAACTGAACATCTATTACCTGCCGACCAATCCTGACCAGACGGCAGCCCAGGTGGAAGATAATTACGTTGCACTGGTGCATGAGGTGGCCAAGAGCGTGCAAATTCCGCTGGCGGTCAAGCTCAGCCCTTATTTTACTGCTTTGCCCAACATGGCCAGACGCCTGGTTGAGGCGGGAGCCCGGGGTCTGGTGCTTTTCAACCGTTTCTACCAGCCCGATCTCGACCTGGAAAACCTGGAAGTCCTGCACAGCCTGGAACTGAGCACCTCCAGCGAGCTGCGCCTGCCTTTGCGCTGGGTTTCCATCCTCTTCGGCAAAGTAAATGCCGACCTGGCCCTGACCAGCGGTGTTCATACTGCGGCGGATGTGCTCAAATCCATGATGGCCGGTGCCCGGGTGACCATGCTGGCCTCCGAACTGCTCCAGAACGGCATCCAGCGCGTCCCGGCCATCCTCTCCGACCTGGAAACCTGGATGAAGGAACATGAATACAAGTCCATCCAGCAGATGCAGGGCAGCATGAGCCAGAAATCCGTTGCCGAGCCGTCTGCTTACGAGCGGGCCAACTACATGAAAGTGCTCAACTCCTTCCGTACCCTGCCCTAGGTTTTTCGAACCAGGAAACACAAAGACCCCCGGAAACGGGGGTCTTGATTTTGGACAAATCCAAAGGGCTATTCTTCCGTACCTATGGGGGAGGCTTTCTTCTGGCGGTATGTGATCCGGCCGCGGGTCAGGTCGTACGGAGACATTTCCACCTGCACCCGGTCGCCCAGCAGGATGCGAATATAGTACTTGCGCATCTTTCCAGACAGATACGCCAGTACTTGGTGCCCGTTTTCGAGTTTCACCCGGAACTGTGTCCCTGGCAGGGCCTCCACAACGGTGCCTTCCATTTTGATTTTATCGTCATCTTTCGCCATATTCGCCTCCAGTCATTCGGTCCGGGGTTTATTCGTCACCCTTGTATGAGCGCCGCTTGATGCGTCGGATGGCCTTCTTCCGTTCCATGCGGCGCAGTTCACTCTTGGAAACGAACCAGCGTTTGCGGCGCACGGTGCTCAAAACACCGCTCTTGACGACCTTCTTGCGGAAGCGCTTGAGCAGCTGGTCTTGAGATTCATTATTACGCAAAACAACAATAGCCATAAGAATTCACCTCCTTCCATGAGAGGGCTGAACCAGGGATGATTGCCTGTAAACAAAAAAGGCTGGTCACAGACACAGCCGGGAAACGCGGGGTAGCGGGGGAAGGGCTCATCAAATACCTGCTAAGCGTTCGGGGCACACTCCTCGACAAATGGTTGTCAAAGCGGAAAGACGCGCTTTCCTCGTCCGGTCTGGAACAAACGAAGATTATACTATACCACCTGCCATCTGAAAAGGAAAAATGAAGTAGAATTTCCACCGGAGACCTGATCAATGTTTGACCAACGTGCCAAAACCTGGGATTCTGACCCTCTAAAAGTTGAGCGTGCCCGCGTCGTGGCAGAAGCCATCCGCCATGCTGTCCCGCTTGGAGCGTACCTGGCCGCCCTCGAGTACGGCTGCGGTACCGGTTTGTTGTCTTTTGCCTTGCGGCCCTGGCTGGGACCGATCACCCTGGCCGATACCTCCCAAGGCATGCTGGATGTGCTCTCGGAAAAGATCGAAGCCATGGCCGCGGCCGGCATGACTCCCCTCCGGCTCGACCTGTGCCTCGACCCGCTGCCTGCAGACCGCTTCGATCTGGTCTACTCGCTGATGACCCTGCATCACATCCCGGATACGGATGCCATCCTGGGGCGCTTCCAGGCTGTGCTCAAACCCGGCGGCTGGTTGTGCATTGCCGACCTGGAAAAGGAGGACGGCTCCTTCCACGCTCCGGGTGCCGGTGTTCATGCTGGTTTTGCCCGCCCGGTTCTCAAGCGCCAGGCGGAGCAGGCTGGCTTCACCCGGGTGCGTTTCTCCAGGGTTTTCGTCGTCAAAAAACTGGTGGCTGGGCAGGAAAAAGGCTTTCCGCTCTTTTTGATGACAGCGCTGAAACCCGAAGCATAGTAAAATTGCCCTGCCTGGATAACCATGGACCCTGACACCACCCGTACCATCCTGATCAGCGCCACCATCTTCTTCGTGCTTTCCTGTCCCTGTGGCTTTCTGTCGGTTTCCTATCCGTTCGTCGAGTACAGCGGCATGCCCGTTTGGATCCCCAACCTGATTGTGCTGGGGTCGCTGAGTTTTCCAACTGCCGTCCTGCTGGCCATTCCTTCGGCTTGGCTGGCTTACCGGTGGAAAAAGAATGACCTGGCTGTGTTCCTCAGCCTCTTCCCCCTGTTGATCGTGATCTTTCCCGTTGTTGGCTGGATCGCTTACCTGGCGCAACGCTGACCATTTTTTGAACTGGAGTTGAGTTATGACTGAAACGTATGATGCCATCGTCATCGGTGCCGGACCGGGCGGTTATGTCGCTGCCATCCGCCTCGCTCAGCTTGGGCAGAAGACCGCCATTGTTGACCGCCAGTGGCTGGGCGGCGTCTGCCTGAATGTCGGCTGCATCCCATCCAAGGCCCTCCTGAAGAATGCCGAAGTGGCGCACACCCTGCGCGAACGCGGCCGGGAATTTGGTTTTTCGTTCGAGAATCTGAACCTCGACTATGGAGTAGCCGTCAAGCGTTCCCGCCAGGTGTCCGGCCGCCTGGTCAAGGGCGTCGAATTTTTGATGAAGAAGAACGGCATCACGGTTTATATGGGCACGGCCAAGCTTGCCCGTCCCGGAGTCGTCTCTGTGACCGGCAGGGATGGTATGCTCACCGAACTGTCTGCCAAGAACGTGATCGTTGCCACGGGTGCCACGCCCGCCGTTCCGGGCGCCTGGAAAGTGGATGGCGAAAAGGTGCTCACCTATCACGAGGCCATCCTGCAGGAGAAACTACCCAAGAGCGCGATCGTCATTGGCTCCGGGGCCATCGGGATGGAATTCTCGACCGTCTGGAGTTCCTATGGCGTGGATGTGACCATTGTCGAAATGCTGCCCCGCATCCTGCCCCTGGAGGATGAAGAGGTCAGCGCCGAGGTGGCCAGGGCCTATACAAAGCGCGGCCTTAAGGTGCTGGCCGGCCACAAGGTCGAGGCGGTGGAATCCGTTGAGGGCGCTGTCAGAGTGACAGTCTCCGCCGAGGGGCAGACCAGTACCCTCGAAGCCGAACAGGCTCTGGTGGCCATCGGCTTCCGCCCGAACAGCAGGGACCTGGGCCTGGAGGCGCTTGGGGTGAAGATTTCTGAGCGCGGCTTCATTGAGATCGACGAGAAGATGCAGACCAACGTACTCGGCATCTGGGCCATCGGGGATGTGACCGGCAAACTGATGCTGGCGCATGTAGGCTCGGCGCAGGGCATTGTTTGCGCCGAGAACATTGCCGGGCACGAGACGGTTACCCTCGATTATGAGATGATGCCGCGCGCCACTTATTGCCAGCCGCAGGTCGCCTCCTTCGGGCTTACCGAGGCGCAGGCCAGGGAGCGCGGCTACACTGTCAAAGTGGGGCGCTTCCCCTTCCAGGCCAACGGCAAGGCGCTGGGCTTGGGGGATTACGCCGGTTGGGTCAAACTGGTGGTGGAGGAAAAATACGGCGAGATCCTGGGCGCCCACATGGTCGGCCCCGAAGTGACCGAACTCCTGCCCGAACTGACCCTGGCGCACATGCTCGAACTGACCCCCGCCGAAATTGCCCGCAACGTCCACGCCCACCCCACCCTCAGCGAAACCCTCATGGAAGCCGCCCACGCCGCCGAAGGCAGCGCCATCCATATCTAACCTCGAACTCGCTCATGGACTTCCGAAGTCTTGTGGACTTCGGAAGTCTTCTATTTGAAGCGCCGGCCAGGCAGTGGATGTGTCCTGGAATATAACAGGTGCGTCGCACTTGTTCATGGATATTTTCATCCCTTCAGCTTCGAACTCAGCCTGGCGATGATCTTCTCGACTTCTTTCTGGTCTCCCTGGCGGATCCCTTCTCCCAGGTCGAGATAGCGTTGGTAATCATCGATCGCGCTGTAATAATCCCCCTTGTCCTGCCATACCGCTGCACGATTATAGTAAGCGCCTGCATGCTCCGGTTTCAGGCGAATGGCGTCACCGTAATCCCGGATTGCGCCTTCCAAATCTCCCTTGGCCTTGCGCGCGTTCCCCCGGCTGTAATACGCGTCCGCACCGTTGGGCCTCAGCCGGATGGTCTCGCTGTAGTCTTTGATCGCGCCCTCCAGGTCGCCCTTTGCCTTGCGGGCGATCCCCCGGTTGTTATAGGCCGCGGGGTAATCCGGTTTTATGCGAATGGCTTCACTGTAGTCCTGGATCGCACCTGCCAGGTCGTTTTTGGCTTTGCGCGCAATTCCCCGGTTATAGTAGGCTTCGGAAAAATTGGCCTTCAGGCGGATGGCTGCGCTGTAATCCTGGATTGCCCCCTCCAGGTCGCCTTTTTGCAAGCGGGCGTTGCCCCGGTTGTTGTAGGGGTCTGCATCCCCGGGCTTGAGCCTGATGGCTTCATCGTAGTCTTCCAGCGCGCCCTCCAGGTCGCCCTTGGCTTTGCGTGCCACGCCCCGGTTGTTGTAGGCTTCCGAAAAGTCCGGCTTCAGCCGGATGGCTTCACTGTAACAGCGGATTTCCTCATCGCTGTTGTTGTCCAGCCTGAGCCCTTTCTCGTACCACTCCTGCGCCGTCAGTTGCGTGCTTTCCACCGGCGCTGCTCCGGCCGCCGCAGCCTGCTGTTCTTTGACAGCTGCCCTGGCCGACTTGGAGGCAGGGTGCAGCACGGCCTCCAGTGGTACACTCAGGAAGCGGGAGCACAGGCGGCTCATGGCTTCATCGAAGTAATCCGCCGGGACATTGAGCGCATTGTACTGCTTCAGCGCGGCCAGCTTGCCGCTCAGATGCCTGGCGATCGAGGGGCTACCGAAGTCGAAGCCCTCGAACATCAGCGGCACGATATTGCGCCGGGCCGCCAGTGCGCTCTCGATCTCGCGCCGCAGCCAGTCGCCGGGTTCCTCGCAGCGTTCCAGTGCCGAGGGGGTCAGGATGACGATGAAATGGGCGCGGGCTTTGATATTTTCCAGGATGACCTGCTCGAAATCCCCGCTGTTGATGCTGGTGTAGTCGAAGAACACATCATACCCGTGGGCCGTCAGGTATTGGAAGATCGCCAGCGCCCAAGGCAGGTTGGTGCGGCGGTAACTGATGAAGACCGTCTTCTCGATGCGTGGTGCCATCTCCGCCTCCTGCAGGTGAAAGTGTTAGGATTATACACGAACAGGGGTCGAAAGCCGGCGGGTTTGTCACTCTGCAATCTCGCCGCGCAGCCAGTTTCCACATTGGAACACCCCCGTTGCCCGGGAGAGGCCGGGGGGTGCTGATCATATCTCACCTTTGGATACCGGCTGCGGCTGCAGACTCAGAAATGATTCGAACGTCTGCCGTTCAGCGCCTGGCCAGCGGCAGGCGGATGAAGAAGGTGCTGCCGGGACATTTCTCTTCGTCGTAGCCCGCGCTTTCCACCCAGATCCTGCCGCCATGCGCCTTGATGATGCCGGCCGCGATGGCCAGCCCCAGCCCCGGCCCGCCGCCCTTGAATTTGGTGTGCCCGGAGGAATGCAGTTCCACCTTCCCCAGCGAGTACAGTTTTTCGAAGATGATCTTGTGATTGGCCGGGTCGATGCCGATGCCGTTATCCTTGACCTGGATCTCGGCGCAGTCGCCCAGCCGCTCGTCGGTGATGGTTTGCGCTAGGATGGTGATCGCTCCGCCGTCCGGCGTATATTTGATGGCGTTGACAATGACATGATCGAGTGCTTTCTGGATCAACTCAGAGTCGACCATCAAGTACGGTAATTTATTCACGCTTTCGTCAACGGTCAGGGTCAGGTTGCGTTCGCCGAGGGCGCTGGCGTAATCCTTCTGGATCAGGCGCAGGATCAGCACCAGCTGCGCCGGGTCGGTGACCGGTTTGAGCACTTCGCCCTCCAGCCGGGCCACATCCAGCATGCTGTTGACCACGCTGTGCAGGCGGTTGGTGCCGGTCAGCACCCCGTCCACCGCCTGGACCAGCCCCGGATTGTCCTGCACGGAGGGGTGGCCGCGCAGCATGCCCACATAGCCTTTCATCACGGTCAGCGGGGTGCGAAGTTCGTGGGCGGCCATCTTGATGAAACTGGTCTTGTTCTGGTCCAGCTTCGCCAATGTTTCATAGGCCTGGCTCAGTTCGTCCACGCGCTGCGAGACCATACGCTCCATCATCTCGTTGAAGCGGGTCACTTCCTCGTACAGGCGGGCGTTTTCCAGCGCGATAGCGGCCTGCATGGCGAAGGTGGTGGCCAGCAGCTGCTCATCCTGGTTGAAGTCGTCCACCTCGGGGCGCGTCAGTGAGAGCATGCCGATGACTTTGTTCTTGGAGAAGAGCGGGATGCCCATCCAGGAATGGTGCACAGGCAGCCAGTCCACCTGCGTCCACTGCTTCGACTTGGTGACATCGCTCAGGATCAGCGTCTCGCTGTTCTTCTTGATTTTGTCATAGACGTCGCCGTTGTTGATCTGCATGTGCAGGTCATCAGCCCGCGAGCCTTCCGGGAAACCCCGGTGGGTCACCACAGCCACGGTCCCGTCCACCTGTTCGAGCAGGATCCCGCCGCGGGCATACGGCACCACCAGCTGCAACTGCTCCAGGATCTGGTGGGTCACATCCTCCACGTTGAGCAGGGAGGATAACTGGCGCGCCGCCTTGGCCAGGGCTTCCGCCTGCTGGCGCCGTCCCTGTTCCGCCTCATACAGGCGGGCATTTTCGTTGGCAGCCTGTTCGGCCTTCTCCTTGGCGATGGCCAGTTCATCGGCGCGCTTCTGCACCTCCGCGTACAGCCGTTCGACCTCCGCCTGAGCCTGCTCGCGCTGTTCCACCAGCATGGTGCGCAGCAGGGCGCTGCTGACCAGGTTGCGCACGCGCACGAAGATATCCCAGTCATGCGGCCCCATCTCGGCCCACATGAAGCCGAAGCGGTTGCGGGCCAGCGAAAGCGGCATGATGACCGCCGTGTAGCGCTGCTCCATGAAGGCACTGCCGCGCGGGATCAACTTGCCGGTGGCCAGGCTGGCCGGTGTTTCCGGGATGTTGAAGTTGCCATCCGCATATTGGAGCAGCAGGCGGTAGTTGCGGGAGGGGGCGCTCAGGGTGGATTCCGGCGTGGCCACGTCGCTGTACATCATCACGTACCAGCGCGGGATCCCGATGATGGGGAAGTGCTGCGAAATCGCCTGCCCGATTCCCGCCAGGCTCATCGCCGGCGCCATCGAGAAGCTGAACCCCTGCAGCAGTCCTTCCTGCTGTTCGAAAGCCAGCCGGCGGTAAGCCTGGGCGCGCTGGGAAAGTTCGCCCACCAGCATCCGCGCCTGCTGGAACAGGTTCTCGGCGCGCAGGGCCATGTTGTGGTCGGTGATGCCGGCCAGGGCATACCGGCGCAGCACCGAGACCACGTTGTGCCAGGTGGATGCCTCGCAGTTATGCTTTTGCAGCAGGCCGATGATGACCTCGATGGCTTTCAGGAAGGCGTCACTGCCTGCATCCTCCCGCAGCGTCGCCAGGAAGGTATCCCAGGCCTCGGCGAAGGCCGGCCTGAATTCCTCGGCCGCGGGGTGCTCTTCGCCCAGGCAGATCACCTGCAGCATGGACTGGATGGCACTGTCGCGCTTGTTGGCCAGCTGGCCGGTGCGGGCCACCTCCTGCGGCGCGACCACTGCGTTGCGCACGCTCTCCGGCAGGCAGCCGCACGACCAGCGGATCACCAGCGCTGCCGGCTGGACGATGCGCCGGGGTAACTGCTCCCCCGCGATCACGCGCAGCAGCGTCTGCACCGTCTGCCGGCCGGTTTCGTAGAAATCCTGGCGCACGGTGGTCAGCGGCACGCCCAGGGACTGCGCCTCGGCCACGTCGTCGAAGCCGCTCAGCGCGATCTCCCCCGGCACGCGGATGCCGCGCCCCTGCAGCACCTCCAGCGCGCCAAAGGCCATGCGGTCATTGGAGGCCGCGATGGCATCGATGCGCACCTTGCGCTGGTCGAGCAGCAGGCGCATGGCCGCCCGCCCGCTCTCCAGGCTGAAATCGCCGTTCACCACCAGGCGCTCGTCATAGCGGATGCCGTGCGATTGCAGTTCCTCCTGGTAGGCCTGGAAGCGCTGTTCGGCCTCCGTCTGGTCGCGCGGCCCGCGGATGAAGGCCAGCCGCCGGTACTTGTGCACCTCGATCAGGTGGCGGATCATGGCGCGCATGCCCTCGAGGCTGTCGGCCAGCAGGTTCGGCGCTCCGCTCAGGTCGATCGCATGCGTGACGACCGGCGTACCGCCAAAGTTTTCACAGAAGCGCTGCACCTCATCCGCTTTCAGCCCGTGGGCCAGGTCTGCCGAAAGGATCAGACCGTCCAGCTTGTCATGTTTGACCAGGTCATACAATCCGTAGGATGGTTGAAGGCTGCCCGGGGTAATGATCGGGCTGGGTTTGCCCCCCACGAAACAAATCAGGTTGACGTCGTTGGCCTCCGCCGCCTCGGCCACACCCGACATGAACTCGGATCCCCAGATGCGTTCGACCTGCGCCGCCAGGATGCCAATGGTCTTTCGCTTTGCTTTCGAGGCGTTTGTTGGAGTCATCTGCTTTGTTGTCCTTGTGAAAATTATATCCCAATTGTCCGTCAAAGTCATAAAACAGATTTGTAAGGCACACCCGCAGCGGCAGGAACCATCCGGGCCCTTCCAGCGTCAGAATAACAAACCTGCCCGCATCGCCCAAAATGTGGTATGAATCAGTCCGTTCTGCCCAAAACCTGGGCCTCCCGGAGGGATCGTGACTACTGCACCAAATGGAAAAGTTCCACCTTTTGTGAAAGATGCCAACAATTCCCATAAGGTCTCCAACCGCGGCATGTTGAGCGGCATCTGCCTGCTTGTCAGCCTGCTCAGCCTGGCCATTGCCATGATCGCCGGCGCCAAACTGGCATTCGATGTCTTTTCAAGCGGCTTCCAGAACACCCTCGACAACGGCCTGGCGGGGCTGGGAGCCAAGCTCGTCGCCGTCGGGCTGGCCTATGCCATTGGCTGGGGTGTGGCCCTGTTCGGCATCCATGCCCTCGGCAACCTGGTCCTGCCCATCTTCATCAAGGCCTACGGCTGGCTGACCCTGGCTGGCATCTGCCTGCTCTACATCATGATCATCAACAAACTCTTCGCCCAGGCTTACAGCCTGCCCAAGTTCATCGCCTTCTGCATCATGCTGCTGGCCGGCATGCTGGCCCTGCTGGGGCTGCACCTCTTGATCGAAGACCACAGCCTGGTGCCGTTCGCCTTTCCGCTCTTCATCATCAGCCTCGTCCACCTCTTCCTGATCGTCTACCACTACGTCTTCATGGACGCGGTGGAATACGGCTATATCTGGGGGGACGCCGCCATCTTCCTGGGCATGGGCATCCTCAGCACGCTCATGCTGGCTCACCTGGGCCTGCTCAACGGCCTGCGCCAGCGCATCGACCGGATCTTCAAGCGTGTCAACGGCCATCTCACCCCCATCAGTTGATCCCGCTCGAAGCCGCCCGCCTGAAAACGGGCGGTTTTTTTTAGTTCCCGCCGGCCTCCCTATTCCACCACGATCCGGTAGGAAGCCGGCTGGCGGGTGTAGCGCGTGGCGCCCAGCACCACCAGCACCGCCTCGCGCACATCTGATCCAAGCGAGAGCCGGAGCGCCGCGCGGCGCCCCTCCTCCAGCGGGATGACCTGCACCTGCGTCCCCTCCCGCTGCCGGGTGACCAGCGCCAGGCGGAAGACCTGCGGCAGGGCATTCTGGACGCGCACGAAGCCGCCGGCCTGCCAGCCGCCCTCATCGCGCTCGAAATCGGCCGTGTAACCGATCTCCGGGATGGCGATATCGTCCAGCAGGAGCCCCTGGCCGGAGACGCCCAGGTCGGTGATGTACTCGAAGCGCAGCTGGACCTGTTTGCCCGCGAAGCGGGAAAGGTCGACGCGCTCCTGGATCCAGCCGCCGCTCTGGCCGTTATAGCCCCAGCCGAAGGCGCTGCCGGTGGGATCCTCCGCCGTGCCGGAGGGAGTGGTCAGGATCTGCCAGTGCTGGCCGTCCTCGGAGACCTCCAGGTAGGCGTAATCGTACTCCTCCTCCAGGTCATACCACATCCAGTAGGTCAGGCTGAGCGGCCCGCTGTGGCCGCGGAAATCGAAACTGCGCGTCAGGCTGGTGGCGATGCTGTCCCCCTGGTTCGACCAGAAGGCAAACTGCCCGCCATGCGGCCCGCCGGGAAGCAGGGGCACGCTGGGGGCGCCCTCGAAGCGCAGGCTGAAATCCCCGCGGCAGCGGATCTGGACATAATCGGCGGCGAACTGGTTCACCCGGAACTGCGCCTCTGCCGGGCAGGAGGGGATGGCCTCGGTCAACTTTGCCCGGGGTACAGACGCGTTGTCTGCATAGGTGTACTGCCCCGCGCCGGCCTCCCCGTCCAGCACGTAATTGGCGACCGCCCAGTCCAGGAACAGGTCTTCCGTGCCGAGCGGTTCCCCGCTCCCGGCTTCGACCGCGCCGATCTTTGCCAGCGCGGCATCCACGCCCGCCAGGTCATCCTCCGGCTCGGCCGCCAGGCTGCGGATGCCCGCCTCGCCAAAGCGGCTGAGGAAGTATTTCATAAACAGGAACGTACCGCCGTAGCGGGCGGTGTTCTTGTTGACATCCGGATCCCAGAACAGCAGCAGCACATCCGGGTTCACGGCGAAGGCGGTATCGAAATAGGCCGGGTAGCCGTTGAGGGTCTGCGAAAGCATGGACAGGCCCTCGTCCACCCAGCCGGCCTCGCCGGGGTCCTGGTGGAAGTGGATCATGTGCTGGTATTCGTGCGCCAGCACGCTTGCATCCTGCCGGCCGAAGAGGGAGCCATCCGCGCTCATGTAGAACATCTCGTGCGCGTTCGAGCGCTCCTTCGCCAGCGGATGAACCTGGTCGGTGGAGGAAAAGAACCCGGCGATGCCCGACCCCAGGCCGCGCGCATACAGGATGTAGATGCGCGCCTCCCCGTCCACCCCTGGCGACCACTCACTGCCGAACAGGGCCCGGGTGGTTGGATGGATCTGCTGTTCGAACTCCTGCGCCAGCTGCTCCAGCTTTTGCGGGTTGTATTTGACCCCGTCCTCGATCCAGAAATACGCATGTTCGGTCACGTGGGCCAGGGTGGCGGTGATCCGGGTGTACTCGTTGGTATCCTGGTTCGAGGTCCAGAAGGCCCGCTGTTCGCCCAGCTGCGGGACGAAAAGCGCCTTCATCGTCCTGGGGATATTGCACTTCTTCTCCAGGCGGCAGGCCACCTCGAGCAGGTCATAGGAGGACACCCGCGTCCCGTTCAGCCTGTCCAGCGTTTCCTGCGGCGCCCCGGGCAGGGGAGTCGGCGCGGCGGTGGCCAGGAGCGCTTCCGGCAGCAGCCCCGCGGCCGGCGCCGGCGGTTCAACGGCGGGGGATGCGGATGCTTCGCCCGCCGGCGGGAGCGGCAGGCTGCCCCGGCAGGCGCCGAACAGCAGGAGCATGAGGATCGGGATCAGGGCCAGTTTCTTCATACGTCCGCGCTCAGAACGACCGGCGCCCCTCCTCGATGCTCTCCAGGATCTCCTCCCGGCCCAGGCCGAGGGAGATGCCCGGCACATCCAGCGGCGAGCCGCTGCGCTTCTGCGGCCGGATGACGAAGACCTGCCCGTCCCGGCGCTTGATGCGCACCTCGCCGCAGGCTGCCGCCTGCTCCAGGAGGACGGCCAGTTTCTGTCTTGCTTCGGTCAGCGTAAAAGTTTTCATGTTCAGCATACCTTAACGAATGCCCGGCTTTTGCACAGCCGGGCATTCTACCACATTCACATCCTTCTCCGTGTACCAACTCACTTCTTCTTCGCCTCGAAGACCAGTTCATCCTTCTCGCCCACATCCACCTTCACCTTCGAGCCGGAGGCGATCTCGCCGCCCAGCAGCTTGACGGAGAGCGGGCTTTCGACGTGCTTCTGGAGGGCACGCCGCAGGGGCCGCGCCCCAAAGGCCGGGTCATAGCCGGCGTTGGCCAGCCACTTGCGCGCCTTTTCGGTCAGTTCGATCTGGATGCCGTACTCGTTCAGGCGCTCCTGGATCTCCTTCAACTGCAGGTCCACGATCTGCTCCATCTGCTCGACCGAGAGCGGGGAGAACATGATGATCTCGTCGATGCGGTTGAGGAACTCGGGCCGGAAGGTGCCCTTGAGGGCCTTCTCGACCTTGTCATGGGCCTCGCGCTCCTCGTCATCTGCCTTCTGCTGGAGGAAGCCGAGCGTGCCGCCCTTGCGGACGTACTCGGTGCCCAGGTTGGAGGTCATGATCAGGACCGTGTTGCGGAAATCCACCACGTTGCCCTGGCCGTCGGTCATGCGCCCGTCGTCCAGGATCTGGAGGAGCGAGTTCCAGACCTC
>CAYLXB010000071.1:0-17191 GCA_964387495.1 uncultured Anaerolineaceae bacterium
CGTACATGGACGATCCGACCACGGCGGGGGTGGAAGAGGGCTTCAAGCTGCTTTATTATGGGGCACGCTGGTATGATCCTGCGCTGGGGAGGTTTTCTCAGGCGGATTCCATCATTCCGGGTGCAGGGGACAGCCAGGCATGGGATAGGTTTGCCGGGATGAATAATAATCCGGTGAAATACGCCGACCCGTCAGGTCATGCTGCTATAGAGTGTTACACTGGTGATACGTGTGGAGGGGATGGCGACGATGGCGGAGGTGATGGTGGAGGTGATGATGAACTTTTTCCGAATGTTTCGGGTACTCAATTTCAGATTGGTATAAATATTGGTTGGACATTCAATCATCCGTATGGTGAATTCTCGAATCCATATAGAAACCATTATATGGCGGCTACGCTATATTACTCACTTAATCTAGTGACAGACGAAAATGGTGGGGTCCAGCTGTATTACACGAAGAGAGATCTTGAATTCGTTCAAGACATGATTGGGAGCCACCTTGAAGCGGGAGAAGCAGAGCTTGCATTTCCAACAGTGGATTTTGCTTTCAGCTTCTCAGTGCAAAAAGGTGTAATTGGCGGCAGTCTTTTTGAAGATCTAGGTACAGAGGCTTATGATGGTGAGGCTATTGATTATCAGGGTGGATTAGGGCCAGTAGGAGCAGACTTTTATGCCTACTTTGATGAATACACAAGGGGAATTGACCCAAGCAAGCTATGGGGAGCCGACCTATCCGTCAGCGCTGGTGCTCCTATTGGCGTTGGACGTATCGCACAAAATTCTATTCGTCTAACCAACAGAATACAGCTTCCCCCGTTACTAATAGATGCATGCAAAGTAGCAGGATATTGTGGTGGTTGGGGACTACCATAACCATAATTGGGAATAACTCATACGGATGGAACGAGGCTAACCTGTCATGAGAACAAAGAAAGTGTACATTTTTGCGTCTGCCTGCTTGGTACTGCTTGTTGTATTTACGATAAAGGCATGCCAAGCTCGAAGGCCCAGGCTCTCTGATGGCTTCCCGCTAAAACAAATTTGGGAAACACGGTTGAAAGACAAGATTGAACACTTATCGATCAGCGACGATGGTTTTGTATTCGTCAGAACCAAAAGAACCCTGACCTGTTTATCGGCCGATACGGGTGAAGTTCAATGGACTTTTGGCATCAGCAAGCAAATCATTTCGTCGCCTGCTGTTATACATGATCGAGGCGTTTATCTGGCCGATGGGAAAATGATCTGGGCGCTTGACCCCAAAAACGGTAACCCGTTCTGGAGAAAACCGCTGGAGGATTCTGCGGCCTGGGTGACAGATGTGGATGACAAATCCCTGCTTGTCAATATGCCTTCTGATGAGGCGCGCGCCTACACTACAGCAGATGGAGAACTCCTATGGAGTACATTCGTTTCGAGCAGAGGTCCGATGAATGCCTATCTGGACGAGGATATCGCCTATATCATTGACCTCAGCATTAAAGCATTGGATACTCAGACAGGGAAAACTCTTTGGTCGAAGGAGAGCGGCATAGTTTCCCGAAATGCTTATGATAATGAGGGCGTCCTCTTTTACGAATACTGGGAAAACTCAGACAGTTCGCAAAAATCAATCAGGGCTTTTGACGTTCACAGCCAGAAAAGGCTGTGGGAAACAAAAGTGTCAGATGAGAACATCAACAGAATAGTTACCCATGAAAACAACGTTATCGTACTTGGTTCAGACAAGGTCCACGTAATGAGATCAAATGACGGTGTTGTTGTATGGGAGGTTGGATTTTTCGAACCGAGATTGGCGGCCGTTGTTGGAGAAGATATCTACATTCTGGAGGGTTTTAATCGAAAAATCAGGGCATTCCAATTAGCAACCGGCAAGTATTTGGGGGCTCTGCAGACGGTTCCTGTTATTTTTGAAGTAAAGGAAGAACGGATGATTGCAAATCAAGGAACATTAATCTATGCGGACAACGATACTCTGTATGGGTTTATGAATGAAAGTCACTAATGTATCCTAGGGACCGATGGTATGACAGTTACATTAAGTTGCTGCTGGTGTTCTTCCCCCTGTAAATCACCTGCCCCGGAGATGGATGTCTCCAGAACCGAGTGGCTTTTGTTATTTAGCACGGATGGCAAGCGGTTAAAATCGGTGATGGGCAGGGAGAGTATCTTGGGCGCCTGCGGCACAGCAAAACACTCCCGGAAGGATGGGGAGTGGTTAGGATAAGTGATTTCCATTAGACCTTTACTAGACTTAAGTCCAGTGACTTTGGGGGACATTCCTGCTATGCTATTCCCATGGCGTTCAAGAAGATACTCCCGTTTGGCGATTCCACTAAGAAAAGGAAAATGGAACATGAAAACCCTGCGCAGCCTCTCGATTCTTTTTATCTTGTTATGCCTCCTTGCGGGGATGTTGTCTTTCACCCCGGCGCGGGTGGCACAAGCCGGGCCGGAGACGGTCACGCCGGCCGGGCTGAGCGCGGGCGACTGGGCGCAGATCGAAAAACTGCTCTCCCAGCGGGCCTATCTGAAAGCCTCCAATACCGGGGCTTCCGACGAGTTCGGCTATTCGGTCGCCATCTCGGGGGATACGGTGGTTGTTGGGGCGTACAATGAAGACAGCAGTGCCACCGGTGTGAACGGCGAGCAGAACGATAACTCGGCGGTCAATTCCGGCGCGGCGTACGTTTTCACCCGCGACGGGACGACCTGGAGTCAGGAGGCTTACCTGAAAGCCTCCAATGCCGAGGCTGGCGATAATTTTGGCTATTCGGTTGCCATTTTCGGGGATACCATAGTTGTTGGGGCATACGGGGAAGACAGCGCCTCCCCCATTGTAAATGGCGATCAGAACGACAACTCAACACCCAGTTCCGGCGCGGCGTATGTGTTCGTCCGCAGTGGGACAGCCTGGAGTCAGCAGGCTTATCTCAAATCCGCCACTATCCTGCGCGCCGACATGTTCGGCAATTCGGTTGCCATTTCCGGGGATACCGTGGTTGTTGGGGCGTACGGGGAAGACAGCATGTCCACCGGCGTGAACAGCACCTTTACCAAGAAAGCCTCCCTTGCGGGCGCGGCGTACGTTTTCACCCGCGATGGGACAACCTGGAGTCAGCAGGCTTATCTGAAAGCCTCCAATACTGAGCTTGGCGACTATTTCGGCTGGTCGGTTGCCGTCTCGGGGGATACCGTGGTTGTTGGGGCATTCGGGGAAGACAGCCATGCCACCGGTATGAATGGCGATCAGACCGACAACTCGGCGGTCAATTCCGGCGCGGCCTATGTCTTCACCCGCGATGGGACAACCTGGAGCCAGCAGGCTTATCTGAAAGCCTCCAATACCGGGGCTTCCGACCAGTTCGGCTTTTCGGCGGCGATCGCCGGGGATACTGTGGTTATTGGGGCAGAATATGAAGACAGCCAAGCCAGCGGTGTGAATGGCGATGAGAATGACGATTCGGCGACCGATTCCGGCGCGGCCTATGTCTTCACCCGCGATGGGACAATCTGGAGCCAGCAGGCTTACCTGAAAGCCTCCAATACCGGGGCTTCCGACCAGTTCGGCTTTTTGGTTGCCATCTCGGGGGATATGGTGGTTGTGGGGGCGCCCTATGAAGACAGCCAAGCCAGCGGTGTGAATGGCGATCAGAACGACAACTCGGCGATAAATTCCGGTGCGGCTTACGTTTTTACCCGCGATGGGACAACCTGGGGTCAGCAGGCTTTTCTGAAAGCCTCCAATACCGGGGCTTACGACTATTTCGGCTTTTCGTTGGCGATCGCCGGGGATACCGTGATTGTGGCGGCGCCTTATGAAGATAGTAATGCCAGCGGTGTGAATGGCGATCAGAACAACAACTCGACAGCCAATTCCGGCGCGGCCTATGTCTTTACTCAATCTCTCCCCGTCTCGAATGACGATTTCGACACCCCCGTGGTCATTAGCAACGTGCCCTTTACCACCAACCAGGACAGCATAAGCGCGACCACATCCGTGGATGACCCGAATTTTCAATGCGGCAGCGGTAACCAGGGCTGGAACTCCGTCTGGTATACGTTCACCCCCTCCCAGAACGGGACCCTCACCGCCAGCACGGAATACACCAATTTCAATACCGTACTGGCCCTCTGGACCGGAACGCGAGGAAGCCTGACCAGTGTCGCCTGCAATGACGACTATAACGGGATTATGTATTCCCGGGTGGATGTATCCGTGCAGGCAGGCGTGACCTACTTCATCGAAATCGCCGGGTATCGGTATCCATATTCAGCGCCCCCGTCGAGCGGGACGTTATATCTGTCAGTGGATTTTGCGGCAGATCCCACCACCCAGACCCGGGCGTTCCGCTCCGTGGGTGCGAAGGATGGCTGGATCCTCGAAACCGGCGAGAACACGAACAAAGGCGGGGACAAGGACGACACCGCCAATACCCTGCGTCTCGGCGATGACTCTGCCAACAAGCAGTATCGTTCCATCCTCTCCTTCGCTACCGGCGCAGGCCTGCCGGATGACGCCGTCATCACCAAGGTGACCCTCAAGGTCAGGAAGCAGGGCATCACTGGCGGCGGCGACCCGGTCACGACCTTCCAGGGTTTCATGGTAAATATCAAGCAGGGCGTCTTCGGAATCCCCGCTCTGCAGGCCAGCGATTTCCAGGCCGTAGCCGACAAGACCTACGGCCCGTTCAACACCACCCTGAGCGGCGGCTGGTATAACATTGACCTGAGCGCAGGAGCAGCCGCCATTAACAAGGTTGATGGCGGTCTTACCCAGATCCGCCTGCGCTTCAAGTTGGATGACAACAACAACATCGTCCCCAACTACCTCAGCCTGTATAGCGGCAACGCTACGACGGCAGCCAATCATCCGCAACTCATTATCGAGTATTCCATCCCGTAGCGTGATTCCATCTACAAAAAACAACGGAGCAGGCAAATACCTGGCAGCACCCCACTGGAAACGCCAGCAGAGTTGGTTCCACGAAGCCGGGAAACATGATCCGGAGTTCGTGGAAAAAAAGGGGAGCATCGTAACGGTCTATGTTGCTCCCCCACCGCGCACTCGGGGGATCTGTGTAGATGAAATGGGGCCGATTGCGGTGAAAACCTACCCCGGAGAAGAATGGAAACCTGCTCCGAACCGGGTGACCTTTGAACCAGATTATGGGCGACGTGGCAAACTGTGGGTGCATGGTGCTTTTGAACCGGCAGCTGGGCAGGCTCTGATCTTGACCAGCCCAGGGCGCGACAGCGCCAGCCATGTGCAACTGCTGGAACAGATCATGGTGACATTCCCGGCGGAGCGTTGGTTGATCATCGAGGGTAACTTGTCCATCCAGGCATTGAATGAGGGTGTGGATGACTGGAATGCTCATCGTCATCCGTATTGTTGGAAAAAACGACCTCAAGATCAAGTGACGCTCCTGGGTGGTTTCGGTGTCGAACTTCAATCCGATCACCTCGCTACTTAGCGAGAAAACCACTAAGCCTTGAACAATCAAGAATTGAATTGTAAAAAACGGCGGTTGCCGGGTTGCGCGGTGCCAGGGGGAAAAGGCGTCCCGAAGGGTCGAGGGGGAGGTGAGCGGAGGAGGCGGAAGGTTTGGGATGGCTGGCGGGTGGAGGTATGGCAGGGTGCTGCAGGGTCACTCCCAGAGATTCAGAATCAAGGGTTCCACTTCCACCAAAACCTGTTCCACAGCAGGGGCGTTCAGCACAAAGGGCTGCAGTTGGGCGGCCCATTCTGCGCGCGTCACTCGAAACAGTTCCGGGCTGACCAATTCGAGCGGGGAGGAAAAGGCCACCTGACGCACCCGGCACTTTCTTTCCAGCAAGGCAGGGATGTACCCGGCCAGGCAGCCTTCGGTGCGCAGGATGCGCCACAGGTCGTAGTAGTCGCGGCAAACGCGGCTGGCTCCCCAGCCGCGCCCAGCCAGGCGTGCCCGGCTTTGCAGCAGGGCGCGTAGTTTCTCGCTGACAATTTCGGCCAGGGCATAAACCGGTATGCTGGCCTGAAGCGGCTCTTCAAATGCGTGCAAGATCGGGCGTACTTCAGGGGCCAGTAAAACAGGCTCATCTACGGTTATTTCCACTTTCAGCCGGCACAGTGCCTGCCTCTGCACCGGGAATTGGACGCGCACCGTGTAGGCAGCCTGTTCCCCGGGGTGGGCGTTGCGTAATGCCAGCGGTTCCACTTGCACTTGAAACGGTCCGCGTTCGGCGAGCATATCTGCCATGTGGTGGACTGCCTGAGTCATCTTCCCGGGCAGTTCCAGAACTTTGCCGGGGGTCAGGGTCGAATAGTCCAGGTCTTCGGAGAAACGATAATCGGGGTAATACACCTTGCGCAAGGCAGTGCCGCCTTTGAGCACGATCTGCCCGCCCAGGCCGGGTGTGGCGTGGATGGCCGCCAGCAGGTAGCTGAGGGCATAATCTTTTTCCAGAATGTCCTGGCGGATACCGGTTTCACGGGCGCGAGCCTTCAGGAGTTGTACGATCTCAGGCATGGGGGGGCCTCTTGAGGTTTTCGATGATATGCCAGCGGGCGTTAGAAGACGCGCCAGCCTGGTTCCGGGGGTCGAGCCGGTAATAGCTGGTGACGGGATGCTCCTGGAGCGGCGCGGTCAGTGCGGCTGGAATGCCCAATTGTTCCAAAAGCCAGCCGATGCGCTTGATCAATGCGGTCACCCTATATTGCAGGGCATATTCCACCAGTTTGGGGGTCGAAACCTGGGGCAGAACTGTTTCGAAGATCTCGATGGCGGCCGGCATGCCGCCAAATACATCGGGGCGTGCAAGCAGATCGAGGGCGGTGCGTTCCGGGTCGGTCACCTGCACCTTTTGCCAGCGGTTGACCCACAATGCCTGGTGCCCAAAGAACTGCCCCGGCTGGAGGTGGATGAATTCGAATTCCATGCCAAGCGCCTGCCAGACTGCGCGGCAGCGCGGGCTGAACGCCTGGCCGGCGCGCATTTCGGGTGTGATCACCTGGCGGGGTGTGCTGGCCTGGATGACCGCGGGAATTTGGGTTGTAAAGCCGTGCTGTGACAGGGCGGACCAATGGCTGATGGCAGCGGGCTGAACCAGGGCAAGTGCCACGGCAAAGGGATGGATTTCGTCCGCCAGCGGGCCATGGGTGAGGGCATAGGTGCCGCGCTTGAGGATACGAAGATGCCCGGCAGCAGCCAGGCTGCTGATCAGTTTCCTCAGATGCGCCCGGGACAGGCCCTGCTTTACAGCCAGCGGTTCGACCTGATCCAGGGTAAAGAGCGGGCCAAATGCCTGTGCAGCTGTTTCCAGCAGTATCAATCCCTGTTGCTGTGCATACATATTTTCTTCGAGCGGCCTCCAAGTCGCCTGTCAGGCGGGAACGAGCCTGATTGATATATTATACTTCGATAATTACTTTTTAAGTAATTATCGAAGTGTATAATATCAACCCAGACGACTGAAGCCTGGCCGGCAAAGTCCGGCTATTCGGGCTGGGCGAAGGCGGCTTTCCACTGGCCGCCGCCCAGGTCCTGGAGGGTGGAGGCGGGGGTGAGCAGGCTGATCCAGGTGCGGCCGGGTTTGAGGGGGAAGGGGGTGCCATCGGCGGCGGTGAAGTGCAGGGGGCGCAGGAGGCCGGTCTGCTGTTCCCAGGGGCGGCTGACGGCAGACCAGCGGATGGGATAGGCCTGCCCGTCGCGGAAGAGCCAGGCGAAGCCCTGCTGGCCGGGGTTGAGGTCGATGTCGTACTGCATGGGGCGGAAGATCTTGTATTCGGCCAGGACGAGGATGACGTTTTCGAAGGCCAGCTGGCGGCCGGTGAGGCGCTCGGTGTGGGGGTGGAAGCGGCCTTTGCCATCGGCATCGTCGAGGAAGCGCAGGTACTGGCCGAGGACGGGGTCGTACTGCCAGGAGGCCTGGGTGTAACTGTGGTAGAAGGTCCACAGGGAGGCGGCGGGGGCGCCGCCGGGGGGCGGGAGGGGGTCGAAGCGGTTGCCGGAGTAGTTGACCGGCCGGCCTGGAAGGGCGCGCCCGGCGGCCAGTTCACGCATGCGGCTGACGTCGAGCAGGGCGGTGTTGGGGGTGGCGGCGTTCCTGGCCCCATAGACGACCTCGCAGGGTTCGAGGCGCTCGAAGATGTCCTCGGCGGCGCTGGCGAAGACGAGACAACTGCGCGGGAACATGAGGTAGAAGTCGTTGTAGGTGAGGCGCCCGGAGCGGATGGGGCCGACGTAGGTGCGGGCGGGGGCGATGTCCTCGGGGATGGGCGTGGGCGCCTTCTGCGGCGGGTTCGTCAGCAGGAGGCCGGCATCCCAGGAGGGGCCGGGGGCGGAGGGGGTGAAGAGGGGTGTGCGTCCGGAGGCGGGATCTGCGTCGCTGTCCCGGTCGTCATCGCCGACATGCGGGGCGGTGAAGGTATAGGCCGGCCCCGGCTCGAAGCGGAGGAAATATTCGCGCCCGGCTTCGACCTCGAAGGCGAAGGCGCCGTTGGAAGTGGTGGCGGTGCGCCGGAGGGGGGCCGTGCCGCCGGCGGCGTAGAGTTCCACACAGACGCCGCCCACCCCCAGTTCCCAGGGGTCCCGCGTGCCGCTGGCGTTCTCATCCAGCCAGACGCGGCTGCCCAGCCAGGGGCCCTCCTGCGGCCGGAAGATGGCGGTATTGACCGGGCAGGGACCGTGGATATCGGGCACACGGCGGGGGAAATCGCCGTAGAAGACGCCCATGAAGCGGGTGGTGCCTTCGCCGATGAAGAGTTCGAAGATCCAGGGGGCGAAGCCAGGCTCGGCCTGGGGGCGGGCGGTGACCGGCATGTTGCTGATGGAGATGAGCACGGCGGGCTGGTCGAGCGCGGCGGGGTCCTGGACGGCCAGGCCGGTGAGAGGGTTGAGGCCGGGGGGGAAGTCCTCGCGCTCCGGGCCGGAGGGCCGGGGGGGAAAGCGCGGCTGGGGTGTGGGGGAGGCGGTGGGGGTGAGGGTGGGGACGGCGGGCGGCAGGGAGGCGGCGGGTGTGGGGGAGGCAGACATCCCGGCTGCGGTGGATGCGGCCGGGCGGCAGGCGGAGAGGCAGGCCAGGATGAGAACGGCGGGCAGGAGGCGGAGCCGGGTCACGAGAGGGCCGGGATCAGGGCGCGGGTTTGGTGGCGTCGACCACCGGGAGGAAGACCGCCTGGTAGAGGGCTTCGCGTTCATCGGGGTAACTGACCAGCATGACCATCAGGGTCTGCTTGCCGTACTTTGCGAAGGCCATGTCCACCTGCAGGCTGCCGGAGGCGGCCGTGTAGAGGGACCAGTCGAGACTGTTGGCCCTGCGTTTGCCCGCGGCGAGGGCGGGACTGTTGAAGCCCGCGCCGGCGTTGAATTCCCGGCGGTTGGTCTCCAGGAGTTCGTCGGCGTTGGCGGGGCCCTGGAGGATGTTGAGCTGGACGATATCGCCGAAGCCGGCCTCGCGGAGGTAGATGCCGGGCTGGAGGCTGTGCCAGCCGGCGGGGACCTGGCTGAGGAGTTTGTAGTCAGGCTCGGCCACGTCCTGCAGGGCGAGGGGCGGGGTGCCGGTGTAGGGCAGGAGGAATCCAATCTTATTTTCCCTGGCCAGGCAGGCGGTCTGCGGCGGGGCGTTGGGGCTGCGCAGGAAACCGGACAGCAGCTGGCGGGCGCAGTCCGAGTCGGCGCCGGGGAGGTGTCCCCGGGCGGGGAGTTCGACCAGGCTGGCGTTCTCGAGAGAGGCGGCGGCCTGGCGGGCGTAGGAGGCGGGGGTGAGCGGGTCGAAGCGGCCGTTGAGGAGCAGGACGGGCGGGCCGGAGCGGGCGGGGTCGTTTTCGGCCTCGAGCGGGGCGCTCAGTCCCCAGAGGGCGCAGGTCTCATTCACCACCTGGCTGACGGAAGTGGTGGTGGCGGTGTAGGCCTGTTCGCGGCAGTTGACCGCCAGGTAGGCGCCCAGGTCGAGTTCATCCAGGGCGGCGTAGGGCAGGGCCAGGGCGGTGCGGAGGGGGTCGTAGTTGCCGGCCTGGGTGCGGGTGATCAGCTGCGGGATGGCGGGCAGAGTCTCCGCACTGCGCAGCATCCAGGCGATCGTATCGGCGAAGACCTGCCCGTCAATGCGGATGTTGACGGGGCCTTCGTGCGCCAGGCTGGCGGTGGAGGTGCGGAGGGGGTCGTCATCCAGGGCGAGGATGGCAGCCTGGTACTTGCCGTTCAGGTCGGGGTAGGCTGCGGCGCAGGCGGAGTCGGAGGCGCAGGCGGCAAAGAGGGCGTCGAGGGCCTGTTTTTCAGCGGCGGGCAGGCCTGCAAGGGTGCCGGCCTGCAGCGGGACGAGCGAGTCGAGCACGGCGCTGCGGACGAGGCCGGGATCATCACGGAGGAGGACCTGGGCGGGGAGGGTGCCATAGGAGAGGGCGTAGAGATTGGCCTGCCCGTAGCCGAGGACGGCCAGGATATCCCGGACATCGGCGGCGTAGGCCTGGGAGTTGTAGGCGGTGACAGCGATGCCGGCCCCGGCCAGCTGCTGGCGGCAGACCTGCACGGCGCCGGTGTAATAGGACAGGCGCTGGCCGGC
Source organism: uncultured Anaerolineaceae bacterium (assembly GCA_964387495.1). Taxonomy (GTDB): domain Bacteria; phylum Chloroflexota; class Anaerolineae; order Anaerolineales; family Villigracilaceae; genus DSXF01. The sequence continues at coordinate 10,548 of CAYLXB010000071.1, forward strand.
GGGGATCTGTCCCTGGAGTTCGCCCAGGTAGGTGGACTTGAGTTCGGGGCAGCCGAGGGCGGGCATGGTGGCGCCCGTGCCGCGCGGGTCGAAGGCGATGACGTCGCGTTCGGCGGCCAGGGGGGCGACGAGCGCGGCGTAGTTCTGCACGCTCCAGGGGATGCCGGCCAACCCGGGCCCGCCCGGCAGGAGGATGACGGGGTCGGGGGCGGGATTGGGGCTGGAACTGTGGAAGATGGCGGTGGCGAGGCGGAGGGTGTCCTGCGGGTCGCCCTGGCGGTCTTCGGGCACCACCACCACGCCGCATTCCACGCTGGCGCTGGCGGGGATCTCGAAGGTGCAGGGCACCTGGCCATAGATGGGGGCATAGCCGGGGGTGGGCAGGGCAGTGGGGGCGGCGGGCTGGAGGCCGGTATCCTGGGTGGGCACCGGCTGAACCGCAGCCGTGCCGCGGCCGGGCAGGCTGCGGTTGACGAGCACAACGCCAGTGCCGACGGCGGCCAGGCAGAGCAGGACCAGGCCTCCCAGGGCAGCCAGGAGGAAGGTGCGGTTCTGCTTTTTCGGGGCACGCGGGGTGGAGCGGCGCGCGGCGGGGGCGGGCGGGGTCACCCCGAGGGCGCGCAGGGAATCCAACTGCTGGCGGGCGTAGGCGTTCTTCGGGTTGATGAGCAGGGCGCGGCGGAAACAATCGGCCTGTTTGACGGGGTCTTCCAGGCTGTAGCCGAGCCACTGCCAGCCCAGTTCGGAGCGCGGGTTGGCGCGCACCACCTGGAAGAGCAGGCGGCGCGCTTGGGCCAGATCGCCGGCCTGGGCGGCTGAGATTCCTTGCTGGAGCAGATCGTCTGTGGGCATCCGTCCTCCTGGCGGGGTGTGCTGGTGTAATTATATGCCGAATGGCGGGAAAAATCAGGCAGATGCGGCCGGGGGGGAGGCCTCTTTGGTACTGCTGCGGATCTCGGCACGGGCCAGCAGGAGGACAGCGGCAAGGATGAGACCGCCGCCCAGGAGACTGACGGGGGAGAGGCGCTCGGCGAAGAGCAGTGCGGCCAGCAGGACGGTGACGACCGGCTCGAGGGTGGAGAGCATGGAGGCATCGGTGGGGCCGATGCGCTGCAGGCCGGCGAGGAAGGCGGTGACGGCGATGATGGTGGCGACCAGCACGGTGCCCAGCACCGTGGCCCAGCCGGCGAGGTCCGCGGGGAAGTGGGCGCCGTTGGCGGCGGTCAGCCCGGCATAGACCAGCCCGGCGGAGGCGAAGATCACGGTGGAGGACTGGAAGGCGGAGACCTGGCGCATGACGCCCGCGCCGACGATGATGTAGACCGAGTAGATGCCGGCGGCGGCAAAGGCCAGGAGGACGCCCTGCCATTGCCCGCCCTGGGGGCTGACGGTGAGGGCGGTGCCGGCGAGGGCCACGCCCAGGGCCACGACTTTGAGGCGGGTGAGCTTTTCCTTGAGGAAGAGCACCGAAAGGAGGGCGACGATGGCCGGGTAGAGATAGAGGATGAGGGCCACCAGCCCGGCGGAGGCGTACTTGATGGCGGTCAGGTAGCAGAAGGACTGGCCGACATAGCCGATGCCGCCCATGCCCGCGAGGGCGAGCAGGACCCGGCCGCGCGGCAGGGGCTCGCGGCGCAGGGCGAGGAAGGCACCCATGAGGAGGGCCGAGATGGTAAAACGCAGGAAGAGGAGGGTGAAGGTGTCCAGACCGGCGGCGTAGGCGTAACGCCCGAAGATGGCCAGCGTCCCGAAGGCAGCGGCGGAGAGGATGACGAAGAGAATGCCCAGGATGCGGTTCATGGGGATATTGTAGCCTTAAATGGCTGAGTCTGCGCGGAAGAGCGCAGACTCAGCAGGTTGTTGTAACGAATCGAGGAAACTAATTCGTGCCTTCGGGGGCGTAGTAGCGCATTTTCCAGCGGCCGGGGGTTTCTTCGCCGAAGCCGGTGAAGGGGGTGACGAGGTGGATCCAGGTGTTGCCGGGCTTGAGCGGGAAGGGGTTGCCCTGCTCATCGAGGAAGACCAGCGGGCGGCGTTTGCCGGTGGTTTGTTCGTATTCGCCGGCGCGGGTGGACCATTTGGCGCGGTAGACCTGGCCGTCGCGGAAGATGTAGGCCTCGCCGGTGTTGCCGATGCTCAGGTCGACGTCGATGATGGCGGACTCGATGGCGTTGTGATCGGCCAGGAGGACGACGACGTTGGAATAGAGCAGCTGGCGCTGGTTGAGGCGGTCGACCTCGGGGTGGAGGACGCCGGCGTTTTCCTTGGCGGCGTCGTCCACGTAGCGCCAATAGGCGCCGGAGAGGGGATCGAAGACGAATTTGGCCTGGTCAAGGTAGCTCCAGAATACCAGCAGTTCACTGCCGGACTGGCCGCCCTGGGGCGGGGTTTCGCTGAAGAGGTTGCCGGAATAATTGAAGCCTTTGCTGTCCCGGCCGTTCTGCTCGGCAACGGCGCGCATACGGCTGATGTCCATCATGGCGCCACCGCCCTCATCCGTGCCGAAGACGTTGGCACAGCCGCGCAGGAGGGGGCGCAGTTCGCGCGTGGCGCTGGCGATGACCAGGCAGGAGTCCTGGAAGAAGTCGCGGACGTAGACATAGGGCATGCGGCCGGAGCGGACCGGACCGATGGTGCTGTCGGCGAATCCGCCGTTGAGGCTGCCGCCTCCAGCCAGCTCGACACCCGCCTGGCCGCCGGCGGCGGGCCACTGCTCGCCGGCGCGCTGCTCGACCGCTTCGCGGCGCAACCTACATGGAAATAATGGCCGCCGGCGGCGGGATTGCCGGCGGCGCCGGAGGGCTGGAGCAGACCGGCATCCCAGGTGAGGTCGGGGGCGGAGAGGCTGATGGCGGCCGTGCGCCCGGTGGCAGGTTCCACGTCACTGTCGTGATCCTCGTCGCCGAGGTTGGGGAGGGTGAAGGAAAGGCCCTCCACCGGCTGGACTTCGAGGGTGTAGAGGCCATCCGGCCGGAGGTTGAAGCCGTAGTAGCCGTTGCTGTCGGTGGTGGTGCTCTGGAGGAGTTCGCCGCTGGCCGCGTCGTAGAGGTTGACACAGGCGCCGCCGATGCCGGGTTCACAGCCATCCTGGATGCCGTTCTGGTTGCGGTCGAGCCAGACGCGGCTGCCGAGCATGGCCAGCCCCGCCTCGGCCTGGAAGGGCTCGGCCCGCACGGCGCAGCCGCCGGTGACGGGCGCCTCGGCGTAGGGGTACTCACCATAGAAGACCGTCAGGAAGCGGGTCATGCCTTCGGAGATGTACAGTTCGAAGGTCCAGGGGGCGAAGGAAAGCCCGGACTCGGGACGGATGGCGGCGGGGAAGTGCGAAACCGAGACCAGCACGGCGGGCAGTTCGAGTGCGCTGGGGTCACAGACCGGCTGGCCGCTGAGCGGGCTGTAGCCGGCGGGGAAGGTCTCCAATTCGGGGCCGTAGGAGGCCGGGGCGGCATGCGGCTGGGGGGTGGGGCTGGGTGTGGGGGTAGGCGGCTCAGGCGTGGGGCTGGGAGCGGCCGCCTCGGTTGCGGGGGCGGCGGGCTGGAGCGCCTCCGCCTGGGCAGGCTGTTCCTCGGCGCTGCCGGCCGGGTATTCGCAGGCACCCAGGCCGAAAGCAGCGATGAGCAGGATGGACAGAACGACGAACAGTTTTGGTTTCATGCGGTTCTCCTAACAATAAAAAAGGTTTCCGGCAGCCCGGGGAATACCAGTACAGATCAGGGGGTACCGGTTTGGGTGAATGCCCGCCAGCCGGCCTGGATCCGCTGGCAGGTCGTCTCCAGCGATTCGGGCAGGACGCGCGTCCCGGCCAGGGCGGACATGAAGTTCGTATCACCGGCCCAGCGCGGCACCACATGGATGTGGACGTGCCCGGGCACGCCTGCACCGGCGGCCTCGCCGATGTTGGCGCCCATGTTAAAGGCCTGGGGCTTGTAGACCTGGCGCAGGACCTGGATGGAACGGGAGACCAGTTCCATCATCTCGGCGCGCACTTCCGGCCGGAGGTCTTCGAGGGAGGGCAGGTGATCGAACGGGGCGACCATCAGGTGGCCGCTGGTGTAGGGGAATTTATTCAGGATGACGAAGGCATTTTGACCGCGCAGGACGACCAGGGTTTCAGGCTCAGCGGGGTTGGCGACGGCGTGGCAGAAAAAACAGGCTTTATCCTTTTCCTCTGCGTGGTTCTGGATGTATTTCATCCGCCAGGGGGACCAGAGATGTTTCATGAAATTAGAATTCCTCCCTCCCGATTTTAGCAGAGAATGGGGAGGAAGGTAATGGCAGTTTTGACAGGTTCCGGGTTTGGGAATTGACTCGGCGGGGCAGTTGGTGTATCCTTTCCCTTTACATGACTCAACCTTCGTTATTCGCTTCCCTGAGATGGACGGTCAGTGAGCTGACGCGCTACCTGCGCCAGCTGCTGGAGGGTGACGCCATGCTCCAGGATGTGTGGGTGCAGGGGGAAGTCTCCAATTTCTCGCGGCCGGCTTCCGGCCACCTGTATTTCACGCTCAAGGATTCCGGCGCGGCGCTGCGGTGCGTGATGTGGCGCAACGAGGCCCGCCAGCTGAGGCTGGCACTGCAGGACGGGCTGGCCGTGGAGGCGCACGGCGCGGTCAGCATCTACGAGGCCGGGGGGCAGTACCAGTTGTACGTGGACCAAGTCCGGGCGGTGGGGGAGGGGGCGCTGTACCAGGAGTTCCTGCGCCTGAAGGCATTGCTGGAAGCGGAGGGGCTGTTCGAAGCGGAGCGCAAACGGCCGCTGCCCGCGCTGCCGCGGCGGATCGGGATCGTGACCTCGCCCACGGGGGCGGCGCTGCGCGACATGCTGAACGTCCTGCGGCGGCGGCTGCCGCTGGTGGAGGTGGTCCTGGCGCCGGCGCCGGTGCAGGGGGCGGAGGCTCCGGCGGCGCTGAGGCAAGCTCTGGTTGACCTGAACCGGCTGGCGCAGCCGGACGTGATCCTGCTGGGGCGGGGCGGCGGCTCGATCGAAGACCTGTGGGCCTTCAATGATGAGGACCTGGTGCGGGCGGTGGCGGCCTCGCAGGCGCCGGTCATCAGCGGGGTGGGGCACGAGACCGACTTCACGCTGGTGGACTTCGCCGCGGACCTGCGCGCACCCACCCCCACGGCGGCCGCTGAACTGGCCACCCCCACCAGCCGGGCGGACCTGGCCGCGGGGCTGGCGGGACTCGCCTCCCGGCTGGGCATGGCGCTCTCGGCGCAGACGGCAGCCGGACGGCGGCAGGTGGAGACACTGGAAGCGCGCCTGCGCTTCTCCTCGCCGCTGCGCCGCCTGCAGTCCGACCGCCAGCAGCTGGATGAATCCGCCCGGCGGGCACAGAGCGCCCTGCTGCACCGCCTGGAATTATCCCGGGAACGTTTATACGGCAGTGAACAGCGCCTGCTGGCTTTGAATCCGCTGTCCGTGCTGGAGCGCGGCTTTGCCGTGGTCACGCGCGCGGCGGACGGGAGCCTGGTGCGGCGGGCTGCCCAGGTGCAGGAAGGCGAGGCGCTGCGCGTGCGCCTGGCAGACGGCGAGTTTGGTGTCGAAGTCAAGGAATCCGCTTGAGGAAACCATCATGGTCGAGAAGATTTATCCCCCAATAGAAACCCTTTCTTATGAAGAAGCCCAGTCTGAACTGGAGGGCATCGTACAGGCCCTGGAAGCCGGCCAGCAGCCGCTGGAAGAGGCGATCGCGCTGTTCGAGCGCGGCCAGGCACTGACCCGGCGCTGTGCAGCCCTGCTGGAAAGCGCCGAGTTGAAAGTGCGCACCCTTTCGGGTGAACTGCCTGACCTGAGCGAGGAGAATGGCGCATGAACCTGGGCACCATCTTCAAGAATTACGTCCTGCTGAACGCCCTGTTCGCCTGGCTGCTCGCCCAGACCATCAAGATCCCGTTGGAGTACCTGCATACCAAGCGCTGGAACTGGGGCTTATTCTTCAGTGCGGGCGGCATGCCCAGTTCGCATTCGGCCACCATGGTGGCTGTCACGCTGGGATCGGCGCTGTTCTACGGCTTCGACTCGCCGATCTTCGCGCTGGGGGTGGCCGTCACCATTGTGGTGGTCTATGACGCCGCCAACGTGCGCCGCCAGGCAGGCATCCAGGCGCAGAAGATCAACGTGCTGGTCAACGAGTTATTGAGCGGACACCCCATCTCCGAGAAGGACCTGCGCGAGGTGCTGGGGCACACACCGGTGGAGGTGATCGGCGGCATCCTGCTGGGGGTCCTGATCGCGATCGTCACCTGGCTGATCTGGGGGTGAGTCAGCGGGCCAGGCGCCGGCGCACGGCGGAGAGCAGGGAGCCGAGTTCGGGGACGCGCAGCAGGGTGCAGGCCAGGGTGTAGAGTGAAACGCCGAGCGCCATGCCTCCCAGGGCAGATGCCCAGGAGGGCCAGCCGGCGGCGAGGCGCAGCCAGGCCAGCAGTCCGAGGACCATGGCGGCCGCGGCGGCCAGCGCCTGGAAGAGACCCCGGGCCACCTGCGGCCCAGCGATGCCCTGCAAGCGGCGGCGCATGAGCAGGAAGAGTGCGGAGGCTTCCAGGGCGGTGGCGAGCGAGTTGGCCAGGGCCAGGCCGCCGTGCGGCATCCAGCCCAGGCGTTCGAAAATCCAGGCAAACGCAAAACTGAAGAGCACATTCAA
>CAYLXB010000072.1:0-16973 GCA_964387495.1 uncultured Anaerolineaceae bacterium
ATGTTGCTGTTCATTCTGCCAATAATAAATTCAAAGAAACTTAGTTTACGATGTAATAAAGTGTCTGAATATGTTCTTCTTGGTTTGGGAGTGATTCAGCTCGTGATTGGGGTGCTGGCGCTCATCGTCTGATTTGTCGTGATTTTGCAATTGATGATTCGTTACAGGCCTGTCTTTGTGCTCTAGTGATAAGGATGCGCCATATGTTGAAGGAGTGACGAAGATGTGTGCTCTCCAGAAACCGATGTTTCGAATGGGGGAGTGGTATTCTTATTGTGCATCCTGCTATTTGCCTGTGGGAACCCCGGGATATCAATAATCAGTTGTACAGCAGCTATTCCACCAAAACTCGGAATGGAGCACCGCGATCGTCAGCTTGAATGGATCAAGCCTCCAAGCGTTCGTCTTTGGCGGCAATATTAATTTGGAGGTCTTGAATCGTAAAAGATTTTTCCGGCCCAGCCAGTGGTAATTTTCGGCCTGCTTCAAGTATAATGATTTTGTAGTGTATTCATTCATTACCTGCCAAATAAGGAACTATCATGACCGACAGGCTAATCGGGAAAGAAATCGGACGGTATCAGATCCTAGAACAGCTGGGAGAAGGCGGGATGGCGACCGTGTATCGAGCCATGGATCCCCGCCTTGAACGTTACGTTGCTATTAAAGTCATCCGACGTGAAGTCTTTTCACCGGATGAAATGGAAACGCTGCTCAAACGCTTTGAGCGGGAAGCCAAGTCCCTCGGCAAGCTTTCCCATCCCAATATAGTGCCTGTCATTGATTACGGCGAGTTCGATGGCTCACCGTACCTTGTGATGGTCTATCTTCCCGGCGGAACACTTAAAAGCCGGCTAGGGGTGTCCATTCCCTGGAAGGAGGCGGTCCAAACACTCCTGCCGATTGCGCATGCCCTGGAGTATGTCCACGACCGGAATATCATCCACCGGGACATCAAGCCCTCCAACATCATGCTGACCGAAAATGGGGAGCCCCTATTAACGGATTTTGGGCTGGTCAAGATGTACGGGGAGAAAGGCAAGACCACCACCAGCATCACCGAGAGCGGCGCAGGACTTGGCACGCCCGACTACATGGCTCCCGAGCAGTGGATTGGCGAGGCTACTGCCAAATCGGATATGTACTCCCTGGGAGTGGTGCTCTATGAAATGATTACCGGCCACCGCCCGTATGTTGCCGATACACCGGCCGGTATCCTGCTCAAACAGGCAAACGATCCGCTGCCGCTGCCCACAAATTATATTCCGGACTTGCCAAGGGGTATCGAATCGGTCCTGCTCAAGGTGCTGGCCAAGGACCCCGAAAACCGTTACCAGGACATTCACGAGTTTGTGGATGAACTGGAAAGGCTGATGAGCGGCGAGCCGGTGCGGGCTTCGACGATCAAGACGAAAAAACTGCGTGAACAGATGACCGGAACGGTCGAAAGGCCGAGCGTGCCCACCCCCGTGCCGACCATTACCCCCATTCCCCCCAGCCAGCCTCGAACGCAAATGCCTTCTGCCTATGTCCCGACCCGGGCGGTAGCTGGGCCTGCGGCGCGGGGCAAGAAGAACTTGGTGATTCCCACGATCCTTGCCATGCTTCTTGGCGGAGGGATACTGGTCGCTGCGATCGCCGGATGCTGGCTTTTGTATTCCTATCCGGATATAATCTCTGTGAACTTTGGGGCTGCGCCTGTAACCCCTTCGCGGGCAGCGGCAATGCCCACAGCCGTTCCCCCCACGCCAACATTGCCACCACCGACGGAGACATTGGCAGCCACGGCAACGAATGCTCCTCCGACCCGAACACCCATGCCGGAGGAGATCAAGGATGATTCTGGGGTTCCCATGCGGCTCGTGCAGGCCGGGAAGTTCACCATGGGCAGCAATGACAGCGTGGATACGGCCTCGCGCCCGGCACATGCCGTCACCTTGGATGCTTACTATATCGATAAATTTGAAGTCACAAACCAGATGTATGCCGACTGCGATTCCCCCGAATGCAGGGAACCCCGACAGCATGGCTCCATTTCCCGGACTGCCTATTTCAGTTCCCCATTCTACAACAATTATCCCGTGATCTATGTCGATTGGTGGATGGCAAGAGCTTACTGTGCGTGGAGGGGGGCGCGCCTGCCCACGGAAGCCGAATGGGAGAAGGCAGCACGCGGCACCGACGGACGGGTTTTTCCCTGGCAAAGCCAGGAAAGGGACTGCTTCTATTCAAATCTCTCAGGTTGCACGAACGATACCACCCAGGTCGACGCGTATGAAGCGGGCCGAAGCCCCTACGGCTTGTATGATATGTCGGGGAATGTCTGGGAGTGGACCAGTTCACTGTTCCAGCCCTATCCTTATGACCCGGATGATGGCCGCGAAAGCCCGACCAAGACGGGCAAGCGCGTCCTGCGCGGCGGCTCTTTCCACATGTTTGGGGTTAAATCCGGCGCTGCCCGGAGCGATACCCGCTTCGATGTGGATCCGAGTTATTACGGGGCTTACGTGGGTTTTCGCTGTGCGAAGGATATCGGGCAGAAATAAAACAGGTGCTTACAGCGAAAACCAAAGCGGATAACTTCGGAAAAACATGACTCATCCAGAACAGGCCACTTGCTTAAGTGGCCTGTTCGATTCGAGCAGGATTTTCCAAGATGTTGCTTTTCTCAACTTGAAGGTGACAGGCTTTTTAAATACGTTTCCAGGTGCTTGCCGGCCAGGCGGAGCGGCCCGGCATGGTGATATGTCCGGCTCATGAGGATGCCCCCTTCAACCATGGTGGTCACAAGCATGGCCAGCTCGGATGCCTGGGTTTCGGTGTAGCCAGTCTGGAGAAACTTGTCTTTGAAGGCGGAGAGGATCTGTTCGAAGGCCTCCCGGCAGGCTTTGTTGATCGCCTCGCTGGAGAGCGCCGTCTCGACGCTGGCTGTGGTCAGGGGACTGCCCAACCCGAATTTCGAAGACTCCACGCTATCCGCCATCCGCGCCAGGAAGTTCGAGACGGCTTCAGCCGGGTCCGGGAGTTGCTCCAGGATGCCGCTCAGGCGGGTGGAGATGATCCGGCCGGATTCAAGGACGGCTTCCACGCCGATTTGTTCCTTGCCGCCGGGGAAATAGTAATAGAGAGAGCCTTTGGGCGCACCGCTCTCCTGGATGATTTCGTTGACCCCGGTAGCGTGGTAACCCTGCTTTTCAATCAGCCGGGCCATGGTCAAAATGATGCGGGCACGGGCATCCGACATGTTTCACCATCCTTGTTGCATTGATTGTAGCAACCGGTCTACATAATGTCAAGGATAGTACCTGGAATACAATCCATGTCAAAGGGAAGCAGGGCCTGGATGTCATGTCGCATAGCCACAAAAACATTGATTGCTTTCGCTTTGTTATTCCCTAAAATTCAAAACGTTGGGCAGAGTGTAGTGGGGGAATGATATCGTTATAACGATTGGTCTATATATTGCCAATAATGCCATTCGGTAATATACTTTGGCCGTTTGTCAGACAATCCTGTAACTTGACAACTGGTGCAAAAAAACAACGAGAAAAGAGGTTTAGCGTACATGCTTGTTCCCATGCTGGTAAGTTCAGCCTTTGTCCTGGCGGTCGTGATCCTTTGTTTTGCGAGGCCCAACGCGGGGCGGATCTTCCTAGGGTTCTTCTACCTGGCTATGGCGCTGGGCGTCAATGGATCTTTTACATTTGGAAACCCGCAGGCCTATCTCGATTATGCCAATGAGGCCCTGATCCCGTTCTACGGGAAGGTATTCATATTTGTCCTTAACTTGGTCAGCCCCTTGGTTTTTGGCCTGCTCTTGATGGTTTTCGAAATTACGATGGCGCTGCTGCTGCTATACAAACAAAAATTCGTGAAGGCCGGGCTGGTTGGGACGATGCTGTTCCTGATCGCCATGATCCCCTTGAGCTGGCTGCAGGTTCCCTGGCTGGGGCTGGTGATTGCCAAGTTCCATTTGCTCAAACAGGAATTCGATAAGCCGTTCCTGGCTTTGCTCCGGCTGAGACCCAACCCCGACAACCATATCGCGTAATATTTGCAAGGCGAATCAATCCAACCAAGGAGAGTGCTTTGATGGAATATCCGGTTATCAATGTTGGTAACGTCCAATGGAAGAAATTTTATAAAGTTGCTGCTGCGGTGGTGCTGACCGTGCCGGCCGGATTGGTGGATACCGTTGCTTTGATGGTGGCGGGCGAGGCGATGGAGAACAGTAATAGAGCAGCAAGTATAGGAAACCGGTTATGAAACGATCAACATCCATTATTGTCCGCCTGTTTACAGGTTTACTGCTTGCCTGCCTGTTGATCTACGGACTTTTTGCACTGACCCTGCGCGCCATCCCCAGCTGGGGAGCCACCGCAGAGGAAGCGGAGCGATCTCTGCCCGGCGACGATTTGACTGTCCGACGGACCCTGTTTTGGACGAATGCTGTCACCATCGATGCCCCACCGGAAGATGTCTGGCCGTGGATCGCTCAGCTTGGCGATACGCGCGGCGGGTTTTACAGTTACACCTTCATCGAGAATCGGGTGGGTGCCCTGATGGGGGCGGAAGATTACACGGTTGTGTATGTGAACGCCGATGCGACCCACCCGGAGTGGCAAAACCCGCAGCCGGGAGATGCGATCATTCAAGGTTCGCTGAAAATTCGCGAGGTCATCCCGCAGAAATACCTGCTGGCCGATTCCATCACACCTGTGCCCTTTATGTGGGTCTGGGGCTGGTATATCGAGCCGCTTGAGGGCGGCGCAAAGACCCGCCTGCTGGTGCGCTTCGCCATCGAAGTTCCGGCCTCGGATGAAGAAAACCCCATCATGGGTTTTATGATGAACACCGGCGGCTTCGTCATGCAGCAGAACATGATCCGGGGAATCAAACTGCGGGCGGAAGGGCGGACAGAGCCGGCCTGGACAGAACCGGTTGAAATCGGCCTGTGGCTGGCAGCCCTGCTGTCCGGATTGGTTGGAATGGGATTGTACCTGTTCAAGCGGGAATGGCGGAAACCCCTGGCGGTTGCCGTTGTAGCGGTCATTGCCATCTTTGTGCTGACCTTTGTCCAGCCTTCCCTGCCGGTTCGTTTTCTCATTGATGCGGGGTTGATCGCCGGGGCAACCTGGGCAGCAAAGAACCAGTGATAAATCTGGAAATTTCAGGAAAATCTGGGTATGACAAAAGAGACCGAACCTGTTCGAAAGATTGGACTTACCCTGGCGGCCATTCTGGGGAGGATCCTGGCCACCCTGGTTATGTTCCTGCTTTGCCTGATCGTGATTGCGTTACCACTGACCACTGCCGTCCCTGGATGGGCCTGGCTGCTGCTTTTCGCAGCGGATGTTGCCCTGATCATTCTGCAGTTCCGGGTCAAACCTGCCCGGCGCGGGATTCTGACCGGCCTAGCTGGGATGGTTCTGGTGAGCATCCTGGCCGTCATCGCTTCACAAGTCTTTGCCGCCACCCCGTCCATTCAGGATGAGAATGGAAACCCGGTACCGGATTCCATCGCCAGCCTCGAAAAGGTGACCCTGAATGGTACGGAGCAGTGGATTTCCATCCGCGGGTACGATACGAGCAAGCCCATTCTGCTGCACCTGGGCATGGGGGGACCTGGCGGCGGTGGTTTTGCTACCCGGACGTTGTTCGAACCGCTGGAGAAGGATTTTGTGGTTGTGAGCTGGGACGAACCCGGGACCGGGAAATCCTACGGTGCTGTCCGAATCTCTGACCTCACCAAAGAGCGCTTTGTCGAAGATGCACATGCACTGACTTTGTATCTGCGGGACCGCTTTGGCCAGGATAAGATCTATGTCTATGGTGTCTCATGGACCAGCATCCTGGGCATCTGGCTGGTACAGGAGTACCTGGGGTTATATTATGCCTATATAGGCAACGGGCAGATGGTCAACACGACCCAAAATGATGTCATGGGATATCAGTTTGCGCTGGACTATCTGGCTGAGCGTGGAGATACCAGGACTCTGGAAGAATTGCGGCGCAACGGCCCGCCTCCCTATCGCGGTGATGATATGCTTGGCAAATATGTGGCTTACCTGGATGTGCTGAACGATTATATGCAGTCGCCGCGTTATACCGTCGTCGTGCCGCTTATCCCATTCATGGCTCCTGAGTATGGACTGGTGGATAAAATCAACCATACCCTTGGCCTGATGGAATCCTTTGAGGTCGTTTACCCGCAACTGGAAGACCTCGATTTCATGACCCAGGCATCCAGGCTGGAAGTGCCAGTCTATATTTTTGCCGGGCGGGATGATGTCAATGCGATGGCTTCCCTGGTGGGACAGTATTATGCTGTTCTGGATGCGCCTCATAAGGAATTGATCTGGCTTGAGGGGGGCCATGGACTGGGGAGCGCCAACCTGGGCCAGTTTGTGGATGTGATGGTAAACAAAGTGCTTCCGGAAACATGTCCGAAGCCGTAATAAGGAGAGTTATGAAAACGTTTTTAATCGTTGCAGGCATCCTGGCCGGGCTGTTCTTCCTGGCTTGGCTGGGGCTGCAAATAAAACCGAAACCCTTTCCAGACCATCCGGAGCGGACACCGGCCTTGCAAAGTGTACCCCTGCCAGTGGGCCTGCCGGTGCCGGTGGAAAGGTTTTATCACAATGTTTACGGAGATACCGTCCCGGTGATCGACACAGTTGTCCTCAAGGGCCGGGCGGAGATGAGTCCGTTCGGCGTGAAGATGCCGGCGCGCTTTGTCATCATCCATAATGCCGGCCGGGATTACCGGCACTACTTCGAGGCAACCTTTTATGGTCTGCCGGTCATGAAGGTCAACGAACATTACCTGGATGGTTCCAGTTACTTCGAACTCCCAATGGATACCTATGAGAATGATCCGAATATCAACCAGGGAGCCAACCTGGCAGTTTGGGCGGAGGCGGCCTGGTTCCCGGCCATCTGGATAACGGATCCACGAGTGCGCTGGGAAGGCGTGGACGACAATACGGCCCTGCTGTTTGTTCCGTTCGGTGAGCAGGAAGAGAATTTCGTATTACGCTTCAACCCGGAAACAGGCCTGCTGGATTCGATGGAGGCCATGCGCTACCGGGATGCAGGCGCTCAGGCAAAGAAGATTCTGTGGATCATCCGGAGCGTCGAGGGCGGGAAGATTGAAAGCACAAACCTCAGCGCGGTCGGTTCGGTCACATGGATGGACACTGGAAAGCCCTGGGCGGTGTTTTCGCTCGAGGACGTAGTCTATAACGTGGATGTGAGCGAGTACATCCGCGCCCGAGGGCAGTAACTTGGTGGATATTTGCGCTCCTATCCATGCCGGCCGGCAGTGAAACCTGGCCCTCCGGCCGGCGGTGTGAAGACGCCCTCCATGGCATAGTTTATGGGGGGCGTCTTGTATTGGAGCCCAAGGGATGCGTATAATGAGACAGGCGGACTCACTCCGGGAGCTGCCGAAAGGAAAGTCCCATGTTACGCACGCACCTATACTCTTGTTCAATCGACAAGGGGGCGATTCTTGCTCAACGATTAACCGACGGTACGCGCACATTACTGGTTCCAATTTTCCTGACCATCACGGCCATGGCAACCGGTGTAATCCTGGTCCTTTCTGCAAGAACCGGGCCGAATTCCAGCGGCCTCGAAACTGGCACGGCAGATATTCCGGCGCAGCCATTCGGCAGGGTGTATTATGTACGCCCAGACGGAGGCAGCCCAATGCAATGCACCGGGCTTACCAACGCTGCCTATCCTGGCAGTGGTACGAGCCAACCCTGTGCCTGGGACCATCCGTTTCGCGCCCTGCCGCCTGGCGGGACGGTGCGGATTTCAGGCGGGGATACGCTCATTATAGCGGAAGGCAGTTATAAGATGGGATACGGCGCACCCGGGGCCGGTAAATGCGACAGAGACAGTTCTTATGACTGTACCATGCCGGCAATCCCAAGTGGACCCAGCCCGGCCCAACCCACCCGCATCCTGGGGACCGGTTGGGATTCCGGATGCAGTCACCCGCCTGAACTCTGGGGCTCAGAGCGGCCGTGGTTCATCCTCAACCTGACCGACGCCAGCAACGTCGAGATTGCCTGCTTCGAGATCACCGACCATTCCGGTTGCGTCGAGGGCCATTCCGGCAGCCTGGCCTGCAAACGGAATTCGCCTCCTTATGGCAACTGGGCGGCCATTGGCCTGTATGCCGAAGATTCGACCAACGTGCTGCTGCGCGACCTCAACATCCACGGGCTGGCTGCAGGCGGCGTCCACGCTGGCAGGCTGACCGACTGGACCGTGGAAAATGTGCGGATTGCCGCCAACGGCTGGGTTGGTTGGGATGGCGATCTGTGGGATGATGCCGGCGACTCAAATTCGGGTACCCTGACATTCCGCCACTGGCTGGTCGAATGGAACGGCTGCGGTGAAACCTACCCTGGAGGCAAGCCAACTGGCTGCTGGGGACAGGAGGCTGGCGGCTATGGGGATGGCGCAGGCACGGGGGCGACCGGCGGAAACTGGGTGATCGAGGATTCGGCCTTCCTGCACAACACTTCTGATGGCCTGGACCTGCTTTACCATTCACTTGGAGGGACGGTCCGGCTCAACCGCGTGCGCGCAGAGGGCAACGCCGGCAACCAGGTCAAGGTTGCCGGACAGACCCAGATCAGCAACAGCGTACTGACAGGGAACTGTGCTTTCTTCGTGGGAAAGCCTTATGCATACTGGGTTGACCACTGCCGGGCACTCGGCAACACTCTGGAACTTGCCTTTACGGGGGGCGAGCAGATGTCCATCACCAACTCGACTTTCTACGGCCAGGGCGATGGGTTGGTGGGAGGCGGGCCGCGCGATGGCTTTGCCTGCAACGGCAGCGAGAAGATCACGGCGCGGAACAACATCTTCCTGGGAGATGAGTACCATTTCAACCCTGGAGACATGACCTTCCTGTTCTACCAGGAAGGGTGCAGCAGCCTGAAGTTAAATTCGGACTACAACGTTATTCACCGGGTCAAGGATGTCACCTGCGGGGGAACGAGGGCCTATGTCAAATCGGGCATGCATGACCTGTGCCAGAATCCGATATTGAGCGGACCTCTTTCGGGGACTTCATATGGGATGAGTCCAGGCTATGGCAGCCCGGCGATCGACGGGGGCAATGAGGCCCTCTGTGAGGCATCCCCTGTCAGCAACCTGGACCAGTTGGGGAACCCGCGTCCCAAAGATGGCGACGGGGATGACTTGGCCATTTGTGATATTGGCGCGCTCGAAATCCAACATGCCTTGAAGGCACAATCCATTCCATCACAAGGGGTTTACGACGGGTGGGTGCTCGAGTCGAGCGAGAACAGCAATACGGGCGGCAGCCTTAACGCCACCGGCAGAATCTTCCGGTTGGGCGATGATGTCCTCGACCGCCAGTACCGGGCAATCCTATCCTTCGACACCTCCAGCCTGCCAGCAGAGGCGGCCATCAGTTCGGCAGTGTTGCGGGTTAAGCAATACGGTAAGCCAGTGGGAAGCAATCCATTCACAGTATTGGATAACTTGCTGGCAGATATTAAAGGGGGCACATATGGGGCAGCCAGCCTGGAAGCGACCGACTTCCAGGCATCTCCCACGGGGAAAAAGGTGGGCACCTTTGGGAAACGGCCTTCAATCGGCTGGTACAGCGCCCGGCTGAATGCAGCCGGGCTGGGATATATCAACAAAGCCGGCGCGACTCAGTTCCGGCTGTATTTTGCGGCAGGGGATAACGACAATTCCCAGGCGGACCTGATGAGATTTTTCAGCGGCAACAACCCAACCGGAAGGCCGGAGTTGTTCGTTACTTACACACTGCCATAGGTTGGTTTGCTCAGCCCTGCCACAGGCGCGGAGTCTGAGCGGAGTGAAGGCAGGATTTTTGCAGGCTGCAGCCGCTGCAAGGACTGCCGCAGGTTTGGTAAGGTTGGATATGCCCGCTGCGCTGGAGATGCTCCAGCATGGCCTGGACCAGCCCGGGAGTGGTGCCAAACCGGGCGGCGAGGGCAGCAACCTCGAAGGTGCCGCCTTTTTGGATTTCTGCGAGCAGTTGTTCAAGCATGGTTAAATTCCTATGTAAAGCGCCAAGTGATACACGATCGTCCCGGCTGCAAGCGAAATTCCCAGGAGCAGGGCCAGACTAAGAAGCGTCCAGCGCCAGGAATTGGTCTCCTGCCGGGTAACGGCCACGGTGGCCATGCAGGGGATGAAGAGCATGGTCACGACCAGGAAAGAGAGGGCCGAGGCGGTGGAGTAAGCGCCGGCTAGGGATTCGGCCAGGCCGGCATCCGGCGAGTTGCCGAAAAGCACCCCCAGGGTGGTAATGGCGTTCTCCTTGGCCGGAAAACTGGTGATCAAGGCCACCGTCAGCCGCCAGTCAAAGCCCATCCAGCGGCCCAGGGGTTCGAGCAGACGTCCGAAGCGGGCCAAGTAACTACTATCCAGGTCACCGGATGGCAGGAAGGAGAGCACCCAGACGACCAGGGCCATCAGGAGGATGGCTGTGCCGGCCTTGCGGACGAAGGACAGGGAGCGTTGCCAGACCAGCAGCCCAATCGTACGGGTATTGGGGATGTGGTAGAGCGGCATCTCCATGATGAAGGCGGAACGCTGGCCCTTGAAAATGATCCAGTTGAGCAGGGCGCCGCTGGAAACCAGCGCCAGCAGGGACACCAGCACCAATCCCCATGAGACCCACAGGGCGCTGGCGCCGAAGAAGATCGGAGCGATGAAGGTTACCACAGCCATGCGTGCGGTACACGGCACCAGTGGAGCAATCAGGATGGTCAGCAGACGCGCCGGCCAGGAGTCGATGACGCGGGTGCCCATGATGGCGGGGACATTGCAGCCGAAACCCAGGAAAAGGGGCAGGAAGGATTTACCGTGCAGGCCCATGATGTGCATCAGATTGTCCATGACATAGGCGGCGCGAGCCATGTACCCCACATCTTCGAGCAGGGCAAAGGCGGCAAAAAAAATGACCAGGATGGGCAGGAAGGTAAGCACCGAACCGACGCCGCCGATCAGACCGTCGACCAGTAAGCCACGCAGCCAGAAGGGTGCTGATGCAAGTGCAGTGTCGGCCAGTCCAGCCAGCGGCGCAATGACACGGCTTTCGAGGAGATCCTGCAGGGGGGCGCCGAGTGTAAAGGTCAGCCAGAAGATAAGCCCCAGTATCCCGGCCAGAATGGCCAAGCCCCAGATGGGGTGGGCCGCCCAACGGTCGAGCTGCTCAGTAAGCCCAATCTGGCCGAGGCGGGGTCGTGTGACCGCGGCGCGGACCATCTGCCCAACCCATTCGTAGCGACCGGAGGCAACAGCCAGGAAGGCGTCATCGTGCTGGCGGAGAATGGCATGTACTTCGGCCCAGGCGGACGGGGGCAAACCGGCTTGGAGAAGGCCGGCGATTTCTGTATCACCTTCCAGCAGTTTGAGGGCTGCCCAGTCGGTTGGATAGGGGGCAGGAACATGACCCTGGATCAGGCTTTCGATGGTTGTTAGAACTTCCTGGTGATCGGCCCGCACCCTGGGAAGGTGCGGGGTGGTGAGGCGTTCATCGGTCAAAACAGCCTGGATCACGGTGAGTAGTTCCTTCACACCGATGGCATGGCTGGCCGTCATGGGTACCACCGGCATCCCGATGGCAGCCTCGAGCACGGCCGGTTCAACGCGCAACCCCTCCTGGGTGGCTACGTCCATCATGTTCAGCGCGACCACCAGAGGGGCAGGCAGGGCCGCGAGTTCGGCCACAAGATAGAGGCTGCGTTCCAGGTTGGCGGCACTGACGACGGCTACCACCACCTGGGGCTGGGAATGCAGGATAAACTCACGGGCAATGACTTCTTCGGGTGAGTTGGCGGTCAGGCTGTAGGTGCCGGGCAGATCCACCAAGCGGTATGGACCGCCCTCCCAGACAAAGCTCCCCTCGCGGCGCTCGACTGTCTTGCCGGGCCAGTTGCCAACGTGTTGGTTCAAGCCAGTCAGCAAATTGAATAACGTGGACTTACCCATATTGGGTTGTCCGGCGAGGGCGATCACCGGCACATCCATAAGAACGTGATTCTGGCGGGAGATCACCCCGGTGGAATCAGGGTGGCAGTCACTCATGATTTGCACCGCTGGACGAGCATGTGGGCTGCTTCCCCGCGCCCGAGAGCAACGCGTGTGCCGCGTACGGTTACGATGAGTGGGCCGTGTCTGAAATTCTGGGTCATGTTCAGTTCCACCCCGGGCGTGAAGCCCAGTGAGGCCAGACGGTTGTTTACGGCCCGGCCGCCCAGGATTGCGAGTAGTATGGCATGTTCTCCGGAAGCAAGTTCAGCCATGGAAATTTGATCTGTATTGGATGGCATCCTGACTCCTGTGCCGGTTGCAGCGTTTTCCACTTTCTATCTCACTCTCGTAAGTAAGCCAGGTGAGAGCACCGCTGTCACAGCAGGTGATATAATCAGTTAATCGTACACGTTATTAGTATACGCTAATTTATAATATTAGTATATATTAATTACAAATAATTCATTATGACAAATGTCACAATTTCCAAGCTGAGTTCCACGATCCAAGATTATCTTTCCCTGATCTATGTATTAGAGCGGGACGGCGAGCCGGTGGTGGGGGCTTTCCTGGCAGACCTGCTGGGAGTATCGTCGCCCACGGTCACCAACACGTTCAAACGCATGACCCGGGATGGGCTGATCAATATGTCCAAGGATGGCACGCACCTGACAGAAACAGGCTGGGAGGCGGCCCGGATTGTGATGAGGCGCCACATGCTGATGGAGTGGATGATGCAGAAAACCCTGCCGTGGTCGAAACTGCACGGGGAGGCGCATCATCTGGAACATGCCATATCGGCCATGACCGAAAACGCCCTGATGGAGCAACTCGGACACCCGCAAACCTGCCCGCACGGTAACCCTCTGCCAGGATGCGAATCGGCAGTGGAGAAGTGGGTGGCTCTGACCGATCTCCCGGCTGGCGAGGCGGTCGTCATTCGCCGTATTCATGAACTGGCTGAGGAGAATGCACCTTTGCTGGAGTTTCTGGAATGCAATGGGGTGATTCCCGGCGTGCCGGCCAGAGTGAAAGAAGTATTACCATTCAACCAGACAATCACGATTGAAGTCGAGGGGAAGGTCGTAGTATTGGGGTTTTCGACGGCCAAGTATGTTTTTGCTGAGAGGGCAGCCTGAGCGTCGAGTGGAAACATGAATTTGTGATCAAAAAAGGCCGTCAAGGCCTTTTTTGATCAGATTTCTGGGTTACTGCCCGCAGGTGGAGCAACTGCTCCCGCACCCGCAGCCTTCTTCCGACAGGGAGTTTGTCGGGCTGTTAACCACAAATCCGGCGCCCTGCTGCGGATCCACAACGTATTCGATGGTCGCACCGCGCAGGTAGTCCAGTGATTGGTTGTCCACAAGTACCTGTAAACCTTCGGTATCAAAGGCTGTATCGCCGTCACGGGCTTCCTTGTCCAGTGCGAGACCGAAATAGGCACCATGGCAGCTCTGGCCGGCAACATAGACTCGTAGCGCATATCCTTCCAGGCCTCGCTGGGCAAGCATATCGCGAACTGCCTGGGCGGCCTCGGGAGTTAGTGTGACTGATTGTGTGTCGATTTCAGGGAGCATTAAGTGAATCCTTTAATAAAATTTGACCGATATTATCAGATTTGAAGCGCTTTGTCAACTGGGAAGGACTGAGTTGTGTGAATTTGTTTGAATACGACAAGAATGTATGTGCATTTTGTAGCTAACAGTCAGAAAAAACGAGTACAAAAGGTCGTTGACAGTTCGGGTTGTATTGAGTAGAATTGACCCGCTATGCACCCCTTCGCTTTAGTCACGCTGCGTTGCCCGGGGTGCATTGTTAATTTTCACTGTTTTGGAGGGAAGCATGACGCTTGATTTATTGGGAATGGGTTCCAGACATGGACTCAACAACTTCGAACAGGTTGCAATCCTGTTCGTCCTGCTGGCAGCATTTATCAGTCTGGCATATGCCTATTGGTTGCGCGGTACGGTGCTCAAGAAGGATAAAGGCACGGCCAAGATGCAGGAAGTCTGGAATGCGATCCGCATCGGTGCAGACAGTTATCTGAGCCGCCAGTTGAAGACCATTCTTCCGCTTATTGGCATATTGACGGTGGTGATGTTCCTGAGCGTGTATGTCGTTCCACCCAGCCTGGAGGCGCAGGAAGAATTCAAATTCCTAGGCGATAACGGCATTAAACTCGTGATTGCCTTTGGGCGTACAATTGCTTTTATCATGGGTGCTTCATTCTCGCTGACCGTTGGTCAATGGGGGATGCGCATGGCTGTGCAGGCCAATATCCGCGTGGCTTCCGCCTCCCGCCGGGGCTTCAACGAGGCTCTCTCAATTGCGTACTATGCTGGGACGATCACCGGTATGCTGACTGACGGCCTTGGCCTGCTCGGCGGTACGTTGATTTTCATTGTGTTCGGTAAAGCGGCACCGGATGCGCTGCTCGGATTTGGCTTTGGCGGTACGCTGCTGGCCCTGTTCATGCGCGTTGGCGGCGGCATTTACACCAAGGCAGCCGATGTGGGTGCGGACCTGGTGGGCAAGGTCGAACGGGATATTCCTGAGGACGACCCGCGCAACGCGGCGGTAATTGCCGACCTGGTTGGCGACAATGTGGGCGATTGCGCTGGTATGGCTGCTGACATTTTCGAGTCTTACGAGGTGACGATTGTCTCGGGCTTGATCCTCGGCCTGGCGCTGGTGGCGCTCACGGGCGACTTGAAGTGGATCGTTTATCCGCTGATCATCCGCGCGGTGGGCGTGATTTCTTCGATGCTGGGCACCTTCACGGTGCCAATCTGGGAGAAGTTCCCGCTCAAATTCCTGCGGGCCCATGATGCAGAAGAGGCCATGTTCCGTTCGTACGAAGTCTCTAGTGTCTTCACCGTGACCATTTCCATCTTCCTGGCGTGGTTGTATGCGCATGACTTGCGTCTGGCAGCCCTAACGGCTGTGGGTGTGGGTCTGGCGGTGGCTTTCAATCCGCTGACATCATACTTTACATCCACCAAGAAAGCCCCGGTCAAGGAGATTGTTCAATCCACCAATACCGGCCCGGCGACCACCATCCTCTCCGGGTTATCGGTGGGGATGGAGTCCAGCGTTTGGGCGTTGTTTGTGATCGTGGTCAGCTTCATCATTGGCCTGCTGCTCTACAATGCTGAAGGTCCGACTTACATCCTATATGCTGTTGCCATGATTGGCATTGGTATGCTCAGCCACACCGGTAACAATGTGGCCATGGACTCTTATGGCCCAATCTCGGATAATGCCAACGGCATTGGTGAGATGGCCTGGCATGATATGGAAGATGAGGAAACGAAAAAGGCCCGCCAGATCATGGCTGACTTGGATGCGGTGGGCAATACCACCAAGGCCATCACCAAGGGTGTTGCCATTGCCTCAGCGGTAATCGCAGCCGTTTCGCTGTTTGCTTCCTACATCACAGATGTCGGCCGTGTCCAGTCACAGCTTGGACAGGCTGTGATGGATTCGATCCGCGTGTCGGACACGCGTGTCTTCATCGGCCTGCTGCTGGGCGGCGCATTGCCGTGGCTGTTTGGCTCACTCTCCATCCGGGCTGTCTCACGGGCGGCCGGGCAGATCGTCGAGGAGGTTCGCCGGCAGTTTAAGATTCCCGGCATCATGGAAGGGACAACCACACCGGATTATGCCCGTGTGGTTGGAATCTCCACGGCCTCTGCGCAGAAAGAACTGATCCCCCTAGCCACCATTTCGGTGTTGATGCCTCTGTTGGTGGGGTTGGTGCTCCAGGTTGAGGCGCTGGGTGGCTTCCTGGCAGGCATCATTTTGTCCGGCCAGCTGCTGGCCGTCTTCATGGCCAATGCGGGCGGCGCCTGGGACAATGCCAAGAAAGCGATCGAAGATGAGCCGCGCAACCTGCAGGCCAATACCGGCAAGGGATCTGAACGCCACAAGGCGGGTGTGGTGGGTGACACGGTCGGCGACCCCATGAAGGATACTGCCGGTCCCGCCCTGAACCCGATGATCAAAGTCGCCAACCTGGTCAGCCTGCTGGCTGCCCCCATCATTGTCAAATATCCGATGCAGAATCCGGATGGTTCGATCAACATCGGCGTTGTCATTGTGGCAGTGATCATGCTGGCAGGCACGGTGTGGGCGATCTTTAAAAGCAAGAAGTCTGTAAAGCCAGAATAAGCCTGGAGAAGTCAGTCCTGGAAACCAAAACCCCAGCCAC
Source organism: uncultured Anaerolineaceae bacterium (assembly GCA_964387495.1). Lineage (GTDB taxonomy): Bacteria > Chloroflexota > Anaerolineae > Anaerolineales > Villigracilaceae > DSXF01. Next base: position 16,274 of record CAYLXB010000072.1, read on the forward strand.
TGCGGCTGGGGTTTTGGTTTCGATCCCGTACCCGGTACATAAAAGTGGTTATTCTATTGCTTTAGGTAAAAATTCTTCCACTCATAGATCTTATTCAGGGCTTCGATAGGGGAGAGGGTGTTTAAATCCAGCGCCTTCAGTTCATCCAGAAGCGGGTTGGTTTCGGGAAAGAGCGCCACCTGCCGGGCAGCATTGGGATTGATCTTGATCGCTTTGCCCGATGAGCGTTCCAGCTCCGCCATGATTTCACTGGCACGCTGGATGACCGACTGGGGCAGGCCGGCCAACTGGGCGACATGGATGCCATAAGAGCGGTCAGCACCGCCCGGGACGATCTTATGCAGGAAGACCACCTTGCTGCCGGCCTCGGTCACGGCCACATTGTAATTTCGCACCCCGGGCAGAAGGTCAGCCAGCTGGGTCAACTCGTGGTAATGGGTGGCAAAGAGGGTCTTGGCGCGCAGGTGGGGGTGATTGTGGATGAATTCGATTACCGCCCAGGCAATTGAAACGCCGTCATAGGTGCTGGTGCCACGGCCGATCTCGTCCAGAATAAGCAGGGAGCGCTGGGTGGCATGGTGCAGGATGTTGGCGGCCTCGATCATTTCGACCATGAAGGTGGACTGGCCGGCGTGGATTTCGTCCTGGGCTCCGATGCGGGTAAATATGCGATCCACTAGGCCGATAATCGCTGATTCGA